>CAZMMX010000122.1:0-1532 GCA_964567485.1 uncultured Prolixibacteraceae bacterium | reverse complement strand
ATTTTAATTCTGGCCGGACTCTTTGAGGTGGCCTTTGCTTCGTGTCTGGGAAAAGCAAAAGAAACCGCCGGAACTGAAATGATCCTGTGGTACATTGGTTTCCTGGTTTCCCTGGTCATCAGCATGGTTTTGCTGGTTAAAGCGACCCAAACCCTTCCCATCGGGACTGCCTATGCCGTGTGGACAGGCATTGGGGCTGTCGGGACTGCCCTGGTGGGCATTATTGTGTTCCGTGAACCGGCCACTTTTTTGCGACTCCTTTTCCTCGCAACTTTAATAGGCTCGATTATCGGGCTGAAAGCTGTATCACACTAAATGAACCTGCTTCACATTACCAGAGTAACGCTGTCCGACCTGGAGGTACTTCAGGAAAAATGGCTTCACAGAGTTTGGAAAGCATACTTTCATCCTTGGCGATGACCATCAAACTGACATTCTGATGAAGCTTCAGCTGGATGGCCTCACACACCCATAACCATTGGCCGGTTTAAAACGGGGGAACGAAATACATCGGAAAAGGAAATTTTCCGGGAAATTCAGAGTTATGAAATAATTACTCCGATATCCCTGACATTGAGAATCCTGGAGATATGGCTGTCTGGCCTGCAGTTTGCCTGGTCGAAGGTTGAATTCCGGTGAACGCATTCCCCGCCGGCTCTGCCGTGGGGTTAGCGAACAAGACACTAAAGAATGCCTTGATGGAATCGGATTCCCCGCCGGCTCTGCCGCGAGGAGTTTCAATGATGTTACTGTGGTTTATATAGATCCTTTCATTCCTGAAACTGCTGACCTATTCTAAAATCATGTATCTTTATACTTGAAACTAAATCTAACAATAATGAAAAGAAGGATCAGGCGTTTTAGTGTTCTGCAGACCTCCTGGGTGGCTGCCGTTATTCTGTTTTGCGTTATGCTGATATTTATGATTCCCATGGGATTGATCTTCTCCATCATCGGGAAAAGCGGCATGATACCGGGACAATTCCCGGGGTTTGGTGCTACTTTCTTTTTTATCATGCCTTTTGTGTATGGTATCATGGGGTTTATCATGACCGCCATCAGTTGCCTGGTTTATAATTTGATAGCTGGCTGGACCGGCGGCATCGAACTGGAATTTGAAGAGTTCCCTGCTGCGCCTGCTGATCCCGTTTTATGAGACGATTTTTCTTTTTTTTACTGGCTGGTGCTTTTTTGTTATCAGCCTGGCAGGTTATTGCCATCACCCTTCCTTTCTCGGAACGGCCTGATAAGGGCCGTTATCCCGGGTACAACATCGCTCCTCTCTCCCCCGACAAATCAGGGGTGGAGAGCAACGCCACGGAGCTTGCGGCCAAAATGAGGCTGGGATGGAATCTGGGCAATGCCCTGGAGGCCACAGGTGGTGAAACTGGATGGGGGAATCCCCGGGTGACTCCGGAAATGATTGACCTGGTCCACGGGGCCGGCTTTAACGCCATCAGAATCCCCTGTTCATGGGACCAGCATGTCGGGGATAAAACCACGACAAAGATTAAGGATTCCTGGCTCCAAAG
>CAZMMX010000121.1:0-1833 GCA_964567485.1 uncultured Prolixibacteraceae bacterium | reverse complement strand
CCGTAAGGGCAAAGAAGGAGACCACGGAAGGGAGTGAGGGGGGAGAATCATTCCCCCGGGGGGATAAAAACGGCGCGTTGCGGATTTCCCGCCGTACCAGAAGAACCAGGAAAACCGGAAGGAGAACCAGAATGGACCATTGCGTAAGGTTGAAGATCCCCATCACCGCTCCTCCGATGGTATGCGCTGCCGGATCTTTAAAAAATTCCACCCCAAATCTCACTACCAGGTATAGCGACAGGGAAAAAAGCACGGAACTCCCCGTCTGTTTCCACCTTTTCCGCATCACCCATACCAGCATCACCACAAGGAGAGCTCCCAGAAGCTCGTACAACTGAACGGGATGGACAGGCAGGGAGAAGAGTTCCGACGGACCGATCAGTGCCTGTTGGTGATGAAAGAAATGAGGAAGGGTATATACCGGGTACTGAACCGCCCAAGGCAATCCACTGGGGGTGCCGAAACAACATCCGGCAAAGAAACATCCCGCCTTCTGAAACACCAATGCCAACGGAATGGCCAGGGCAAAGGCATCTGCAAATGGAGGTTTGAATTTCATCCATCGTTTCCCAATCACCAATCCTGCAACCAGCAACAGAACACCCCCGAAAAGCTCCTTCTTCGGAGCCGGCACAAGGGTAAATGTGGTGATCATGGAACGCCACTCCTCCCCCGAGAGGGTAATAAGCTTGCTTCCCGCGATGAAAAGGATCTGGGAAAACAGAATCATCAGGATCCACGGAAGCATCGCGAATTTCCGCCGCTTGCCCTCAACCAGAAGCACCACCAGGGCTATCACAAAGGCACCCGAGTAAAACAGGGTAAAATAATGGCCCGGAGCAGGAAGATGAAAAAAATCATGTCCCATGGCTTTTATGGTTAAAACGTCAAATGCTATAGAAATATACGAAAAATATCAATACAAAAAACACTGATAATGAAGTTTTTAAGAACTACTACTACATTTATAGTAATTTTACTGAAAAATTAGTTGCAAAACCGGAAATCATTACTACATTTGTAGTAGTAAATCATATTTCCATGAAGCAGTTGACCAAAGCCGAGGAGCAGGTGATGCACATCCTGTGGGACCTGAAAGAGGGGGTAGTGAAGGAGGTAGTAGAGCAGTTTGAAGAGCCCCGGCCGGCCTATACCACGGTGGCTACCGTGTTGAGGGTGCTGGAGAAAAAGGGTTTTATCGACCATAAAACCATCGGGAATGTCCATCTTTTTTTCCCTTTGGTCGCCAAAAGCGAATACACCCGGGTGCAGTTCAGCACTCTGCTGAAAGATTATTTTAGTGGTTCTTTCCCGAAGATGGCCACTTTTTTTGCACGGGAGAACAACCTGGGCATGGCTGAATTGGAAGAGATGCTGAAAATGGCAGCAAAAGAACTGGAAAAAGACAATCAAAAGAGGCCGTTATGAAAGCTTTTTGGGTTTTAATGGCTGAGGCGTCGGCAGGAATGGCACTTTTTTATGCCGTGTACTTTTTTTTCCTGCGTCGTGAGAATTTTTTCCGGGCCAACAGGGCATATCTCCTCGGGGCGTTGTTGCTATCCTTGTTTATGCCCCTGTTTCCTGTCCACTATTCTGCCGGGATTATGGAAACCGGGGGGGCATCGCTGACACGGCTGGTTCTCCCCGACCAGGGAGAAGGCGTGGTCGTGGCCTCCCATCTGGCGGGAAGGGAAGGGTCCCTTCTCTTATGGCTCTATCTGGGAGGGGTATTGGTGGTTCTGTCGAGGCTTATGGTGCAGACTGCCGCGGTCATTCAAGTCATTTATCAATCGGGAGTAAGCCGTTACGGCGCATTCAGAATAATCCGCAACA
>CAZMMX010000120.1:0-1897 GCA_964567485.1 uncultured Prolixibacteraceae bacterium | reverse complement strand
CTTTCGTGGTACAAGATGAATGCCGAGGGTAATAGTGACGGATGCTGACCCACTGCAACTCCCTCCTCGCAGAAGGCGTGAGTTGAATATCCCATACCGCAGCCCTCTTCAGAGAGTACCCGTTTGTTGAAAAGACTCCCCACCAGGCACCTTCAGCAGGAGGATTCCCATGTGGGGTTTTTTATTTGGATATCCTGAAGTATATTTACATGATGAAATACCCATTCCTCAGTTTGCATCAGCTTTGATGTTTTTTCCTGATAGTGACGGAAGTCCGGCAAAGTCTATTGCACGCTTAACATGGAATGAATCATATCAACGCAATATTTAAACGATGAAATCTTTCAAAAACCTGAAGATTTATCTGATCCTGGGGGTCGTGATTGTGGTATCGATCCTGCTGATTCTGAACAAATATGCGGCCTATGGGATTCTGCTCCTGGGAGCGGCAGGCGTTATATACCTCTTATGGGAGACGGTGATTCGCAGCAAGGAGGAGAAAATCACAGAACTGGCGGGGCGCCTTGATAAAACCAGTGAGCAGATTGAGCACCTGCGGGCCGAGAACAACGAACTCCGTTCCCGCCGACTCAATATTTCGGAGTTACGTGAAGTCCTGGATCTGGGATTGTTGCAGGTCAACAGCAGCTTTACCCGCACCTGGAATGACAAATTCGAACAGGGAGGCCGCTCCCTTCATTTCATCGGGGCCCTCCAGGTGAAGATCGTCGCCAAATACGGCATTGATGTCCATGACCTGCGCATTCGATACGACCGCGACAGGAACGAGGTCCGGGTCGCCCATGTGAAACCGAAATTTCTCTCATTCAACGATTTTGACTACGAATGGAAGATTGCCGAAGTGATGGAATATAAAAAGCCGTGGGTGGGTGCAGGGCACTGGCGGAAATCGCATGTGCTGGAAGTCTTTACAGGAGAACTCAAGGAAGAGTTGAGGGCGAAGACCCACCAGGAGGTGAAGCAGGGACCTGCGGAACTCGAATGGGTCCTTGACCCCCTGAAAAAGCAGATTCACGGAACCCTGGAGCTGTTGCTCGGCTCTCCCTACCGCATCGTCACCTTTGTCGACCAGGCCGACGACAGCTTCAAAAAACTGGAGGATTACTTCGGCACCGACGCCCAGGCCCTTGAATCAGGCCAGTAAAGCAGACACCCTTCCTGAAGACAGGATTCAGTAAAATGACGGAGATGCCGTTAGCCGGCCCCCTAAACAGGCCTGCGATAGGGATGCCGATGCCCATTTGTCCGAATCGGTGAAGTAAGGGAGCCCCCTGCGCCGCACCTGCAGCCAAGGGTGCAAAAACAAAGTCAGGCTTCCACCTCATCAGCCTTGCCCCTCTGGAACCGACTCATCAGCATCGGAACCAGCATGCACAGGATGGCGAGAACGTTTAAAATATCACTCTCCGGAAGAAAACTCAAAACCATCAGATACAATCCGCAGGCGATGATGATGGCCCCTGTTTTCCTGTCGTCGCTGAAAAGCCCGTAAATACACCAGGCCAACCCGATGAAAACGAACATTATGGTATTGATGAGCCCGGCGGTCTGCTCGTCGTAATCCATAAACCAGTTGGAGATTTTCGCCAGTAATATCAGAATCGCGATAATGGAGACCGCCACCAGAATGAATTGCTTTGTTTTCTTAGACATAACTAACACATTGATAAACTAACCGGATTAACCATTCTCATCCTCCTATAATCTAACTTTCTGATATTCTGATTTCCCTCATTCAGGATTCCGGATTCCCGGCTCCAGATTTAAGACTCCCGATTCCCTCATTCAAGACTCAAAATTTCTGACTCGCAACTCAGGATTATTTAATTCATTGGTGCGTCGCCCCGGTAGGGGTTATTATCGGCCACCCTGACAC
>CAZMMX010000119.1:0-2349 GCA_964567485.1 uncultured Prolixibacteraceae bacterium | reverse complement strand
GGTCACCGGACACATCACCGACGCGGCAGGCAGGATTTATGTCGCCGATTACGGCAATGGCATCATTCCGGTAGGGCATCAGCGTACTCTTCCGGAAATGCCCTCTAACATCAGGGAGGAATCCAATATCTCCCTCTGGAATTTCACCCTGGAGGTTCACACCGGCCGGATCTTCGAATTTCTGCTGGGCGGTTTTTACATCCTCATAGTTCCGCTGGCCGGAATCACCGGCGTCACCGTGGTCCTGAGCGGTTACCTGCTTTATAGAAGGAAATACAAGAGAAGAAAGAACCGAAATATTTCTTAACTTGTACTGAATAAGCAGTTTTACTGATAAACCGGAGTTCTGTTTTCCGGAGCGAATTCAATGCAGAAATTTTATAACAAGATAAAACCTATCATCATGAGTGAGCTGATTGATAATTCGAAACACAGGAAAGAGCGGCTGAAAGAGCTGATCCTGAAGTTGCATGAGGGCGAGAATCCCCAGAAGGTGCGTGAGGAGCTTCTGGGCACCCTGCAGCAGATTCCCTACGGGGAGGTGGTGGAAGTGGAGCAGGAGCTGATCAGTGAGGGGCTTCCCGAGTCGGAGGTGTTGCGGCTTTGTGATATTCACGGGGAAGTGCTCGACGGTCATATCGACCAGAGCGGGGCGCAGTATGTGCCTCCGGGGCACCCTATCGATGTGTTCACGCAGGAGAACCGGGAGCTTCTGAAGGTGGTGGACAAAGCCGAGAGTCTTCTGGGCACCCTTTATGCCGTCGATGAGGCGGGCTTCCGGGATTTTGCCCACCAGATACAGGCCTGTTTCAACGATCTGATGGACGTCGACAAACATTACAAACGGAAGGAGTACCTGGTATTTCCCTTCCTGGAGAAGGCCGGCATTACCGGTCCGCCTATGGTGATGTGGGGCAAGCACGACGAGATCAGGGAACAACTGAAGGGATGCATTGAAATACTGCGTCATCCCGAACTGAAGAAACAGGATGTCGACGATGCCCTGGAGATTCTGTTCATTCCTGTGCTGAAAGCCGTGGCCGATATGACCAAGAAGGAGCGGGACATATTGTTCCCCATGGCCATGGATGTGCTGACGGTGGAGGATTGGTGGAATGTGGACCAGCAGACCCTTGATTTCGGGTTTACCCTTTACGATCCGGGGATCGCCTGGAAACCCGAGGGTTTTATGCCTGCCGGCGGGGAAGGGGAGAGTTTTGCCGGTGCCGACGGGGTGGTCAGGCTTCCCTCGGGAAGTTTTACGGCCAAAGAGATCATGGCTATCCTTAACACGGTGCCTGTGGATATGACTTTTGTGGATAAGGATGACAAGGTGAAGTATTTCACGCAGGGGGAACACCGCATTTTTGCCCGCAGCCGCACCATCATCAACCGCGATGTGCGGCTCTGCCATCCTCCCGGGAGCGTCCACATCGTGGAGAAGATCCTCGAGGATTTCAAATCGGGGAAAGCCTCCCATGCGCCCTTCTGGATTCAGATGAGGGGTAAGTTCATCCTGATTGAATACTATGCCTTGCGCGATGAGAACGGCGAATACCTGGGCACCCTGGAGGTGTCGCAGGACCTGACCCACGCCAGGAGTTTGGAGGGAGAACAACGAATTCTCAGTTATTCCGGAGAAAAGAAATAAAAGTTGATATGGAAAAGTTGATTATCACACCGAAGACCAAGATAAATGACCTTCTGGAAGCCTATCCTCAGTTGGAGGAGGTGCTGATTGCCGCGGCTCCGGAATTCAAAAAGCTGAAGAATCCGGTGTTGCGCCGCACCATCGCGCGGGTGACCAACATCGGGCAGGCGGCAGCCGTGGGCGGACTGAATGTGGAAGAGCTGGTGAACAGGCTCAGGCATGAGGCCGGACAGGAGGAGATCGGTCAGATCGATGACGCGGGCGATAAGTTCAACACCACCCGTCCAGATTGGTATTCTGAGGAGGAGGTCGTGGAGAGCCTTGATATCAGGGCCACCCTGAACCGGGGAGAACAGCCCGTGCATGAGGTGCTCTCGGCCCTGAAACGGCTGAGCCACTATGAGGTCCTCGAAGTGGTCGCCCCCTTTGTGCCGGCACCGCTTATCGACAAGGCCTCCAGTCTGGGCTATCGCCATTGGCTGGTGAAAAAAGGGGAGGGGGAGTTCCGCATTTACTTTTCCCTGGAACCTGAAGCATAGTACATTTATTTATAACCTCAATTTTCACGGTGTATCAAACATGCTCTCAATATGAAGGCAAAGGGGTGGTGAAGCTTGTTTTCGTCACTGATTCTATGGGGTTCATCATCGAGCAAAATTCTTCAGCCGGCCATTGTGTCCTGAAAACCACCGATTCGG
>CAZMMX010000118.1:0-2453 GCA_964567485.1 uncultured Prolixibacteraceae bacterium | reverse complement strand
GGGAAAAGCAGTGCTATAAACCATGAAAAATTCGACCTGCCCCGTAAAAATTGGAAAATCATGGAGACAGAAGATGAAAAGGCATACGCCATCTTCGATGGGAATCCTGCCACAGCGTGGCATCAGAACCGAAGTGAATGGCCCGTTGACCTGGTCATCGATCTGGGTGCCGAATTGAATCTGACCGGATTCCGTTATCATCCCGACAGGGGATTGTGGGGGCCGGGAATCATCACCGAATACCAGTTTTTTGTATCAGCCGACCGTAAAAACTGGAAGCTGGTCAGCGGGGGAGAATTCTCCAACATCAGGAATAATCCCGTGTGGCAAACGAAAGTATTCGAGGAAGAAAAAGCGCGTTATGTCAGGTTTCGCGCCCTGAAAAATGCGGAGGAGAACAACAATATCGGATATGCCGAATTTGATCTGATCACGAACTGACCCTTTTGCAGGAATCAGGGTAGCCAAGCCACCAGGGCAGGAATTTATCATAATGAGCAGAGGTAGCCTGTCTGCCCTTTCTCCGGCCCTGGTGGGGTTGGGTTCCGGTTACTCTATCAATACTTTCTTCGTAACGCTATTATTATCCGCATCCTTTATCCTCATCAGATACAATCCTTTATTCAACTGACCGACATTCAACCTTACCGATGGGTTTTCGGAAACCACAGAATGTACGACACCTCCGACACTATTATAAAGAGAAACCCGGAAGGGTGCCTTATCATATTCTATGTTCAGAAAAGAGGAGGCCGGATTTGGAAACACTTTCACCGTTCTTTCGGTGATTTCTGAATTCCGGACCGGAATTTCAGGGTTATAAATAGCTTCAGGGCCAAAAGCTTCCACCCTGCTGCCATCTTCACCCGATAAACTTCCGGGGAAATAGGATACTGAAATATAATCGCCTTTGGTCACGTTTTTACTAAGCGTCAGTAATACCGCCCTGGAATTCTCCGGATCTGTCTGAACAGCATTAAGACCCACCGAACTGTTGGAAAAGAATTTAAAACTGCTTCTCTTCAGGGAACCGCTTTTAATTGGTTTGTCAAATTCCAGTCTCACTGAATGATCGTCGATCAATTGAGTACTTAACAATTCCGGGCCTTTTAATCGGGCGTCATTCTCGTGCAATGTAAAAAGGGAGTCTGCATTTGCTTTCAGACAGGGGATGGTAAAAACTTTCACGGTATCGCCAAAAGCCACTTCGATTTCATAATGTCCATAATAAGCCTTGAATTCCAAGGGAATTCCGCCTGTTATTCCGGAGTCGAAATTGGTGGCCCATTTCTTTTGGGTATAATATAAGAGAGTGTCGGCGGCAAGTTTGGGTTTGTGTTGAGCATCGAAAAAGCCTGTGTTATCGCGCCAAGCCCCATCGTCGCTCAATCCCCAGCTAATCATGCCGGTAATGGAAGGATGAGAAAAAGCGATGGTGAGTACCATGATAAAATCCTCGGTTTGCTGTTCCTGAGTAAGATTGGTACCCCAATCGTATTCCGTAAACCTGATGGGCAAGCCCGCCTCGGCGACGATATTCACATTTTTTACCAGTTCATCAACATTTGGACGGCAGCAATCCCAGAAATGAGCCTGCATTCCGACGCCGGTCACCGGGCCTCCCATTTCTTTGATTTTCAGGATAAGGTCGCGGTATTCTTTAGCCTGGCCCCAGTTATATTCCACATTGTAATCATTGATAAACAGTTCGGCATCGGGATCGGCAGAACGGGCCCATTTAAAGCAGTTCCAAAGAATGGAATCACCGACGTTATTCCGGAGCGAATCAGCATGGTTGGTTAACGGTTCATTAATGACATCATACTCCTTGATAATCCCTCTGTAGCGTGTTACTTCACGGATAACCCGCATTTTGCAGGTATCGGTGATGGCCTGGGGCGTTGGGAGCCGTCTTACCCAACCCGGCGTTGAATGGTCATCATCGCCTCCCCAAAGCAGGGTATGCGCCCTCAGATCCCAACCCACTTTTTGGGTCCAGCGAACGGCATTTTCAAAATTCGTATAGTTGGGTGCCGTATGCTGAGGCTGGATTCCGCTCCATTTGAAGGAATTACCGGTTACCCCATAATTGAAATATTTATACATGGCCGCCTGCATCCACTGTTCCTTGCTGGCCACGGTATTCACATCAGGGTCGAAATAACCGGTTTCCGCGGAATAGGCATTTCCGTCAGCTGTGGTAAGCGCCGACCCCCCGCAATTAATCCGTATCACATTCGTGCCGCCGATTTCGTCAATAACGATTCCCTTTATGGCCGCATTATCTTTTGAGGCATTTAACTCAATGTACACATGGCTATCCTTCACCCCAACAGTAAGACTGGTATCCACAGCTCTGTTTTTTCCACCGGCGGCAGCAAAAACATCATAATTATCTAGAAATAGCTGACCATTTACCGTGACATCAAAAATCCTGGAGTTTTTGGCGCTGA
>CAZMMX010000117.1:0-2664 GCA_964567485.1 uncultured Prolixibacteraceae bacterium | reverse complement strand
ATGCAGTTGCACAGTACAAAGACCACTTTGAAAAAGGCATCCACAAGCTGGCCGGGAATTACTCTGATTGCCCAAAACGGCACTACAACCGAAAGAACCATCATCACTTTCTTTGAAGGGGGAACCACAGGAATGGATCCGGGATATGATGCAGGAACACTGCCGGCCTATCCTTTCCAACTTTATACAAGAATGGTTACCGGGAACGAGGATTTTAATCTGGCCATCCAGACTCTGCCCGTAAACCAGTACGAACAACTGGTTGTCCCGGTCGGGATTGAATCTCCATCAGGTGGTGAAGTGACCTTCAAGGCTGTGGGTGTGATCCTGCCGGAAGGCCTTTATCCAATTTTCGAAGACAGGCTTTTAAAAACCAGTACCACTTTAAAAACTATTGATGACAGTTACAAGGTTACCGTTCCTCCTGGAACCAAAGGTACCGGACGCTTCTATATCAGGTTCAGCTATGCCACACCAGTGAATGTAATGCTCCAACCTAAGTTTATACTCTCTGCCTGGTTTGCCGACAACAGGATTATTATCTCCGGAAATACGAGCAGAAACACTTGGGCAACACTCTATGACCTGAATGGCCGCAAACTGGGTGAATACCTGCTGACCGGTGAAAACCGGAATGAGATCCCCGCAAAGGATGTGGTCACGGGGATCTACCTGCTGCAAATCAGAGGCAACTGGGGAACCCAGGTGATTAAAATTCCTGTGGTAATGAACAAATGATGACCCCGGTTTAAGGTGAACGGGATCTAAACAGGGTTTTTGATATTTTTTTTAGCCGCTATTGAGTGCTCTTCACAATTTGTGAGTAAATTTGCAAAATAAGCTCCCGGCATTACTTTTTGGATTAGCATAACGATGGTGGGACTGCAGAGAATTGATTATGAATGAATTAAAGGGATCTAATAAAATAACCCGCAAGGTGGCAATAAAGAAAACAGGGAAATATGCCCTTTTTACTGCTGCCTCCATGATGGTCATTCTCGATCCTTTATTGTCGTCAGCACAACCAATAAAATCAGAGCCTAAACCTCCCAGACCAGGTATGCAAACCAAAAAGGCTAAAAGAAAAGATCCTCCACCCAGCTATTAATGGTCTGGAAAATGCAGGTGAATTATCCAAAGATTGACTACCGGTTTTACCCTATAGAGGAAGATTATGCCGTTTGGCTGGGTGGAATTCATAGGTTTCTTATTCTGAAGGAACCCGCCTTTTTTGTTTTTGAAGGCTATGCCGCTGGCCATAATGAAAACACTATAGCAGAGCAATGTACCGTTAAATACCATCTGCCAGCAAAAGAAGCACTGAGGTTTTCGCAAGAGATCATCAACGAAGTTGAGAAACTCATGGCAACATCTGACAATAATTCATCTTTGGCCACTTACACCGAAGCAGAACCACCAGGGAATGCGCTCACCAGAATTCAAAACTGTGCCGTCAATGGCAAACGATTCAATCTTCTTTACGGAGACGAACAAATAGAAAAAACCTTCAGCCCGCTTTTCAGTCAGTTTGAGATTCTCCCTCACGAAAAAAATGTTAAGGCTGCGACACTCGCCATTTTTAAAAAGGAGCAAAAGTACTTCTTGAGGGTGAATGACGGGAAACTCCTATACTACCCGGAGAATGACTTTAAACAATTCCACGGAGAAGTGTACGCGGCATTTCTGGAATTGATACATGGACGGCAATTGCAACATTGGATGGGAGTTTTCCACGCATCGGCTGTGGCCAATGAGAAAGGGGCACTGATTCTCGTGGCAGGCTCAGGATCGGGGAAAAGCACTACCGCCGCCCTGATGATGGCCCATGGATACCGGCTTCTTTCTGACGATTTTCTACCAGTAGCTATTGACTTTCCTGAAGTCTATCCTCTCCCCACGGCCATCTCCGTCAAGACAAATGCCCTCTCTCTTCTTAAAAAATGGTTCCCTGAACTGGATCCTGAAGACCTTACCGATGAAAAGAATGGTGATGAAGAGAATCCCGGTGATGACTATGTCACTTTCCTGCCCATCAGTGAAAACAGTATCAACCTCTCTCCCGTTCCTGCCCGGGCTATCCTATTTGTAAGATATGACCCTGATGTTCCTTTTAGCCTCATCAGAGAGTCCAACGTAAAAATGATGAACTCCTTTCTCAAACAGTCCTGGATTGCCCAAAACCCCATCGCTGCCAGCCGTTTCCTGGAATGGTATTTTTCACTGCCAGTATACTCGCTGGTATACTCCGATACTGCTCTGTTGGTTAATGGTCTGAAAAACCTTTTCTGATCTCTGAATTTCAAAACATGATGGTAAATTCGCAGAATCATCTTAAAGCTAAACAATGACGAAATATCTCCGCAACAGCAAAACGATATCGGGACGGTTACACGACGAACTGGTCATGATGGACATTACCCGGGGAAAGTACTTCTCCCTGAACTCCACCGCCAACTCCATCTGGGAGATGCTCGACAAGCCCATGTCGCGCGAGGAGGTCTGCTTCGCCCTTATGGAAATGTACGAAGTCGGCCCCCGGCAATGCGCCAGGGAAGTGGGGGAACACCTGCGCGAAATGACCGACATCGGCCTGATCCTGACAGTGGAAGAGGATGATTAAATCTCTCCTCCCCTGGCTCGACCAGATCATCCGCCTTTAACAGG
>CAZMMX010000116.1:0-2757 GCA_964567485.1 uncultured Prolixibacteraceae bacterium | reverse complement strand
ACAAACTGGAATGGCCGCATGTTTCCGACCTGAAATACTGGCAGAATGAGGCTGCCAGCCTTTACGGCATCAACGCCATTCCCGCCAATTTCCTGGTCGACCGTAGCGGCAAGATCGTCGCCCGCAACCTCAGGGAGCAGGCATTGCGCGATAAGGTGGCAGAATTACTGCCCTGATAGTGCTGTAAAAAAAAAGGCTGTTCGTTTTTCGGACAGCCTTTTTTTTACTCATTTTTACCGGATGGTCATCACTTCATTCACCCTGTTATGGAAGAACTGACACTTACAACTCCTGCGCTTTTATTTTCGGCCATTTCGTTGATTTTGCTGGCTTACACTAACCGTTTTTTGGCCTATGCCTCGGTGGTCAGAAGCCTGCATGCCCAATTCAAGAGCCAGAGTAACACCCTGCTCATCGGGCAAATCAACAATCTGAGGAAACGGTTGAAGCTGACCCGTTCCATGCAGATCCTGGGGATCTCCAGCCTGCTGTTGTGCGTATTGTGTATGTTTCTGATCTATGTGAACGCCCAGACGTGGGCGGAGGTTATTTTCGGGATTGCCCTGTTGCTGCTGATTGCCTCCCTGGCCCTGTCGGTGCGTGAAATCCAGATATCGGTCAGGGCCCTGGATTTGCACCTGAGCGACATGGAGGAGGTGCTTTGAATTATCTGGGGGAATTTTCGGCGTTGCTGACGGCCGTGTTCTGGACGGTCACGAGCCTTTCTTTTGAGGCTGCCGGAAAGCGCGTGGGATCATTACAGGTCAATCTGATCAGGCTGATCATCGCTTTTTTTATTTATTCCGTATATCTGAAGATTACGCGGGGGATGTTTTTCCCCCTCGATGCCGGAGCGGAACGGTGGTTGTGGCTCTCACTCTCGGGAGTGGTGGGATTTGTCATCGGGGATCTGCTTCTTTTCCAGGCTTTTGTGGTGGTGGGAGCACGCATATCGATGTTGATCATGTCGTTGTCGCCTCCCATCACTGCCCTGATCAGCTGGCTGATACTCGGGGAAGTGCTTTCACCCATGAATTTGCTGGGGATGGCCGTGACCATGACCGGGATTTCGATGGTGGTGCTCAAACGGGAGAAGAGAAGCGGCATGGAGCGGCGTAAGATCACCACGGCGTATTCCCTGAAGGGGATATTCCTGGCTTTCGGGGGAGCCCTGGGGCAGGCGGTGGGACTGGTGCTGAGTAAAAAGGGGATGGGGAGTTACGATGCTTTTGCTTCTTCCCAGATCAGGGTCATCGCCGGCATGGTGGGGTTTTTCATTATTATTCTGATGATGCGCCGGTGGCCACGGATTATCAGCGCTTTTCACAACCGGCAGGCCATGCGGATGATCTCCCTGGGGTCGCTTTTTGGACCTTTCCTGGGAGTCTCCTTTTCGTTGCTGGCGGTCCAGAACACCCGGGCAGGCATTGCCGCCACCATCATGGCCATTGTGCCCGTACTGATTATCCCTCCGGCTGTGCTGATCTTCAGAGAACGCATTAACTGGAAAGAGATTTCCGGAGCCATTATTACCGTGGTCGGGGTGATGCTCTTTTTTTTATAGAATTTCGCTATACTATATGTTAATTCTTTTGAAAAATAGGACCCTGGGAACCGGGAATTTACGTATTTTTGATCTAACTAAAATCGAAATTTATGGATGCCAAGACTAAAGCCATTATCGCGCATCTTACGCCTATCGGCTGGATCATTGCGCTGGTGATCAACATGAGTCAGAAGGAGGAACTCGCCAGTTATTACATCCGGCAAACCCTGGGGATCTACCTGGCCAGCTTTGTCCTGGGAATTCTCAATACCATCCCGGTTCTGGGGTGGATCATATGGGCCGTTGGAGGGATTATTCTCTTCATTTTCTGGCTGATGAGCCTTATCTGGGCGATTTCAGGGGAGATGAAGGCGGTTCCCTGGGGGGGCAATCTCTTTCAGGATTGGTTCAAGTCGCTGTAACCGGCAACTCCTTTTTTGCCGGGAAAAGTGGCTGAAAATGCCGTAAACTGCTCTGCAAGAGGGCGCTCTATGGGCTCTGCCGTGAGGTATTTTAATCCCTCACCCTTTTCTGTTGGGGCGATGGTGAAACAGGTTAACCTATTGTTCAGGTTGATCATTTCATATTTTGTTATTTTTGCGGCGAACAAACTGTAATTCATGAGAAACGATAAAATAAAAGTGGCCGTTCACGTGACCGGCTATGCGTTGATTGCCTTTTTCATCATCAAGGGTTTTATAGTGGCTCCCCGGGGCCAGGAGGCTTTTCTGGAGTACCTCAGGGAGGATGGTCTGGTGGAAAATCTCACCACGCTGTTTCTGGTGGCCAGTTCCGGGGTGGCGCTCTATCGGGCGATACAGTCGGGAAAGGCAGGGAAAAAGATGGCCTTGGCTGCATGGGCAGGGCTGGCGTTTCTTTTCTTTTTTGCTGCCGGTGAGGAGATCAGCTGGGGCCAAAGGATTTTCAACATCGAGACTCCCGGCTATTTCATGGAAAAGAACCTGCAGAAGGAGACCAATCTTCATAACCTGGTGTTCGGGAACGTCAAAATCAACAAGCTTATATTTTCGCAGTTGTTAACGGCCGGACTGGTGTTTTATTTGGTATTTCTCAGGTTCCTGGCCAACAAAATCCCGTTTATCAACAGGGTGGTCACGGTCACCGATCTGCCCTTGCCCCGGTGGGACCATGTGGTCATCCTGATTCTGGCATCGGTGCTTATATCGCAGTATAATCTGCTGAAAGAGGGG
>CAZMMX010000115.1:2218-3317 GCA_964567485.1 uncultured Prolixibacteraceae bacterium | reverse complement strand
ATGAAAAAGGCCGTTCTATTTTATGTTGTTCTCCAATCCTGTATTTTTTCTGTATGTGCTCAGGAGCTCATTTATTCGGTAGCCGCAGAAGCTGAAGGCCAAAGGACCTCTTTGGACTCCATTGTGTTGGAAAACATCACCAATGGGACCAGAATATGTTTTGGTAACCTGCCGGTTCAAACCATTTACAACATTGACCTGACCCATAAAGTCATCACCTCTGTTTTGTCGATTCATGAAGGCCGGGATGATTTTTACGTCTTTTCCAACACCTCAGGAATGCTGACCGTGGGAAACCATTTGGAAAACCCTGTAGAGGTTAAGGTTGCTGTCCACCTTCTCAACGGACAGAAGGTCTTTGAATCGTCGGGCCTTATAGCCCGTTCCGGGGAGTTGATTTCGGTGAAAATAGGCATCAAAGGGGTCTGCCTGGTTTCCTTGGTCACACCATCTGCTATTTTGGCGTACAAAGCAGTTGGTAATGAGGGTTCCGGACAGGTCGAGGTCAACGCAGTTTCAGGCGCTGCGGTTGTCTCAGGCCTTAAAAAAGGCAGCCTTTCCCTGCCTGACGAATTCAGCTTCTCTCAGGGTGACAGCCTTCGGGTCTCTGTTTACAAGGAATCCTATTATGCCAGGCCAGCCTCCTTCCGGATTGCAGGATCCCGCAGCTTAAACTTCAGCCTGTCCCTAAGCTCCGTAACACAGGCAGGTGTGAGCGATTGTTATGTGGAACTGGATAAGCAAAGCACTGAGGTGAAATCGTATGACGAATCTTCCGGAGTGGTTCTGATGAGCTTCAACGGTGAAAAACCGCAGCTTCTGCCGGGAGATGTCATCGCCGTGGATATCGATACCATGGGTTACCTGCGTAAAATTGTCGGGGTGACCGACGAGGGGGATGTCACTAGGTTGGTTACTGAGCAGGCTGGCATGAACGATGTGTTCGTGAATAAAGAGTTTAAACTACATACAGGATTGGTGAACCCCGGGGTTCAGTTGAAGAGCACGGCCAATGCCGCAGATATCTCGTTGGCACTGACCGATGAGAAGGGGTATATCCATCCGGTGGAGGTGATCTTCCACGGGAAAGACGGGAAAA
>CAZMMX010000115.1:0-2118 GCA_964567485.1 uncultured Prolixibacteraceae bacterium | reverse complement strand
ACATGTTCAGGTATTACCTGGATGCGGAAACCGGATTTCTGGCCAAACTGAACCTTGACATGACCACATCGATGGAAAAGTCGGATGAAAAGATGCTTAAGGATCTCGAGGAGGTGACGGCAAAATTCCTGGTCGGGGCGGTACCGGTTTGGATCACCTTCGATGTGGACATCCTGGGGAACTATCATTTTTCGGCCGATGCCTCCCTAAATGCCGACTGGGGCTTTGAAAGCAAACATAAAGTCGGGGTGGGAGGGGTTTATACCCGGGAAACAGACAGTTTTACCCCCATCAATACGGTTAGCCCGGTCAATACGGTGTTTCCCCTGAACGTCGAAGGTGAAGCCAACGCTAATGCCCGAACAGAGATTTATCCCCGCACCGAGATGAAATTCTACGGTTTCTTTGGCCCCTATGCGGAAATCGTCCCCTTCATCAAGGGGAATTACAATGCCAAGCTACAAAGCCAGATTACTTCCTCGGGATCACAGACCTTCGTGGCATGGAACAGCGGCATTGACCTGGGGCTTGATATGAGGGTGGGGACTGAGCTCTCCTTCCTGGGACTGTTTACGAAGGAATTCGGCCCCTCGGTCCACCCCTGCTTTGAGACTCCGGTGTGGCAATCTCCTGTTGACATCAACCTCGTTTCAGTGCTTCCGGAAGAGACAGAACCCAATTCTGAAATCGCCCTGGAATTCAAGGTGACCGACCTTGCGGGCGACCCTGTCATGCTTTGTCCTGTTTATGTCGAAGGTGACGGTTCGTTTTCCCAACAAATACTCTTCACAAACATGGACGGCATCACGACTGTGATTTGGACCGTTGGTGGTACTACGGGACGTTCTCAGGTGTCGGCGACGATTTACAAATCGGATAAGTCGGTGATTAAAGAGGTGAAGTATTCCGTAAATGTTATTGAGGATACTCCTGGCAATACCGGCACCTTCGCCGATTCCCGTGACGGAAGGGTTTATAGATCGGTCAAGATCGGGGAACAAATATGGATGGCCGAGAACCTGGCGTATTTACCAGTCCTGGATATAGATTCCACAGATGCAGAGGCATACAAATATTACTACGTTTATGGATACTACAGCACAGATGTTGATTCGGCCAAAGCCACTGATAATTATAAGACTTACGGTGTTTTATACAACTGGTCGGCGGCACTGGCGGCCTGTCCCAATGGGTGGCACCTTCCCAGTGACGCGGAGTGGACCACGCTGACCGATTATTGGTATGACCATGGATATGACAGCAGTGTCTTTGGCGGAATGCAGGGCGGCAAATGTCAAGGTGGCTCTGGTAGATATAAGGATTTCTATGATTTGGGTAAAACAGATTACTGGTGGACCTCAACGGAGCATTACTCAAGTGTTTCATATATCCGAACTAAAGCCTCCACCAGCGATTTTATTATGCGAAGCTATGAAGAAAAGCAGTGCGGTCTCAGCGTACGCTGCCTGAAGAATTAGGCAACCCAAGTGACTTTTCAACGTCACTGATAGCCCTGGAATTCAGTAAGCAATGAAAAAGATGTAAATACCCAGTTGCATCATGCTTATCCCACTCATTGTGACCAACTGGTTTCCTGCATCGTCAAATACAATATTATTTTTGACAAAAACAGATCTTTTACCGCCGCTGAAAATTTTCTTTCCTTTGATGGTACAAATCACATGGTCTGAATCATCAAAAATGACATCCTTCTCCAACCTTCCGATCTTTTTCCCTGAAGGGTCATACACCACGTTATCTCTGACCGAGGCCGATTTTACCCCTCCGCAATAAAAATCGTACGTTCCCTCCGACAACGTATGTACTTTACAAATGACATAATGTTGCTTGTTGTATATGTACTGGGCTTTGATGATCCCGCTGAAGGTAATGAGGAGGATCAATGTCAGCATAATTTTTTTCATGTGAGTACAGGTTAGTTTTTAACGGCCACAGGTAATAGTTATGATTGTTTTTTTTGCGGTTATTGTCCTTTTTTTAGCGGCCGCAAAGAATTGCTTCGCAATTTCATTCCTTTTGGTGATATAATGATCATGGCTATTTCATGACAATCCCTTTTAACTCTTTCCAAATTTATAAATAATTGATGACTTCAGT
>CAZMMX010000114.1:0-3537 GCA_964567485.1 uncultured Prolixibacteraceae bacterium | reverse complement strand
ACTTCGGCCCTCGACTCCATCACCGAGGAGGAAATCACCCAAACCCTCAAGGATATCTCGGCGGGAAAACAGCAAATCGTGCTGATGATCGCCCACCGCCTCTCCACCATCATGCATGCCGATAAAATTTACGTCCTCGAAAAAGGGCAAATCATCGAGGAGGGAAACCACATAGAACTCCTCGAACAGAAAGGACTATACTACGCCATGTGGAGACAGCAGATCGGCGAGAGGAAAGATGGGGACCCCAGAGCCGGCAAACACGAAGTGATCACCGCGCACCGCGAAGAAAACAGCCTTGCCGGGGAAAGCGATTAATAAAGCTCCCGCTGGCTGAAGGGGCCCCGGAACTGTCTGGCATTTCCTGATCTGGATTTTCCTGCCGGCTGAAGGGTTCCTTTATTCACATGATTCAAGAGGAAAGCTTTATTTCCGCAGAAGGAAGGGTTGTGCCGGTTGATCAGGTATGCTTAATGGAGAGTGGGGATTCCCCGTGAAACCGATTACTGGGCCGCCGGCATTTCGGGGGAGAGATCACGCTTGAGCAGTTCACCGAGCCGGGCCTGGGTGAGGTTACGCTCTATGGTTCCCCCAAGGGCTACGGCAATTCCCCCGTTCTCCTCGGAGACCACCAGCGCCAGGGCATCGGTGGTTTCGGTGATCCCAATGGCGGCACGGTGACGCAATCCCATGCTCTTGTCCACCTCTTTATGGGTGAGCGGCAGGATGCACCCGGCGGCTACGATGCGCTCATCCCTGATGATCACGGCACCGTCGTGCAGGTCGGTATTCTTGAAGAAAATAGTCTTCAGCAATGGCTGGCTCACCCGGGCATCCAGAATCTCCCCCGTGGCGATCTGCTCACTCAGCTCCGAGGTCCGGGCAATGATAATGAGGGCGCCGGTGTTGGTCCGCGAAAAAAACATCGCCGTTTCCACCAGGTCGGGGAGATACCCGGCCTTCCGCTCTGTCTTGCCCGAATGAAAGAGCTTATCGAACGACAAAAAACGGGTGATGTGGTGGTGGGTACCCACATAGAGGAGAAAACGCCTGATCTCAGGATGAAAAATGATGATCAGGGCCAACATCCCTACCCCTATGAATTGGCCGATGATGGAACTCAGCAACTCCATGTTCAGCGCCCTGAAGACCACCCATAACAGATAGATAATGAAAAAACCTACCACTATATTGAAGGCCACCGTCCCCTTGATCAGCCTGTAGATCTGGTAAAGCAGCAGGGCAACAAGGAAAATGTCGACAAGGTCAAAAAAACGCAGGGATATAAATGCAAGCATTCAGAGGGATTCTTTGAGTTGGAGGAACAGGCGGATGGCTTCGACGGCAGGCTTCACGTCATGGACCCTGAGAATATCGGCACCCCCGATCAGGGCCATGGTGTTGAGTACCGTGGTTCCGTTGAGGGACTCTTCGGGCGTGGTTTCCAAAACCTTCCACACCATGGACTTCCGGCTTAGCCCCACCACCACCGGCAACTGAAACACCTTGAAGGAGTCGAGACGGTTCAGCAGCGTGTAGTTATGGTCCAGGTTTTTTCCAAAGCCAAACCCCGGGTCTATCATGATGTCGGCAGCCCCGTATTTGGTGAGACGGCGCACTCCCTCACTCAGTTCCGCAGAGACATCATGGATCACATCCCTGTAATAGGGATCGTCCTGCATATGCTGGGGGGTCCCCTGGATATGTGTCAGAATATAAGGCACCTGGATCCTTCCGATCGTCTCAAACATCTTGGCATCGATGTTTCCGCCTGAAATGTCGTTGACAATCACCGGTCCGATTTCCTCGATCACTCTCAGGGCCACCCACGACCGGAAGGTGTCGACAGACAGGGGCACTTCCGGAAAATGCCTGCGGATAGCCTTCACCGCAGGAATCAGCCGCGAAAGCTCATCCTTGGTGGATATCATCTCGGCCCCGGGACGCGTGGAAACACTCCCCACGTCGATAATCAGCGCCCCCTCGGAAACCATCTGCTCAACACGCTCCAGCATTTCAGTTTCCGTGGTGAAGGTACTTCCATCATAAAAGGAGTCAGGGGTCACATTGATCACCCCCATCACACAGGGAAGCGTAAAATCAAGCAACTCCCCGCCCAGGTTGATGCTTCTTTTGCGCTTGAGAAATTTTCCGGCTGACTGTGTTATCAACATAAATCCCAGGATTTAAAGTATAACCATGCAAATGTAAAACAAAACCATCAAATAACCATGCCCCCTTCTGGCACGAACCCTGATGAAATACCCATGATACCAAATTACTCTTTTTTTCCTATTTTTACCACCTCAAAGCCAGCAATCGCATGGAAAAGACATTACAGCAGTTTGATCAGGTGGCAGGCCTGTGCCGCGAAGTTTTCGTGAAAAAAATGCACGACTACGGTACCGCATGGCGCATTCTCAGGCCTTCCTCCATCACTGACCAGATTTATATCAAGGCCAGCCGTATCAGGTGCATCGAGGAAAAGAGAAAACAAAAAATCGAAGACGACATCGGCAGCGAATACATCGGCATCATCAACTATGCCATCATGGGGATTATACAGCTGCAGCTCACCCCTTCGGAAGAGGATATGGCCGCCGAGGAGGTGCTTCAGAGGTACAATGCCCATTTTGAGACGGCCAAAAACCTGATGAAGGCCAAAAACCACGACTACGACGAAGCCTGGCGCCAGATGCGCACCAGCAGCTATACCGACCTGATTCTGATGAAGATACGCAGAATCAAACAGATCGAAGATAACCAGGGAAAAACCACCATCTCAGAAGGGGTCGACGCCAATTACCTCGACATCCTCAACTATTCGGTTTTCGCCCTCATAAAAATCAAATTACAATGAAGGTCATTCTCCACGTCGCCCGCATTCTATTGGGGGTCACTTTTGTCTTTTCGGGATTTGTAAAGGGAATCGATCCATGGGGGTCGGCCTATAAGTTTATCGATTATTTCGTGCCCCTGGGACTGGAATGGCTTAACCCGGTGGCATTTCCCCTGGGCATCCTTCTGTCGTTCGCCGAATTCCTCATCGGCGTGGCCCTGCTCTTTGCCATCAAACCGAAGATCTTCACCTGGGGAGCTCTCCTCTTCATGGCCTTTTTCACGCCCCTCACCCTGTGGATCGCCCTGAAAAACCCAGTGACCGACTGCGGATGCTTCGGCGACGCCCTGGTCCTCTCCAACTGGGCCACCTTCTATAAAAACCTGATATTCATTTCCCTGGCCATCCTGGTCTTTATCTTTCGGAAAAAACTCACCTGCCTGCTGGGACAGAAAACAGGCCTGGTCCTGGGCATCATCGCCGTCATCCTGTACGCAGCCGCCGTCTTCTTTTCTTACCGCCATGAACCCATTATCGACTTCAGACCTTACAAAAAAGGGGTCAACATCCCCGAAGCCATGGCCATCCCCGCCGATGCCCCACGTGACGTCTACGAAAATATCTTCTACTATAAAAACCTGAAATCAGGGGAAGTTAAAAAATTCACCGATGAGAACTACCCCTGGCAAGACACCCTC
>CAZMMX010000113.1:0-3577 GCA_964567485.1 uncultured Prolixibacteraceae bacterium | reverse complement strand
CGAATCCCCTTCTGGAGGAAAATCAATATGGGACAGGCAATTCCGTTTTATGGATTGATCCCCGCGAGTGACCGTTGAATTCCGTAAGCCCATATCCCGATGGCACCCTTGTGGGGAGTGGTAATTTTAGTTTTTTTCCAACACTTTTTTCATCCGCATCAGCGCTTCCACATAGTAGTAATCGGCATAGCTCAGGGGAACATCGACTTCTGTACCGTTGGGCTTGTGGCCTACGCCGTGCATGAGCATGAAATTCCCGTTTTTCCCTTCTTCTGCACGGTAGACAGGGCTGCTGAGGGTGCGTAACTGTCTCTCAGCCACGCCAAGGTATTCCTTTTGTTTTTCAGGAGAGACAAATCCGCTCAGTTCTATCAATGCCGAGCATATGATGGCTCCGGCAGAAGCATCCCTGAGGGCGTGTGGAATATCGGGGGCGTCAAAATCCCAGTAGGGGATCTTGTCTTCCGGCAGGTTGGGGTGATGAAGGATGAAATCGGCAATGCCCTCGGCCTGGCGAAGATAAGCCTCATCGCCTGTTTCCCGGTACATCATGGTGAAGCCGTAAAGCCCCCACGCCTGTCCGCGTGCCCACGCCGATGCATCGGAGTAACCCTGGGATGTGTTTTTCACCTGCACATTTCCTGTAAGGGTATCGTAGGAAACCACATGTACGCTGCTGAAGTCTTCACGGAAATGGTTGCGGATGGTGGTGTTGGCATGGGTACGGGCCACATGGCTGAAGGTGGTGTCCCCGAAGGCTTTGGCCGACCATTCCAAAAGCTCCAGGTTCATCATATTATCTATGATTACCGCATATTGCCAGTCAGAGTTCCAGGGCGCCGCATCCCAGGAGCGGATGCACCCTGTTACGGGATTAAAACGGGTGACCAGGGATTGGAAGGCCGTTCTGATTACCTCCCTGTAGAGAGTGTCGCCGGTAAGCCGGTAGCCGTTCCCGAAACTGCAGAAAATGATAAATCCCACGTCGTGGTTGTCGGTAGTGTATTTTTGGTCTTCCACGCGACCGGAAAAGTGGGCCGCCCACTCCTTCAGGGTGTCGGTGGGGTTGTTTTCATAAAGATACCAGAGCACCCCCGGGAAAAAACCACTCACCCACCACGCCGGATCACAGGTTTCCAGATCCCCCGCCGGGGTGAGGCTCTTGGGCAGCCGTCCCGGCATATCCTTCAGCGATTCGGCCATCTTCAGACTCTGCCGTTCGGCAAAGGCCAGCGATTCATCAATCACCTGCTCCAGGGGTTCCCCCTTTTTCTCTGGAACCCCGCAACACCCCAGTAAAAGGGACAACAAAAGAGTGAATAAAATACTTTTTCTCATTTTCATGGAATATCGGTTATTATGATTTTTCTCCCTGAAATGGTCAAACAGTTTCCTGACTGTTTCGGGGCTGCCCTGATCACCAAAAGGCCCATCGCTGATTTTCCCGCCAGTTTTGCAAATATAACTGAAATGGGATTGTCTGCACATGGTTTCCGGTTTCTTTGACGGCCACCGTTTTAGTTCGTATTTACCTGTGGAGAAATCCGGAAAATTCCGTAAATTGTATGGATTCACCAGCTTATAATAACTGTAAATCAGGAAGTAGTATGGCAAAAAAAGAAGAAAATGGGGGTTCTTCATGGACCCATGAACAAATCATTCAACTGGTCAAGGAGGTGGTCACGGCCATCCTGGGAATTCTGATCCTGCTCTTTACCCTGGTCCTTGTTTTCAGGACCTTCGGATTGATCGGGAATCCTGACAAAACACAACTGGCAGCGGGCAAGGATATCCTGCAGATATTGCTGGGTCTTGCCGGGGTGGTGGTGGGGTATTATTTCGGGAAGGTTCCCGCCGATGCCCAGGCGGCCCGTGCCCGTGATGAAGCCAATGCCGCTAATGAACGCTCCCTGGAGGTGACCCATCGCGCAGGAGATCTGGCCGAAGAACTCGACGCCATTTTGGATGAGGCTACCGGAGTGCGGGCCAGTGACAAGGGGCTCCACTTGCAGGATTCCGGCTTCCACGGAAAAGCGGAAAAAGTACGCGATGAGCTTCGCTCCCTATCCCGGATGGGCTATAAGAGCTGATCAGCTCCGCCAGGACTGCGCTCTTCCTTCATCCTGCGGTTTCGTGATTTCTGCCGGGTATGCTCCCCTTTCATGCGGGGAGGGGACTCCCCCGTAGGGAGGGGAATGGTTTTTTCATTCCTCCAGGTCGATTTTCATGTGGCCGTTGCCGGCATAAAAAGCTTTATACCCGTAGTCGCTCTGCAGTCGGTCATTGGACCATACCATGCCGGCATCATGGCTGTAGTTGAAGTAAAGGGCGGTGTCGCCCCCGGAATGAACGAGGATGCGGGCGATCCCTTCCCTGTCGGGATGGCCGTGTTTCCTGCCATTGGTGGAGACCATAAAGCTGCGGCAGCGGAAAGCTTCAAACAACTCGCTGCTGTTGTTATTGCGGCTTCCGTGGTGGGGAACCTTGAAGGCGGTCAGCGGCAGCTTCTCCCCGGCAGGAATGATGCGGCGGATTCCCTTAACGATGTCTTCGGGAAAGGCATCCCCGGTGAGCAGAATGCTCTCTTCACCATATTCGGCCAGCATGACGATGCTGCTGCCGTTCGAAGGGGAGTCATCCTGGGTAAACCCCGATTGGGCCAGTTCTTCCACAAAAATATCCTCTGCCTCGCCGGCTGATGGGAAGCCCTCTTCCGGAAAAAGATCCCTTTCTTCTTCCGGGAGGGGCACCATCTTTGCCTCTCTGACTACCTTGTTCCACTCTTTGAAGAGCTCTGCAATTCCTTTGGAGGTAGGCCCCAGAACGGTCATTTTCATCCCTCCTCTGAGGGTTACCGTTTTCGGCACGCCTGTATCGGGGAGCATCACGGCCTTCCGCCGGAAGGGCTTATTCCAGAATTTTCTCTTCTCCCGGCTCTCCCATTCCCCGAGCAGGGTGCTGAGTTCACTGGCCTGGGCTATCCCCTTGGTCCCCGGGGCTTTGATCTGGTCATACCCGTTGAACCAGAAGGTGTCACAGCCGAAACCCTCGGGGATATTACGGAGCAGGCTGATCATGCCGTTGATATGGTCGGTGTCGATATGGGTGACCACGATCAGGTCAAAGCGTCTTTCTTCGGGGGGAAGCGCCTTAATTCTCTGGCGCAGGACCTTCCCGCACTCCGCCAGTCCGCCGTCGACCAGCACCCGGTAGGTCCTTCCCCCGGACTTCCCGTATTCGATCCAGAGGCAATCCCCATACTCTGCAGGCAGCATTTCTATCCGGAACATGTCGTTTTAATTTAGGTGAACACTTTACTGCAAAGAAATCAGAGACAGATAAGTTACGGATAATTTTCCGGATAGAAAGAAAAATGCCAACGAATTATCAGGCAATTCATTGGCATTAAATATAGTAAAAATTGGAAATTGATTGTTTACCGGGGAAGGGGGTATCCTTTGAGGACTTCGAGATTTTTGGCGATTTCTTCTTCGGGATATTCATAGTCGGTCAGCTGTCCGTTCATGTACTTTTCATACCCCACGAGGTCCAGCAGGCCATGTCCGGTAAAGTTGAA
>CAZMMX010000112.1:0-4006 GCA_964567485.1 uncultured Prolixibacteraceae bacterium | reverse complement strand
GATTCACCGGCCCCTTTCTGTTTATGACCCCAATGCCTGACCGGCAGGATTTTCCTTTCCGTTTCGCTGTAAATCCTCTCTCCCGCAGGTTTCAGGGAGTTCCCTGAAAGTGGGAGATTCTGGTCAAAACCGGGGATGAGGGGATAGCCGTTCATTTTTTCTGCCGGAAAGATAGAGAGCATCCCCAGGATGTCACTCAGGTGACTGGAAGAGCGGAGCCAGGAGGTTTCCCTTCCCCGGGGAATAATGACGGGCATCCTGGTGGCCGGCAACCGGTGGATAAGATCATTCCCGGGCACCGTAATCAGGGCAAAACCACGAATTTCGGCTTTCGTGACAGGATGAATCCAAATATCATACACCCCGGCCATACCAAAAGGACGGTCCCGGTCCCTCAAATAGACCAGCCAGGGCTGCTTCCCGGCTGCCGGCCATACCACAAAGGCATCGGCGATGACCACACAACGCCGGGTAAACAATGGCTTCTTAAAGGCGGACTTCATGAAAATGGCCGGGCTCCCGCTGTATAAGGGATCATTCTTCCGGTTCTTTCCCCCCTCGGCCCGGGCATGGAGCAAGCCCCACGGTTCTTTTGCCCCGGCGGGGGTAAACCCAAACCGCATCAGGGCCAACTCCCGGGGCTCCTGCTGCGTGATGACCAGCGTCTCATCACCCCGACTGACCACCACCTGCGGTACCCACTCCAGCCTCCCCGGCATCCTCACCGTGAAGCGCTTCTCTATGGTTTCCAGACTACTGGCCAGCACAAACTTCCCACACATGATTATATTTTGATCATTTTCATGATTACAATATAACCCATTTATACCACTTTTCTCTTCTTTCGGATTTTTTGTCAGCAACGATCAGTATGAAACAAACAGTTCCGGCGTCTTCACCAACTAAAGGTACGGATGAAGGGCAGGCTATTTTTTGATCACCTTCTTCACGGCAACCTGGCCATCAGGAGTTTCAACACGTACCAGGTAAATCCCCGTCTTCAGTCCGCCCATGGAAAGATGAAGGGTATTCACTCCTCTGCCTGTAATCTGGTTCCCGAAAGCCCGCACCACGACTCCCGCAGCATTAAACAGAGATACCCGGCACTCTCCTGCCGTTTCCGACGAAATGGTCATATGGAGGATATCATGTACGGGATTGGGCCAGACGGCCATTACGTGATCCGGGGTTGGGGTGACGACGGAGGTAGAGGTATACCCCTGGGAGGGTAATTCAGCACCCTTGGGGCGGAGTTGCCCCTCTTTGCCGGCCAGGTAGATATGGGTCCATTCGGGCCGGTCAGGCAGATTATCCTGCCACACCAATTGCTCCCACTCCTGGTCGGTCATTCTTTCAAAGTTATCGGTCACCTTTTCGTAATAGGAAAGCAGAGGTCCGGCGAATGCGGTCAGGACCCCGGGGTTATCGGGGTGGCAGGCCAGGAAAACGCCCAGGTTGACCTTTCCCGTGCCCGTGTGCAACACACGGCCTACGACATGCCCCGTTTCATCGGTGGGTTGGGTGTGCACATCCACGATGGTGTGGTCCCATTCGGAAGCATCCCAAACGTCATAGAAAAGGTCGGCATACCACCCTGAATAGGGAGGTTCCCCGCTCATGCCGTGATGGAACAGCATGGTCATAAGCCACTCTCTCTCCGCCGCGGTGAAAGGTTCCCCGGCCAGTTCCTTTGCAGCCAGAATTTCCAGTTTGCCCATCACCTCTCCGAAGTGGGGAAAGAACGCGATGACCTTGTTGAGTTGGGGAGAAGCGGCCTGAATAGTCCCGAAAAAGAGGGCGGCATCCCCGGCGAACTCCTTCAGGCGGCGGTAAAAGAGAGGATAGGGTTCCACATAGGAGACAGGAAAGGAACAGCCGGTTCCTCCCGTGTAGGATTGTTTGGCATACAACAGGTTGTCATGGCGTAACTGGGACCATCCCGCCAGCTGGGTGTTGATTTTCTCCTGGTGCCAGGCGGCCGTCTGCATGAAAAGGGGAAGATCGTCTTCGCCCTCACCGGGATTCAGGTCACGGAGGGCATTGAGCCACACGTTGTAAAGGCTGCCCTGCCAGAAAGTCTCAGGCCGGGCGTCGGTGAGGTACCTGAGGTTGGCCAGTTGTCCGGCATAGGGGTATTTGTCGAGTTCGTCACGCAACAGGGGCAGGGCATCGTTGTTCCCCAGCACAAACAAGGCATCGAGGGGAGAAGGCATCATCCGCATCACCTTCTGCCCGTTGTACATCACCCTGTCAAAAACCACGTTTCCCAGAATATGGGCGTCTATGATAAACCGTTGGCCCGACAGCCGCCAGGAAACGGGCAGTAAGCCCGGCTCTTCAGCCCAGGGATCCATGAGAAAGAAATCACTCAGGATCTGCTGGGCCAGGCGGGGATCTTTCCCCAGGGTTTGCTGCAATTCCCGCGAAAGAGAAAGGTCGGCAAGCTGCCCTGCTGAGGCTATCCCCATCCCTGCCAGCACCTTTCCGAACGCCTCCGGGGTGATGTTGTCACACGCCCCCACCAGAAAGGTGATGACCTTTTCATTCCAGTCGAGGAGTTCCTGTTCCGGGGTGAGCCGGCAGAGTTCTTGGAGCAGGAAGGCCCCTTGGTGCATTCTTTGGATTTCCGGGTCGCTCCAGGGAACCTCCCACGGATTCTCCGGCGGCGGCGTCAGCAGAAAATCAGTCCGGCCCAGCCACATCATGGCCCGGAAATAGGGTTCCAGGGACTTCAGTCCCATCCACTTGTCCTGTTCCGTATACACATAATGACCGCGCACCGTAAACTGGCTAAAATCGAGTTTCCGTGATCGTTCCGGGAAGGTGAACAGGGGCATCTCCGTCAACTTTTCGCTTTTGATGGCGTCCCATACCCGGCCGATATCCTCCGATGAGGCCACGTGTCCCTCCTTCAGGGTACCCGACATCAGGGAATGGGCGATCGTCACGTAAAGGTCGGCATCGGCAAGGGCGTCAGCTAGGGCTTTGTTGTCACCATATTTGACGTTAAGAAGAGAGAAATTGGTGTAGAGGGCTTCCAGAAACTTCTCCAGGTTCACCGACATCACCTCCCGTTCCAGGGTTTTCAGGATCTGGTCATACGACATGTGCAGGGCGTGCAGGATGGCGTCGGTGGTCACGAAAACGGGAAGATCGTGGTTGTAGACCGTATGGAAAGCATGACCGAAGGCAGTATAAGAGAGCCGTTCGGAGACCATAAACAGATTACGCCGCAAAAGGGCCTCTTCATCGCGGGTAAGCTCCAGGGCAGCGGTCATCTCATCGAGATAAATCACCTTGCTGAAGTCAATACTTTTATCAAAGTCCCTGAGATAAAACTCCGCAGGCCGGTTGTAATGGTTTTCAAGCTCTGCAGCAGTAAGGTCCCTGTTCTGCTCCCGCACTTTAAGGAAGTTATCGGGCAGAAAAGCCTGGCCGCGACCCGGAAAGGGAACCAGAAAGAGCATTGCGGCCATCAGGCAACCCACACGTCCCATCTTTGATGTTTTTATCTTGTAGACTGATTTTAAGGTAAAAAGGTTGCGTCGTAACCGGTATTTTTAAGAGTGGCCGGTCATCCCGCCCTCGTCCATCGCGGGTCATTCAGGGTTCCAGCCCCTCCTATGGTTACCTGGGAAGCAGTGTGACGCTGTCGATGGTCAGCGTGTCAGCGGCAGCCATCTTCACCCTGTAACCCTTACCGGGTACAAACGTCCCGATCATATTCTTCCAGCCTCCCAGTTCACCCAGATCCTCGATGGCCGAACCTTTTTCATCCTGAACCTTCACCAGGGTCTGGCGGTCGATCAGCTGCTGCACGACCTGAAGAGCATCTCTCATTTCCTGACAGGGGAACCCCATGAAGTTCCATCCGGCCTGCAGGGGGATTCTGATGGGATATTCAGCCTTCATGCCCACGATGTCTATCCCGCAGGAAGCCGTAACCATTATTTTGTAGCCTTCCGTGAAACTGATATTCCCGATATTGTTCCGCCACCCTTCGGGT
>CAZMMX010000111.1:0-4026 GCA_964567485.1 uncultured Prolixibacteraceae bacterium | reverse complement strand
GAACCTTACGCCGAGGATGGCGCTTTCCGGGAAAAATTCAGGGCCATCAAGCTTCAAAACAAACAAAAACTGGTCACTCTCATCGGCGAAAGAACCGGTATAATCGTCGATCCGACCTCGCTTTTCGACATCATGGTAAAACGGATCCACGAATATAAACGACAGCACCTCAACGTGCTGAATGTCCTGACCCTATACCTGCGGCTGAAGAATAACCCCGGCATGGAAATGGCGCCCCGCACCTTTATCTTCGGAGGAAAAGCCGCCCCTGGCTACACCATGGCCAAGCTGATCATTAAGCTGATCACTTCCGTGGGAGAGGTGGTGAACAAAGACCCCGCCACACGGGACTTGCTCAGGGTAGTCTTTTTCCCTGATTTCAACGTGACCAACGCCCAGCATATTTATCCGGCCGCCGACCTCTCGGAACAGATTTCCATGGCAGGCAAGGAAGCCAGCGGCACGGGAAACATGAAATTCGCCATGAACGGCGCCCTTACTATCGGCACCCTCGATGGCGCCAATGTGGAGATCAGGGAAGAGGTGGGTGAGGAAAATTTCTTCCTTTTCGGTCTGAATGCCGCCCAGGTGGAAGAGACCAAACGCAACGGCTACAATCCCTGGTTCATTTATGAAAACAATGAGGAGCTCCGCGAAGTGATCAACCTTCTCACCTCGGGATTCTTATCGGGGGGAGACACCGAACTCTTCCGGCCTGTTGCCGACAATCTGAAACATGCAGATCCCTATCTGCTGCTGGCCGATTATCCGCTTTATGTCAAAGCGCAGGAAGAGGTCTCAGGGGTGTGGCAGGATAAGGAAACATGGGACCGCCGCGCCATCCTCAACGTGGCGCGCATGGGGAAATTCTCCTCAGACCGTTCCATCAGGGATTATTGCGACAATATCTGGAAGGTGAAGCCGGTAAAGATCTGAAATAGAGCGTTTACCTGCGGCTCCGGAAGCCTTAACAGGTGATCATAATTCCGGAAGGTAAACCTGATTTATACGTTAAACCTGATATGGATGATATCGCCGTCGTCCATGATGTAGGTTTTCCCTTCGACGTAGAATTTTCCTTTTTCCTTGCAGGCGTGTTCCGACCCCAGGGTGATGAAGTCGTTGTATTTCATCACTTCGGCTCTGATAAATCCGCGTTCCAGGTCGCTGTGGATGACGCCGGCAGCCTGCGGGGCGGTCATCCCCTTGCGGATGGTCCAGGCCTTAATCTCCTTGGGTCCAACGGTAAAGAAGGAACAGAGGTTGAGCAGGGAATAGGCCGAGCGCACCAGCCTGTCCACCCCCGGCTCGGTCAATCCGGCATCACGGAGGAACTCCAACCGATCCTCTTCGCTTTCCAGGTCGGCAATATCGGCTTCCAGTCGGGCAGCAATGATGAGTCCTTCGGCATTTTGTCCCTTCAGAAACTCCATTACTTTTTCGGTATAGCCATTTCCGGTTACGGCGGAAGCATCGTCGACGTTGCAGACATACAACACCGGCTTGATCGTCAGCAGGGAGAGGTCCTGGATCTGCCTTTTCTCATTCTCATCGAGGTCGAGGTCCCTGACATTGCTGAAATTTTCAAGGTGTTGTTTGACCTTCAGAAGGGCGTCCATAGTGGCTTTGGCATCCTTGACTCCAGCTTTGACCATTTTCTCGGTACGCTGGATTTTTTTCTCCACCGAGGCCATGTCCCTCACCTGAAGTTCGAAGTCGAGGGTCTCCAGGTCCCTGAGGGGATCGACGCTTCCGTCGATGTGCATCAGGTTGTCGTCGTCGAAGCAGCGGAGCACGTGGATCAGGGCGTCGGTATCGCGGATGTCGGCCAGGAAGCTGTTGCCCATCCCCTCCCCTTCACTCGACCCTTTGGCCAGTCCGGGAATGTCGACGATCTCGACCACCGCGGGCACCAGCTTTTCGGTGGCCTGGAATTTCTCCAGTTCAGCAAGTCTGGGGTCAGGGACCCTGATCATGCCGAGGTTCGACTTGTTCGAGGTAAAGGCAAACTGCGAGGTCTCCGCCTTCACATTCGACATGCAGTTGAAAAGGGTGGTTTTCCCCGTGTTAGCCAGGCCGATGATACCGCACTGTAAACTCATATGCTGTTTTTTTTTATATTTGCTTATCCGGTTGGAGAAAGGGAAAGCCCTATCTTCCGGTGCAAAGGTAATCCATATTTCCCATTTTCCGGAAAAGAGACCGGCAGCAATTGCTTAATCGTGTTCTGTCCCTGTCCGATGGTGGCCACCGTGGACAAACTGGAGACCGATACCTGGTGCCACTGCACAACCGGCTACAGCAAGGTTCTCTTTGAGCGGGCCTTCGGATGCCAAGTGGAGGTCGAATTGCTGAAGAGTATCAAGATGGGCGATGACCGGTGCCTCCAGAAGATCACCCCATTGACGCCGGTGGAATTCTGAATTTCAGGATAAAGCCTTCTGAACTGCCGGGTGCTCTCCGGGGAGGCGTTTCCACATCCGGTCGGCCAAAACGATGGCCGCAACAAACAGATAGAGGGTGATTTCCATGATTTCCTGGTTCAGAGGCTGAAACAGCACCGTGAAAGTGTTTGCAGATGCGTGTGCGACCCCTGCGGCCAGGAGGCTCCCCCGGCTCCGGTTGTAACACCAGCATAGAATAATGGCGGAAGGTATGTGGATTAAATAAGAACTCACCCAGAAAGTTAACGTCATGACCGGTTTCCCTTCAGCAGTCCACAGAAACAGATGCCAGGGTACCCATACCAGGGCCAGTATCAGTCCGGCCACCAGAGGGCATACCCGGGCCTGGAGCCGAGGCAGTGCAAAACCACGCCACCCTGCCTCTTCACCGGTCCCGTTGAAGTAGAAGAATTGGGACAGAAACTTTAATGCAATCCAGCCGGCCAGGCCAAAACCTGTGGCCGGCAAATTGGAAAACAAGGGAAACTGTGGATCCCGGAACCGGCTGATCAGCATTGAGATCACAGTCAGAAGAGGAAATATTAGAAAAGCGATCAGTATCCAATGAAGGGTACCGCCTGACCGGAGGGGTGACAGTTGAAACCTCCTTACGACCGGGAAATTCGTATAAACCAGGTTTACTATCAGGGCAACAGGAAGCGCCGAGACGGCCACCAGAATGACAAGCGGGGTGGTGACCGATCCCTTGTTGACGACCCAATGATTTGCGACAAAGGCGAGAATGACCACGACCCAGGATAAGAAAAAAGCAATCCATACCATTCGTTTTCCGGCCGAGGGCCGTTTATTGCCGGAAATGCTGGCAACCACGATTCCTGCCAGGGCCGGACCGCAGGTTGCCAGGAACATCAGGGGTAAAGCGAGGTACTTTCCATTTGTAACTGCACGGTATGAGAAGCCCAAACCCCATGTTATCAGGAATGTGATGATAAAAAAAGCCATAACCTGATGACACGTAATCCACTTGGTCACCGTTTTGATCATACCTTATCCTCCCGTAACAAGTTGTACTAATTTACGAAACATTTGTCAAGAATCCGCTCTTATCAGCTGACATTGCGGGTACCTGAAGTGTAAAAGCAAAATAAACAAATAACCATTGGTCAGCCGATCCGTTTTCCGGCCATGGGGACTGGCTTCAGGGAGTGGATTTCGTCGATGTGGACCAGGATGACGGCTTTGGGTTTGGGCATGCCGTTTTTCAGCGAGATTTCGGCAGCCTGTTCGTACACAGAACCCTTGGTGAGCACTTCCGGAGTGCCGATGAAGCGGTAACCGTCGAGGATTTCCCGGTTGACCACCCCCACGGCGATCTTTGACCCCGCCAGAATGTTCTGCCAGGTGGTTCCCCCCACCCCTTCGTTGAAAATCAGGGTTTCATCGTCGAATACCCTGGTGGAGCGTTTCGGGGCGATGTTGGGGATCCCCTCCGGACTGACCGTTGCGTGAAAACACTGCTGGGTCATCACCATATCCTTCATTTCCTGAGTCAGCTTTTCCATGATGTCATCAATTATTGGTGCGTGGTAAAAAGCTAACAAAAAGGAACAAACCGGTAAAT
>CAZMMX010000110.1:0-4075 GCA_964567485.1 uncultured Prolixibacteraceae bacterium | reverse complement strand
TTGTTAATCCTCGGATCGCTTATGCTGGCGCTGCTGGTGTATGGTCCGGTCGCATCCCAGGAGGTGATCTCCGCATCGGGGGGCTCTGGGGAAGGTGTCACGGTCGATGTGGGGTGGAGTCTCGGGGAGCCCGTCAGCGCTACGGGCGAAATGAAGAGTTTTGACCTGTTGCAGGGGTTTCACCAGCCATTTCCCGTCTTTGCCATTGAAAGTCTGGACCTGGACTTCGGGACCGGCTGGAACCTCTTCTCCTCGTGGGTGAGACCGGTAGACAGTGAGCTGAAGCAGGTATTCACGCCCCTGATCCTGGAGGGGTCCCTGATCAGGGTGCAGGATGACGCGGGTCACACCCTGGAGGATCTGGGAAACCTGGGGGGATGGACGAATGGCATCGGCGACCTGGCCTACACCGAGGGCTACAAGGTGAGGGTGAGCCGTGGAAGCCAGCTGGAAATCAGGGGAGGACGCGCGTCCCTGCCCCTGGACATTCCGCTCGTTGCCGGATGGAACATCCTCGGTTTTCCCATCGATGTACCCGTTGATGCCTTCCTGTTGGTCAAGCCCCTGTTGGAGCGGCGCACCCTGGTCAAGATGCAGGATGAAAGGGGGAACTCCCTCGAAGACCGGGGAGTCTTCGGGGGATGGGTGAACCACATCGGGGATTGCCTTCCGGGGAAAGCCTATAGAATAAACGTCACCACCGCTGAGGTATTGACGATTTACCCGGCGTATGTCACACCGGCACCCTGAATCAGGCATCGGAAAAACAATAAGCACAACTAATAACTATAACCTGTGAAATGCCCATGCTCGGTTATGCACCAACACAAATGATTAACCACATGGATATTAAAAGTGTTTCATGGAACAGAACGTATTAACATAATAATTTTACACACATGAAGCGGACCATTTTCTTCATCATCGGATTGTTCCTGGGGCTCGGAGTGATGGCCCAGGCGCCTCAGGCCTTCAGATATCAGGCCGTTGCCCGTGACAAGTCAGGGAATGTGCTGGCCCGGCAAAGCGTAAGTTTCCGCATCACCATCAAAAGCGGGAGTGCCCAGGGCTACGAGGTCTACGGAGAGACCCATTCAGGCCTCAATACCAATGCCTACGGACTGGTGGAGCTGATGATCGGCAGGGGCACGCCCACCCTGAACGATTTCAGGGATATCAAATGGGGATCAGAGCCTTTTTTCATTAAGGTCGACATTGACCCCGCCGGAGGTACCAATTACGAGGAGATCAGCGTGAGTGAGCTGCTGAGTGTTCCCTATGCCCTGTATGCGGAACGCGTTCTGGCCCTTGACGACGGCGACTGGACGATCGCAGGCGGCAACGTCTACCGCCTGACCGGAAATGCCGGAGTGGGCACCAACGCCCCTGCCGGACTGCTCCATCTGAAGGGAACCGGAACCGGGGCCGGCAATTTTCTGGCCGAGGGACTCTTCAAGGATACCCCCGGTAATCCCCCTGCCAGCGGCGCCGGCACCCGCATGATGTGGTACCCCGACAAGGCCGCTTTCAGGGTGGGACGAGTCGGTGACCTGGAGTGGGACAAGGACAGCATCGGAAATTATTCGTTTGCCACCGGCTATGGCAACAAAGCCCTGGGAGGCGGATCGGTGGCCATGGGCTCCTATAACGAGGCCAGAACGGGCGGCGCTTTTGCTCTCGGTTTAAGCAATGTGAGCAAAGGCCTGAACGCGGTGGCCATGGGGATGAACTCCCTGGCAGGCGGACAGACCTCCCTGGCTGTGGGCACACGAGCCGAGGCGACCGGTCCCATGTCGGTGGCCATGGGTTACGGTCCCCGGTCGACGGGTCTGGGGGCGGTATCCCTGGGCATCGGAACGGTTGCCCCCTCCTATGGCGAGATGGTCGCCGGCATTTTCAATACCCTCTACAAGCCGAGATCCTCCACCACACGGGAGGATGCCGACCGGCTTTTTGTCATCGGCAACGGAAGTTTCGTGTCGGGCGACACCCTGCGCTCCAATGCCCTGACGATCCTCAAAAACGGAAATGCGGGATTGGGGAGCGATGATCCTGTCGCCATGCTGCACGTGAAGGGCACGAAAACCAATGCCGGCAACGTCCTTTTTGAGGGAGCGTTCAACGCCACCACTCCCGGGACTCCTCCTGCCAGCGGTGCCGGCACGCGGCTGATGTGGTATCCCGGCAAGGCCGCCTTCCGGGCGGGGAATGCCCAGACGACCTCCTGGGACCAGGGAAGCACCGGAAATTACAGTACCGCCATGGGGAACGGCTCCATCGCCTCCGGAGAGGCCTCCGTGGCCATCGGCAGCGCTCCCATCGCTTCCGGAGGGGCCTCGGTGGCACTGGGGGCCACCACCACCGCCGCAGGAAAGTATGCTTTTGCCGCGGGACTGAACAGCACTGCAGGTAAGGATTATGCGGTAGCCCTGGGCAACGGGGCAGAGGCCGCAGGTGTGGCCTCTTTTGCCGCCGGAAGCGGAACACTGGCATCGGGAGAGGGGGCGGTGGCCCTGGGAACAGGTGCCACAGCCGCGGGGAACAACTCCATGGCGATAGGATATTATTCCCAGGCTTCTGCAAGCTATTCTTTTGCCGCCGGAAGTGAAACCGTCGCTTCGAAAGAGTATGCCGTCGCCCTGGGCAATAAAACCACCGCCTCGGGGTCATATGCCCTGTCGGCAGGGTGGAATACCACCGCATCAAGGGATGGCGCCGTGGCCCTCGGATACTATACCTTTGCCACGGGCAGCACCGCCTTTTCCATGGGCGAGGATACACGTGCCCCATCCTATGGCGAGACGGTCTTCGGCTTGTACAACACCATTTATACCCCGGCATCGGAGGTGGATTGGATCGCTGCTGACCGGCTCTTCTCGGTGGGCAACGGCATCTCCAATATTTCCCGCAGCAACGCCCTGACCATCCTCAAGAACGGAAACGCCGGATTGGGGACCGACACACCCGGGGAGAAACTGCATCTGAAGAATCCGTCTGGTTCGGTGAAAATGAGGTTGGAGTCAACCGACCACTCCCAGGTGGAATTCCGCGACGCTTCCGGTTTCAGGGGATCGGTGGGTTTCAGCAGTACCGAAGGGCACCTCTATCTCTATAACGGCGGAAATGTGGCCGTAAAGGGCGGCATGCTGGGGGTGGGGACCATCGACCCCACGCAGAAACTCGATGTGGACGGGAATGCCCGGATCAGGTCGATCGGTTCAGGGGCGTATGTCGGGCAGGTAAACCGGACGGACGACGGCACGCTGACCACGGCCACCTCCGACCTCCGGCTGAAGGAAAACGTGCGTACCCTGCAGGGAGGATTGGAGAAGATCCTGCAGATGCGGGGGGTGACCTTTACCTGGAAGGAACAGCCTGGATACGGGACGCGCATAGGGTTTATCGCCCAGGAGGTGGAACCCATCCTGCCCGAATTGGTGTTCACAAATGAGACCGACGGGTATAAGGGGGTGAACTATGCCGAGATGTCGGCCGTACTGGTGGAAGCCATCAAGGCGCAGCAGGCGCTGATAGAAACCCTACAATCGGAGAACAGCCGGCTGAAGACCGACATGGAATCCCTTAAGAGTACGACGGAGCGCCGTCTTTCGGTGCTTGAGGAGTTGCTGAAAACCGCGGGGAAATAGGGTCAATCAGGTTACCCGCTTCAGGAGAGTGGGATTATTCACAAATGTAGCCGGCATATTGTTCATGGTATGTCTATTTTTAATGGACATACCATGCAAATTGTCCTGGCCGAAGGCCCTTGGTGATTAGCGGATAAGTCCGGGAAGCATTTCGAGGTAGTGCTGCATTTCTAACTATCATGATGTAAATTTTCAATGTATTTTTACATCATGATGTAAAATTGTAATAAATCTATTTCATGACCTCAACCTGCCGGATCGACAGCACTCCTTGTTCAAAATGCTTATGTAATATGACAATAAAATACTTTAATAGCCTGGCATTTAGATTTTTAAACGGGATTTTATATCCATTTGCTGATGCAAAATTCTGATGATCTCCACCAGGTCAGAATCTCTTTTGATCCGATAGAAAATGAAATGGGACT
>CAZMMX010000109.1:0-4297 GCA_964567485.1 uncultured Prolixibacteraceae bacterium | reverse complement strand
TGGGGTTGCATGAGGAGATCAAGCGGTTCCGGCTGGTGAGTGATGAGTGGAGTCCCGCCACCGGGGAGTTGTCGCCCACGCTGAAGCTGCGCCGCAACGTGGTGGCTGCCAAATACAAGCACATCATCGACGAAATCTACTCCGTATCGCGCAATTAGCCCATACTTCCCGATTCAGGATGCCTGATTCTTCATTCAGGACTTAAGATTCCAGTCTCCTCAGTCAGGATGCCTGATTCTTCATTCAGGACTTAAGATTCCAGACTCCTCAGTCAGGATGCCTGATTCCTTATTCCCGACGCAAGACTCAAGATTTATTTATGACTCAATGGCCTGGAGGAAGTCGCGGAAGCGCTCTTTGGAGGCGGCATGACTGCTGAAGGGAGGAACCATTTCAATATTCCTTTCCTTGCGTGAAAAGCGCTTTACATAATTCACATTAATGATTTTGTTGTGGTGGATGCGCACGAACTGGGGGAATCCGATGAGTTTCCGTTCGAAAATCCCCAGGTTCTGGCTGGCGGTATAAGTTTTTCCGTCACACATGAGGATATGCGTATATTTTCCTGAGGCTTCCAGAACCCCGATATTGCCGATTTCCACCACTTCATTGAATTGTAATCCTTCGATCACCATTTTCCCGGGAGAGTGGTAGGTATGGACCTGCTGTTGGAGTTCCCTGAGCTGGCGGATCCAGTCGGAGGCCGGGGGAGGAGCCGTTTCAGATTCACCAAGCTCCGGAGATCCGGCAGATTCAGGAGCGTCTGCTGATGTTCCGTGTTTTGTCGATGTTGGGGAACTGGAATGGCCGGCACTATCGGGCAACCCCGGGGAAGCTGTCGTCGCGGGTGAATTCCCGTAAGCAGCAATGCGGTCGATGGCTTCCCTTAACTTGATCTTGTCGATGGGTTTGGCCAGGAAGTGGAGGGCACCGAAGTCGAAGGCTCTGGCAAAATAGCCCGGTTCGAGGTGGGCGGTGATGAAGATGATCCGGAAGGGGAGGGGACCGGAGGCTGCCAGTCGGTCGAGGAGGTCGAAAACTGTTGCTCCCTCCTCTTCGAACTGAATATCGAGGAAGAGCAGGTTGGGTTTCTGCTCGTTGATGAGTCTTTCGGCTTCCGCCAGGGAAGAGGCTTTTCCCACAATGTCGATTTCCGGAGCCACTTCGGTGACCAGCAATTCTATGGTTTGGAGGTAAGCCTCCACATCTTCGGCGATGACAGCCCTGATTTTACTTTCCATGATTTTTCAGTTGGATGGTAACGGTGGTTCCCAGCTCCGAGGAGTCGGTATGGACCTGTATCTGGTATCCTGTTTCGTTCATGAGGCGGATTCTGTGGAGGGTGAGTTCTCTGCCGCGGGAGACGTACCTCATGGGGGACCCGCTGATGATGGAGCGGCTTTTTTCGATGCCGATGCCATCGTCGGCAATGACAATGGACCACCCTCCTTCTTCATTCCGGGATATGGAAATTGCAAGTCTCCCTTGGCCTTTTTTCTGGAGGAGTCCATGGCGGATGGCATTTTCGGCGAAGGGCTGGATGAGCATGGGGGGAATCGTGAAGGTCGCCCGATCGATGGCCGGGTCAACGGTGAGATGGTAGGTGAAGCGGCCGGGATAGATGAGTTGCTGGAATTCGATATAATGATCCAGGATGTCGAGTTCTTCCCTGAGGGGGACTTCGCCGGCTGTTTTATTTCCGGCCATGGTTCCCGTGGCCACGGAGCTTTCGAGGAATCCGCGGATCAGGGAGGCGAGGTGGACCAGGTAATCGTTGGCTCTTTGGAGGTCGGCCTTAAGGATCATGGTCTGCAGAGAGGCCAGGGCGTTGAAGATGAAATGGGGGTTCATCTGGGACTGGATGGCCTTCACCTGGAACATTTTGGCGTCGCGTGTGGCCTGGGTCATGCGGGTGCGGGTTTGCAGGAGGAGCACACCGGTGATGAGGGAGAGGAAGCCCATTACTGCAAAGAGGGCAGGGAAGAACCAGGCCTGTCTCCAAAGGGCTACGCGGGTTTCCAGATTAAAACTGGTTTGTGCGGGACCCTTCAGCGGCAGTCCGGGAATGCGTGCTCTCACTTCGATGGTGTTGTTACGCAGGGACAGCCCTGAAAGCACCACATAGTCGTTCTCACTCCAGGAAGACCAGAGGGTGTCTTTGCCGGCGCCGGTCAGCCGCCAGGAGTACTGGACGGGCAGGGGCCTGTTAAAGGAGACGGCATCGAAGGTGAGGATGGCATTGACGGCATTCCGGGGCAGGGAGACTTCTCTGGTGTTGTAAGGGAGCAGATCTCCGTTGCAGGAGGCGATCCTGATCCGGAGGGTATCGGAGGAGGTCCCCAGCCGTCGGGGGTCGAGGTGCACCACCTCGGTGCCGGTGGTCATCCAGAGGTTTCCGCGGGAATCGACAAAAGCGCCGTCCTGGCCCGGTTCGATGCCCAGGAATCCGTTTTTCTCGTTGTAAAAACGGAGGTCCATTTCTCCGGACCGGTAATATGCTCTGAGGTCGGTCAGGTAGATGCCTGTAGGCTGGCTGAAGACCAGCCAGGAGGAGTCGATGGAGGTGACGAAGTTGACCGGACTGGTGATTTCGGGGAGGGGAAGGGGGATGATGGAGTCGGTGGCGGCGTCGTACCTCAGGAGCCCATGGGTACTCCCCATCCAGGTGGTGCCCCTGAAATCAGTGTGGACAGAGAAGATGCCTTCTGCGGGCAGGCGGCCGTTGGCGCGGTTGTAGTTGACGATCTTGCGGGTATCCCAGTGGTAGCGGGAGATGCCGACCAGGCTGGCCAGCCAGGTCCACCCCTGGTGGTCCCGGGCGATGGACACCACAAACCGCTCGTTTTCCATCCCTTCCGGCTGGCCGATGGTGCGTACTTCCCGCAGGTTCATATCATACACTTCCGCCTTCCGGTGCGACCCGCTCCACAGGAGTTCCCTGTCAGGGTCATAGAAGGTCGTCAGGCTGATAGATTTGGTGATCTGGCGGTAGCGATGTCCGTCAAAATGGATGATCCCCATGGTCGAGGGGAAGAAAAGCCTTCCCCGTTTATCGACCGATGGCCGGAAGTAATAAGCCGGTATCGTATTGTTGACTCTGAAATCGGGATAAGCGGTGACTTTTTCCCCGTCAAAGCTTTTCAGTGAGGTGAAATAGGAAGAAAACCAGATGTTTCCGGCGTGATCCTCAGTGATTCCCCACACGTTGGGAAGAAGTTCCCTGTTCCAGGTTTCGATGGCGTTGCTGAAGATCCTGACCACTCCCTCTTCGGAACCTATCCATGTCAGGCCGTCCCTGTCGGCCAGAGAGCAGTTTTTATGTATTCTGGGGTTCGGATCTGTAAAATCCACCTTGTCGTGATCCAGGGTGACCAGGGGGAAGTTCCAGAATGGCGCAGAGAAGGATAATCTCCGTGACAGAAGGTTCTTCCCCTTGAGGCGGCGATTCTCTATTGTGGCCCTCTCTTCCAGGTGGGATCCGGTATAAGCCAGTAGTTTGACGTTATTCCGGTCGGCACATTGTGCGAAAATCATCTCTCCGGAAATGACCCCAGCCACGAACAGGGTGTCGCTGGTCGAATGGAGCAGCCGGTGCCGCTCATTTTTGATTTCATGGATGGTATGGCCAGTGTTCAGAAGGATGGCCTTTCCTTTTTCAGACCAGGTCAGTTCAGCCAGGGTAACGTCGCGCATTTCCAGTGGCACCAGATGGTCCATGGAGGTGATGGTGCCGTTGCTGAGATAGCCGATGTGGGGTTTTCCCGCGGTATCAAAGGAGATAAACCAAATGCGTCCATCGGAAGAGATGGCGAGTTTTGATCCCTTGGTTACTTCGTCGTCAAAGCATTCCACTGTTTTCCCGTTGGTGCAGGCCAATCCCGATGAGGTGCTGAACCAGATATTCCCCCTGGCATCTTCGGTGATGTCATAGATGAAATCGTTGGAGAGGCCCTCTTTGCGGGTGTAGTTGACGAATTTCGCACCGTTGAAGCGGGCGAGCCCGGCTTTGGTGCCCACCCAGAGATAGCCGCGGCTGTCCTGAAAGAGGCAGGTGATCTGCATCTGGGGGAGACCGTCGCGCAGGGTGTACTGCCTGTAGGGGGGGTGCGTGAAAGCCTGACGCTGATTTGAAGCCGGCTGTCCTGACGCCATCGCGGCCAGGGAAATCATAAGCAACAGGTTCAGCAGGTGTCGGATCATAAGTGGTAATAACGAGGGATAAATGTAGGTTTTTCAAACGCTTTAGCAACACGACGAGAGCGATCTGAAGGCTGTTTTAAAGCATTTTTTGATAAAC
>CAZMMX010000108.1:0-4351 GCA_964567485.1 uncultured Prolixibacteraceae bacterium | reverse complement strand
CCCGAAGGCGGCTTCCCCGGCTTGCAGGTGCGCAGCGCCGAAGATTCAGGAGAGAGCGGAGAAAATGACGTCCGTTACCTGCTGAAATGGGAGACGCTGAGCCGGAACCGCGATTTGCCGCGGCCGGAACCCTGGCCCGATCCAAGCCTGTTGTATTTGTATAAACTGAAGAAACAGCCCTGAATCTGATTTTCTGCCGGAGATAACTTCAGGTTAACGGCAGGATAAACTTCCATGATCGCAGTAATCTGGTCAAGCTGATGATTAGTTACCGCTATTAAGGTACTGCCCCCGGTCTTAAAAAAGAGACGCTCAAGGGTGAACCAATATGCTCTGATTATAAACGAAACGCTGGAAATGACAAAAAAAAAACGTATATTAGATAGGTTGATACTACAGCTTTCAAACATTTGCAGAACGGGCAAATATGGATCAGGCAGACAGGCAATTTCTGGACAAGCTGATCAAAGTAACGGAAGCATATCTGGCCGACGAATCATTTGGTGTAACCCAGCTTGCAAGGGAAATGGGGATCAACCGGTCAGGATTGTACCGGAAGGTGAAAGCGCTTACTAATAAGTCTATCAGCCAATTCATCAGGGAACAGAGGCTGAAAAAAGCCATGGAGCTTCTGGGGGAGAATTCCCTGAACATTTCTGAAATCGCTTTCGGTACAGGCTTTAGCAGTGTATCCTACTTCAGCAGGTGCTTCCACCAGTTTTATGGCTACCAGCCCGGCGAGGCCAGGAAAAAAATGGCAGAAGAAGTGGTCAGCCGGGATCATCCCAAAGGGATCATGACCAAAGGATTTACTGAAAGGATCAGGCCCAAAGGGATAATGAGCTACCTTGTTCCAAAGAATAATACGATCAGGTTTACCGGGGCTTTCATCCTTGTCGCGGGGCTCATGATGATAATACTCCTGATGCCGGGATATCCGCGGAAATCGATTGCCATTCTGCCCTTCATCAACGACTCTGAAGACTCCACCAACATCTATTTCAACAACGGAATTGCAGAAGCCATCCGTGACCGGTTGGCCAACATCAGGGATCTGGAAGTGAAATCCCGTATGAGCTCCGACTCATACCAGGAAAATCTTTCCATGCAGACCAAACGGATAGCCCGAAAAATGAAGGTTCGGTATATTGTGGAAGGGAGCAGCCAGAAATCCGGTGATAATATCCTGGTCACCGTTCAGCTCATCGATGGCCGTGAAGATAAGCATCTCTTCTCCAGACAATACGAAAGAAGGTACGATGAATTATTCAGTCTTTACGGGGAAATCGCCCTGGATGTGGCTGGGGAGATCAGTGCGGTGATCACCCCGGAAGAGAAGAAGCTGATAAAAGAACCCATTTCCTTAAACCTGGAAGCCATGAAGTGGACCATTACAGGACAGGATCTGCTCAGCCGGTCATCAGAAAACAATAATCAGACACTGGAATTCAGAAACCAGGCGGAAAAAAGCTATCGAAAAGCCATCCTGCTGGATTCCACCAATTCCTATGCCTTGACCGGATTGGCAAGAATCTGTTTTGACCGGGGAAACTCAGACTCTGCCTTGTTTCTTGCCGACAAAGCGCTTTTTCTCAACATTGAAGATGTCAATGCCTGGTTATTAAAAGGTGAAGTATGCATTGCCTCCAGAATGCCATCGGAAGCCGAAAAAAACCTCAGAAATGCCTTGAAATTCGACCCGGAACATGTTTGGGCCCATCACCTGTTGGGAGGGATCTATTATTCCAGGGGTGATTTCTCCAAAGCCTTTGAATATCTGCTGAAATCGGGTAAACTCCTGGGGGTCCTCCATCCGGGATTTTCCCGGGCAGAACTCCTTCAGACCGAATTGATTACCCTTCGCATGGCACGCACGCTATTTGCCATGGGGTTTTATGAAGAAGGCAAGAAATATGCCCTTCAATGGTTTAAGCTTTCCAATGATCCTCCCTGGGGTTACTACTATAACCTTTTTGCTGGAGGAATCATCAACGGAAAGTTCGAAGAGGTATTCCGGCTAGGCCTGACCATTCCTGAAGAAGAGCTGTGCCTTTACTATATGGGGATGAATCTTATGTTCTTAGAGAGATACCGTGAAGCCCTTGACTATTTTCTGAAGGTTGAGCAAACCGAAAGATTAAACGGAAGATATTACCACAAAATCACCTTCCTCGAAGCATTTGCCTATTTGAAAACCGGAGATGACGCTAATGCCCGTAAATATTTCAGATTATCTGAAGACTATGTGAACCAGCTTATTGCGACACAGCCTGATGCCACAAAAACAGAGAATGTCTATGCCATCACGGACCGGTTCTGGCAAAATCCCTTGTTTATGCGTACGGCATGTGCTGCTGCCCGCGACGAAAAGGAGAAAGCGATGGAAAACCTCAGGGAACTCAGGAAAAACTTCCCGGCATCTGACTTGCAGGTGGTGACTTTTCTGAAACGCTTCCCCATGTTTGAAAACATCCGCAACATGCCTGAATTTCAGGATTACCTCCATGAAGCAGAGATCCATTACCTGTCAGAACGCAGAAAGGTGGAAAAACTGCTGAGGGAAGAAGGGATCATCAATTAACTGAAGAGGGTCATCCGATCAAAGAGGCTGCCCCGAGGCAGCCTCCTGAATTAATCCTACTGTCATTATGACTATTGTGGTCGGTTTTATTGATCAGTTACAATTGATTTCTTCCTCAAAAACATCAACGGTTATGGATCAGGGTTCTCCCCTCACTATTCTGAAGTTATCCCTGATGGTTGGCCCCAGTTTCAACCCCGGATTTCCTTTTTTCATTCCGGTGATCTTGTTGTCAACCCCGTTGTCAATCACCAAACCGTCAGTTTTAGAGCCCACGACCGTACAATCCTTCGACTTTTCACCCAGGTAGACATTGGCTATTGAACTGGTCAGCCGGCTGAAATTATTCCCCAGCAGGAGGGCGTTGGTGGCAAAAGGCACATTCTCCGGATCGACATCGTTAAATCCATCCACCGCAATGCCGGTGGTGCAACTACCCACAAAGCGGTTGTTCCGGACCAGGGCATTCTGGCTGTTATTCAGAGAAATGCCGCTGCTGCCTTCCGCCAAATTGAACACATTTTTTTCAATAATGAGCTGTAAGGGCATCCTTTCTTCTGGTCCCAGATAAACCCAATAATCCATTGTCGCTATGGCCGAAATGGGGGCTGTAGTATGGAAAGTATTTCCCGTGATCGTATACCGGCAGGGTTTTAGCGGAAGTATCTGCGTATTTCCTAAATACCCGAAATCGGCATCCCAGATTCCTATCTCATTCACACCGTAAGTTTCGGTATTGGAGAAGATATTGTTTTTAATCACAATATCTGAATTATAGTTGGCCGTGAAGTAGAGTGGCCACCAGTTTTTATTCAGGACACAGTTTTCCACCACCATGCTGGCATATTCTCCCAGGCTAAATCCTTCCGCGGCATCCACAAAGTGCTCAAAAAAACAGTCATTGATGACATAGCTGCCCTTTGTGAGCGGATAACTGACCCCATCGGCGGGCCACCAATAATCGAATCCTATCCAAATGCCCAAGAGAACATTGTGATCGGATTTAAAATAACCGCCATCTTCAGGGTTGTCATACCCCCCATAAAAATTCACCCTGGTCACCTCTACCTTCTGGAATTCATCGGGGTGGAAATACAGGTCATTGTAATTGTTGAAAATCAAAATGGTATAGAGGTCTTTGCCATAGAAATCAAGAAATCCTTCCTTGACGAGACTTCCGTCGGGGGTTTTGAAGGTCATATCGGAAAGGGTAATATCTCCTCCAATCATTCTCCACCAGGCAGAACACTGGTTGTTATTGAGCTGGTCTTCGACAGGAATACCGGGAAAACAATTCATGATGGTTTTGGAGGTCCCGGCGCCTTTCACCGTTCCGTGAAAACCATAGATCTCCATCGCCCCGGTGTAGTAATCCCCCTCGATAAGTTGGATGGTAGTGCCCGGACCGGCAGCTTCGGCATCGGCGAAAGCCTGCAGGATGTTTTCGGTATCGTCGGTACCGGTGGGCTCCACCACAATGACAACGCCGCATTTGGCGCCTTTCAGCTCACTGTCTGAAAGTTCATCTCCGAACGGGTCGGAGTTCTGGCAGGAATACATCAGACTTAAGAAAGCCATAGAAAATAACCATTTCACAACTGTTTTCATACTTCTCTTGTTTTTGAGTTTAACCTGAAAAATCTCTATTTAAAGAGAAGTTACACCATTGCGGTGTCGACGGCATAGTAACTATGTTGATTCCATTGTAAACTATGATGAAATGATTGCAAGATATGACCTGACACGTGTAGCCCTCTCCTTTTTTCTTTT
>CAZMMX010000107.1:0-4425 GCA_964567485.1 uncultured Prolixibacteraceae bacterium | reverse complement strand
ACGGATGAGTACCGCGACGACCTCTTCTTTCCGTGGGAAAAGCCTGAGAACTATGCCCGGGTGGCGGAAGTGATGGACCGCCTCGGGGATCCGTGCAAGACGCTCCTGGAGTGGTTTTACTACCGGCAGAAGGACTGGGAGTTCATTGCCTCAACGCTGGGCTATAAGGATGCCGCCTCAGCCCGCAACCAGAAATACAAATGCCTTGAGAAGATCAGGAGCCGCGTGAATAGTTGACAGGTAAAGGGACCAGGCTTTCAAAATCCTTTGATGACAATATTCAGTCATTTTTTGTAATTTTATCATAAAGTATCACACAAGAATAATTTAGAAAAGTACTGGAATAATGGAAACAGCCAAAGAATTGATTGAACAACTCAACGCGATGGACGAAACCTCGCGCATTGAGGCAAAGCGAGGAAGTACAATCAACCGTTCTTTGCTTGAAACCATTTGTGCATTTTCAAACGAACCGAGGCTCGAAGGTGGTTTCATTTTATTAGGTGTTGTTCGTGAGGATGCCTTCAGATAAACGAAAAGGGACGCCAACTTACCTTTGCTGGCCTACTTGTTTTCGGAAAATCGATGGCGCAACGTCGCTTAATTCCTTCAGTCCGGGTCGATTATATCCGCGTTCCCGGTAACGAGTGGATGGTCGATCCCGAAATCCGGTTTACCACCATCGATATGCGTGGACCTCTTTTGCTGATCATCAACCGGGCATACAATGCTATTGTTGACGATCTTCCCAAAGGTTTTTTATTGCCCGAAGGCCAATTACAAGCCGAAAGTGTGGGGTTACCTGGCCGCGCATTGCGCGAAGCTTTGGTTAACGCACTCATGCACCGTTCATACAGGGTAAACCAACCCATTCAAATCATTCGTTACAGCAATCGGCTCGAAATAAAAAATCCGGGATTTTCTCTAAAGTCTGAAGATTCTTTGGGAGAGCCTGGTTCACAGCAGCGAAATCCGTTTATTGCTGCAATTTTTCATGAAACAAATCTGGCCGAAACCAAAGGAAGCGGGATTGCGACCATGCGCCGCCTGATGAACGCTGCCGGTTTAGTACCTCCTACGTTTGAATCGGATCATGCCAACAACCAGTTTACGACTCGTTTGTTACTGCATCACTTCCTGAGCGAAGAAGATTTAGTGTGGCTCAACCTTTTTGATGATTTTGCATTGAACGATGATCAGCGGAAAATCCTGGTATTTTTACGCGAAACCGGAGCGGTTGATAATACCACCTATCGACAGTTAAGCGGTTGCGATACGCTGAAAGCCAGCGCCGATCTCCGCAGTATGCGCGATGCCGGATTACTCGAAGCTAAAGGCCGTGGCAGGGCAACCTATTACATTCCAGGAGAAGTATTCTGGTTGCATACTGCACCAGTTCAGGAGCTAAGTGCACCAGTTCAGGAGCTAAGTGCACCAGTTACTGCACCAGTTCCCGGCCTTATTGAACCAGTTACCTACAGCTTAGTTAACCAGTTACCTCCAGAATTGCGGACATTACTGGATGATTTGGGGCAGAAATGCAGAGATGTAACTAAGATGCAGCAGTTTATCCATGAATTATGTCGATGGAGAAATTTAAAACTAATTGAGATTGCAGCAGTTCTGGACCGCCAACCCAAATACGTATTGCGGAAATTTATCCAGCCCATGTTGAAGAAAAGCCTGATTAAATACACTTTCCCCGATATGCCCAATCACCCCGAGCAAGCCTACACCGTTAATAAATAGAAATCAAGCAGATTCCAACATACAAAATTGCTTTCAATCTTTGAAAGGTCACCTTGGTTAGTTCTTCAAATTGATCAACCTGATATTCAGTACTTCTTCAATGTCGAAAAGGGTGTCTGTCTTTAAATTGTGGGTGCCACTCAACCATTTGGATATTACCGAAGGACGTTTGTTTAGCGCTTTAGCAAGGTCAGACTTTTTCCAGCCTTTGGCTTTGATGCCTTCGTCGATCATGGCAGCTAGGCGCATCCATTTGTCGGTTCTTTCCTGCTCCCTTTGCGATATTTGCCAGAGAAATTCACTTAAAGTCTTGCTTGAATAATGATTAGATTTTAACATAATGGGCTTTTTACCCAGGTATTCGAAAAACCCAGGCTGGTTATCAAAGATACGGAAGTTTTAATTTCAGAGTTTCTATGAAAGATTCGGAGTACTTTGATAGACAGTCCGATTGATGTATCCGGACGATGCAGTTCGATACCCTTATTCGCTTGTTTTCACCTCCCGTTACACCACCTTAAGGTCCAAAGGTGTCCCCCTTAAGGTCAGAGGTGTCTACCTTAAGTTCCAGAGGTGTCCCCCTTAAGGTCGGAGGTGTCCCCCTTAAGGTCAAAAGGTGTCCACCTTAGAGTCAGAGCTGTCCTCCGGAAGGTCGAGCATCCTTTCCATGCAATACATCACTTGGTTGTTCATCTCCCTGAACCCCTCCTCGTTGAGCGACATCGAACAGACCGACTGATCGGGCAGGTTGAACCGCGTCTTGTAGAGCAGCCGCTCCTCGTACCGGCAGAAGAAGCGGAACTCCCACCCTTTGGCGCCGCACCGTTCGATGATCTCCGACACCATTTCCGCCGTGAACTCCGTCGAAGCGTTCTCCAGTCCGTCGGTGAAGACGGCAAAGAAGAGCTTGTGGTGCCCTTTGGCTTCCGCCGTGACCCGGTGCCAGACTTGTCCGATCGCGTCGTAAAGGGCCGTCACCGACCCGGGCTGGTAATCGCGGGAGGTGAGTTTTTCCAGGTTTCCGGCCTTCACTCCCAGAAAATGAAACTGCACCGCATCGTTGAAACTGCACAAGGAGACCCTGATCTTCGCCTCCGGCTGTTCCGACTGCAGCTTGCGGATCAGCCCGACCTGCTCGTTGAAGCTTTTGATGACCACCGGCTTGATGTCCTGCATCGAGCCGCTCTTGTCCAGAATAAGGACATAATGGATAACGTTCTTCATGATGGTGGTTTATAAGTGATATACCCCTTTATTGTGCAAGTCTCCCCGATGTCACCCGCCCTGGCGTAATTTTTCTTAATTTTATTGCATCAACCATACCAATGACCCATGCAACCCCATCCTTATGATGAAGCCGCCGACCTGGCCTTCCGCGAATGGCTCGAAGGAAATTTCTCCGGAAGCGTTTCCGCGGAAACGGAACTTCTGCAGTCCCTCTTTTTTTACTTCCGGAATCGCTACAAGTCCCTGATCATGCCGTTCTGCCTCACGGCGGAAAAACAGATTCGTTCGGGGGGACTTCTTGATCCCCGCTACTATGCGGAAAAGCCGGGTGCCGTTCCGGCGGATGAACTCCTCAGCCAGTAACCAGAAATACAAATGCCTCGAAAAAATCAGTAGCCGCGTGAAACGGAAGGAGAAATTAAATGAGTAAAACATACCTAAGAAATAGAGCACTCAAAGAGGAAGGCTCAAAAGATTATTAACCAATAATAGAAATTGATATGGATTCCAGCAATTTGCATTCAATGCGACCAAATTTTACACCGGAAAATATTGATGTATTGGCCCCTGAGGAAGTATTTGTTTTTGGCAGCAACCTGGAGGGTCACCATGGTGGCGGAGCAGCCCGGACGGCATTAAGGAAATTCGGGGCTGTATACGGACAGGGTGTCGGGTTGCAGGGACAATCTTACGCGATACCCACCATGCATGGGGGTGTTGGCAGCATTGCTCCTTACGTGAATGAGTTTATTGAATTTGCCGGGTCGCACCCTGAAAAGTTTTTTTACGTAACCCGTATCGGATGCGGAATAGCAGGGTTCACCGACGAACAGATTGCGCCTTTGTTTTTAAAGGCTGTGAATCTGCGAAATGTTTGCCTGCCCGAATCCTTTGTGAGGGTAATTGAATAATCCGGACCATGCTGACCCCCAAGAATCGCCAAAACCATTTCATGTGAGTAAAAAGTAACCTTGTTTTTTTTCCATCCGAGGCAGTAGTTAAGTATTCCTTAATAACTGAACGTACTGGTAAATCACCTTTTTAGGATGTTAGAAATATGCATAATGATGTTGGGTACTTCAATATTATTAATCACTCGTCAGAAGGATAAAGGGATGCGTTCATTTTTTTTAAACAGAAAGCCCTCGTCTCTGACCATTAGCTTTATAAATGATTTTCTTTATTTTATTAAATTCCGGGATGCTTTTGAAGTTGATGGATCGTATTTCGGAACATCTGAGACCTTCTATTTCCAGTAAGTCAATTATCCAAAGCAGAATTAACGCAGAGTTAAAACTAATTTGGAATATTTCATCATATTCTATTTCATAAGTTTCTTTAATTTTTAAAATCTCTTCTTTCTCATTTACATGAGTTTTTCAATTAATTGTACAACTCACTAGTGTCCGGTTAAGGACTTTTTTAAACGCTGTAAGTTGTTAATATATA
>CAZMMX010000106.1:0-4762 GCA_964567485.1 uncultured Prolixibacteraceae bacterium | reverse complement strand
GCACCCGGGGTATCAGGGAATATGCGGGTGAACAGGAATTCCGGAACCAGCAGTTCCTTATCCACATCATTCCCAAAATGGGAAGGATTGCTGAAAATGAGTGAAAAATAGGCGGATAGGCATGGGCCGACGAAACGAATAACTTCATAAATTGTCAGTGAATTCCGGTGTGCGCATTGACTACATCTTTTATCCGTGTCAGTTAAGCATGATGGCCTGTTCTCTGCTAATGGCTGCTCCCGTGCACAAACCCGTCGAACTCATCCCGTTTTACCGGGATTCGTTTCCCCGTCGGTTCTGTCGCGGGGTAAGCGAACAACGCAATAAGGAAGTCCTTGACGGAATCGGATTCCTCGCCGGCTCTGTCGCGAGGAGCTTCAAATGTAAGGGGAACCCTGCCGGTCGTCAAGACAGGTGCCCTGCTGCCGGTAATTCCGGATGGGTGGTCATTCTGAAAAAGGAAAACATAAATAATCAGGTAAATACCATGAGTATGATGATCAGATTAATGCCTTTTTTTATTGCCCTATTGTTGGTTTCTTCCTGTGATTCGGGGGGCAGGGATGAAGTCATGATGAATGACTTATCTTTCAAGCAGGAGGAAGCGATTCCCGATGCCCGGTTTTCGGGTGAAGCTCAGGCAGCTTCGGGAGAGGCCTTCCTGCCTGTGGAGACGGTGCGCAAGAAGATTATCCGTGATGGCCGCATGGGCATCAGGACCAACGATCTGGAGGCCGCCAAGGCTCGGGTCGACTCCCTGGTGAAGGTCCATGGCGGCTACTATTCCCGGGAAAGCCTCAATAATAGTGATTTTGAGACGTCATGGCAGTTGAATATCCGGATTCCGGCAGCAGGATTTGAGAAGTTCATCGCCGGTGTGGAATCGGGGAAGGGGGAAATTCTGTACAAGGAGGTGGCCGCCCGCGACGTTACCGACCAGTTCATTGACCTGGAAACCCGGCTGGCCAACAAGCAGGAATACCTCGAGCGTTACCGCGAGCTGGTGAAAAAGGCCGCCAATGTCAAGGAGATCCTGGAGATTGAGGAGAAGATCAGGCTACTGGAGGAGGAGATTGAAAGTGTCACCGGAAGGCTGAAATATCTGGGAGACCAGGTGGACTACAGCACCCTCGATCTCTCCATCACCCGGCATAAGGGTTTCAAATACAGCCCCGACCAACGCGGGGACTTCGGAGAAAGGCTGAAACTGTCATTGTCGAAGGGGTGGCACGGATTCGTCGACTTCCTGCTCTTCCTCCTCAGGCTGTGGCCCTTCTGGATCCTGGCCGTACCCGCGGTCTATTTCTGGAGGAGAACCCGCCGGGCGCGCGGAAAAAACAGGACATGACCCTGCTTCCCCCTGACGGTCCCCTGCCATCGCGGGAATGAATGCGGAAATACATCTGTTGTTGGCAGACAGGACCAGGAATTTCGTGAATAAACCGAATTCCCGGTCAGATCTGCCACCGGGACTCTTCATCCCGGATGGAATTCCGGATAATAGTTAAAAGAGCTTTTCACAACACATGAATTTTTACTGAACAGATTATGGTAAATGAGATTTCCCCGGAAAGGGTCCGTCTGACCGACAGCGTGGTCACATTGCGCCCCTTTGTGGCCGGGGATAAGGAGCGGCTGGCGGAGCTGGCCGATAATATGAACATTTTCAGGAATATGCGCGACAGGTTCCCGCATCCCTACACGGTGGCCGATGCCGAAAGGTTCATTGCCATGGCCACAAATTATGATCCTCCCAGGAACTTTGCCATTGAGTTCGAAGGGGAATATGTCGGAAACATCGGAATTCACCCGAAGGAGGATATCTACCGTCTGGGAAGCGAAATCGGCTATTTCCTGGGGGAAGCTTACTGGCACAAGGGGATCATGCCCCGGGCAGTCAGGCTGGCCTGCGACTACGCCTTCCGGGAACTGGGCATCTTCCGCATCGATACCGGGGTGTTCGATTACAACACTCCCTCACAGAGGGTCCTCGAAAAATGCGGTTTCGTCAGGGAGGGGGTCTTCCGGAAATCGGTCCTCAAAATGGGCCGGATCTGCGACGAAGTACGCTATGCCCTGCTTAAAGAGAATGGCTGATCTTCCTGTCTCCCGCAACGATGGCCTCCCGATCCCCTGCTCTTCTCCTTTTTTGCAAATGGATCCTGCGCATTTTTCTGCACTCATCGTGGCCTGCGCATTCCTTTATATGCAGGAATTGTAGCCTGTGCATTCCTTATTCTGCGGAAAGTAGATTCTGTGCAGGCGACAGGGGGAATATATATAATAGTTAATTATGTAACGTATTTATTTTCAGGTGTTTATTGGAATTTATGCTTTTTTTTCGTATATTTTATAGAGGTTTTTCTCCTAAAATGTACTTAAAAAGCAAGCTATGAAAGCAAAAATCTTTACTTTTTTGATGGGGGCTTTGTTTTTCCCTGCCATTGGTGGGGTGCAGGCCCAGAATCTGCTGGCCGACGGTGATTTCAGCACTACGACGGAGATCCTTCCCGATCAGGGGGGAACTTGTTCTACGCCAAATGCGTGGTATTATTTCACCAACCTTTTCAATGGTGTGGATGCCCTTCCGGTAGTGGAGACGGAAGCCTGCCGCTATATGGTCAATTACGGCGGGTATGACACCTGGGAGGTGCAGCTGATGCAGTGGGGATTTCCCATGATTTTAGACCATACCTACCGGCTCTCCTTTGATGTGAAATCGGAATACGAGCGGTGGTTTGGCGTTTATCTGGGAGAAGAGGGAGGCAACTGGTTCAGTCTGCTGGGATATAACCAGTACTGGCAGTATGCCACCACGGAGTGGCAGACCATCTCTCTGGAGTTTACCGTCGGCCAGGTCTTCCCCTGCCACAAGTTCAGCCTGGAAATCGGCGGCATGAGCGGATCGGTGTATTTTGACAATGTGGTGCTGGAAGACCTGGGTAAACTGCCCATCAGGGTCGGAATTCTGGGAACGGCGGTGGACAACTGGGATGTGGACGTGGATATGGCCACCGCCGATGAAATCATTTACACCCTGGAGGATTTTCCGCTGAAAAGCGGCTACTGCAAATTCAGGCAGAACGACAACTGGGTGGTTAACTGGGGAAATTCTGATTTCCCGTCGGGAGTAGCCTACCAGGATGGCCCCGATATCCCGGTCTATGTTCCCGGAACGTATGACATTACCTTTAACCGGAAGAACGGGGAATATGCCTTTGTCTGTTCCGGAACCTGCGCCCCCGCTGTAGGCTTCCTGGGCACAGCGGTACCCCCTGATTACGGGTGGGCCAACGATCTGCCTATGTGGAGCGCTGATGGGGTCAATTACAAGATCGTCAACCTGTGGCTCATCGATGGAGAAGCCAAATTCAGGATCAATGACGATCCGGCACAGCTCTGGGGAGGCACCGGTTTCCCCGATGGGGTGGCCACATTGGGAGGACCTTCCATCCCTGTGTTGGCAGGCCATTATGAAGTCTTCTTCAATCTGTCGACCGGGGAGTATCATTTCATCTATCCGCCACTGGGCATCCTCGGATCGGCATTGAACGGCTGGGAAACCGATATTGATATGGCGACCACCGATGGCAATGTTTACACGCTTTTAAACCAGACCTTTACGGATGGGCAGGTCAAATTCAGAATCGGTGATGACTGGGGTGCCAACTGGGGCGGGTATGATTTTCCGACTGGCGAAGCCATCTTGGGAGGACCTAATATACCGGTGATGGCCGGGACATACGATGTAACTTTTAATATCATGGAAAACCGCTACTGGTTCGTGGCCACCACCTGTCCTGTTCCCGGTATCCGCTGTCCTGACTATGTTTATGTGGCCAATGATCCCGGGGTGTGCGGTGCCGTGGTCTGGTATCCTGATGTGGTGCCAGCCCCCACTTGCGGAGGTGGAGGAGTTACTATCGTACAAACGGCCGGACTTCCTTCAGGATCGCTATTCCCGGTAGGTATTACCACCAACAGCTATCTGCTGACCAATGAACAGGGTATGACGGCCGAATGCAGTTTCGACGTCACGGTCTTCGACAACGAAGCCCCGCAGATCGGAGATCTCAGGGCCGAATACCAGTCCCTGTGGCCGCCCAACCACAGGTTGGTACCGGTAACCCTCTTTTATGATACCAGTGACAACTGCGGACTGTGTACCTGTGAAGTCTTTGTCTATTCCGATGAGCCTGAAAACGGCACGGGCGATGGCAATACCCCGGTCGACACGGAAGTCGTGGATGCCCATCATATCCTTCTGAGAGCCGAACGTTCCGGTTCCGGCGCCGGAAGAACCTATTACATCCATGTGGTGTGCCATGATGAGGCCTGGAATTCCAATTATGGGTTGACTTCGGTATTCATTCCCCATGATAACCGCGATAAAGGTAAGGGAGGTAAAAAGGCGGCTGTCCTTCCCGGCGTTCAGGAATCCTTTCCGTTCTTTGTCCGCCTGTGGCCCAATCCTTCATCCGGAGCTTTCAGCCTGGAAAGTGGCGGTGCACCGGGAACGGTTGGCCGGTACAGTCTGACCGATGTCACGGGACGGGAACTCCGTGCGGGAACCATCAGGGGGCAGCAAACCCTCCTGATGGGGGAAGAACTGGTGCCCGGACTCTATATCATCAGGGTCACCCATGGTTCTGAATCCCGGACCCTGAAAGTGATCAGGAAGTAATTACAGGGAGACCAAAAAAAAGATTCCCCTCCTTCCACGGGGAGGGAGGGGAATCTTCAAGCAAAAGGGAGATTATTA
>CAZMMX010000105.1:0-4788 GCA_964567485.1 uncultured Prolixibacteraceae bacterium | reverse complement strand
AGTGAGCGGGAAACGGGGGTCGAACCCGCGACCCTCAGCTTGGGAAGCTGATGCTCTACCACTGAGCTACTCCCGCGATTATCCCGGGCGATCTTCAGATGGTAATCCGCCGGTGGACGGATACCACTTATGTTCTTCCCGGTTTTCAGGGCTCAAAAATAGTTTAAAAATGGGTATATCCAAATAGTAAACATGAAAAAAAGGGTAGGTGCTGCCCGGGGAATGGCCGGGTGCTGGTGAAGCCTTAATTGGAGAGACGGGAGTGTGTTCCGGTAAACCGATGGAGATGTGAAAAGGACGGGGGTGTTAAAAAATCCGAAATTTTCCTAAAGGGGTGTATCCAAAATCTCTTTTGTTCGTTTAATAACATGTCGGGTTGCTTGTAAAAGTGAGTGACCGGCCGGAAACAGAGATGAGAAACGACTATTAGTGGCGTTCCGTAAACCAGGAAGATTGATTCTGCGGATTCGCCCATGAAGGAGAAGCAGAGACATTAACGATTTGCAGGATTAACAATTTAGCCATGGATTTCAATCAGAAAACATTCAGGAAGATGAGCATAACCTCCAACTCCCTGTTGGAGTATGAGCGTATCGGAATTACTCCGAAGAAGGATATCCAACCCTTCCGGAGCAGTTACAAACCTCCGCAATACCATTTTGTGGTGGCCTGGCAGATGGAAGAGGATAAAAAACAGGAGATCAGGCAGTACTGAAAGCCATTTCCCAAGGCAGGAGAACACGTTGAACTGAGGAGTTTACTTCAGTAATCCCGACACGTTTCAGTGGTTCGCTGCGCTCTTTCTTTGCAGTGTTTTTAACATACTTCACCCTGGCGGTGTCACTCTTTGGGGTCAGCCTCGGAAGAGAACCCATTCATCACTTCACCCTGACGGGTTTAAGCTCTTCGAAGAAGATATCGTCGTTGGGAACGTCGAAGTCGATGCCGGTAATTTCGAGGTTATTGGTCATATTGAATTTCACGGTTCCGAAGCTGAACCAGGCATGGGGTTCGTCCCATATTATTTTCCACACGTCGTAATGCCAGTGTTCCAGGGTGGCTGACAATGCTGGGGAGTGTTCGAAGTCCAGCCGTAGTTTTTCCTCCTTGTTGTTGTCAATGGAGACTTTGATCATTCCGTAGATATCGGAGTGGTATTTCCCGGCATATTTACCGAGGGGCAGGGAGGGTTTGGTGTTGAGGACCCTGGCGGCGATACGGTCGGCAATGCGGGTATCTCTTTTTTCGGCGGCTTCCTGTCTTTTGAGATATTCCTGTGACCAGTCGCGTTCGGGGAGGCCCAGCAAGGCGTCGAGGGCATACTGGGTGAAGGCGCTGACGGGGGTTTTGAGTCCGTTGGTGAGAACCACCACGCCGATTTTCTCTTCGGGGATCATGGTCACTGCCGAGATCATACCGTCGAAGGCGCCACTATGGTTGACCATCATCCTGCCCCGGTAGTCGCTCAGGCCCCAGCCCAGTCCGTACCCTCTGAAGTGGGTGTTAAAGTCGTTGTTGCGGGTATGGTCGACCGGATAGGGGGTGTGCAGTTTCCAGAGCTGGTTGAAGGAGGCCGGGGTGACCAGGGTGTCGTTTCCCTTGATTCCCTTGTTCATGTTGAAGATCATCCAGCGGCCGATATCGTCGACCGAGGCGATGATGCCTCCCAGGGCGGCCACCTCTTCCCAGTCGGTATAGGGAATGGGGATGTTTTTCCCACTGACCAGGGCATGGGGAGTGGCAAAGTTGCCCTTTACGGGAAGCTGGTCAAGGGAGATGACCGACCTGTCCATGCCCAGGGGGTCAAGTATTCTTTCCCGGAGGTTATCCCCCCAGCTTTTACCGGTGATTTTTTCGATGACTTTGCCGGCGGTGATGTACATCAGGTTGGAGTATCCGTATCCATCGCGGAAGCCAAAGCGGGCAGGCAGGAATTTCACCCTGCGGATGATTTCTTCGGAAGAGAGGTCCGATTTATACCAGATGAAGTCGCCGCTGAAGGTCCCCAGTCCCGAGCGGTGGCATAGGAGGTCGCGCAGCGTCATTTCCCTGCTGACCCAGGGGTCGTAGAGTTCGAACCAGGGAAGGTGATCTTTTACCTTATCGTCCCAGTCTGCTTTTCCCTCTTCCACGAGCATGGCCATCATGGTGGCCGTGAATGCCTTGGTGTTGGAGGCAATGGCGTAGAGGGTATTCCCGTCGGGTACGACGGAAGTTCCCACTTCCAGGGTGCCGTATCCCTTGCTGAAAATGATCTGTCCATCCCTGACTATGGCCACGCTTACCCCGGGGGTGCCCCAGGCGGGCAGGGAAGTGCGGAAATAGTCGTCGATCCGCCTGAGGGGATCCTCCTGGGCTTCGGTCACCGACCAGGTGACGAACAGGAGGAGGAAAAGCAGGAACTGTTTTTTCATTTTACCGTGAATTTTGAGGTTTTGGCAGGTCAGCGGCCCTCTTCATTCAGGATGGTGGTCTGCCACTTCATGTATTTGAGGATCAGGTAAAGAAGGCATGAAAAGGCGCAGAAGCCCAGCAGCACCAGGTTAAAATCTGTTTCCCCCCTGACCAGTTCTCCCGACATATCCATCAGGGTAAAGACGATAAAGATGGCGGCAAAACCGTTTTTTTCCTTTTTGAGGATTTTCTTCCAGCTGAAGGGAAGGGAGGGAGGCACGAAATTCCTGAAAGAGGGGATGAAGGGAGGTACCCTTTCGGCCCATGAAGTGTACACCGTCCCGAATTTGCGGCGAAGAAACTGCTCTTCCGAGAACATGATACGCTCGTAGTAAAGCCAGTAGACCAGGCACACCAGCAGGATGAACCAGATGTGGCCGGTAAGCATGACCGGTCCCAGCCACATAAAGAAGTTCCCCAGGTAAAGGGGGTGCCTGACCAGTGAATAGATCCCCGTGGTGTTCAGGGTGTCGGCTATCTGATATTTGGCGTTTCGTCCCGAAGTGTTCACCGGCGTATGTCCCACCGTGTAAATTCTGATGCCGAATCCCAGAAAGGTGACCAGAATGCAGAGCAAAAGATAGTACCCATCCCAGGGAGCGCTCTTCAGCAGGGAGTCCCCAGGGTTCTTCTCGGTATACAGCCATACCACCGTCCCTACCACAAGCAGGATCGTGGGAATAAAACTTCTGTACCTGAAAAGCCATATTCCCCGTTTTTCTAATTCTTCCTGTAATGCCATACTATATTTTTTTATCAAATTATTACCCGTAGAAGCCGGTCGTTCCCCGATACCGGTGCTTGCTGTCTCCGGTACGGGATTGTTCCGGATGATGGTGTCAAATTTAAGCTGAAAATCGGGATTCGCAAACCATCGCCTTCCCCCTGGGAACGAAAATGTGCAGCTTCCCAGGGAGCAGTGTTCATAAAAAGATAAAATGATCTTTTTATGAAAAGAATTATTGATTAGTTTTGCCCTGCTAGTGTGGAAGATTCTGTGCAGCATGAATAAAACACAAGGTATTAAGCTATTTTGTCGGAACTGAAATGGAGAAAAAAGGAGGGGGAATATACAAAAAGCTGCACCGCTGGCCGGGGCTGGTCATCGCATTTGTGCTGCTCTTTTATGGGTTTACGGGCATCATCATGAATCACCGGGAGTCGCTTTCGTCGATCGATGTGGACCGCGACTGGCTTCCCTCCAATTATGCTTATGAGAACTGGAACAATGCCGCCATCAAGGGCAGTCTTCTGCTGGGGCCTGATTCGCTGTTGGTCTATGGGAATATTGGTATCTGGCTGACTGATTCGGCCTTTACGGAATACTCCACTTTCAATCAGGGTTTTCCTTCCGGAAGTGACAACCGCAAGATTTTCGACGTTCACCGGACTCCCAACGGCTCCCTGTTTGCCGCCACCCTCTTCGGATTATGGGGATGGGACGGAGATATGTGGAAGAGATTTGATCTGGAGACCGACATCGACCGGTTTACGGGGATTGAGAGCCGGGGAGATACGGTGTTTGCCCTGAGCCGGAGTTACCTCTTTCGCGGCAGGGCCAATGGGACGGCTACCCGTTTTGAGAGGAAAGAGTTGCCGGCACCGGCGGGATATGAGCACAAGGTCACCCTTTTTGAGACCCTGTGGCAGTTGCACAGTGGCGAAATCCTGGGGCTTCCCGGGAAGCTCTTTGTCGACCTGCTGGGGGTGATCACCATCTTTCTGTCGTTGACGGGCATCCTCTACTTCTTCTTTCCGTCGTCCATAAAAAGGTTCCGTCGGAATAAAAAGCCGGTGGAGCACCTGGTCAGGGTCAACAAATGGTCGTTGCGGTGGCATAACAAGTTGGGGGCCTGGGTTTTTGTGCTGCTCATTTTTCTCTATTTCACGGGCATGTTTCTTCGTCCGCCCCTGCTGATCGCCATTGCTTCGGCCAGGGTTTCTCCCCTGAAATATTCGCACCTCGACCAGCCCAATCCCTGGTATGACAAACTGCGCGACATCCGCTGGGATGGGGAGCGCGGGATATTCATGGTGTCCACTTCTGAGGGGATGTACAGCATGGATCCCGGAACTCTGAAGATGGTGCCGATGCCTTACCAGCCACCGGTGAGCGTGATGGGGATCAACACCTTTGAGCCCGTGGGCGACGGCAGTTTCCTGGTGGGATCCTTCAGCGGGCTGTTTCTCTGGAATCCCTCCCATCCTGCCGTGATCAATGCCATGACCGGGGAGGTGTACCGTGATCAGCCGGGAGGCCGGCCCGTGGGGGACTTCAAGGTCACCGGACACATCACCGACGCGGCAGGCAGGATTTATGTCGCCGATTACGGC
>CAZMMX010000104.1:0-4912 GCA_964567485.1 uncultured Prolixibacteraceae bacterium | reverse complement strand
ATGTTTCCCAGGAATTTTTCCTTTCCGGCTGCCAGCTGTGCCGGAGCATTCATGGTAGCCATCAGGGAAAGGATCAGTGGCCATATTAATCTCGTCATTCTCATGGGTCAATATTTCTCTTTATTATTTCCAAAAAGGTCACTTCCTGTAATTCAGGTTATCATTTTGGGTGGATCACGATCACCTGGAAGGAGGTGGGTTCCAGCGAAAGGGTGAATTCCGGTCCGGCCAGGGTGATCCGCTCTTCCCGGGGTACTACTTTAAAGGGCTCCGCCAGGGTATTTTCGTCCTCCTTGCCCGGGGAGGTGAGCAGGTAATGGTCAGCGGTCAGGGATCCTCTTCCGCCGTCCCTGATATGGTAGGTTACCTTTCTGGTTTCGGAGGAGGTATTGGCGATTTTCAGGATGATATTTCCCGTTTTTTCGTCGGTGACCGAGGAAGCGTAAAGGCCGTTCTGCCCGGTGAGGGGTATGTCCTGGCTGGTGGTGGTCAGGACGTGGGTTCCCTTGAGGGTGCTGTAAAGCTGCTGGACATACCACGAGGGGGTTCTCACCACGTTCAGGTTGTCGAACCAGATGAGGTCGGGGCGCCACTGCCAGTTGTCGAAATGGGCGAAGAGGGGGGCGTAGGCCGTCATATGCACCACCGCGGCGTTACGTTCCAGTCCGGTCATAAAGGCCGCCTCGCAGAGGGCCGCCTCAAAGCTGTTCTTCCGGCTTTGGGTGTGGCAGGCATATTCTCCGGCAAAGACCTTCGGGCCTTTGGGATCGTAGTTGTCGTAACGGGCGGCATTGGCCAGGAACCATTCCGGAGGCCTGTAATAGTGCTCGTCGACCAGGTCGGCTTTCAGCCGTCTCATTTCCTGCCAGCCATAGTCGAACTCTTTGCCATCGGGGTAAGGCCCGGAACTGCCCACAATTCTGATTTCGGGATGTTTAGCCCGCAGGGCATCCACGAAGGGTTGAAGCCTTACGGGATATTCTTCGCCCCACTGTTCGTTGCCAATGGCGATGTATTTCAGGTTAAAGGGGGCCGGGTGGCCCATGTCGCTGCGTAGTTTGCCCCAGTGGGAGGTCACCGGACCGTTGGCAAATTCCACAAGGTCGAGGGCATCCTGAATGTAGGGTTCCAGGTTTTCCACCTTGCAGTGTTGGTGGTCGTCGTTGTTTTCGAACTGGCACGACATGCCGCAATTGAGGACCGGCAGCGGCTCAGCGCCGATATCTTCGCTGAGAAGAAAATATTCGTAGAAGCCGAGGCCCAGCGACTGGTAATAGTCGGGGAAACGGCGGTGGGCAAAGATGTAGTTCCAGCGGTTGATGTTCAGGGGGCGGTTTTCTACGGGCCCGACTGTATTTTTCCATTGGTAGCGGGTGTCGATGGTGGTGCCTTCCACGATGCACCCTCCCGGAAAGCGGAAGAGCCCCGGACTGATATCGGCAAGGGCCTGGGCCAGATCCTCCCGTAGTCCGCCCGGGCGGTTTTTCCAGGTCCTGGCAGGAAAAAGGGAGATATGGTCGAGGTCGGCGCTTCCTCCGCGCTCTTTCATCAGGATCCGGAGGCGTGCCTGTGCGTCGGTTGCCGTGGCGGTCAGCTCCGCCTCATATTTCTGCCATTCCTGGCTGGCCAGGGTGATCTCCCGGGTGTTCAGAATGTCGTTGCTTCGGCTGACCAGCTGAATGACCAGGATCACTGGTACTTCTCGGGTTGATCTTCCGAAGAGGGAAAAGCGGTATTTCTCACCGGCTTTCAGGCCGATGCCGCTGAATCCCCGGTTTTCCAGTCCGGTAGAATTCAGCTCCGTGGTGTAAGAGAGCCGCACATACCGGGGATTGCGGTCAAAACAGGGATTCTCCTCATGGATGGAGACCCCTCCGAAGCTTTCCCAGCCCATCAGCCGGTTATCGAATTCGAACGACCGGTTTTTGATGAGTTCAGCATAGAGTCCGCCGTCGGCGCCGAAGTTGATATCTTCGAAAAAGAGGCCCCACATGGTGGGTTGGATCGGTGCTCCCGGCTTGCGGGCATCCACGGTAATAGCAGTCTCCTGTGATGAGACCGGCACGATTGGGAAAAGCAGTAGCAGGACCATTCCGGCCCGAAGAATTTTTTCTATCATAGGTATACGGTTAAATGGCTTCGATGGTGGACGGCGGTTTAGAGGCGATGTTATAGGTGACGCTGACGACTCCCGGCACCGAGGCGGTGATTTCGTCGCCCAGTTGGCGGAGTAGGTCGAAGGGGAGGGCCGTTGGGGTGGCCTGGCGGGCATCCTTGCTGTCCCAGCAGCGGATCTCGATTTGCTGGCCGAAGTCCCGTTTTCCGTCGCGCATACCGGTGACGCGGTCGAGGTGAAGGATCGCCAAATACTGGAAGGCCCCGGTGTGTTGCAGCAGTTTTTCGACGATAACGGTGGCTTGCCTGACCGTCTCAACCCGTTCAGGGGTCACCTCACCGATGACGCGGGCCGCCAGTGCCGGTCCCGGAAAGGGAATCCTCGCAAAGAGCTCCGCCGGCAGTCCCACGGCAGCCCCTACTTTCCTGACTCCTTCCTTGCGCAGTTGGATCAGGGGCTCCAGGATTTTATACCCGAAAACCTTCTGCGGATCGATGCCCAGTTGCTCGAAGACATTGTGCTGCCGCTTGATGCCGGCCACCGTTTCGTCGATATCGGTAAGGATGGTCCCCTGCAACAGAAACTGCGCCTGGCTCTCCCTGACGATCCTCCCGAACACCTCCTTGTAAAAGGTTTGCGTGATGGCCTCCCTTTTCTCCTCAGGATCGGTGATCCCCTTCAGGGCGGCAAAAAACTCCCGGCGGGCATCGACGACTTCCACCGTCACGCCCAGCTCCTGAAAGAGCGACCTTACCCGGCCGGCTTCCCCTTCCCGCATCAGCCCGTTCTCGATGAAAACCGTCCGCAGCTGTTTCCCCAGGGCCAGGTGACCCAGCATGGTCACCACCGAACTGTCGACGCCCCCCGAAAGGGCGTTGATGGCGATGCCTACTCCGACGATGGCCCTTATCTCTTCCGATTTTTCGCGGATGAACTCCGCGGTGTTCAATTGCGCCAGAGTGATTTCCTTAATCATATCCCGTGTGGTTATTTTAAGTTCTTTATTATTATTTCTGCAGCTGTTTGATCAGCCAGTTGTTGAAGAGTTCCTGTTGCTCAATAAAGGTCCAGTGCCCGGTTTCCTGGAAGAGATGGAGTTCCCTGGGGCCAGTGATGACGTTGTAAGCGGCGTACATGGAGGTAGGCGGGCAGGTGAGGTCATTGTAACCCCAGGAGTAAATGCCGGGGGCGGTGACCCTCCGGGCGAAGTTGACCACATCGAAATAGGCGAGGGTTTCTGTTTCCCCGGGTTTGGGTTCCGTGGTTTTAAAATAGTGGGGCCATCCGCCGGCACGTTTGAGGAGGTACCCCGCGTGGTCGCAAAGAGCCGGGTAGAAGGCGGCGGCGCAGGTGATCCGCTTGTCGAGGCCCGCCGTAACGATGGTAAGGGCACCACCCTGGCTTCCCCCGGTGACGGCCACATGAGTCCCGTCAAACGCAGGCAGCGAATACAGGAAGTCTACAGCCTTCACGCATCCCACATATACCCTTTTATAATAATGGTTATTCCGGTCATTCATCCTGATGGTGGGGTAATCTCTCAGTGCCCCGGAAGAGAGATTGGCGTAGACTTCGGGATCCAGGTTGACGGGAATGCCATGGATGCCTATCTCAAGGGTGATGAATCCCCGTGCAGCCATCCGGGTATCTCCGGAATAATTCCGTATACCTGCTCCGGGCACTTTCAGAATGGCAGGGTATTTCCCCTCTTTTTTCGGTACGCAGAGCATCCCGAAGATCCTGGATCCCAGGGGCACGTTCTGGAAGCTGATATGGTAAACATTCACCTCCCCCGTGCATTTATCGGGTAAAAGGGTCATTCTGGCATCCAGGGGAATCTTGCGTGCATCGGCGATGGCTCCGCTCCAGAAGGCCTCGAAGTCGGCAGGATCCTGGGTTGCCGGTGCGATGTTCTGCGGGTCAAAACCGGCGGTGGCGGCCCCTTCATACCGTTTCCCATCGACCACGGCCCATACCCTGACACGGTAAAACCCCGGAGCCTTCATGCTTCCTGCGAATTCTGACTTCCCCGTTTTCAAAACCACTCCTTCCCGCCGCACATCGGGAAATCCTTCGGGTCCTGTTTCATAATCAATGGTCACCCCTTCCATCAGATGGCCGTACTGCGTCACTTCCACACTGAACCTGGCGGTCTCTCCTGTCCGGTAGGTCCAGTCGGCATGGTCGGGTGTCACCGTGACTTTGACCAAAGAGATGGCCGGTTGGGCCATCAATGATACGGATAAAACGGCTAAGGCAGAAACCATCAGCACTCTTAGCATACATCTTTTCATACTTCAGATTATTACGTTATTATGGTTAACTCAGTGAAAAACATGGATTTTCCATGTGGTTATTTTTGCGGTTATGGTACGTTTTCAGCGGACGCAAAGAATTGCACCGCAATTTCATTCCGGTTGGTGCATAATCATGCATGGTCATTTCAGCGGCCGCCAGGAATGGCTTCCCGGTTTCATGCCGGTTGGTGCATCGGTGCATAGAATCATTTCAGGAAAGGATGGTTGTACAAACCTCAATCTGATGATTAATCTTTTGCTGGTTGAATATCCTGGTGGCCAAACCATGACCTAAGGAGTGTTTCCCGGTGATCTCAGGCCGGAACCATGCCCATAGGCAGGTGCTGCAGCAGATGGCTGCATTACTTCCACCGGGCTCTTCAGAAAACAGGGAACTGTACCCGGTACTTTCGTTATCGGTAACGGGGTTCCACCCACTTTTCTGCGGGGTGGTATTTGCTTTCGGCGGCCCAGCGGATCCCTCTTTTCTGGATCTCCA
>CAZMMX010000103.1:0-4968 GCA_964567485.1 uncultured Prolixibacteraceae bacterium | reverse complement strand
ACACCTACGGGATCTCTGATAACGTGAAAGAAATCGCCAAAGCGGTTTTCTAAAAGAAACGGGGTCTTCCGATCAAACGGAAAGAGTGCTGAGCAAGGTGATCAACCCTGGTAAATAGAGCTGATTTTTCCTTGTGGTCTCCTATTCAACCATTTTGCGGCCCGTGATATCTTTCTGAAAAAGGGTGTGGGGGTCTCTATAAAACTTCACGAAGTCATCAGCCGAAGGGTTTCCCGGGTGGGGGCCGAAAGGAGCGTGTGAGCCACCCTGCCAGGGATTCCTCCACACCAGCACGTAGGAGAGGGGAATGGAACGCAGCGGTTTCAGCAGGGAGGCCGTCCACCAGTCGGGCTGCGTGGCAATGGGGCCTCCGCTTTCACTCACCGCGGCAATCTTACCCCGTTCCACAGCCAGCCGGGAGACGATCAGAGCACAGTTTTTCAGGGTTTCCGGAAATTCAGGACCCCGGTCATAGAGGTCGAAAGCGAGCATATCGATGATATCATCGCCGGGATAGCGTTCCAGGTACTCCTCTTCCGTGGTAAAGCGGTCGGTGGAGTAGGCATAGAGGAGGTGATGAAGACCGCGGGTATCGCGCAGGTACTCCACGGTCATCCTCCACAATGCCTTGTACTCATCGACGGTGCAGAGGTTCCGGCCCCACCAGAACCAGCTGCCGGTATGTTCATGGAAGGGGCGGAAGATGACCGGGATCCCGGTCCCCTGATCATCCTGCAGGCTCTCCAGAAAAGTGGCCAGTTTATCGAGGTATCCGAGGTACAGATCGTGTTTTTCACCCCCGGGCAATACCGATTTCACCACCTCTGAGGAAGAGACATCCCAGGCCGTTCCCCCGGTCAGGGGATTCCGCAGGTGCCAGCTGATGGTGTTGATGCCTCCCCGCAAGTAAGTGATGCGGATCAGCTCCCTGATTTTGTCGAAGTGGACCGAGTCAAGGCTATAGGGATCCCCCAGTTCCAGATGACCCAATTCCCATCCGTATACGGCAGGGTAATCCCCGCAGACCTCCTTGACATCGGAGCGCCCCTCCTCATAGACCCAGCCCACACCGTACACCAGGTCATCCTGGTGGCCGAACATAAGCCCTTCCTGCTGGTGTTTGAGCATGTTCCGGTAGAGGTTAACGGTCTCCAGGGAAGCTCCCTGATCGGCGGGCACGGGTTGCGGGGTTCCGGCACATCCGGCGAAAAACAGGACTGCAAGGACCAGCCCACAGAAATTGAGAATTTTCTTCATCATTGGTACGTTTATTTTTTACAGTCTATTTTCCTGATAAAAAGAAAGGATAATGCCACAATCACCATCTCCCTGCCACAAAAATAACAATCCGTTTGGTTTTCAGGAGCGTTGTGAATAGACCAGATCGCTCTATATTTGTAAAATGACAAAACGGGAGAGGGAATTCCAGGCATTCGTCAAGCCGGTAGGTGCCGCCTGCAACCTGCGCTGCAGCTACTGCTATTACCTCTCCCGGAAGGAACTTTATCCCACGGAAGCCTTCCCCCGTATGAAGGAAGAACTTCTGGAGGAGTATATCCGTCAGCACATCGACGCCACCACTGATGAGACCGTCTTCTTTTCGTGGCATGGGGGGGAGCCTACCCTGGCCGGACTGGCGTTTTACAGGAAGGCCGTTGACTTGCAAAAGAGGATGCTTCCGCAGGGAAAACGGCTGCTCAACGGCATCCAGACCAACGGCACCCTCCTCGACGAGGAGTGGTGTCAATTTCTGGCCCGTGAGAATTTCCTGGCAGGTATCAGTCTCGACGGCCCCGAGGAGTTACATGACCTTCACCGGAAAGACCGCCCTGGAAACGGCACTTTCAATGAAGTCCTTAGGGGATACCAATTATTACGGCAATACGGGGTGACCACTGAAATCCTATGCGTGGTTAATGCTTTCAACGCCGGCTATCCTCTGGAAACCTACCGTTTCTTTAAGGCGTTGGGCGCCCGGTACCTCACCTTTCTTCCCCTGGTAGAGCGGGAACCCGGCCTTCCCGGTGGCGTGACCCCCTCCACGGTGCCTGCCGTGGCTTTCGGACGTTTTTTGGCCACCATCTTCGACGAATGGGCGGAACACGACATCGGGGAGGTGTCCATTCAGCTTTTTGAAGAAGCCCTGCGTACCGCCTTTGACCAGGAACACACCCTTTGCATTTTCAAGGCCGAATGCGGGGGCGTCCCCGTAGTGGAACACAACGGCGATGTCTACTCCTGTGACCATTATGTAGATCCCGCCCACAGGTTGGGAAACCTCAGGGAGCACTCCCTCTCCTATTACCTCGATTCGCCCCGCCAAAAGGCCTTCGGGGCCGCCAAAAAAACAACCCTGCCGCGCTATTGCCGGGAGTGCCCGGTGCTGGAGATGTGCCACGGCGAATGCCCTAAAAACCGGTTTATTACCACCCCTGACGGGGAACCCGGCCTCAACTATTTGTGTGAGGGCTACAAACTCTTCTTCCACCACTGTATGCCTATGGTGGAAACCCTGAAAGCACTCTGATTTTTGCACAACAGAATTCCTAATTTTTGCACAATGAAATCCATATATTCTGCACAATAAAATCCCTTAATTTTGCACAATCGAAAGTTCTTTTTATTTTTGTAATAGTATTATAAGACTAATTATGAGTTACATAAAAAGAATTATAGAAGAAGAATTATCGGGAAAATTATCGGCCTCGGGTGCAGTGCTTATAAAAGGACCAAAAGCTTGTGGGAAAACAGCAACAGCTAATCAATTTGCAAAAAGCGTTATAGAAATGGATAGGGACAAACAGGTACCTGTCATAATGGCAACAAATCCCCAACTTTTATTGGTGGGAGAAACGCCGAGATTAATCGATGAATGGCAGGAACAACCTGAAATCTGGAATTATGTCAGGCACGAAGTAGACGACCGTAAAGCAAAAGGGCAATTTATTCTTACTGGTTCGGCCAATCCGACAGATGACGTCAAACTGCATAGCGGTGCAGGTCGTTTTACTGTTGTGCACATGGACACAATGACCTGGCAGGAATTGGGTTATTCAAACGGAATTGTTAAGATTTCGGATTTACTGGAAGGATACTCTGCCAACTTCTTCCATAAAGGAATTTCGCTTGATTTCATTATCGATAAAATGCTGATAGGTGGTTGGCCTGCTTTACTGAGTGAAAGCACAAAAAATGCCCTCACAATAAACAGAGGATATGTTGATTTGCTTTGTGAAGTGGATATGAGCAGGATTTCAGGAGTTAAACGCGATCCGATAAAAGTGCGTAGCTTGTTACGCTCAATTGCAAGGAACACAGCCACACTGGTCGATAATAAAACCTTAGAGCAAGATGTGAAAATCTCTGATAAAAATGAATTGTCGCGAAATACAATATCGGACTATCTTGATGCGATGTCCCGCTTAATGATTCTATATGAGCAACCTGCTTTCAATCCACATATACGTTCTTCAGCTTCGTTGCGTAAATCACCTAAAAGACATTTGTGCGACACATCGTTGGCTGCAGCAGCATTGGGACTAAATAAAGAATCGTTGCTAAAAGACATAAAATATGCAGGCTTTTTGTTTGAGTCATTGGCCACGCACGAGTTAAATGTGTATGCCAAAGCAAATGATGCAAATGTATTTCATTATAATGATTCCTATGGTTTGGAAGTTGACGCTATTGTACAGAAACGTAATGGCCATTATGCCGCTTTTGAAATAAAACTCGGAGTAGGATATATCGACGAAGCTGCTGAAAATCTTAAGAAATTTGCAGCGAATATTGATATTGCCAAAATGGATTTGCCGAAATCATTAAATATTATAACCGGAACAGGTATGAGCTATCGCCGGCCAGACGGAATAAATGTGATTTCGTTGGCTTCGTTGGGAAAATAAAAAATAGACAGATTACCTGTTACTGCTTCAGCTTCTCCTTAAAGAAGGCTATCGTGCGGCTCCAGGCGAGTTTTGCCGCCTCTTCATTATACCGCTGGGGAGCGGTGTCATTGTTAAACCCATGACCCGTTCCGGGATAGATAAACGATTGGAACTCCTGGCCGTTTTCTTTCAATTCCTTTTCAAAGGCTTCTATTCCGGCATTGATCCTCTGGTCATTTTCGGCATAGTGAATGAGCAGGGGGGCTTTGATTTTGGGGACCTCCTCTGCTTTGGGCTGGCTGCCATAATAGGGCACCGCCGCATCGAGGCCGGGACAGTTCACCGCCACCTGGTTGGTCATGGCGCCGCCCCAGCAAAAACCGGTACACCCCACTTTCCCGTTGGAAAGGGAATGTGTCTTGAGATATTTGACAGCGGCCACGAAATTCTTCGTGGTCTGAACAGGATCGAGCTGGCCCATCATCTCCCGGGCTTTGGTGGTATCTTCCGGGGTTCCCCCGAGCGGACTCAGGGCATCGGGAGCAAGCGCCAGAAAACCCTCGCTGGCCATACGGCGCGTGACATCCCTGATGTGTTCATTCAGCCCGAAGATCTCCTGAATGACCACCACTGCGGGGAATTTCTTCCCCCGGGCAGGATAGGCCAGATAACCCTTCATCTCCATCGGTTCCGCAGGATAAGTCATCATCTCTGCCATTACTTTCTTTACCTTTTCGCGTTTTTCGGCTGCCGAAAGGGTGTTGTTCTCCAGAACCGGAAGCAGGGTCATAGCAGCAGCGGTGCTTCCGGACAGCAGGGCCAGCCTTTTCAGAAAATCACGGCGACCGGTATGGCCACTGCGGTAATCGTCATGCAACACAATGATTTTGTCTTCCATAGTTTATGTTTTATCTTGGTTCATCCCCCTGGTGCTAACGATAAAGTTACAAAAAATTGATTCCGGCCACCTTTCATTTTTGAAAAAGAGTAAATTTGCACGCCATGGGGGTATAGCTCAGTTGGCTAGAGCGCTACACTCGCACTGTAGAGGCCAGGGGTTCGACTCCCCTTATCTCCACCC
>CAZMMX010000102.1:0-5259 GCA_964567485.1 uncultured Prolixibacteraceae bacterium | reverse complement strand
TCACAAAGGCGATGGTCTCCTCGCTCATGCCGAAGGTGGCCCCGAAAATACTGAAGAGCAGCATGATCAGCACCACAATGAGGTTGTCGATTCCTGCATGACGGAGCAACCGGTGGTGTTCGAAGGCCCTGGCCCTGCGCAGAAAGGCGTATATTCCCGCATCGATAGCCCGCGTTTGGTTCATGATCCAGAAGGCCCCGCCAATCATCAGAATGAACACGATGATGTCGGCACGCTCCACGAATCCATCAAAGAGGGCCGAAAAGATCTGCCAGGTCTGGGGATGGTTCTCCGTGAAACTGAAGGAATCACTGCGGATCACCTCCCTTTCGGTGTCGTTGACCACCACCTGCTCCCGGGCGAAACTGCCGCCGGGTACCACCCAGGTGAGCACCGCCGCAAAAACGACGATGAAAAAAACAATAACATAGGTATGGGGGAACTTCCGGCCAAAAGCCATATACCGTGATTTTAAGGATTCGACGCCATCATTTCCGGCACAAAGATCTCCGGATGACCACAAATGTAATAAAACCTGCAGAAACTGAAGGTACTCTTTCCCGAGGAAGGATCATCGGGCGGTCAGTGACCGTAGAAAGCGCCTCCGGGGCCTTCTGCGGTGATAGTATATCGTCATTTTCCGATCCTGATAGTAAAAAGTGACTCTGGAATTGGTCCAGGTTGGTTATCTTTGGAGTGGAAAACAAAAAAAACAAATCATGACCGATAAACTGACCCAAAAAGAATTCCGGAAGAGGTGGAAATTGATGGTGGAGGAGCATGAAGAGCTCCTGTCGCGTCCCAATAAAAAGGTGAAGAAGGGATACAACGGGATTTACCATCGTTACAAACGGCCTGTGTTGACGGCGGAACACACCCCCCTTCACTGGCGTTACGACCTCAACTACGACAGCAATCCCTTCTTTATGCAGAGAATCGGCATCAACGCCACTTTCAACAGCGGGGCCCTCTACCTCGACGGAAAATATATCCTGGCAGTCAGGGTGGAAGGCTGGGACCGCAAGTCCTTCTTCGCCATTGCGGAGAGCCTCGAAGGGAGTGGCCATTTCCGTTTCCGCGACCGGCCTGTCTCCCTTCCGGAGACGGAAGACCCCGACATCAATGTCTATGACATGCGATTGGTGCAGCATGAGGACGGGTGGATCTACGGGCTTTTCTGCGCCGAGCGGAAGGATCCTGCGGCTCCTGCGGGCGACACCTCGATGGCCACGGCCAGCGGAGGCATCGTGCGCACCAAAGACCTGACCACCTGGGAACGGCTTCCCGATTTCATCTCCCACCACGGACAGCAGCGCAACCTGGTCCTGCATCCTGAATTTGTCGATGGGAAATACGCCTTTTATACCCGTCCCCAGGATGGCTTCATCGAAGTAGGTGGCGGTGGAGGTATCGGCTGGGCCCTCGTCGACGACATCACCCATGCCGAGGCCTTCGAGGAAAAGATCATCGACGAAAAGGGTTACCACACCATCAAGGAGCTGAAAAACGGACAGGGCCCCGCCCCCATCAAAACGGCGAAAGGGTGGCTTCACCTGGCCCACGGGGTGCGCAACTGCGCCGCCGGATTGCGGTATGTCCTCTACCTCTTCATGACCAGCCTCGAAGACCCTTCACGGGTGATCGCGCGACCCGGTGGCTACTTCATGGCCCCCGAAGGAGAAGAACGGGTGGGCGACGTCTCCAACGTCCTCTTCAGCAACGGCTGGATCTGCAATGAGGAAGAGGAGGTCTTCATCTATTATGCCTCTTCCGACACCCGGCTTCATGTGGCCACCTCGACCCTCGACCGGTTGGTGGACTACTGCCTCAACACCCCGGAAGACGGCCTCCGCTCTGCCGCCAGCGTGGCCACTATCAACGCCCTCATCGACCGCAACAGGCAGGAAAATTAGAACATAGATATGAGGAAAATGTATAATTGGGCGGTTCTGGGTTGCGGAAGGATAGCCCGCAAATTCAGCAGCGACCTAAAAATGCTCCCCAACGCCCGGTTATATGCTGCGGCGGCGCGTGATCTGACGCGTGCCCGGGAGTTTGCCGGAGAGCTGGGCTTTGAAAAGGCTTATGGCAGCTATGAGGAGATGATCGCCGATCCGGCTGTCGACGTGGTCTATGTGGCCACGCCGCACTCCCACCACCACGGCCATGTATTGATGTGCCTCAGGGGCGGCAAGGCGGTGCTCAACGAAAAAGCCTTTGCCCTGACCCTTTCGGAAGCCCGCGAAATGGTGGCGGAAGCCCGGGAGAGGAAGCTCTTCCTGATGGAAGCCTTCTGGACCCGTTTCCAGCCCTCTTTTCAGAAAGCATTGGAGGTAGTGAAATCAGGCGAATTGGGGGCCCTGAAGATAGTCCGTTCCGATTTTGCCTTCAACGCTCCGAAAGATCCGGAAAGGAGGCTCTACAATGTCCATCTGGGAGGCGGCTCCCTCCTTGACATAGGTATCTACCCGGTGTTTGCCGCCCTGTCGGCACTGGGGATTCCGCAGGATATCAGGGCCCTGGCCACCTTTGCCCCCACCGGAGCCGAGGAGAGCATCGCCTTCACTTTCCGCTACCCCAACGGAGAACTGGCCTCCCTCTTCTCCAGTCTGGGCGCTTACTCCTTCGTCACTACCGATTACAATTGCGAGCGGGGGATGGTGCAACTGGGTCGCCGCTGGCAGGGCTCCACCACCGTCGACGTATGGCACGAGGGAGGTCGTGAGGAGCATTACTCCTTCCAGACCGAAGGTTTCGGCTACCAGCATGAGGCGGCCCATGTCATGGAATGCCTCGACGCCGGTAAAAGTGAGAGCGACTTGATGCCCCTGGACTTTAGCCTTGCCATGATGGAAACCCTCGACCGCATCCGTCAGGAGTCCGGCATCATCTTCCCCGGGCGGGACTAAAGGCTTTCGCACCACTCCGACCCAGTTGCCATACCTCCACATTTGCACCGGCAGGCGAAGGCTTAGTTTTACAGATATCCAAGAAATGCAGAAATCAACAACAACATGATAATAAATAATTTAAGGATTAAGATTTAAGACTCAGGATTCCAGATTCCATTATTCAAGAATAATACTACGTTCATGACAATCAAACCTATCCTCAGGAAAAGTTTCTCCAACGAACTGACAGACAATATTTTAAATTACTGGGTTACCAAAGTTTATGATCCCCGGCGGAAAATGTTTTATGGTCTGATCGGTCCCGACGAGAAAGCCGATCAGGAAGCCCCTCTGGGTTGCGTGATGGTATCGCGGATTCTCTGGACCTTTTCGGCAGCCTGGCAGCACTACCCCACCGCCATATACCGGAACATGGCCGATGAAGCCTGGCGCATCCTGGAGAGTCATTTCCACGATAAAGAAAGTGGTGGTTATTTCTGGGAGGTGAAACCCGACGGCACGCCGGTCGACGACAGCAAACAGTTTTATGCCCAGTCGTTCGTCATTTATGGCCTGGCGGAATATGCCAGGATCTTCAACCATCAGGAATCACGCGAGAAAGCCCTGGAGCTCTTTCACCTTCTGGAAAAGCACGCCTTTGACCCGGTCAACGGTGGTTATTTCGAGGCGGCCACACGCAACTGGAAAGGCCCGGCGCGCGACTACATCACCCCCGTGGGAGAGCGGATGAAAAAGTCCATGAATACCCACCTGCACATCCTCGAGGCCTACACCAATCTTTACCGGATTGCTCCCCAGGAGGCCATTGGCCAACGTATGGCCCTGCTGCTGGAGATCTTCATGCGCCATATCATCAATCCCGAAAACCACCACTTCCACATGTTTTTCGATACCGACTGGTCGGTGCAGTATACGGCCATTTCCTTCGGCCATGACATCGAAGGAACCTGGCTGCTCCATGAGGCTGCGGACGTGCTCGGCGACCACCATCTCACCGAAAAGCTGATTCCCATGATTGTGGCCATGGCCGGAGCGGTGGGACGGGAAGCCGTCGACGCCTCGGGCGGACTCTACAACGAGGAGGACAAGGGACATATCGACAAGGATTTCCACTGGTGGCCGCAGGCCGAAGCCGTCATCGGTTTCTGGAATGCCTGGCAGCTTACCGGCAACAGGGAGTTCCGCAAGAAATCGGAGGGGAGCTGGAAATTCATCCGCAAGTACCAGCGCGATGACCGCCATGGAGAGTGGCACTGGCTCATCACTCCTGAACTGGAGGTCAGGCCCATGGCCAGGATCAGCCCCTGGAAATGCCCCTACCACAACGGCCGCATGTGCCTCGAGATGATGCGCCGCCTCTCAGAAAGCTGAGCCGTCAGGCTGAAAACTCGGCAATACCTTCCAGAAGGGCCTTCTTGGGTTTGACGCCCACAAACCGTTTGACCTCCTTGCCGTTTTTGAACAGGATCAGGGTGGGAATATTGCGCACTTTGAATTTCGACGCCAGGGCCTGCTGGTTATCGACGTTGACCTTGCCAATGCGCACTTTGCCTTGCTGTTCTTCGGCGATCTCGTTGAGAATGGGAGCCACCATCTTGCAAGGGCCACACCAGGCCGCCCAGAAATCGACCAAAACCAGTCCCCCCGCAGTCTGCTGTTTGAAGTTATTCTGCGTCAGGTTTTTGACGTTCGGGTGGTCGGCCACCGGAGGCGCATTTTTCATCTTCTGGTACGAAAATGCAATCCATCCCACCAGCGCCACCGCCAACACGGCTCCGATAATCAAAGCTATAGACATAGTTATACTGTTATTTGTAATTCGTTAGACCCCTAAACCCAAAATTCTTATACCCTGAATTTATAGATTCACGATCATACTATTCTTCAAATTTTCTGACGATTAAGACTTAAGACTCAGAATTCGGGATTTTTCCAAACTCCTGAGATTTAAAATTTATGCCTTAAGATTTAAGCCTCAGGATTCCAACACTCTGATTTCTGAGGTGATTTCCATGGCCTTGCGGTAGGTGGCGCTGATGCCGCAATAGCGTTCTTCAGAAAGGGCTACCGCCTTTTCCAGTTTTTCCATGGGGAGCTCTTTACCCTTGAATTCATAAATGACGTGCATGGAGGTATACTGTTTAGGATGTTCTTCGGTGAGGTCGCCCACCACCCTGACGGAAAAAGCCTCAAGCTCCACCCGCATCTTTTTCAGGATAGAAACCACGTCCATGCCCGTACAGCCTGCCAGGGAAACCATGGCCAGGGGTTTGGGGCGAGGACCGCGGTCCGCGCCGCCCACTTCGGCGACGGCATCCAGAATGATGTGGTGTCCGTCGACTTCGGC
>CAZMMX010000101.1:0-5392 GCA_964567485.1 uncultured Prolixibacteraceae bacterium | reverse complement strand
TTCCTGATTTTTTCCTTTTCGGTCTCAGAGAGGTCATTCCCTTTAGTCGTGAAGAGGACCACCTCCGTTTCTTCGGGTATTCCCTTCTTTTCTGTGTTGAAGAGGTAGGAATCAAAATAGGTGCACCCCCCGATCTCTGGGAAGAGCGTTTCGGCCTCCTTCAGCAAAGCCTGCCCGAGATATCCTTTTTTGCGGATACTGTCGATCTGCATTTCCTTATCTTTTAGGGCTTGGTTCAGGATATTCAGCTCCTCATGGAGTTTGATAACTTCTCGATTCCGGTCATCGTAATTTTCGAAGGATAGCCCTTGTTTGACCACAACATTGGCCTTGTGAAGATTAAAGTCCCCACTTTTGGCAATGATAGCGGCTTTTTGCGGTTCTGTCAGGTCCATTCCCGCATAAACCAGGGTAATTTCCTTTTTTTCTGGTTTTACTTCACTGGTCAACAGGTAGTTGCCATCAAACATGCTGATATTGTCCACATACTTGCCGGCATTTTCTGAAAATCTCTCATTCTGGACCAATCCGTAACCGAAGTAGATACTGGGGATCAGCACGAGGGCAATGACCAGGGTTATATACTGGTTCACCCTTTTTTTCTGGGCGGGACTGATGAGTGTCCTGATGGGGAACTTAAGGAATTGGGAAACGGCTACCGAGGCCAGGGCAATGAATACGGTATTGATAGTAAAGAGGTAAATGGCTCCGAAGAAAAAGTCAAACTGGGCTGTGGCCAGTCCGTACCCCGCGGTACAAAGGGGAGGCATAAGAGCAGTGGCAATGGCCACACCGGGGATGACATTTCCTTTCTGCCGGCTGCTGATGGCTACAATACCCGCCAGTCCGCCAAACAGAGCGATAAGCACGTCGTAAATGGTCGGACTTGTGCGGGCCAGTAACTCGGAATGGGCCGTGGAAATGGGACTTAAGGCGAAATAGGTCGTGGAGGCGACCAGACTGGTCCCTACGGCAAAAGTGAAATTCTTGAGCGACTGCTTAAAGAGGTCGAAATTATAGGTGGCAATGCTGTATCCCATGCCGTTAATGGGACCCATCAACGGTGAAATCAACATGGCTCCGATGATGACTGCCGTGGAATTCATGTTCAGCCCAACCGAAGCCACGATAATGGCAAATCCGAGAATCCAGAGGTTGGTCCCCTTAAACCCTATGCCCTTCAGAATCTCCTCATGGACGACATCATTATTCTCGAGTTCCGATTCCAGGTCGAAATAGCTCAGTATACCTTTAACTCTCTCGATTGGCCTCATAACGGTATTTAATCAGGTTATCACGGGAAAGTTACTAAAAATCTCCCAGATACCAGGTAAGACCCAGGCTGAAACGTTCAAACCGGCCTCCATTGACCTGAATTCCGAGGTTGTCGGTCACCCGATAACCTGCTGTTAATCCAGCATTTAGAATATTTCTCTCGTTGTACAGATAAAAACTGGGCTTCGGACCAGGAGTTTGCCAGATGTCAAAAGTCCACCCCACACCGACTTTGGGGACCAGGTAAAACCGCTTCATGGGAATGACATATCCCACGTTCACCAATCCGGCACGTAACTTCTCCAAAATATAGGTGTCGTGGGTGCTTCTTTGTTTATTGGGACCTTCACCCCTGGCAAAATTGGAGGAAATATCAAAATAAAAACGGGACACCTGAAGCGATATTCCGGCACCAGTAGCCGCATCTCCAAGGTCAAACCTGTTGGCATGAATTCCCACGGTGAAAGGGTAGGGCTGTGCTGCCAGTTCTCTGCCCAGCAATACCATCCCCAATAGACAAAAAGTCTTTAAAAACCTCATTCGCAATAAATTTCGCGGAATTCCTCATACCTCAGGATCAAATGTTCAAAATCCAGAGTGCATTTATGGTCTTCCCGTTAAAAAAACGTCAAAAATAACGGATGTTTTTAATTATGTGAAGAGAAAACGCACAAACAGGATAATTAATTGTCTTTACCCTGTTTTATTGGCTTAAGCCTTTTTTAAACTTTAATGGGATCACCGTCCCTGATGAAATGCCCAACCGGGCGTGCGGCTCCTGAGGCCTGTCATTTGCCGATGCAGAAGTTCTTAAAGATATACCCCAGGACCTCGTCTTCCGATATATCACCGGTGATACTCCCCAGGAACCACAGGCACTCCCTGATGTCCTGGGAGAGGAGATCTCCCGAAATCTGCTGTTCCAGTCCGGCCTGCACCCTGACGATGGCCTCATGGGCATGGGTGAGCGCCTCATAATGACGCAGGTTGGTGACCACCACGTCGTTGGCACCCACTTTGTTCACCGACAGGGTCTCCTGCATCCTGGCAATCAGCTCTCCCAGGTTCTCCCTGCTTTTGGCGGAAATAAAGACCAGCTCTTCGTGGTCCCCCAAGGCTATTTGCCGCAGGGCTTCAGCGGTATCTGCGCGTTGCCGGTCGGCCTTATTCGCCACGATGATCAGGTGCTGACGCCCGATCAGTCCCCTGATGCGGCCAATCAACGCCAGCAGGGCAGGAGCGGGGAGGGTAAGGTCCACAACCAACAGAATGATTTCGGCCTGTCTGAGTTTGCTGAAAGTCCGCTCAATTCCCATGCTCTCAATGGCATCTTCAGTTTCGCGAATCCCTGCCGTATCGTAAAAACGGAAGGCCGTTCCATGAATGTTGACCACATCCTCGATCACATCACGCGTAGTGCCGTGGATGTCACTGACGATCGCTTTTTCTTCGTTCAGCAGGGCATTCAGCAGGGTGCTCTTGCCCACGTTGGTCTCTCCGATGATGGCCACCGGAATTCCGTTTCTGATGACGTTTCCCAGTCTGAAGGAGCCTGCCAGACGGCTGATGAGCTCTTCTATTTCGCCGACCAGTTTCTTCAAGGCCCGGCGGTCGGCAAATTCCACATCCTCTTCACTGAAATCGAGTTCCAGTTCCACCAGGGCGGTGAAACGCAACAACTGGTCCCTGAGATGGCGGATTTCTGCAGAGAAACCCCCTCTCATCTGATGAAGGGCCACCCTGTGTGCTGCCTCATGGGTGGAGGCGATCAGGTCGGCAACAGCTTCTGCCTGGCTCAGGTCCATGCGCCCATGGAGAAATGCCCTCCGTGTGAACTCCCCCGGTGCGGCCATCGTGGCCCCCCGGTGAATCAGCATCTCCAGGATCCGCTGCTGTATATATAAGGAGCCATGACATGAAATCTCCACCACATCCTCCCCGGTATAACTGTGAGGCGCCCTGAATACCGCCAGTACCGCCTCGTCTACCATTTCCTCTCCGTCATGGATAACCCCCACCGATAAAGAGCGTGATGACGACTCCCCGGCGATTTCCTGCTTTCCATGGGCTTTAAAAAAAGACCCTGCAAGGGTTATCGCCTTCGGACCCGACATCCTGATCACTGCGATCCCCCCGACACCGGGAGGCGTGGATATGGCCACTATGGTCGAAGTATCTATCATCTCTGCGTTATTAATTTCCACAAAATTACCCATTCGTACCTTAGTAGAAAAATAAAAATTTCACCGTTTCCAAAACAATACTATTTTTGTTCATCACCGATTCATCTATTTTATGGAAAACACGATAAGCCTGGCTGCCCAAAAGATCAGGCATTCATCTTTTACCTTGGCTTTCACCGGCGCCGGCATCAGCGTAGAAAGCGGTATCCCTCCCTTCAGGGGAGCCAACGGATTATGGAGCAAATATAATCCTGAAGTACTCGATATCAACTATTTCATGGAAAATGGCGAAAGATGCTGGAAGTATATCAGGGAAATCTTCTATGACTATTTCGGGAAGGCAAAGCCCAACCTGGGGCACTATGCCCTGGCTGAAATGGAGAAAATAGGGATGTTGCACGCCTTGGTCACGCAAAATATTGACAGCCTTCACCAAAAGGCGGGAAGCAGGGAGGTTTACGAATTCCACGGAACCTCAGAAACCCTCATTTGCCCCGCCTGCCTTTCACATTACCCTGTCGAAGAAATCGATTTGGACCACCTGCCTCCACGCTGTAAACACGACCAGCAGATCCTCAAACCCAATTTTGTCTTCTTCGGAGAGGGAATTCCTACCGATGCCTGGAACAAATCCTTCGAAACTGCGGCCCGCTGTGAGGTGTGCCTGGTGGTCGGCTCAACCGGAGAAGTCGTTCCTGCCTCTTATGTCCCACAGAAAGCCCAGGAACGGGGAGCTTACATCATTGAGGTCAACCCGGAACGCTCCCAGTTTACAGGAAGCATCACCGACCTGTGGCTCCGCGGCACAGCCGGGGAGATCCTTCCGGCACTCCTGAAAGAACTGCAAAAGGCAGGATAATCTCACAAAACCTTCCTTCAGAGAATAAATACAGATAAGTTGAATTTTCTTAATTGACGCAACATGGACTTATTGAAAGGAAAAACAGCCATAGTGACCGGGGCATCCCGGGGAATTGGAAAGGCCATCGCCCTGAAGTTTGCCACTGAAGGGTGTGACATCGCTTTCACCGACCTGTTCAGGGATGAAAATATGGTCAATACCGAGAATGAACTGGCAGCCCTGGGCGTGAAAGCTAAAGGGTATGCTTCGAATGCGGCGGATTTCACCGATACCGACCGGGTGGTGAATGATATCGTGGCCGACTTCTGCAGAGTGGATATCCTGGTCAACAATGCGGGAATCACCAAAGATACCCTTCTCATGCGCATGACTGAAGAACAGTGGGATGCCGTGATCAATGTCAACCTCAAATCGGTATTCAACTTCACCAAGGCGGTACAGAAAAGCATGCTCAAACAGCGGTACGGTTCCATCATCAACATGAGTTCTGTTGTGGGAGTCAGCGGAAATGCCGGTCAGGCCAACTATTCAGCTTCGAAGGCCGGAATCATCGGCTTCACCAAATCCATAGCCCGGGAACTGGGCTCCCGGGGTATTCGCTCCAACGCCATCGCCCCGGGGTTTATCATCACCGAGATGACGGCAAAAATCCCCGAAGAAGCCCGCAAAGCCTGGGAAGAGTCAATCCCCCTGAAGAGGGGAGGAACCCCCGATGAGGTGGCCAATGTTGCCCTGTTCCTCGCTTCCGACCTCTCCTCCTATGTCAGCGGTCAGGTGATCAGCGTCTGTGGAGCCATGAAAACCTGACCTTCGAGACTGTTCCGGAAGAGAGCAGGGAAAGGCGGGTCTGAGGGACAGGGAATATCACCCGGAACAACCGTATCGGGGAAAACGGAAGCCATTCATTAAAAAGAGAGCTGCAGTGGTGATTACTTCAGGAAAAAATCATAAATTGACTTGGGATTAATGCTCCTTCTCGCTCATGTCTAAAAAACCACTGGCATACCGTTTCGGTATGTACATATCTTCAGCCGTACTGATCGTTTATGCCTTGTTCATCATCTGGGCATAC
>CAZMMX010000100.1:4392-5865 GCA_964567485.1 uncultured Prolixibacteraceae bacterium | reverse complement strand
CCAGATCAGGATCGTCGATATCGCTCTGTTGCCGGAATACCGGAACCAGGGTGCCGGGACGTCCATCCTCCATGAGTTGATCCGGAAGTCTGAAACCACCGGAAAAAGCCTCAGCATCCATGTTGAAGTCTATAACCCGGCTTTAAATCTATACAAAAGGCTGGGATTTACTCAAAAAGACCAGACCGGCGTCTATTTCTATATGGAAAGGCCCCTCTAGGGGAGCAGGCCGAATTCCACGAAAGTCCCGAGTTTTCTATACTCTTCATAGAGCCGGGCATATTTTCCGGCGTTTTCGGGGATGGGGAGGTATTCGGTTTCGATGCCGCCGCCCATGTTCACCTGGGCTTCGCCGGTAGTGGCGTAGATGCCAGAAGCCACGGCAGCAGCCATGGCCGATCCCAGGGCGCAGGCCTGTTCCGAGCGGGCCACCTTGATGGGCATATTCAGCACGTCGGCGACGATCTGCATCACAAAAGGCGATTTCTTGGCCACGCCGCCCAGGGCGATGACGCCGTCGATGCGAACCCCTTCTTCGATAAAGCGGTCGTTGATGGCTTTGGAGCCAAAGGCCGTGGCCTCCACGAGTGCTCTGAAGATGGCGGGGGCGTCAGACGCCAGGGTGAGTCCGGTAATGGCTCCCTTCAGGTTCTGGTTGGCATCGGGGGTCCTGCGACCGTTCAGCCAGTCGAGGGCGGTGATTCCGCTCTCCCCTACCGGAATTTTCTCCGCCTCTTCACTCAGGCGGGCGATGATTTTCGAGGAGACTTCGTCGGTCAGCTTCCGGCGGGTGGCCTCATCCACCAGCGTTGTTTGGGCCAGGAGGGCATGCAGGGGCCATTCCAGCAGACGGCGGAACCAGGCATACACATCGCCGAACGCCGATTGTCCGGCTTCCAGGCCCATCATACCCGGCAGAATGGAACCGTCGACCTGTCCGCAGATACCGCCCACCAGGCGATCGTTGATCTCATCCAGGGGCGCCACCAGCATGTCACAGGTCGAGGTCCCCATCACCTTGGAGAGGTGGTAAGGCACGATTTCGGCCCCCAGGGCCCCCAGGTGGGCATCGAAGGCCCCCACCCCGACCACGACACCTTCCGGAAGTCCCAGTTTCCGGGCCCACTCAGGGGTGAGCGTTCCGGCAGCCACATCACAGGTATAGGTATCCTTGTAGAGACGTTCGCGCAGTCCTTCCAGAAGGGGATCAAGAGCTATTAGGAACTCTTCGGCGGGCAGTCCCCCGAAGGCCTCATGCCACATGGCCTTATGCCCGGCGGCACAGCGGCTGCGTTTCAGCGTTTTGGGATGGGTATTTCCGGTGAGAACCGCGGGAATCCAATCACAATGTTCCACCCAGGAATAGGCGGAACGCAGCACCCCGGCATCTTCGCGTAAAACATGCAGAATTTTCGCCCAGAACCACTCCGAGGAATAGACGCCCCCCTCAAACCGGGTGAAGTCGGTATCCCA
>CAZMMX010000100.1:0-4292 GCA_964567485.1 uncultured Prolixibacteraceae bacterium | reverse complement strand
AGAACCACTCCGAGGAATAGACGCCCCCCTCAAACCGGGTGAAGTCGGTATCCCATTTTTTCGCCAATTCGTTGATCTCGGCGGCCTCCCTGACTGCGGTATGGTCTTTCCAGAGGACGAACATGGCGTTGGGATTCTCGCGGAACCCGTCGGTGAGGGCCAGGGGAGTCCCTCGCTCATCAACCGCCACAGGCGTCGACCCGGTCGTATCGACCGATATCCCCGCCACCTGCTGTGCCACCCCTTCAGGGGCCATCCTGAGAGCCTCCTTGATGGTGTGCTCCAGCCCTTCAAGATAGTCCAGAGGATGCTGCCGAAAACGGTTCTTCGCCGGATCACAATAAAGCCCCTTCTTCCAACGGGGATACTCAAAAACAGCCCCGGCCACTTCCTCGCCAGTCTGGGTGTTAACGATCAGCGACCGCACCGAATCCGTTCCGTAATCAATACCAATGGTGTACTTTCTGCTCATATTCTGATGTTCTTTATGATCTGATTTTCTGAATTATTAATATTTTGACCTCTTATTACTCCGGCTTCAGGGTATCCATACCTCCTGAGATTCTGAAATAATCCCCTCTATTCTGATCATCTTATTCTCATCTAATCTGTTCTCACGGCATTCTACCAGAAGTAAAAGTAGAACAGGGCCACGATTCCCAGGATGATGATGGTATGGACCACGTCCCATTTATTCCAGCTAGCGCGGGTTGCGGCCACGTTTTCCGGAGTTTGGGTTCCCTTCATAGTGAATTCCAGTTGTTTCGCATCAGGGGCTTTGGTCAGCAGACTGATCACCACCACCAGAAGAATGCAGAAGGCGAAGAGGTAACCGGTAAAGACATAAGAGTTGACCGAGGCGATATCGAAGAGAAAGCCGTACTGGCCGGTGAACATGGTGTCGAGTGAGGTGCTGACCTGGGTCAGCAGGGATGTCGCGTGTTCTTTGGTTTCCGGGGAGACCACGCTCATGGTAGTGGCGGCTTCGCTGACCGAGGAGCGCATGGTTTCGCTCACTCCGGAAGGAAGGACGCTACCCAGCCGTTCGTGGAAGGCCTGGAGGTTGGTGACGAGGAGTTCGCGGGTGTATTCCGTGGCGCTGCCGATGCGTGAGATCATCTTGTTAGCGGTGGCCACCAGTTCGGCTTTGGCGCCGATGGTCACATTCAGGATCAGACGGAACATGCCCACGGCAAACCCCACGATCATGCCCCAGAGGGCACCCTTGGCGGTCGTTCTCTTCCAGAAGACACCCAGGAGGAATACGGTGGCGATGGCCGGGGCCAGAAGGCCCTGGACGGCCTGGAGATAGTCATAGAGCACCTTTCCGAGTCCCAGCATCACGGGAATCCAGGCGATTCCCAGAATCACCACCGCCACCGTGGCGATACGGCCGACCGTCAGGAGGTGTTTTTCGGTGGATTCGGGTCTGAATTTCTTGTAGAAGTCGCCCACGAAGAGGGCGGCGGAGGAGTTGAAGAGGGAAGCGAGAGAACTCATCAACGCGGCCAGCAGTCCGCATACCACGATTCCTTTGACGCCCGCAGGGAGCAACTGGGAGACCATGGCGGCAAAAGCCGAGTCACTCGATGAAACGGTGATGATACCCTTCTGGTTAAGGGCGAAGGCGATCATTCCGGGAATGAGAAAGATAAATACCGGCAGCAGCTTCAGGTACCCCCCAAAGATGGCGCCGCGGCGGGCTTCCTTCTGGTTACGGCCCGAGAGGACACGCTGAACGATAAACTGGTCGGTACACCAGTACCAGAAACCAATGACCATGGAGGCGATGATCACCCCGGGCCAGGGGAATTCAGGATCTGCCGCCGAGCGCATCAGGTGCATATTGGGGCCGGCGATGCTCTGGACTTCCGCCCATCCGCCGACTTTGACCAGTCCGATCACCAGAATAACGATAGAACCGATCAGCAACACCGGCGACTGAAGCACCGAGGTGTAGAGGATGGCTTTCATGCCCCCCAGAACGGTGTAGAGCCCGGTGATCAGCACCAGTCCGATCGCGCTGACCCAGAAAAAGTCAATACCCCAGAGTGTTTCGATACCGAAGACCTCTTTGAAGACCACACCCCCGGCATACACGGTGACGGCCACCTTGGTCAGCACATAGCTCACCAACGATATCATGGAGAGGATAGAGCGCGATGCCGGTGAAAAACGGCGTTCCAGATATTCAGGCATGGTGAAGATCTTAATCCTGTCGTAAAAGGGCACAAAAACCCATCCCAGAACAAGAATGATCCATGCCTGGATTTCCCAGTGAGCCATGGCCATGCCGCTGATGAACCCGGCACCTGCGAGACCCACGAGATGTTCCGAACCGATGTTGGAAGCAAAAATCGACGACCCGATGGAGAGCCATCCGGCATCTTTACCCGCCAGAAAATAATCCGTTGTGTCTTTCTCCTTCTGCCGCAGAACATAAACGATGATGCCCACCATTGCCAGAAAGAAAAGGCCCATAATGATCCAATCCAATGTTCCCATTTCTTTAGTTTTAGTATGTTAGTAATTCGGTTTATCCGTTCCGGTCCGTTGGAGACCTCTCCTGTGGTGAACGGTTTTCAGGTGAACGATTTATTTATTAAAATTTGACGATTCTTTCGGTTTCCACTTCCACCGCCGTGGGGTCGATGGTATAATAATAGGCCCCTTTACGTGATTCGGTGGAATTTTTCTCGCTGGTCTTTTTCAGCAGTCCCAGGGAGAGAATTTTCTTGCGGAAGTTACCGGCGTCGAATTCACGCTGGTAAAGGGCTTCATAGAGTTTCCGAAGTTGCAGGAGGGTGAACTTCTCGGGGAGCAATTCGATGCCTGTCAGACTGTAGCTGGCTTTTTCCTGCAGGCGGAGCAGGGCCATGCGCACCATTTCGCCATGGTCAAAAATCAACCCAGGCAGCTTGGTCAGCGGCCACCAGCGGGCACCATGGCTGGCAACAAGCTCCCGGTCCTGTTCATGAATCCTGATCAGGGAGTAATACGCCACACTGACGACCCTCACCTGGGGCTCACGGTGGGGATGCGAAAAAGTACTGACTTGTTCCAGGTAGATGTTTTCCAGTCCTGTGGTTTCTGCCAGCACACGTTCTGCCGCTGATTCACACGACTCCTTCTCACCGACAAATCCCCCCATCAGCGACCACTGCCCCTTCACCGGTTCAAAACCCCGGGGATACAGCAGCAGCTTCAACTCTTCATCCTCATACCCGAAAATGACACAATCGACCGCTAACAGGGTTTTCATGTGCCCCTTGTAGAATTCTACCATAGAATTTTGATGCTAGGAATGCATAAAAGTAATAATTACTTTTTAAAAAAACAGCTGCCGCTCCAAAAAAAATGGGAGCGGCAGCTGCCTATGATAAAACCTATTCTGGCGGCCTCCCAGAGGGGGGAGGCCTGCCATGAAAGCCTTATGAAGGGGCGTCCCTACACGGGGATGTCCTTATTTACGTTTTTGCTGCCTATCAGGGCATAGAAGAGCAGGTAAGCCAGTCCGAGGAAGATGACCCAATAGGAGGGCATGAAGCCTGCCAGGTCGGCCACTTTACCCTGGATGACGGGAAGGATACCGCCGCCGCATACCAGCACCATAAAGATTCCGGAGGCTGCTGCCAGGTATTTTCCGAGGCCTTCCACGGCCAGGTTAAAGATACCGCCCCACATAATAGAGGTGCAGAGGCCGACCAGGACGATAAACATGGCGTTGATGGGCACCTTGGCCAGTCCGAAGGAGAGGGCTCCGGCCGGGGAGCTCATGAGCACCGGCAGGGAGACCAGTTTGGTCACTGGTAAGAACATGGCCAGGGCGATGAGCACCAGGCCCACAAAAGAGGTGACGCTGAGCATGGTCTTGCTCGACACTTTACTTCCGATGGAAGCACCGGTAAGCCTGCCGGCCAGCATCAGCAGCCAATAGGTGCCGGCCACAAAACCGGCGGTGATCTTGCCGACTTCGGGGAGCTCGGAGAGCCAGAGGTTCATAATTCCGGGAGTTCCCACTTCCACGCCTACATATACGAAAATGGCGATTGCTCCCAAAACGAAATGACGGAATTTAATAGCACCCGACATCAGTTTGCCGAGGGGTTCCGCAGCAGCCTCAGCATGAGGCTCGGGGATGTTCACCCTCCAGAGGACGAAAAACACGACGGCAAAAACAGCCATAGCCAGGTACATCATCGGAAATACATCCCTGATGTTGGCTTTGGCGGCTTCCCCGATCAGAATCCCCACGAAGGCAGGGGTAAAAGTGGCCATGACCGAGTTGAAAG
>CAZMMX010000099.1:0-6188 GCA_964567485.1 uncultured Prolixibacteraceae bacterium | reverse complement strand
GTTGTTAGTGTTGTTGTTGTTGTTGTTGTGCCGGCGCATGAGGAAGAGTGCTGGCAGGGTGAGGATTACCCCGGCCATCATTCCCTGGTGGGAGAGGTCGGTGATGAGTCCGGCCGATATGCGGAGGAGGAGTACCCGGGGCGGTTGGGAGGCGTAATCGCAGAAGCTGACATAGCGGTTGTCGAGGAGGGCGTGCCAGCGTGCTGCCGGGTTTCCGGTGAGGAGTCCGGTGAGCAGGAAATAGCCCGCCAGCAGGAGGACTCCTGTGATCAGGGCGGTCGCCCAGAAGCGCAGTCGCCGGCGGGTGATGAGGTCACGCACGGCCCACCAGGCCAACAGGGGAACCGCCAGAATGATTGTCTCTTTGGAGAGGAAGGCCCCCAGCAGCAGGAAGGCCAGAGCCGCGCCATAAAGCAGTTCCTGCCGGTGAGCCCTGACGCCTGCAGAAATTCCGAAAACTTGCCTGTCTTCGCTTATAGTCGCTTGTATTTGCATATAAACGTTTGCATCGCTTGACGCAGGAAATTCTGTTGTTTGTAGCCGATGGTAAGTGTTGGCACGGGCGGACAAAGGAGGCGATGCGGATATTTTTCCGGTCACTCCTGGAGCATGAAATATCTTGTAATAGATGAGGATGGCGGCGGTCACGAAAAAGGCGACGGTGACGTCGGGCATCAGTTTATCGGCGTAAAAGAGGCTCCAGTGGTTCAGGGTGAAGAGGGCGGCGGCGCCGGCCATGATCCAGGGGGAGTGGTGGCGCAGGGTGCCCAGTATGAGGGCCAGGGTGGCCAGGGCCATGAGCATGGCGGGTAGGGAGGAGGCCAGGTCGTTGACTCCTAAAAGCTTGTAAGATAAGGCCACCAGTGCGGTGACCCCCCACCGGAAGGAGAAATGGTCGCCCCAGTCGGGATGGCCCCCGGCCATACGGGCAGCCAGTTCCGCATACTGGAGGTCGTCATATCCGTAGTATCCTGTGAAGGCGAAGTGATGGTAGAGGAGGATGACGGCTCCGAAGAGAACCCCAACCCACCATACGGCCTGTGGTCTGCGAAACATGTCAGTTTTTTTGTTCCTCTTCCATTTCGCCGAGGATCTTTTCCACTTCTTCGTTGGTTTTGGTGAGTTTATCGCGGCAGAAGCGGATAAGGGTGGCCACGCGTCTTACCTTTTCGGCCAGGTCGTCGATATCGGGTTCATCGCTTTCAATTTGGGTGAGGATCTCTTCGATCTCATTCATCGCCTCCAGGTAGGAGGGTTTCCTGCTGGTCATATCGTGTGGTTTTAATGATTGTGCTTTCTGTGGTGCCATCGGCGAACAGGGTGGTCAGGGGCCTGGCGGGGTCGATGGCGGCTGCCGACCTGATGGATTTTCCATTCTGGCGGGAGATGGTGAATCCCCGCATGAGGACATTCCGTGGGTCGAGCAGGCGTGCTGATTTTCCGGCGTTTTCGAGCAGGGTGCTGTTTCTGTCGAGGGTCTGTCTGACACTCCGGCGCAGGGTGGCGGCCAGGTGAAGGATGCGGGTGTTCTCCCTGTCGCTGCTGCGGCGCAGGGTATGGCGCATTTCCTTTCCGGCAGTCTCCAGGGTGTGTTCCTCACGGCGGAGGATGCTCTGCGTCGCCCCTGACAGGCGGAAGTGGCGGTGGTGCAGTTGCTGGTTTTCGCGGGAGTGCAGGCGGCTGCTCCCGGTGAAGAGACGCTGGAGGGCCTTGCGGAGGGCGTTTTCCGAGAACCGCGTGTACCTCTCAAAGGCGGTCTGCAGCCTCTCCGTCACATCTTCCAGCTCCTCCCCGGCGGTGGTGACGATTTCGCGGTACCGTTCTGCCATGGCCCTTTCCAGCTCTTCGAGGTGTTCCGAAAAGCGGAGGACCCCGGCGATGAAGAATTCCGCCACTGCTGTGGGGGTCTTCTGGCGGGTGTGGGCGACCAGGTCGACGATGGTTTCGTCCTTTTCGTGGCCGATTCCCGTGATCACCGGCAGGGGAAACTGGGCTATGGCGTTGGCCAGGTCGAAATGGTCGAAGCAGCTGAGGTCGGCCTGCGAGCCTCCGCCGCGGATGATGGCCACAGCGTCGAAGTTCTCTTCTTCCCGAAAGATCGTGTCGAGGGCCCCAAGGATGGAGGGCACGGCCTCGCTTCCCTGCATGAAGGCCTCAAAGAGACGGACTTCAAAGTGGAATCCATAGCTGTTGTGGTCGAGCTGGTTGGTGAAATCCTGGAATCCCGCGGCGGTGGCCGAGGAGATGACGGCGATGCGCTGGGGCACCAGGGGGAGGGGAAGTTCCCGGTTCATGCTGATCACACCGGCCTCTTCGAGACGGCGGATGATCTCACGGCGCCGGAGGGCCATATCCCCCAGGGTGTAGGTGGGGTCTATGTCCTTGATATTAAGGCTTAATCCGTAGGCTGGGTGAAACTCGACGCTGACCTGCACCAGTATCTTGATGCCTTCGGCCAGGGTTTTTCCGGTGGTGGTCTCGAAATAAGGCCTGATCATCCGGAAGGCATAGGACCAGATGGTGGCCCGTGCCCTGGCAGTCAGCTCGTCGGTGGCTTCGTCCTTTTCCACCAGTTCGAGGTAACAGTGTCCCGTGCGGTTGACCTTCATCTCGCTGATCTCCCCGACGACCCAGAGGGTCGTGGGAAAGGCATCCTGCAGGGCATTCCTGATCAGGGTGTTCAGTCCGAGCAGGGTAAGGGGAGTGCTCATCTCGGGCCTCCTCCGGCGATTTTGTGGACTTCGCTGCCCGTATCGCTGCTGATCCTGATCAGGTATATTCCCTGCGGAAGGTGGTCCAGTCCGCTGATCGGGCAGGGTCCGCGGCCTTCAATCCTGCTGTGGAATACCTTCTGTCCGGTGAGGGTGAAGAATTCCGCGGTGGCGGTGCTCTGCTGGTTCACGGGGGGCACGAGGGTGAGGCTTTCCCGGAAGGGCAGGGGATAGAGGGTCCATTGGGAGGTGGGCCGGGGAATCTGGGGCACGGAGGTTTGGAGGAGGATGCCGGCGGCTTCCATGTTGGGGATGCCATATCCGAGGAGGGAGTCAGGGGCCAGATGCTGGCTGGCACTCCGGATAAGGGCGTGTCGGATATGCCAGGGGGCGGCTTCGGGGAAGGCCTGCCAGAGACAGGCCGCCATTCCTGCGAGAATCGGCGAGGAGAAAGAGGTTCCGCTGTTTGCCGATACCTCCCCATTGGCTCCTTCCACCGTTGCCGAGACTCCCATGGCCGCCAGGGTAGGTTTCACCTCTCCGTCGGCCGAGGGACCCCAGGAGCTGAAAGATGCCCGCACGCCTTCCTTGTTGACGGCGGCCACGGCAATGACGCTGTCGCCATCAGCGGGGGTGATGATGCGTTTCCAGCTTTTGTTGGCTTCATTGCCGGCACTGGAGAAGACCAGGATGCCTCTGGCGGCCGCCATATTGGCGCCCCGGGCCACGCGGGTGGTCTTTCCGTCCATGGCGGCGAAGGTATGGCTCATGGAAGGGTCGTCATAGGTGGAATATCCCAGTGACGAGTTGATGATGTCGCATCCGGCACTGTCGGCGAGTTCTGCCCCGGCAATCCAGTTGTCCTCTTCCACAGGGAATTCGGAACGGGCATCTTCGGTACGTATCAGCCAGTAGGAGGCGTGGGGTGCCGTGCCGATGAGGCGTCCTGGTTTGTTGCCTCCCATGGTGGAGAGGACCATCATTCCGTGGGTGTGTTCTCCGTAAATGTCGGAAGGGGGGTAGACCATATTGGCGGTACCGGCGATCCTTCCTGCGGCACGCAGGGAGTCAAAGGCCGGCAGGGTGTTGACCTGGTAGAAACCGGCATCGAGGATGGCGATCATCATGCCTCCGCCCGTGAATCCGCGCGAATGAAGGTATTGTCCGTTGAGTTGTCCCACCTGGTAGACCGAGGCTCCATAGAAGGAAGTGTCGATCGGGTTGAGCTCCCCGGGAGTTCCGAATTTCGAGGTGGCGCTCTTGGTGACCACTGTGTCGGGACGGGTGCATTGCAGGGCTGTGACGAAGGGGAGGGCGCTGATTTCCCGGGAGAGGGAGTCGTCGGGGAGAAACACGGTGAGGGAGTTCATCCAGCGTGAGGAGTTCACGGCGACGGCTCCCAGGCGTACCACCGAATCGGTGTAATGGGGGTTGACGGGAAGGTCGGCCTCTTCCACGGCGATGCCCAGGGCAGCACGGCGTTCCAGGGCCCTTTCCGAGAGAAACTCCAGCGGCCGCGAAAGGGACCAGGGGGAATTCTCCTTATCCCGGAAGTCGACGCGCCACAGGGACTGCGCCTCTGCGGTTCCGCACAGGAGTCCTAAAAGAATGACCGTCAGAAAAGTTCTGAATCCCGTTTGCATGGGTTGATGCCGTTTAGATGGTTGACCTGATCCCTCACAGGCCCTGCCGGGGACGAATGCGCCGCCAGCGGATAAGGCCGGGCCCTGACAAGGCTTGTTCGAATGACCAAATTAGCGTTTTCTTTCCAGAAACCCTTCGGGGTTTTCCAAATATTTCTCAGGGTCGGTCAAACGGTCACGCTGTTGTTCTAGTTCTTCCAGCTTTTGGGAGTCCATTTGGAGGAGGAGTTCCGGATTCCGGAGTTTTCCGGCGCTGTAATGAAGGGTATAGAGGGTATCCCCGGTTTCGGCAAGGAAGATCCAGGGACCCTCGGGGAGGTCTTCCTGGTAATAGGAGTTCATTTCCATTTTTCCGGAAGGGTAAAAGCCGGTGCATTTCCCGTGTCTGCGGCCCTGGTGGTAGGTACATTCCAGAAAGGGTTTTCCGGAGGTGAAAAAGGCGCGGTAGGGGCCCTCCAGTTGATCGTTCTCCCATGCCGATTCTTCCAGCAATTCGCCGGAGTCATAGAATTTCCGGGAGATCCCGTTTTTCATTCCGTGGGAAAATTCCTCGGTGGCGATGGTGCGGCCGTTGCTGAGGTATTCCCAGGTGCCTGTTTTCTTTTCTCCGAGGTAGAGACCGCGTGCCACGGGTGTAGATGCCGATTCGTAGAGGGTGGCCCTGACGGTGTCGCTCGTGGGGCTGTATTCCAGGATGGCTTTGAGGCTGCCGCCTTCATGCCACCGTTTCCAGGGGCCTACGGGCTTGTCATCGCGGAAGGAGCCCTGGTACATCAGGCGGCCGTTGGGGTATTTCTTCTCCCAGGGGCCCTGTTTCCGGCCGTGGGCATCGGTCTGGTTGAGGCCCGGCTGTGCCGCTGTCCTGAGTGAAGACCCAACGGTGAGAACCAGGAATACCAGAAAAAAGAGTGAAATTTTGGAATGGGTCATAATGGATAGATAGCTGGGGAGTTCTGAAAACGTTCTTGTTTTTCATTGAATTGATCCTGACTGTAGCCGTTATGATTTTAACTTCATTGAAGCCGATGATAATATGCCACTTTTCTTTTTTGGCCCAGGGATCAAATAACTTGATGACAGTGGCTGGCTGGAGGTTTCTTTTGGAAAATTCTTTTCTATGATGGTCAGGGAAACTGTCAGCAAGAGGACTCATCAAAAGGGACTTTTGAAAATTCGAAATCTTCTATATTTTCTTTCAAATATTGGAGTATTTCCTTACTTGCATGACCTTCGATGGCAATATTACAAGGATCCATGCGGTCGTCCCTTCCGGTATTCGTCCATGCATAACCGTGGGATTTCCTGGTTAAATCTTCGAAACTCAAATGCGCGTTTTCCTCCACAGAATCTGTTAAACACAACAACTCACTTTGCGACAGATCATCCAGGTCTGGTTCTTTATCACTCATCAGGAAGTACCCCTCAGTAGTAAGATTGTTTTTAAACAAGCTGAATATATATCTGGGATCATCGATTGATTTGATCGCATCATAAAGGGTCGATGGGACTGGCCCGGCTTTCATGGCAACGTATGTATCCCAAAAAATTGGCCTGCCATATTTTACGATATGTTTCTGGTCGGCGAAGTACAAAATCTTTAAAAGCTTGTGTCTGTCAATCTTTCCTTTCTGAATCTTAAGGATCAACAGAACAGCATTGAGGGCTTTTGATTCGTCGAAATGCGTGGTCATGGTTAATTCCTGATTTCCGAACGTTCAGTAAAAACTTCCTTAACTTAAAGCTAAGTTAAGGATAATCAGCCTATTAAATACGAATTATTATCGACAAACCGCTGTGAATTTATCGGCTAAGTGGAACTGGCGGGAGTCGAACC
>CAZMMX010000098.1:0-6393 GCA_964567485.1 uncultured Prolixibacteraceae bacterium | reverse complement strand
CGGCATTGCTGGTCCTGCTGATCTTTCTGAGCGGGCTTGCCGGGGCCCAGGATCCGCGGGAGCGGACCTATCTCTACCCGGTCTTGCAGCCTTCTCATGAGTATAAGCCCAAAGTGGAGGGGTGGGGCACGGATCGGGTCAGGGAGAAACTGAGCCGGGGATTGGTAGCTCTTCCGGCGGAGGAGGGGAAGGTTTTCCTCTCGTGGCGTCTTCTGGAGGAGGACCCCGCAGATATCGGATTCCACCTTTACCGGCAGGTTCCGGGGCGGAAGCCCGTTCGCCTGATGCGGCAACCCCTGCAAACCGTCACCTGTTTTACCGACGGGGGGCCTCTGCCCAAAGGTCCATGCTCCTGGTTCCTGCGGCCGGTCACAGATGGCCGTGAAGGGGATCCCTGCGGAACCGTTTCCCTCGATTTATCAACAGAGCAGAAAAACTACCGCTCCATCCGCTTCCGGGGAGATTACATGCCCCAGCGAATCGCCGTGGCCGACCTTAATGGCGACGGGGATCTCGATTTTGTCATCCGCCAGCCCGACCGGGGCATTGATCCGGGGGGACAGTCCGACATAACGGGGCTTACCTACAAGATAGAGGCGTATCTCCATGACGGAACTTTTCTGTGGCAGAAAGATCTGGGCCTGGGGATCGAACCCGGCATCTGGTATGCTCCATTCGTGGTCCACGACCTCGATGGCGACGGCAAAGCTGAGGTCGCCGTGAAAACAGGCCCCGCCGATGCCCGGGAAGCCGACGGAAGGGTTCGTAGCGGTCCGGAATGGGTTTCCATATGGAAAGGCATGACCGGTGAAGAGATCACCCGTGCCGACTGGCCGGCCCGCAATCCCCGCTTCGGCGACTACAACCGCAACAACCGCAACCAGATGGGCATCGCCTACCTCGACGGGAAGACCCCTTTCCTCCTGGTGGCCCGCGGCACCTACAAACTGATGGTCGTCGACGCCTGGCAGATGAAAGACGGAAACCTGGAACTGGCCTGGCACTGGGATGGCGACGAAGAGAATCCCGTCATCCGCCACCAGGGGGCCCATAACATGCATGCGGCCGATGTCGACGGCGACGACCGTGATGAAATCGTTCTGGGATCGGTGGTCCTCGACGATGACGGCACCGCCCTCTGGTCGACCGGACTGGGCCACCCCGACAAATGCTTCGTCACCGACATCGATCCGGAAAGGCCCGGACTGGAAATCTTTTATGTCCTGGAAGACTGGCATGACAACGGCAACGGCATCTGTATGGCCAACGCACGCACCGGAGAGATCCTCTGGGGCGTGGGCCGCAAAACCCTCCATGTGGGCGACGGCATGGTCGCCGATATTCTTCCGGAAGTGCCCGGACTCGAATGTTTCGCCGCGGAAGATCCCAAGGGAGGTTCCCGCGAAAAATACCTCCTCTCGGCCAAAGGGGAACTGCTGGCCACCGGCGATGAGGTCCCCGGATGCCGTAACTGGATCTGGTGGGATGCCGACAAAGTGCGGGAAACCATCGTCACCCCCGGCTGGCAAAACAGTATGTGGGACCGCTTCGAGGCCCGGAAACTCTCGGTGGCCAAATACAAGGGAGATACCCTGACCACCGGAATCGAGGGGTCTGTCATCCTCATGGCCGACATCGAGGGGGACTGGCGCGAGGAACTCATCACCATCATCCCCGGGGAACTGCGCATTTATGGCACCACCATCCCGGCCACCGACCGGCGGGTCACCCTCCTGCAGGATCCTTTCTACCGCAGTCAGGTCACCCACCGCTCCATGGGCTATGAACAATCACCCGTCCCCTCGTTCTACCAGGGTGAAGAGAAGTTTGGTCAATAAGGATAATAGAAACAGAACATGTAAATGGAATTTTGGAAATTCAAAGTTAAAATGTTCTATTTGGCTTGCGTAAACATCCATCAGGTTTATGCATGGCAGCCCGGTTTTAACCGCAATAAACTTACCCGTTGGATTAAAAGTTGATGATACTGGATTATCTTTGCAAGTATTCAGAAGATTCTGAAAAATGAATTTCGAAACCCTTATTCAAAACCTGCAGGTTACCCATCATACCTTTTTTACTTCGGCAGCCAAAGCTATTAATACTGCAATGACCCTCCGAAATTGGCTCTGCGGTTATTATATTGTTGAATTTGAACAAAATGGCGAGGACAGAGCAAAATATGGAACAAGACTACTTAAAGAGCTGTCTGATAGAATTCAAATTAAAGGTATTTCTGAGACTAACCTGAAAATATTCCGACAGTTTTATATTATTTATCCATCTATTCGTCAGGCAGTGCCTGACATTTTAAAACAAATTCCAATAATTCAGGCAGTGCCTGAACAATACAAAGGTTCAGGTGAAAGTTTAATTCGTCAGGCAGTGCCTGACGAATTGAAAACACAAGACATCAAGGAAATCTTACCTTTCAATGAGATTGTTGAGGGCGAGCATAAACCAGGTCTTGATCCTGAAAGGTTGCTTCAAACTCTGTCTTTTACCCATATTGTAGAGTTAATTAAAATTGAAGAATTAGAGAAATACATCATTAGTGAACTCACTGAACAGTAAATATATGAAGCATTTTGTAGCACTTATTTTGATTTTGTTTTCCGGTCTTTTATTACAAGCCCAGCGACAAACCGATTCGAATACCCCGCTACACCTGTTACAACCAGCTTATCAAATCCCATACGGTGTCCCCGATGTGAGCGGCATCACCAAAGTGCTGGAGACTGTTCATGCGTATCTCGACCGGAACACCTTTCCGGAACTGATCGACAAGACCACCCAAAATCCCGTGACAGACTATGCAAAAACAGACGGCAACACTATTTTTAAGCTTGGCGACTTCAGGCTGGTAAGCTATGAATGGGGCGTCACCTATGCCGGGATGCTGCTGGCCAGTGAGACCACCGGCGATCCCCGCTACGCCCGTTACACCAAGGAGCGGCTGAAGTTCCTGTCCGATATCAGGCCGGGATTTGTCGACTTCGAAGAGCGGGTACCCGGAGTGAGACATGCCTTTTATTCCGTTCTTCACCCCCATGCCCTCGACGACTGCGGGGCACTGTGTGCCGCCATGATCAAGGCACAAAAGCAAGAGGAGATACCCGGACTGGAACCTATCATTGCTAATTTCATTGATTATATCAGTAACAAGGAGTTCAGGCTTAAAGACGGTACCCTGGCGCGTAACCGGCCCCTCCCCAACACGATCTGGCTTGACGATCTCTTCATGAGCGTTCCCGCCCTGGCCCAGATGGGCGCTTACACCGGTGACCGGAAATATTTCGATGATGCGGTGAAACAGGTGATACAATTCTCCCGCCGGATGTTCAATTACGAGAAAGGATTGTTCATGCACGGCTGGGTGCAGGAGATGAAGGAGCATCCCCAGTTCCACTGGGCCCGCGCCAACGGGTGGGCCCTGATGACCATGGTGGAACTGCTGGAAGTACTCCCGGCCGACCACCCCGGCTACGGTGATGTTTTGGACCTGCTGCGCCGCCATATCCGCGGACTGGCCAACACCCAGTCCTCCGAAGGATTCTGGCATCAGCTCCTCGACCGGCCCGACGCTTACCTGGAAACCTCGGCTACCGCCATCTATACCTATTCCATCGCCCGGGCCATTAACCGGGGCTATGTAGACGGCAAAGTTTACGGACCTATGGTGTGCCTGGCCTGGAATGCCGTGGCCACCAAAGTCACTGCGCACGGACAGGTCGAAGGGACCTGCGTGGGCACCGGCATGGGCTTTGACCCAGCCTTTTACTATTACCGCCCAATCAACGTTTACGCCGCCCACGGCTATGGGCCCGTGCTGCTCGCCGGCGCCGAAATGATCAGCCTCATTAAAAACCACGACCTCAGAATCAACGACAGCGCCCTGATGCTTTATGCCGACGGGTCAGCCCCCCTGAAATCCTGGAAATTTCACTCCGGGGAAGGGAACAATATTCCCGGGTCCATCCTTTTAACCCCCGAAACCACCTGGTCGGAAGAGAAAGGGTATGGCCTGCTGGCGGAAAAATCACCTGTTGTCGTTACCCGGAAGGTCAAAAACCATCCGCCATTCACCTTCCTGACCAGTGACCAGCCATTTGCCTTTTCCCTGACGGTCCCCGAAGGAAAATATGCTGTCACCGTAACCCTGGGCGACCCTGCCGGAGTCTCTGAAACTACCGTGAAAGCCGAATCACGCCGGCTGATGCTGGAAAATTTCTCCACAGCCAAAGGGGAAACCGTGACCCGGACTTTTATCGCCGACGTGCGGACACCCCGCATTAACCCCACGGAACAGATCAGACTGAAACCCCGGGAACTGAACTACCTCAACTGGGACGACAGGCTGACCCTCGAATTCAGCGGTTCCCGGCCGGCACTCTCTGCCCTGGAGATCAGGGAAGTCAGGGATCTTCCGGTGATCTACCTGGCCGGAAATTCTACGGTCACCGACCAGGAGGAGGAGCCCTGGGCCTCGTGGGGACAGATGTTCCCGCGGTTTCTGAAGCCGGAAGTGGTGGTGGCCAACTACGCCGAATCGGGGGAGTCGCTCCTGAGTTTCAATAGGGAGCTGAGATTGCAAAAAATCCTGAGCCTCATAAAACCGGGCGACTGGCTTTTCATCGAGTTTGCCCATAACGACCAGAAACCCGGGGGCAACCATCTCGATCCCTTCACCTCCTACCGCGAAGAGCTTAAATACTACATTAATGAGGCCCGGAAGAAAGGGGCACGGCCGGTACTGGTCACCTCGATGCACCGGCGCCGGTTTGATGAATCGGGGAAAATCGTCAACTCGCTGGAAGAGTATCCCGAAGCGATGCGCCAAACCGCCAAAGAAGAGCAAGTCCCCTGCATCGACCTGAATGCGATGAGCAAAACACTTTTTGAAGCCCTGGGACCCGAAAATTCCAAAAAGGCATTCGTACACTACCCGGCCAACAGCTTTCCGGGACAAACGGAACCGCTTGCCGACGACACCCATTTCAGCAATTACGGGGCATACCTCCTGGCACAATGCGTGGTGAAGGGCATCAGGGAGGGGATTCCGGAACTGGCGGCTTACCTTGAATCCGGACTGTCCCCCTTTGACCCGGCAATACCAATGCCCTATGATCAATTCAGGCTGCCGCATAGCATGAAACACAACACCCTCCGCCCTGCAGGAAACTGACCATCACAATGACTCCCGGAAGGGATACAACTTCTCATTCCATAAAAAGCATATCTTTTAAGGGATATAATCCACAAATGTATATCTTTACAGGTTGTAAAAACCTTCATTTCAGCACACATTGGCTAATTACAATACCAAATATTATCTATTTCTTTGTCTTTTCGCAATTGGATTTTCATGCCAAAATAGGTCAGACAGAGCAGAAAATATCCTCAGCAATGCAGAAATGCTGGTTGACACTTTGCCCGACAGTGCTTTGGTATTGCTCAACAAGATTCAAAACCCCCAGCGCTTAAAAAAACCACAGTATTATGACTATTTCCTGTTACGGGTACAGGCAAAAGACAAGACCTTCGATGACATCACACAGGATACACTTATTTTTAAGGTAAAAGAATACCATGTCCATAAAAAGAATGTAGAAAAAATCCTCATGTCAACCTTCTATTGTGGCAGGGTCTTGAGGGAACAGGGAAAATTCGGGGAAGCTTTAGAAACACTCTTAAATGCAGAACCTTACCTGAATAAAAGCAAGAATACCAATCTGAAAGGATTACTCCAAGGTTCAGTCGGTGAGATATATTATCAGCAACTTCTGAAAGAAAAAGCCATTATTCATTTTAAGCTTGCAGTAAGTTTTTTTCATCAGGCCAAAAACTTCAGAAATGAAACAATTGAATGTAACTACATCGGAAACTGTTATTTGTTAGAGGGGAAAAGCGATAGCGCCTTTTTATATTATTTCAAAGCATTGGAATTGGCAGACAAACACCAGTTTTCCAGAGAACAAGCGGGCATTAGAGAAAGTATTGGCGTTGCCTTCCGGGAGAATAAAGATTTTAAAAATGCGGAGGACTATTTCAAAGAAGCCTGGAAATATTCTGTCGACTCGTTAAAAAAAGCCAGCTTGTCCTCAAATCTGGCACATCTGTTTGAATATCAAGGAAAGAACGATTCAGCCATCGCTTACCTTCAAAAAGCTTTAAGTTACATGCCATCAGAAAAAGAGAATTTTCTTTCTGCGAACATATATAAAACCTGGTCAGCCATTGAAGAAAACAAATTGAACTTAGAAGGTGCGTTGGAAAAGTACAAACTTTACAACAAGCATCTAGCCTCCATTTTGAATGATAATAAAAATAGCGCTATCCTGGAAATCGAGGGAAAGTATAATTTTCAACGCGTAGAAAACCACAACAAACAAC
>CAZMMX010000097.1:0-6515 GCA_964567485.1 uncultured Prolixibacteraceae bacterium | reverse complement strand
GGGAGACACCTGGGACATACCGGGGAGACACCCCGGACGGCCCTGGCGGAGGCGGACGATCGATCAAGTATTTGTAAACGTATAGCAAGTATTTGCGAACATATAACAGGATTAATAAACGTGTAACTGGATTAATAAACGAATAACGCATAACTACCATAACCAATAAATCAATAAGGAGTTATATTATGTCTAAAGAAAGAGATGCTTTTGTATCAGCGAAAATCGCGAAAATGAGCCTGCTGGAAAAATGCGGCCAACTGCTTACCTTCACCTGGCGGGGAGCCATCCCTACCCCCTCGGGAATCGAACAAATCACCAAATTGCATGCGGGAGGGATTTGCCTGGAACCCTATGCCCTGGAAACGTGCAAAAATCTTTATTGGGGACGCTCTCAGGTGGATCCCAACTTCGAAAAACCAGCGGATTATTTCGATATCTCACATACCTGGTTCGACTCGCGCGCTTTCGGGATTAGCGTGACCCCCGAAGAACTCACCGAAGCGCTCAATAACCTTCAGAAAATCGCCATGGACCGGCCTTCCGGAATTCCTCTCCATGTGACCATTGATATGGAAGGTGATTTCAAGAACGACTACTCCTCGGGGGGTGTTCTCCAGTTTATCCCTCCGATGGGGATTACGGCCATTGGGGATGTGGATCTGGCCTATAAGATCGCCAACCTCATGGGACGGCAGATGGCTGCTATGGGGGTAACCCAGTTCTATCACCCTGTTTGCGACGTGAACATCAATCCTCTGAACCCCGAAATCGGGGTCCGTTCGTTCGGCGACAACCCTGATACCATCGTGAAGTTCATCGAGGCCACAGTACGCGGATATGAGGATGCCGGCGTGACCGCAACCATCAAACACTTCGCAGGCCGTGGCGATTCAGCTACCGATGCCCACGATACTCTTGATGTTTGCCGGGGCGATAAAAAACGCATGCAGAATGTGGAACTGAAAGCTTTCCAGGCCGGCGTGGACGCAGGAGCTTCTGCCCTGATGACCGCACACACGATTTTCCCGGCGTATGATGAAGAATATCCGGCTACGCTGTCCAAAAAAATTCTTACCGACCTGCTCAGAGGGGAAATGGGTTTTGAGGGTATTATCGTTTCCGATGCCATTGGTATGGCCGCGATCCTCAAAAAATGGCCCCTCCCGTTAGCTTGTGCCATGGCCATTAAAGCCGGGGTGGATACGATATTGCTCAAAGCCGACGACGAATCCCGTTCTCAGTGTCTGTTCGGAATTAAAAAGGCGGTGGAAGAAGGAATGCTTCCGGAAGAACGTGTAAATGATGCCGTACGCCGTCTGCTCAACAGAAAGTATGACCAGGGATTGTTTGAAAAAGCCGGCAAAATGGATCCTAAGGAGACCACCGCTATTGTCAGGAGCAAAGAAAACAGAGATTTCTCATGGGAAGTGGCCCACAAAGCTTTGTTGGTGGTCCGCGATGATAAAAAATTGCTTCCGTTAAGCAAAGACAAGAGAATCCTGGTGATTGAACAATGCATACCTTACGAATTCCTGGGAAAAGATATGTACAGTCATGCCCACATGTTCTGTGAACAGATGACCAAACATTCACCTAATGTTATTCTGGATGATACGGCATTCTTTGCTTCCGAAGATGATGTGGAAGAAGCCCTGAGATTAGCCAAAGAAGCAGATGTGGTGGTGATGACCAATTACTATGCCCGTATTGAGAAACGTGGAAATAACACCCATCTTGTAAAAGCCCTTAAAAAGGCAGGACATGACGTGGTTGTTGTGACTAATTTCCCCTACCGGAAAGGCACGACCACCGTGGCCGATGCCGTGGTCTGTAATTTCTCCGGTACTCCCGATTCTATCAGGGTTTCCGCCGATTTGTTGTTTGGCACCATTCAGCCGTATCCTACGACAAAAATGCCGATTGATTTAAGCGCAGAGGCCAATATTCCTGAAGAACCTGAAGTTGAACCGGCTAAGGAAAAAAGGAAGAAAAATGTCAACGTATGGCAGGGTAAGTGCTGATTAAGCCACCTTTTCATACGATATGATCTAACAATATTCCGGGTGTCAGCTATGGTTTCAATAAACTTACTGGCGCCCGGATTTTGGTTAAATTGCCGGAACCTCGCGGAACCGGCCTTGTTAAACCCATTAAGTGATAAAAATGACAACATCCAATTCTTTCAATATTAAAGATATTTACACCATATCGGGCCCCAGAATCACCGAAATCTACGAAAAGAACAAAATGACGGTGCACTTTCAGGGGATGTCCAAGTGTTTGCAGTTCCCGCATACCGTGGCCATTATGGGAGCACCTACCTGCTCCATCGGCATTTCTCCTTACGGCCTCTATAACCGGTTGAACGATGCCGGCCGCCTGATCCTGTTAAACCAAAAGGCGGTTCAATTCGGCTCTGCCCCATACATCAGCACCTATGAGGGAAATACTTTGTTGACTCAGCGGCAACCGGGCGAAACGGAATCTGACGATATTCCGGCGTTGAAAAACTATTATCCCGAAGCCGTTGATGAGGAAAAGGTGAAAATGACGATAGCCACTCCTTCCCTGGAACTGGAATATTCCCTGGAAGACGTGAAGGTGACCCGAAGGTTTATCTCCCCGTTACTGTCGGGCAATGAGCAAACCCTGATGCCCATCAGCGTCGAGGAATTTATCGTACTCAACAATACCGAAGAGGAACAGGAATATACCTTGGTGGTGCCCCGGCCTTCTCTGGTTAATCTGCAGGAAAAAGAGCTGAAACCGACCGACCAGGACAGCGTTTTCGTCAGCAGTGCCGCCATTTCGGGACAGAAACATGAAGCGTTTGAAATGAACGGCATCACTGGTGTGGTGATGGGCAGCACACTTACGGAAAACAGGATGATTATCGCCGTTTCTGACGTTCCCGGGGTCACCGTAGATACTCAACCCTATTTCCTGCTGAACAAATACTCGGGCGATCTTCTGGTCACCGCTGAAGGTAATTTTTATGAAAAGTGCGGACCCATTCACCGGAGAGATTATGGCGCCGCTATCAGCTTAACCATGACCCTCCGTCCGGGCCAGTCCAAGACCATCCCTTTCGCGGTGGTCCTCGACTTCCCGGTTCAGGAGTATATCGACGGAACGACCTTCGACCGGAAATACATCAGGAATTTCAAAAATGGCGAAACCCGGGCTTTTGATATGGTAAAGATCGCCCTGGAAAGTTACCCCAAGTGGTGGAAGGCGACCTTGACCATTCAGGAACGTATCTTCAACTCGATTTCCTCCACCCCTTCGTATCAGAACGATCGCGAAGGAGCGCTACGCCTGACACGGCTCATGCTGAACGAGCTCCATTTCCCGCTTTCGAACGCCAATATCTGGATTGAGGAAAATGGCGTTGAAAAGGCACGGTTCCTCGAATGTTTCGATTATTCCTATATCGATCCTTCCGACGTGGACTGGTACTCCATGGTGCTGCTGATGCTCTTCCCAAAGGTGGAAAAAGATTTATGCCAGGCCTTTATCGATTCCATCAATGCCGTTGATCCTACTCCGCGCTGGTACCACCATCACGCCTCATTTGTGGAGGCCAGGATGCATTTTGAAGAAAACCCCGAAGAGTACGAAGGGAAAAAGCTGACCCAGATCCGTGACGATTTCAAGACCCTGGGCAGCGTAGCCCACGATGTCTGTATGTTGTCGAAGGGTCATCCGCTGCGTAACGTGAGCGATTATGCCTGGTACAATAACAATTACTGGGTCGACCTCTATCCGAAACTGATGATGCGCGTGCTTCGCAATGTCAAGTTCACCGGTGATATGGAATTCCTGAGATCGAATTGGGAAACCCTGAAATTCGGATTGGAATCGCTCTTAAAACTCGATTTTGATGGCGATGGAATCCCCGAAGGAAATCCCGACGATGTCAAGAATACCTTTGACAACCTGGTTCTTTTCGGAGCCGATGCTTATGATGCCACTCAATTCCTGGGAGGGTGCCAGGCTTTGATCAAAATGGCGCAAATGCTGGGTGAGAAAGAAGACGAAAAGCATATTCAGGCAAAATACGATAAAGCCTGGGCCAGTTTTGAACAACTGTGGCGTGAAGATGTGAATAAGAAAGGTGAAAAACTGGAATATTATATCACCTGTTTTGATCCTGAATCGGGAGAATCAAATACCGATGTATGGACGAATCAACTCGATGCCTTGTGGTACCTGCTGACGATTGGTGAAGCTCCTTCACTTCCGGAAGAACGGGTGAAGAAGATCCTTAAAACCATTTACCATACCAATAAGGCCTTCATGGGTTGGGCCATGTGCAAAACGAAGGATGGAGAACCCGTAGAGTCGGAACAGGGACAGGATGTATATACCACCTCAAACTATGTGTTTGCCCAATTACTGGATTATTACGGAATGGTGGAGGAAAGTAAGGAGGTGTACAAGCACATGGACCGTGTGGTCTTCGATTACGCCAATACCATGACCACCCCCGATAATCTCAGGGCTGAGTTTGAAATGGAAGCCGGTGAAACCGAAAAAGGACCGCACTACATTGTGGCGGCCTACCCAAGACCCGGCGCCGTCTGGACTCATCTGGTGATGAACCATGTGAAGGATTTACGGGCGAAGAACCAAACCGAAACCGTGGATCCGAAAGAGCTGATTCCTTTCTATCCATGGTTGCTGAATCCTGATGAACAGGCAGAATAATAAACGTGGGTTGGTTTATATGACGACTTAAAACAGGTATTATGAACAAAAAATATGATATTACGTTTGTAGGTCACATGGTCTACGACGAGATTATTCCTTTTGGAGGAGTGGCCCGTGTCGCTCCCGGCAGCGCTGTCTTATGCGGCGCCATGGTCGCCGCAAGAGTAGGCAAGAAGGTGGCCGTTGTCACCAAGATGGCTGAGAAAGACGAACACATTCTTCAACCGATGAAGGATCTCGGCATCGATACTTTTCTTATTCCAAGCGAGGAGACTTCTTACAACAGGGTGTTGCACTATTCTGCAAATGTGGATGAACGCGAAATGACCCTTATCAAATCGGCCGGGTTGATATCTGCCAATGACGTCCCTGAACTCGATTCAACCTGTGTTCATCTGGCAGGGATATCGGATACCGAATTCGACATGCCCCTGATGAAAGCATTGAAAGCCAGAAATTACCAGAGCTTGTCGGTCGATATGCAGAGTTTCGTGCGTCATATCCATCCGGTGACGAAAAACCATGAGTTCAGCGATGTCGCCGATAAAAAGGAGATCGCGGCCATGATGGACAAGCTGAAACTGGATATTGTGGAAGCCAAACTTCTGACCGGCACCGATGACCTGGAGAAAGCCGCGATGATGGTCGAATCATGGGGGTGCCCTGAAGTGATGATCACCCATTCTGAGGGAGTCCTGGCTAGAGTCAACGGGAAAACCTACTATGAGAAATTCTCCAATAGTAACGTATCGGGCAGAACTGGCCGTGGAGATACGACCTTCGCGGCTTACCTTTCACACCGATTGGACCATGATGTTACCGATTCGTTGAAGTTTGCCGCTGCCCTGGTGTCGATAAAAATGGAAACCCCCGGGCCGTTTAGCGGGACGTTGGAAGAAGTGTATAAACGAATACAAGAAAAACATTTATAAGAGAGAGATGAACAAGAAGAAACACAAATACCTGATTGATGGTATTTATGTAGCAGATCCTGCCGTCCATGTTTTTAACGGTAAGATCTATATTTATCCTTCCCACGATATAGAATCGGGAGTTCCCGAGAATGATAACGGGGACCATTTCAATATGTACGATTATCATATTTTCTCGATGGAGTGTATCGATGGGGAAGTTACCGATCACGGGGTGGCCCTCCATGTGGAGGAGATTCCCTGGGCGGGGCGCCAACTGTGGGATTCCGACTGCGCCTACAAGGATGGTAAGTATTATCTCTACTTCCCGCTGAAGGACCGGAACGACATCTTTCGCATTGGGGTGGCCCTCTCCGACAAGCCTGAGGGGCCTTTTAAACCCCTCGAAGCTCCCATGAAGGGAAGCTATTCGATCGATCCCTGCGTTTTTCAGGATGATGACGGCACCCACTACATCTATTTCGGTGGGTTGTGGGGCGGACAGCTTCAGCGCTACCGGAACAACAAGGCCATCGAGTGCGGCCATGAGCCTGCCGATGGAGAGCCCGCCCTCACCGCCCGGGTGGCCCGACTGCGCGATGACATGCTCGAATTCGGCGAAGAACCCCGCGATGTGGTCATCCTCGACGAAAACGGAAAGCCCCTGACCGCCGGCGACCACGACCGCCGCTTCTTCGAGGCCTCCTGGATGCACAAGTACAACGGGAAATACTATTTCTCCTATTCTACCGGAAATACCCACCGGCTCTGCTACGCCACCGGCGACCATCCCTACGGGCCCTTCACCTACCAGGGCGTCATCCTCACCCCGGTGGTCGGGTGGACCACCCACCATTCCATCGTGGAGTTCAAGGGTAAATGGTATCT
>CAZMMX010000096.1:0-6651 GCA_964567485.1 uncultured Prolixibacteraceae bacterium | reverse complement strand
ATTTGTCGGGGTGACAAGATTTGAACTTGCGACCCCACGCCCCCCAGACGCGTACGCTACCAGACTGCGCCACACCCCGAACTCATCGTGTGTTCCGGAGTTCAGATCACTCCTTACTCTCAGAACGGGTACAAAAATAGAACTTTTTACATTAACCACCAAAAATGGAACTCAATATTTTGCCATAGAGCCACTCCTGAAGCCTCACCGGCCAAATATCAATTTCACTTATCTGAAGTTCAATATTATCGATCTATCCGATTTTTTTCATTGGATTTTCTTATATATTTTTGTGTCCGGAAAATCAAAATATAAACAATATGTTCAAATCTCTTAATATCAGCGAAAAGAAAGAGGAGAAAGCTCCCGAAGGTGTTGCCGAAATGGTGAAATGTCTGATCATTGGTTCCGGTCCGGCCGGTTACACGGCGGCCATCTATGCCGCACGCGCCAATCTGAATCCGGTGATGTACGAAGGGCTTCAGCCCGGCGGACAGTTGACCACGACCACTGAGGTGGAGAATTTCCCGGGGTATCCCCAAGGAGTGACCGGTCCGGTCCTCATGGAAGACCTGAAGGCCCAGGCCACCCGCTTCGGCACCGATGTGCGCTGGGGAATGGCCACAAAGGTGGACTTCTCGGGACCGGTGCACAAGGTGTGGATTGACGATACGCACCTGGTGGAAGCCGAAACGGTGATCATCGCCACCGGGGCAACGGCCAAGTACCTGGGCCTCGATGATGAAAAGAAATATGCCGGGGGCGGGGTGTCGGCCTGCGCCACCTGCGATGGCTTCTTTTACCGCGGCAAGGATGTGGCTGTCGTTGGGGGTGGGGATACCGCCGCCGAGGAAGCCATGTACCTGGCCGGCCTCTGCCGTAAGGTCTACCTGATCGTCCGCCGCGACGTCCTCCGGGCATCTAAAGTAATGGCCGACAGAGTCGCCAAAACTCCCAATATCGAAATCCTCTGGAAGCACCAGACCAAGGGTCTCTTCGGCGACGGCGTGGTCGAAGGCGCCACCCTGGTGAAGAACCTGGGGGAACCGGGCGAAGAGGAAGTGAAAATCAAGATCGACGGCTTTTTCCTGGCCATCGGCCATACCCCTAACTCGGAAATCTTCGCCGAATACCTCGACCGCGACCCGGTGGGGTATATCCGGACGCTTCCCGGGTCGACGAAAACCAAAGTCCCCGGGGTCTTCGCCTGTGGTGACGTGCAGGATTCCCACTACCGCCAGGCCGTCACGGCCGCCGGCACAGGCTGCATGGCCGCCATCGACGCCGAACGATACCTCATGGAAAAAAACAACTGAGCATAAAAAAAGCCCCGGAAACCCGGGGCTTTTTTCAGGATTTTAGATCGACCTCTACTTTGGGGAGGTCCTCCGTAGCGTAGACTCCCGCCTCCAGTTTATTTTTGATCGCCTTGAAGCTTTCGAGTGTGTATTGCACATCTTCCAGAGAGTGTGCGGCTGTGGGAATGATGCGGATGATGATTTCCCCCTTGGGAATGACCGGGTAGATCACCACCGAACAGAAGATCCTATAATTCTCACGCAGGTCGAGGATCAGGTTGGTGGCTTCTGAAGGGCCTCCCTTAAGATAAACGGGGGTCACCGGGGTGTTGGTGCGTCCCAGGTCAAAACCTTCGGCCTTGAGTCCCGACTGCAGAGCCCTGACGTTGGCCCACAGTTTTTCGCGCAGCTCGGGGGTGTTCTGCAGGAGGTCCAGCCTTTTGAGGGCTCCCTCGACCATGGGCATGGGCAGCGACTTGGCAAAAGTCTGCGACCTCATGTTATAGCGCAGGTAGTTGATGACTTCTGTTTTTCCGGCTACGAAAGCGCCGATTCCGGCCATTGACTTGGCGAAGGTCCCGAAGCAAAGGTCGAGTTTATCGGTCACCCCGAAGTGTTCGGCGACACCGGCGCCTGTGGGGCCCATGGTTCCGAAACCATGGGCATCATCGACCAGAAAGCGGAATTCAAACTCCTCTTTCAGCGCGGCAATTTCGTCGAGCTTGCCCATGTCTCCCGACATGCCAAAGACCCCCTCGGTGATGACCAGAATACCACCGCCCTGTTTTTGGGCCAGTGCCGTGGCCCTCTCGAGCTGCTTCCGGAGACTCTCCATATTATTGTGCTGATAGACGAAACGCTTGCCCATGTGGAGACGTACTCCGTCAAGGATACAGGCATGTGCTTCGGCGTCATAAACAATCACGTCGTTACGGCTGCAAACGGCATCGATGATCGACACCATTCCCTGATAGCCGTAATTGAGCAGGAAGGCATCTTCCTTGCCGATAAATGCAGCCAACTTGTTCTCGAGTTCCTCATGTTTAACGGTCTGTCCCGACATCATGCGGGCTCCCATGGGGTAGGCCAGTCCCCATTTGGCTGCCGATTCCGCATCGGCTTTTCTCACTTCGGGATGGTTGGCCAGTCCCAGATAGTTATTTAAACTCCAGGTCAACATGCGTTTCCCCCTGAAAGTCATGTAAGGAGCAATCTCTCCCTCGAGCTTGGGAAAGGCAAAATATCCGTGGGCCTGCTTCATGTAGCGCCCTAAGTCACCCTGATTGGTCTGAAATTTCGCGAAGATGTCAGTCATAACATTGGTCCTTTTTAATAAAACGGTGCAAATGTAAACTTTTTTGCAGTTCTGGCAAATCTGTTAAAATATCATAACCCATTGAATATAATCGTACAATTCCCGTTATTTCACGGTTCTCGTATTACCAAAAAACAATATCTTTGCGCCATGTTTCAAAAAATGAGAAATATCCTGATCTGGTCTTTCCTTATCGTGCTCCTGGCCGGATGCAATGACTTCAACAAGGTGGTCAAGAGTACTGACTATGAGTACAAATACAAAAAAGGAATCGAGTATTACGAAGCCGGCGAGTTTGTACGCTCGGGAAGCCTCTTCCAGGAGCTGATCAACATTTACCGCGGAACCAGCCGTGCCGACCAGATTTACTACTATTTCGCCAAAAGCATGATGGGGCAAAAGGACTACCTCATGGCTGTCCAGTATTTCAGAACCCTGATCAAGGAATACCCGACCAGTCAGCACGTCGAAGAATCACAGTTTATGGTGGGCTATTGCAACTACCTGCTCTCGCCCAAGGTGCGTCTGGACCAGGAGGTTACCCTGACTGCCATTGACGCCCTCCAGCTGTATATCAACCTTTATCCCTTCTCGGAACGTGTCGACGAGGCCCACCGCCTGATCGACGAATTGCGCGATAAACTGGTCGAGAAATCATTTCTCAGCGCCCGCCTATATTACGACTTCGAGAATTATAAGGCCGCCGTGGTGGCCCTGGAGAACTCCCTGAAGGAGTACCCCGATACCCGTTACCGCGAAGAACTCATGTATATGCTCCTGAAATCGAAATACCTTCTGGCTACCAACAGCGTGGTGGAGAAAAAGGAAATCAGGCTGAGCAACGCCCTTGACGAATACTTTGCCTTCGTCGACGAATTCCCCGAGAGCAAATACCGGAAGGAAGCCGACAGATTTTACGAAGTGACTGCTAAATTGCTGAATTACAATAACCAGAGTACAAACATAAAATAGCCATGGATTACAAAAAGACAAAAGCTGCAATGACGACGATCCCCAGGGACCTGGAGATTCTGGAGGAAGAAACGGGAAATGTTTACGAAACCGTGATGATCCTCGCCAAGCGCGCCAACCAGATATCCTCGGAATTGAAGGAAGAACTCAACCAGAAGTTGCAGGAATTTGCCTCCTTTACCGACAATCTCGAAGAGGTCTTCGAAAACCGCGAACAGATTGAGATCTCGAAGTTTTACGAGCGGCTTCCCAAGCCGTCGCTGATCGCCTTCGAAGAGTGGAAGGACCAGGAGATTTACCACCGCAACCCGGCGCGGGAAAACAAGAAAAGGATCTGAAAAAGTAAACCCTTAAGTCCACAACTTAAGGGTTTGTTTTTTTTGTCCATCGCCACAATACAATAATCACCGTTCCAAAGAGTTTTCTAAGTAAGTTCCTGTTTATCGGGAAATGTGTAAATTTGTGAACAGCATGGATGCATCGCCTCGGAAGGTGCCTTGCATGAATAAGTGAAGATAAAAAGTATGAAGCGATATCTGTTGATCACGGCCCTGATGTTCATGATGCTGGCTCCGGCGCGGAGTCAGGAGTTGCGGTGTAATATCAGTGTTTCCTCAGAAAGGATACAGGGGGCCAACCGGAACCTTTTCTACACCATGCAGGCCGATCTGTATGAATTCATGAACAACCGCCGCTGGACGGAACATGCCTATACCATGGATGAGCGCATCGAATGTTCCATTTTCATCAGGCTCGATGAGCAGATCTCGGCCGATGAATTCCGCGGATCGATACAGGTACAGGTGAAGCGCCCGGTCTTCAATGCATCATACGAGACCACCGTTCTGAATATCAAGGATAACGACTTTCAGTGCAAGTATGTGGAGTTCCAGCCCATCGAATTCAACGAAACCAGCAACCGCGACAATCTCACCAATATCATGGCTTACTACGCCTATGTGATTCTGGGATTCGACTACGACACTTATTCGCTGGAGGGGGGAACACCTTATTTCGAGAAGGCCCAGGCCATCGTTAACAACTCGCAAAATGCCCGTGAAAAGGGGTGGAAGTCGTTCGAAAACGAGCGCAACCGCTACTGGCTCATTGAGAATATCATGAACCGTGCCTACTCGGGGATGCGCGACACTTACTATACCTACCACCGCCAGGGACTCGACATGATGGCCGACAAGACGGAAGAGGGAAGAGCCAATATCGCGGAATCGCTCCGTTCGGTACAGCAGGTCTTTCGCCGCCGACCGTCGACCTATATCCTCCAGATCTTCTTTGACGCCAAGTCTGACGAACTGGTGAATATCTTCTCCAAATCGTTCCCCGACGAGCGGAATCGCGTGGTGGCCATCCTCAACGAGGTCGACCCTTCCAACGGCTCCAAATACCAGAAGATTCAGGAATCCGAAAGCTTCTGACCGCTATGCTGACCCGCCTGGTGATTTCCAACTATGCGCTGATCGATGAACTCACGGTCTCCTTCGGAACCGGTCTCAACATCGTCACGGGAGAAACCGGCGCCGGAAAGTCCATCCTCCTGGGGGCCCTTTCGCTGATTCTGGGGGCCCGCTACGAAAACGGCACCCTCCGTGATCCTTCCCGGAAGTGTATCGCTGAGGGCTATTTTGACCTTTCAGGCCGGGGATTGGAACCCTTTTTCGCGGAGAATGATCTGGACTACGAAGCGGTATCGATTTTGCGCCGCGAAATCACCCCTTCGGGAAAGTCACGCGCCTTCATCAACGATACCCCTGTCAACTTACAGGTATTGAGGGATTTGTCACTTCGTTTGGTCGATATCCACTCTCAACACCAGAACCTGGAACTCAACACCCGGCAGTTCCAGCTCAGGGTGGTCGACGCCGTGGCCCAATCGGAAGAGGCCCTGGCCAGGTACCAGGAGAGCTTTCTGGCTTTCCGGGAAGCTTCCGAAGCCCTTACCGTCCTGAAGGAAAAGGCCGCCAGAAGCCGTGCCGACCTTGATTATTTCACCTTCCAGTTCACCCAGCTCGATGAGGCCCGTCTGCAAAGCGGAGAACAGGAAGTCCTGGAGGAGGAGCAGAGGATCCTGACGCATGCCGAAGAGATCAGGGGAGCCCTCCTGTGGGCCGAAGAGCTGCTCACAGGGGAACATTTTCCGGTGGTGCCCCGGTTGAAGGAGGCTGCCCAGAAGCTTGAAAAAATCGTCCCTTATCTGAAGGAGTCGGGCGAACTTCACCAGCGCCTGGTGTCGGCCTATATCGAGCTGAATGACCTGGCTTACGAGGTAGCACAGTTGGCCGGAAGAACCGATATTGACCCCCGGAGGCTCACCGAGATCGCTGAACGCCTTGACCTGATCTACACCCTGGAGCAGAAACACCAGCTCACCTCGGTCGATGAGCTTCTGGTGCTGCGCCATCAGCTGGAGTCCCGGCTCAGCGAAATCACCGGTTATGAAGAGGATATCGCCACCCTGGAAAAAGAGTGCGCCCGGCTGGAGAAGGAACGCCACACGGCGGCCGTCGCCCTGACGGCTCTCCGCCGTAAGGCCGTGCCTGTCATCGGGGAGAGGGTGACCGCTCTTCTGCGCCAGCTGGCGATTCCCCATGCCCGCTTTATCGTGGAACTGGAGGCCTCACCCCAGTTTTCCATTTCCGGAGCCGACCAGGTGCAGTTCCTTTTCAGCGCCAATAAGGAACAGTCCCCTGCCGAAATTTCGCGTATCGCCTCGGGCGGTGAGATCTCGCGGGTCATGCTGTCCCTGAAAACCCTGGTTTCAGGGTCACGCATGCTCTCTACCATTGTTTTCGACGAAATTGACTCCGGCATTTCAGGGGAAACAGCCCTCAAAATGGGCCTGATCCTCAAACAGCTGTCGGCCGACCTCCAGGTCATCAATATCACCCATCTTCCCCAGATCGCCGGAAAAGGAGACCACCACTACCAGGTGTACAAAGCCGACAACGACACCGGAACCTTCACCTCGATCCGTAAACTCACCGAGGCCGGCAGGGTGGAAGAACTGGCCCGCATGGTGGGCGGCGATAACCCCTCGGAAGCGGCACGCCG
>CAZMMX010000095.1:0-6692 GCA_964567485.1 uncultured Prolixibacteraceae bacterium | reverse complement strand
CGGTTTTGCCTCGATGATCCCTCACGCAGGGAAGCCGCCGACCCGTCCATCGTATGGTTCCGTGACAGGTACTATCTCTTCGCCTCCAAATCGGGAGGCTACTGGCACTCCGCCGACCTGGCCTCCTGGACCTTTGTCGAGACCAGTCAAATCCCCACGGAAGAGTATGCTCCGACGGCTATCGGCCTGGGCGATACCCTTTATTTTCTGGCTTCTTCCACCGAGAAAAGCACCATCTACAAGAGCGGTGATCCGCTCAGTGGTATATGGGATGTGGCCCTCGACGAGCTGGAAATCCCGGTGTGGGATCCCGCCTTCTCCCTCGATGACGACCAAAGGCTTTACCTTTACTGGGGATGCTCCAATGAGAAACCCATCTACGGGGTGGAAATCGACTACCGGAACCACTTTGCCTTTATCGGGGAACCCCAGGAGCTGATCCATGGCGATCCTGCGAACCACGGCTGGGAAGTGCCTGGCGATTACAATACCTTCACCGACCGTAACCCATGGATCGAAGGCGCATGGATGAACAAGCTCAACGGAAAATACTACCTCCAGTATTCCGGTCCAGGGACCGAATATAAAAGCTACAATGACGGGGTGTATGTGTCGGACCAGCCTTTGGGGCCTTTCCTTCTGCAGGAGCATAATCCCTTTGCCTACCGGCCTGAGGGCTTTGCCGCAGGAGCGGGCCATGGCAGCACCTTTGAAGACCGCTATGGAAATCTCTGGCATATCGGCACCATCACCATTTCCCAAAAGCACATGTTTGAACGCAGGCTCGGTCTTTTCCCCGTCTTCCTCGATGAACAGGGAATCTTGCACACAGAAACCGGCTATGGCGATTACCCGATGATTCTGCCTGATAAAAAAGTGCATAGCATCGAAGAGATCTTCCCCGGCTGGATGCTCCTTTCCTATGGGAAAAAGGTGGAGGTCTCTTCTTCGGTCGATACCTTGCCGGCGCGCCTCATGACCGATGAGGATATCAGGACTTATTGGGCGGCTGCCACCGGGAATGCGGGTGAATACGCCCTTCTTGATCTGGGCGCCCTCTGCAACGTCAACGCCGTTCAGCTCAATTTCGCGGAACACAACACCGCCATAAAGGGAAGGCAGAAGGAGCTGCGACACCGCTATACCCTGGAATACTCCGCCGACGGGACCAGCTGGACCATGCTGGCCGACCGGTCGCAAAGCGATGCCGACCTTACCCATGATTACATTGCTCTGGAAAGTACAACAGAGTGCCGGTATCTGAAGGTGACGAACGTAGAGGTCCCCGGCGGCCATTTTGCCCTCAGCGGTTTCAGGGTCTTTGGCCTGGGAAAGGGCGAAGCACCCGGGAAAGTCGTTAAACTGGCAGCCATCAGGGATCCGCAGGACCGCCGACGGGTTTCCCTCACCTGGGAAGGCCCGGAAAATGCCGATGGCTATGTGGTCAGTTATGGCGCCGATTCTACGAAACTCTACCTCGATTACATGGTTTACGGAGATACCTCCCTGACCATCCATAGTCTGGATGCCCAAAAGGATTACTTTTTCACCATCGAGGCCTTTAATGAAAACGGGATCACCGAAAGTGGCCTGCTGATAGGGGACCACTAGGAAAACCTGACCGATCAGAGAGATGGGAGAGAGGAAGGCAGCGATCCTTTGGGGAACGTGAGTGTTTTTTGAGGTTAATGGATCCTTATTTCAGACACCTGATTTCTTTTTCCGCAGCCGCCGGGGGCCCTGCCAGAGCCAGAATCCGGTGACGGTGAAAACCAGCAATCCGGCCCCCATAAGGGTCACATAGAGGAGTTTAAAAAACCCATTTTTGGTTCCCAGCCAGTGGTCGAGGATGGAGCCGTCATGTATTTTCTCGATAATGTCGGAGGTGCGATGTTCCTTTTGTAGCACCTTCCCGGTGGCGCCATCGACCTGTAGTCCTGTGAAATGTCCCTTAAAGCTGAATTTGACGACTCCGTTGCCGGGGCGGACGTCAATGCGGTCGATTTCCGGAGAAAGGGTGGGAGAGATGGAATCGGCAAGATAACGGCGGGCAATTTCCCCGAGGCTGTCAAGAGGTAGCCAGCCCGAAAGCGAAGTGGTAGTTCCCATGGCTGTGTCGGCCAGAATCAATCCACCGCTGTTCTTTTTCCATCCCAGCAACAGTCCGGTCGTTGCCATAAGGAAAAAGCCGGCAAAGAGCAGAATCGCCGTTTGCCTGTGTAACTTCCTGAAAAATCTGATGATCCGGGCCTCTTTTTCTCTTTTTGTTCGTGCCTCTTCCTTTCTTTTCATGGTTGTGAACAGGTATTAGAGGCCGAATCTCTTTCTGGCAAAGTCAAGGATGAATTCGGCAGTTTGGTCAATCCCCAGTACGGAAGAGTTGATACACAGGTGATAGGATTCTGCGGCTCCCCATGTTTTGTTGCTGTAAAACCTGTAATATTCGGCCCTTTTCCTATCCACCCTGATAACGATATCCCTGGCTTTGGTTTCGGGAATCTGCCGCAGGGCAGCAACACGGTTAATGCGGTCTTCCATTTCGGCACTGATGAAGATATTCAGGCAATCAGGGATCTCTTTCAGGACGTAGTCGGCACATCGGCCGATGAAAAGGCAGGATTGTTTTTCGGCCAGTCCCCTGATGACGTCGCTCTGGATTTTGAAGAGGGTTTCATTACTCAGATAATAATCGGGGTATATCGCGTCGGTGATGGTATTCTGCATGCTCAGAAGACCCCCGAAGAGGCTATGGCTTTTCTTTTCGTCCATCTCTTCGAAGAACTCTTTTCCCAGTCCGCTTTCTTTAGAGGCGATCTGTAGCAGTTCCTTGTCATAAAATGGAATATTGAGGCGGGTGGCCATTTTCTCTCCTATTTCGCGGCCTCCGCTGCCCAGTTGTCGTCCGATGGTGATGAAATAATTCCCTTTCATTTTTGACATGTTGCCGGGTTAAAATTACTGATTTTGCTTAAATTTCTTGAATTGCAGGATGAGCAAGACCAAAGCATTGGTGGCCGACAGCAGGTCGGCTGCTGGGATGCTGTACCATACTCCGTTGATGCCGAAGAAGGTGGGGAGGATCAGCAGAAAGGGAAGCAGGAAGATGATCTGCCGGGTGAGGGAGAGGTAGATGGCTTTTGGGGCCATACCGATGCTTTGGAAGAAGTTGGAGGCCACCATTTGGAATCCAGCCAGGGGGGAGAAGATCACCACGATGCGGAGTGCCGGGACGATGATGGCGGTGAGTTCGCTGTCGCGGGTGAAGAGGGAGGAGACGACGTGGGGGATAAATTGCCCGATCAAGAAACCTGCGGTCATGACTCCTATGGCAAGGAGGATGGTGAGGCGCAGGATTTTGGTGACCCTGTCGTATTGGCGGGCGCCGAAGTTGTACCCCGCGATGGGTTGCATACCCTGGTTCAATCCCATAACGACCATTCCGAAGAGGGCCAGAACCCTGTTGACAATTCCGTAGGCTCCTACGGCCAGGTCGCCCCCATATTTAATCAGGCTGCGGTTGATGACGATAATGATCAGGCTCGAGGCGGCATTCATCAGGAAAGGAGCCATGCCGATGGAAAGCGAGTCGAATACGATTTGCCGCTTGAGCCCGAAAATCCCCTTCTGGAGGTGGATATAGTTTTTCGAATTACTGAAGTAAATGATTTGCCATATCAGCATGGAGGTTTGGGAGATGACGGTGGCCAGGGCTGCCCCACGGATACCCCAGTCCAGAACGTATATGAAAAATGGGGTGAGGATGATATTGATGACTACCGACCAGATGGTGGCCATCATGGAAAGCCGGGGGTTTCCCGTGGCCCTGAGCAAGGCGTTTAATCCGAAATAGAGATGGGTCACCACGTTCCCCAAGGTGATCACCACCATATAATCGCGGGCATAGGGAATCGTCTCACTGCTGGCCCCGAAAAAGTAAAGGATCGGGTCGAGGAACAGCATAATCACCACCGTGTAGGAAAGTCCGAAGATGAGGTTAAGCATGAAGACATTCCCCAGGATATCGTTGGCTGAGGAGTAATCTTTCTGTCCGAGTCTGAGGGACATCAGGGTGGCGGCTCCGGCACCCACCAGCGACCCGAAGGCCGCCGCCAGATTGATCAGCGGAAAAGTGATCGCCAGTCCCGAAATCGCCAGGGGCCCTACTCCCTGGCCTATGAAAGCGCTGGCCGTTATATGATATATCGATGATGCGGTCATGGCGATCACCGAGGGAATGGCATATTGCATCAGCAACCTGCCGATACTTTCAGTCCCCATGGCCATGGGTGACCGGCTGTGTGACATAAGGTGTTTTTTGATTTCCCGGCAAAGATAGCCTCTTATTTTCTGATCGGAATCTCTTTCCCCGGCAATGTTAAGTTTTTGGGCTTCTTCTATTCCGAAATCTTTTACCTCACAGGGTCTGGATTGGTGAATACCGGAGGGGTGAAATGGTTATCTTTACAAAAAAGAGACGAATCATGAAACATTTGGAAACGGGATGGAAGAGCAAGGACGGCCTGTCGTTTTTTGCCCGGATATGGGAGCCTTCAGACGGTGAACCCCGGGCTGTGGTATGCCTGGTTCATGGTGTCGGAGAGCATTCAGGAAGGTATCATCATGTGGGTGAGGCCTTTACGAGCAGGGGGATGGTGCTTTTCGCCCCTGATATGCGGGGACATGGCCTGACAGCGGGGAAGCGAGGGCATCTTCCATCGGCGGGAACGATCATTTGTGATATTGACCGTTATCTGGAAACAGCGCGTGAGCGGTATCCCGGGGTTCCCCTGTTTTTATACGGTCACAGCCTGGGAGGGGTCTTTGTGCTCTTCTATGGACTGGAAAGAAGGCAGCCGGGCATTACCGGGGTGATTTGTACTTCTCCGGGGTTGAGGACTGCCCTCCAAGAGCAGCCCGTCAAGGTGATGGCGGCACGCGTGCTGGGTTCCCTGTTCCCTGGGGTGTCGCTGGCTTCCGGACTCGATTCATCGGCCATCAGCCGTGATCAGAAGGTGGTGGAGGCCTATCGCGCCGATCCTCTGGTCCATGACCGCATATCGCTGGGGTTCGGCAAGGTGATGCTGGGGGTCATCGCCCGCACTATGGAGCATATCGGGGAATTTCCCCATTCCTTGTTGTTGATGCACGGAACCGCTGACACCATTGCTTTTCCCTCGGGAAGTGAGCAGGTGGCTGCCGCTCTGGGAGAGCGGTGTTCCCTGGTGACCTGGAAAGGTTTGTACCATGAACTCCATAACGAACCGGAAAAGGAAGAGGTTTTGGAGAAGATGGTGGGGTGGCTGGAGAGCCGCCTCAACACCCTCGAAGGGTGATGCCCGCCAGGAGGGCTGTCGCGGGTTTATTTCTTTTTCCAGATGACCATAACGGCGCCGAGAACCACGATGATGGCGCCGGTGATGGAGAGGAGGGTCAGCCTTTCGGGATCTATCCAGGTGACTTGCATGGCAGTGAGCAGGGCCATCAGGAGGAAGGTGACAATGGGATTCATGATCAGGATGATGCTGGCTTTTCCGGCTTCCAGGTAGCGGAGGCTGAGGGCGAGGGTGGTATAAGCGACCAGCGTGTTCAGGCCGAGGAAACCCATCAGCAGCCACCATACCCAGTTGAGGGCTTCCAACTGGGAAAAGTTCACCAGGGGAAGATAGAGCAGTGAGGGGAGTCCGAAGAGGAAGAGATTAAGGGATATGGCTGAGTGGTGAACGACCAGTTTTTTCTGGAGGGCGGCATAGATGGCCCACGCCACGGCACCCGTGAGAATATACAGGATGCCCTTGTTGTAAACGCTTTCATTGCCTGAGAAGTGACCCAGCTGCTGGTTGTAGAAAAGCAGTAATCCGGCGATGGCGAGGATAAAGCCGGCGATTTGGCGGGTGGAAAAACGTTCCCTGAAGAAGAGGACCCCGGCTACGGCCAGCAGGATCTGCCCAAGTTGTATGAAAAGCTGGGCATTTCCGGGAGACGTATACTGAACACCCAGGTTGAAGCCCAGGTAGTTATAGGCCAGGGCCAGGGCGGCGAGGACCAGCAGCAGGGGAGGTCTGACCAAGAGACGGAGCTGATCAGGATTCCGGAAAATGCTCCATACCAGCAGCGGCAGAAAGGCCAGGGTGAAACGAAACCATACAATAGTTGCTGCGTCGACCTTTCTGACCGCTACCTTCAGGGCAACCGCCAGCACTCCCCAGAAGAGGGCTGTAATGACCGCATACCATACTCCTTTGCTTTGGTTTGTCATTATTCTGACCTTACCGCAAACGGGCTCCGGTTTCCTTTTCTAAGGCAGCCAGCAGTTTCTCCATGGTCTTATCAATCACCTTATCATTCAGGGTTTTGTTGTCATCTCTGAGGATAAAGCTCATGGCATACGATTTTTTACCTTCCGGAACCCCTTTCCCTTCATAGATGTCGAAGAGCCCTACTGATCGGAGCAGGTGGCGTTCAGTCCTGAAGGCCACCTCGCGGAGGGTGCTGAATTTCACCTGTTTGTCGAGGATCAGGGCCAGGTCGCGGCGTACTTCGGGATACCTGGGAAGTTCCGTGAACTTCACCGTGTTCTTTTTCTGTTCGGCCATTACCAGGCTCCAGTCCAAGTCGGCATAGTAGACCGGAGCTTCGATATCGGTTTGTTTCAGCAGGGCCGGGGCCACGCTTCCCATCTCAAGGATTTTGTT
>CAZMMX010000094.1:1586-6797 GCA_964567485.1 uncultured Prolixibacteraceae bacterium | reverse complement strand
TGGTATTTCCGGCGATGGTGCCCTCGTTTTGTCCCCACAGGAATGGCCAGTCGTCGTAGTTTTCAAAATGGTCGGGTTGCCTGAATAGAATGCCCGGCGCCACATTTCCCGGAATAAAGGAGAAGTCGGCCCTGTTATTGCCATAAAAGACCGCCTTGGGACGTGCGGCGCCCACCGTGGCTACCAAAGAATAATTGTGATAGGGATGGCAGCCAAACAAAAAGTTGGTGGTTTTGTGGGCATGGCTGACGTCGACAATGTCAGGGAAATACTTACTGGCAAAGCAAACGGTGGTTCCAAAGTTCAGAAGGGCTCCGCCACCTGCCCAGTTACCCAGTCCGATGGGCACTCCATAGGGATTATCCTGCTCAAGACTTTCGATATACTCTTTATACTTAACCACAAAAGGCCGGAGTTTCTCCTTATAGGAGGCGTCCATGTGGGGGATGGCGTCCAAAGCCGTCAGAATGGTAAAGCTGACATTACGTTCAAGTGCAGGCCACAGGAGCTCCTCGAATTTATCGATATACTGTTTTTCTCCGGTGGAGATGTAGAGTTGAAGATGGGTGGCCACATCGGCAGATCTGTTGCCCCTGAAAAAGGGATTTTGGGGCTGGGTGGCCATTAATTCCGACGCCTCCTTCTGAAGTCGTTTTGATTGCGCCAAAGCCCTGGCGGCGAGATCGTCGTTATACCCCTTCAAAGCACGGCTTGCTGCGGCCAACATGGTGGCGGCCCTGAGATCGAGTCCGGGATTTCGGCTGGTAAAGGCCCACATGTCATCCTTGACGCCGCTTGAGCGCCCGTCGGGGGCTATCTCGTAAGGGCCCAGGTCAGGATTATAGGGAAGTCCGTCGGTAATGGAGGCGGCGTCACCCAGGTGATGGTAATTGTCGAGCACTGCGTTGGAAAGTGTTTGGGTCATGTGTCCGATAATTTCGGCCTGGGCCACCAGGTTCAGGGTGCCGTGTTCGATAAACTGCAATACGTCGGGTACCCCATCGGGCCGGTGAAGGTCGACATAACGCTGCTTCTGGTCCACGAAAGTCTGATCACGTAACGGTTTAAAGTACTCCCAGGTCTGGACGAAATTCTGTACCACGCTAATGTTCGATCCGGTTTCAATATCAAAATCCCCGGCGTCGAAGAAACCGCCGATGTTCAGTCCGGGGATCAATTCCAGCGCTTTGTATGGGGTATCGGTGGTGGGACCCTGGCCGTGGAGGTCGAAGTGATCGGTATTGGGCGGAGCCTGGAGATACCCTTCCTTGAAAGGCTCACCGTGCCACATCCTATAAGCCTCGTTGACAGCCATGTGATTCATATGAATGGGGATCCAGATATCGCTGGTGGCATCGGTGATCTTATCGTAGACGTTATTTTCAATGATAAAGTTGTTCGTTTTTACATCGCCATACTGAATATAGTACACGCCGGGGGTATTCACGGAAGTAAAATCGAATTTCACATAGTGATATTTGAAATAGTCGCCCCAGGGCGTGATTTTCCCGCTGAAGACTTTGGCTGCTTTGCCATCGCTGCCCACTTTAAAGATCGATGCTTTAGCAAGCGGTTTGTCTTTTTTGTCGAGTTCAATGACTGCGACTTTGGGTTGGGATGGGAGGTATCCCACCTGTGAGAAACCGATATTGGGCTCTCTGATCCACCCCTTGATGGCATTAGGCTCAACGGTCCAGGTCAGCACCCTGCCAGTTTTTCCTGCCGGAAGCAAACTGCGGACGACAAACCAGCCGTTTTGTGCCAGCACACGGCCGTCGAAAAGCATCAGGTCGGCATCGGGTGAGGTGATTTTCACCAGACGTTCGGGCTCATCTGTTGCCAGAAGAAAGGTACGGCCGGTTTCGAGCGGAAGCGGATCGACGTAACGTCCCGTCCCCCTGTCGTCTGAAGTCTTGTACCCTTTATATTGCCTCGGTTTTTCACTGTTGGGCCGGGTTACCGTGTTCCCCACCGCATAGCGGGGAAACCGGCTGATGCGCCCATCCATCAGATAAGTCTTTCCCCAATACTGCGAAGGCAGAAACTCGAGGTTAAATCCAGCACTTCCCACCAGGGCATCGGGAACGGGCTTATCGAGGTATACAGAGATTTCAACCTCCTTTCCACTGGCCGTGACCACCACCCGCGAATCAAAATCGTAATCGGCATACCTCAGGGTCGCCTCAATGGTGTTCGAAGCACGGTCGACCTTCCGGCTCGGAATGGCAGGAACAAGATCCCACTGTTCCGGAGTGTTGGAAAGCCTCACGGCACCTCCCTGGGCTGTTCTGACCCCATGGTGAATCAACTCTATTCCCGAGGTTTTCTCATCGTTAAAACCTCCGGTAAACAGGTTACTGTACACGAGGAGATTGACACCCTGGGTTTCGAAATACTCCAGATCGTTGATTTTCAAATCCTGACCCGAAACATAATTGAATGCTGCCGAGAATACTCCAATAACTGATATAAAAACAAGTCGCTTCATAATAAATGAGAAATTTGGCAGTGGTTAATAAATGTCATCTTTTATTCAGGCCTTCGGTAAAAGTCATTCAAAGAATGAGTATAGTAACTATAATCAATTTTATTGTGACGCTGGAAAATTCGTGGTTCCTTGTATCCAACCGGGACCAGGGTTAATTTGGTCATCCCGTTTATGTTTTTGAACCTGGTCGAATTCAACGTTTTTTGGTCGAATAATACATCGAAATAAAACAAATACTTACCTACCCATTTAATGTAATTCTCAGCATCCTTCGCATCTAGCTCACCTTGTTTATTGACCAGCTTCAAATTGGCATTTTTATTGAAAATTTCTTTTTGAAATTCAACGCCATTTAATGGGTTTCCATTTAATGTCGGGATGATATTAAACTGTGGGTCTATAAAAACCCATTTGTCGAGTTCTTTGGAATAAACCTCAGAGACAACGTGCCCTGCACCCCGCCTTACTTTTTCAACATCTCTGGTTTTCAGTCCCAATGTTCTGGAATGAAATCCGATACTGTTTAAGGCGCTTGTTGCCACTATACCATATTCTACACAGCGGAATTGTTTTCCTTCGTGCGCTTCCTGCAGAATAGTTAATGCATCTTGCTTCGTTGGAGTATTACTCCCATTATGTTCCCATTGTTTGCTGGTCCAGTCTAAAATATTCCTGACTCTGTCAAGGTCGTTCATTTCGCCTGTGACTAAATGTTCCAGATTATACGTATTCCGCAATTCCCTCAGATATTCGTTACCCAGAGTATCGGAATAAAAAAAGTCAAATTGCTTATCCGGAGGGTCTTCCGAGTATGAAATTTTCCTCAGACTGCTTGACGGACTAATATTTACAAATTCAAAAATCGAAGAACAGCTGCAAAACAGAGCAGTGCTGAAAAAAAATACCAGGAATTTTCTTACCATATTTATCTGTTTTTTCAAAAATCTCTTTGCTCCTGACCAGAATCAAGGAGTCAGCCAAAAGGACTTTTCTCTAAATGGTTTGTGTACCTGTCGTCTTCCCCAAGGCAAATGAGGGCTAAAGTACATGGACCCGTTATTAATCAAGAGGTTTGATGAAATACATCAGTTCCCTGTCGTGGTTATTTACGATCCTGCATTCAGTGTCAAAAACCATGGTGGCACCGTTTTCTTTAGTATAGGGCTCCCAATCAGGCAGTTTACCTTCCACATTAGGATTGCCTGTTTTTACGAAGTTCAGCCAGGCAGAACTCATTTTGTCGGCCAGTTCCCAGGCTTCTTCTGCATTGCCCGTCCAGTCGGGCCTCAGATCTACATTATTGAATGCCAGAGGAATATCCAGTCCATGAAAAGAGCCTTTTGATGCGTCATCGACAGGACTTTTCCAAGCCAGGAAATAAGCATAAAAGGGAGCATTACCCTCAATAGCCCTTGCATCAGCAGTTCTTATGGTATAAGGTCTGAAAACGGTATCCACAGAAAGAAGGTCCTGAGGGGTATAATCAGGGTAGGCCTTTGCGAAGAGCTCGACAAATTGACTGGTTCTGTCCCCATAGATTTTCTCCAGGCGTTCTTTCGCCTGTTCCAGGGTCAGCTCCTTTTCGGCATATGCGGTAGCTATAAGTTCATTGAGTGTCGTTCCCATCATGAGGGGGATCTCTTTTGAAATTTCCGCAAAACCGGGACTGAAAGGTTGCTGAAGCAAAACAACCCCATCGGCAGAAGGAGAGAAACCAAACATGGTAGGCGATCCGGGTTTTCTGGGACCGGAAATCTTGGTTATGGCCTCATTTCCGGCTTTAACAAGATCGAGGTAAGGGATGGTGTCGAGTTTTTCGACATCGTCGGGTGTAAGCCCCAGGTTTTCAAGTACGGCCAACCCCAGGGCCTGTGATTCTTCTATGGTCATCACATTCAGCAAAGTACCACTCTGGATGATCGCCTTATTAAACAACCCTTTTGCCGCCGGCATGCACATTAAGGTGCCCACTTTTCCGCCACCTCCTGATTCTCCTAAGATGGTCACATCAGCAGGGTTACCCCCGAAATTTTCAATGTTCTTTTGGATCCATTCCAGGGCCTTCACGATGTCGAGCATGCCCACGTTTGCCGATTGGGCATATTCAGGACCACAAGCCGACAAATCAAGAAAACCAAGGATATTCAACCGGTGATTGACAGATACCATGACCACATCCCCTTTTTTTGCCAAAGCTTCACCATAGGTCATAGGATCGTTGCTGGCGCCAACGTGAAATCCACCACCATGCAACCAGAGCATAACCGGCCGATTTTTGCCATCCATAATACCCTGTGTCCAAACATTGACACTGAAGAGTTCATTTTCATCCTGAATGGAATCGGGATACCAGGGCACTATTTGTCGGGCAACCGGCCCGAAGTCATTACATTCCAAAACGCCTTCCCAGGCATCAGGATCCTGCGGAGGCATGAATCGTTCGGCCTTGGCATAGGGAATTCCTTTGAAGGCAAAGATTCCGTCATCAATACTTCCGGATATGGTACCAGAAGTGGTACTAACAACCGGGTTCGGATCCTGATTTTGCTTTGGGGTACACCCCGTAAAACAAAACCCGGATACAATTACACAGAAGAGAATAAAGTTAATAATCGGTCTCATAGGATTAAGCTTAATCATTGTTAGTTATATTCTAAATCTTATCTGATTCCTCGCGGCTGTTATTTACAGTAGACACATTTCCTCTCAAAAGGATTATTCAT
>CAZMMX010000094.1:0-1486 GCA_964567485.1 uncultured Prolixibacteraceae bacterium | reverse complement strand
CGTTGATATGGTCACCATCCTAAAAACCATGTAATTGGCTACGCCGAACTACGTTTCCCATGTGGTTAACCATCATAGTGGAGCATAGATGCTGCCTGGCATTTCAGTGTGCCTTAAAATTCCATTTGGAATTGTCGCTGTTCATATCAAATTTGGCCAGTGACGGGGTGCTGTCGCCGACAGATACCAGGGCGAACTTCTCGGTGGTGTTGGGAACAACCCTGGGCATAATCCGGTATGTTCCGTCAGTCAACTGGTCAATTCGCCACAATTGTTCGGGTGCTCCGGAAAATGCCGGGACCGTCACGACTTCAGCATCGGCAGTTGCCGCCAAGGCCCGGTCAGTTCCCGCGATCACAATTTTGTACCAGGGGCCTCCCAGGGTTCCGCCTGCCTCCGGGACTGCGGTAATGGTCCATTTCTGATGAGGACGGAACATGTAATCCCCAATTCTAACGTCTATGTTTCCGGTGGGCCAGGTATGGATGACGTCGGCCAATTCCTGGGAGGGAATGGGTTTCACCGGTTCATCATTGTTGGGAGGGAATCCGCGCATTCTGCCAGGCATTCTCACAAAATCAGTGACTAACTCCAATGCATATCCTCTTCTCTCGGACTCAATTTCGTAGGTTCCTTCCCGGAAATTTTCTCCCGCCACAGGCCATCCGTTTTTCCAGAGTAACGGACGGATGCCCAGGACACTGCGGCCCCCCTGATCCAGATCTGCTTCATAATGGCAGGACATCTTTTCAACCCCATCTTCCAGAATTACACGTCCGAAATGTCCCGGACCGGTAACTCTTCCGCCGGCGGCAACGACCATCTTACCTCCACCTCTTAACATGTCTCTTCCCATATTGTCGAGGTAGGGACCGGTTACCTTTCTGGAACGGCCGACAACGATATTATAGGTCGAGTTGGCACCGTCGCAGCAGGTTCCGTGCGTGCCCAGAAGATAATACCAACCGTCGCGATACTCCAGGTCAGTGGCTTCACAGTCAATGGCAATATCGATGGGCTGATTACCTTCAACGCGCTTGCCTGTTGTGGGATCGAGCTCAATAAGGCGGATGAAACCAAAATAGGTGCCGTAGGAACACCATAAACGGCCATCGGTGGGATCCAGAAGAAGTCCGGGATCGATGGCATCATTGTCCTCTATTCCGTCGGATTGAGCGACCACGATGGCTTCTGTAAATTTAAAGTCGGGGGAATTAGGGTCAAGGGTCTTATTCCACATGGTCAGTATTCGTCCATTATGTCCGCCCCCCAAGCCACCGCCTGTTGCGCCATAAATGACAAGGTAGCGATCCCCGATTTTCATGGCATCCGGGGCAGCTCCTCCGCCGGGTCTCTCGGCTCCCCCGTTCCAGGTCCAGCCATCTTCCGATATCAACCCGCCCCGGCCTGTGCCGAATGTGTAATACTTACCCTCACATTCCATGATGGTTGAAGGGTCATGGATAAATGGTTTCCCGACTTGTGC
>CAZMMX010000093.1:0-6904 GCA_964567485.1 uncultured Prolixibacteraceae bacterium | reverse complement strand
AAAGCCATCCCCTGATCGGAAGGCCCGATGCCCATACCTTCACGGTCAATCAGCCGGAAATTGTCGCAGCGTTCACTGCCAGTACCACCAATGCCCTCAGGGGGGAACCCATCACCTTCAGTGACCAGTCTTCAGGGGAAAATATAACCAGTTGGAGCTGGAGTTTTGGAGAAGGGGCCACCCCCGTTGTGGCATCCACCCAGGGACCTCACCAGGTCAGCTACACCACCACCGGCCCGAAAACGGTTTCACTGACCGTCAACGGCCTCTATACAGCGACCAAAACCAACACTGTCTCCATCATTGAACCGGTGACGGGGATAACCGTAACTCCGTCTGCGGCTGCTCTGGTTTCCGGACAGACTTTTCAATTAACTGCAACCATCCTTCCGGAAGAGGCCACCAATAAAGGTATCACCTGGAGCACCAGCAACAGCGGGGTAGCCACTGTGAACCAGAATGGTCTTGTTACTGCGGCCGGCAGCGGATCGGCCCTTATCACGGCGGTGACCGATGACGGGGAATTTTCCTCCTCAGCCATGGTTCAGGTGACCGTGCCCGTGACCGGGATCACCGTCAACCCGCCAACAGCCTCCCTTGAACCCGGCCAGTCCATACAGCTCAACGCCACTATTCTGCCTTCAGGAGCCTCCAATCAGTCCGTGTCATGGAGCTGTTCTAATACTGCGGTAGCTTCCGTAGATCAAAACGGAATGGTCACGGCTTTGGCAGAAGGGTCATCCCTGGTGACGGTCACCACTGCCGACGGGGGGTATTTAGCTGCCTGCCAGGTTACTGTGGCGTATGTTATCCCGGTGACTTCCGTTCAGGTAACCCCCGCTTCCGCCATCCTCGACCCGGGAAATACGCTTCAGTTAACGGCGACGGTATTACCGGCAAATGCCACTGATATAAGCGTGACCTGGATCACCTCCAATTCTGCTGTGGCTACGGTGAGCCAGAATGGATTGGTCTCCGCAGCCGCACCGGGGAGTGCCCTGATCTCCGTCCTGACCTCCGACGGTAACTTCTCCGCCTCCTGTGCGCTCGAAGTCCCCGCGCTGGCCTGCGTCTATGAAACAATCCATTCGCAGAATTTTGACGCCGGAATGGGGATCTGGGTCGACGGAGGCACCGACTGTGCCCGCAGTACCTACTATCCCAACTCGGGAAGATACAGCCTGCAGCTCCGCGACAATACCACCACCTCCCTGGCCACCACGGGATCCCTTAACCTGTCGGCCTACTCCGAACTGACGGTGAGCTTCTCCTATTATCCCTACAGTTTCGACAGTTCCACCGAGGACTTCTGGCTCCAGATATCCACCAACGGGGGAACCACCTATACCACTGTGGAGGAATGGAACTTTAACGATGAGTTTGTCAATTACCGCCGTTATAACGATGCCGTCGTCATTCCCGGGCCGTTTACCTCTTCCGTAAAACTGAGGTTCCGGTGTGACGCCTCGGCCGATGACGACCGGGTATATCTCGACGATGTGGTTATCAGCGGATGTAAAAACAGCGTAATCCCCAATCTCCTCAGAACAGAGGGTGATGACCTGGTTTCAGGGCCAGAAGGGCACCTGAACATGCATGATCTTCGTTTCACCGTATATCCCAATCCGGCCAGGAATAAGATCTCTATTCTGGCATCGGAGGTTCCGGAGAAACCCATCAGAGTCTCCCTTTTCACGACGGCAGGCCAGCTGCTGAAGCAGGAGGTCCTCGACGGCGCGATCAGCCATTCTATCGACCTGACCGGAATCGCGCCCGGGTTGGTCATCCTCCGCATCGAAACCGAAAAGACGGTAATCAGTGAACCGGTTATCATTCTCGGTCAGTAGAATTGTAATTATTCAGTTTTTCTTTAGTCTAATTATTCTTGTGACTTTCAATATGTAAAATATGATGAATAAATTCTTGTATAAGTTAAGTGCAAACGGGGAGGTCAAAGTGGGGCGTCTCCGTGAACCCGCGTTGCTGAAAAATTGTAGTCGTGTATGGTTCCTTAGTTTACTGGGACCTGCCTTGTTTTTTTCTTTAAGTTTGGGGGCCCAATCCCCAGGAACGCCTGTGATGACAGCGGGAGATAATTCCCGTCAGGTGGTGATGGAAGATGAAAATCCCCTTCCTGCAGTGATCGAGCCCTGGCAGGAGGTGATGGATCCCCTGCCCGATGGCGGGGTGACAGCCACTTCGAGGGACCGTTTTAATATTCCCTATCCGTTGCCGGAGATGACCCTGAAAAGCGGAAACCTGACCAGTAAGTCGGCCATTGATATCAAAGGGATCACCAACCAGTTTGTTATTTTTGCCGGAATAGTGTTTAATCCTGATTATGAATGCGTTACTTCTTATCCTTTCAATACGGACAACAATTCCATTGAATATGAGAGGACGCAGATGCTCTTTCTGGCCAGTGAGCTGGGACCCGCTCCTAAAACCCTCAATTATCTGGAGCTCGCCCGCAAGGCCACGGGAAGCAGTATAGTGACCAATTTTACCGTCAGGTTAAAGCATACGTCCATATCCAATTTTAGCCAGGTCAACTCCGGGTATGCCGATATGACGGGGGCGCAGACCGTGCTCAACGATACCGATGGGTACACCATTCCGTCGGGCAGCGGGACCTGCGGTTATCCTCCCAACAACGATTTTACCTGGATGAAGGTTGACTTCTCCTCCAGTTTTGTATACAACGGTATCGATAACCTGATCGTGGAGATTTACTGGGGACCCGTGACCAGCGGTAACTCGGCCAGGGCAGTGCTGGCCGGAGGCTATCCCGAGGAAAGGGTGATCTATGGTTATAGCGGATCGGACAACCCCACCCGTGATGGCAGCAGCACCCGGCGCCCCAACGTCAGGTTCGGCTACCAGATTCCCACCTTCGGAAATGCCAGCCAACTTGCCGCCGAGGTCTTCAAGGGGTGCATCGCGGTTTCCAATGTCAGCTTCAGGGGGGACAACAGGGCCATCGGTTATTTCGAACGCCGGGCCGATAATACCGCTTTCCCCTTTGAGAGGGGCATCGTTTTGTCGACAGGCCAGGTGACCGATGCCGCCGGACCCAACTTCAGCGGTAGCAAAACCACCCAGTTGGGGTCCTCCGGGGACTCAGACATTACAGCCTTGGGGGGCACCACTTCCTATGATGCCGCCAGTTTGTCGGTCGACTTTGTGCCCAATGCCGAATCGGTGAGCTTCAACTATATCTTTGCCTCGGAGGAATATCCCGAATGGGCATGCAGCGACTACAACGATGCCTTCGGATTCTTCATCAGCGGACCAGGGATCACGCGGCAAAACATTGCCCTCCTCTCCGACGGGGAAACGGTGGAGATTCACACCATCCGTGTGAACGGCTATGACCTGCTGGCCACCTATAGCGGCTGCAGGGTGCCTAATTCGGGATGTTGTGGAGACGCCCATGAAACCCTTTTTGTTTCGATTCAGCCCGGGGAACTCTCCATAGAAGCCGATGGCCGCACAGTGCCCCTTACGGCGGTTATCAGCGGCCTACAGCCCTGTTCTACCTATACCATGAAGTTTGTCATCGGCGATGTCTATGACTCGAAATGGGACTCTTGGGTCTTTCTGGAAGGGGGCAGCTTCGGTGCCGAAACAGATGTTGATTTTGAAAATTTCAACCACCGGAACCAGAGCACCAATAACCTCTTCTCCTCCTGCAGCGGGGCTTTTTTTAGAGTCAAACGGGATCCCCTGGGGGATCTCTCCGAAGCAGTCATGGTGCCTGTCACAGTGGGCGGAACGGCGGTCCATGGCACCCACTACACGTTTTCGGGTTATACCCTCCAGGACCAGGTGATGGAGGTGACCATTCCGGCTGGTGCGTGGCATACCGATGTGCCCTACACCTTCACTGGCACCCCGCTTCCCGGAGGTTCGGCCTTTATTACCTTTAGCACCACGCACGGGTGCACCTGCTCCGAAAGTCTCACCACCCAGCAGGTCACTTTGTATGATACCTATTCATTCAACTCGTTGATTACCACCCCGGTGGCCTCCTGTTCTGATGGTGACGGCACCATTGGAGTGGACCTGGACGTTAGTGCCCCCCTGAATCTTTTTAACTTTACTTATGTGCTGAAGAATCCGGAAGGTGCCAGTCTGGCGTCGTTTTCGACGGCCGAAACCAGCTATTCGTTTAGCGGACTTGATGAAGGGACCTATGTTGTGGAGGTGTATGATGATGTCTCCTGCACGGTGCTGACACAGGGAGGATTGGTGGTTTCAGCCCCCGGACAGCCTGTGGTGACTTGCCGGCCTGACATTTCCATGTGCAGGAATGCCCTGCCCCTGGTGCTTGACGGATCGCTGCCTTCCGGAGGAGTCTACGGCGGTCCAGGGGTGACCGGCGGAATCTTTTATCCGGCTGCGGCAGGTGTGGGGGACCATCTCATTAGCTACCTCTATACTGACCCAGCCACCTCCTGTTCCAATAACTGCTTTTTCACGGTCTCCGTCCTTCCGGAACCCGTTCTGGTTTCGGCAAGGGTGACTTCTCCGGTTGTGTGTCACGGAGGAACGGCCACCGTAACCCTGGTAGTCTCCGGGGGAACAGCGCCGCTCACTTATACCTTTAACGGGATCTCCAATACCACGGGAGTATTCCCCGGCGTTGCTGCCGGAACAGACTTTCCCTATTCGGTGAACGATGCCGGAGGTTGTGGTCCGGTGACCGGAACGCTGACGGTGACCCAACCAGAGGCCCCCCTGGAATGTCCAGTCGCAGTGATCAGTGAACCTACCTGTTCGGAATGTGCCGACGGAGAAGCCACGGTTACTCCGGCAGGAGGGTGGGGGAATTACTCCTACCGGTGGAGCGATGGACAGACCACCGCCACTGCTACCGGACTGACGGCCGGCACCTGGACGGTGACAGTCACTGACCAGGAAGGATGCATAGCTGTGGCTGAGGTGACCTTCGATCCACAACCCGATATAACCGTCACTATTTCTGCGACCCCTAATATTTTTAACGGAGAAACCATCTTTGACGTTGTGGTTAAAATCACCGAAGTAAACGGGGTGAGAACATCAGGCCCCATTTCTGTTGTCCTTCCAAAGGATGAACGGTGGTCCCTGGACGGAAATTACGACCCTATGTTGACTAATATTGATGCAGCTCCCCTCAATAATGCAGCGTGGAGCTACACTTCCAATGATGCCGGTTATCATATATTTACCTCCTCTGATATGATCCTTCCGGGGGCTGTTTCTGCCTTCGGGTTCAAAGCCCGTTTTGATCCACGGAAAACCAAGGGTATTTATACCATCACCGGACAAATTATTTCGGGCAGCGGAAGCGAAAATCGTGTCAATAATAACGCTGATTCCGAAAAACTTAATTACTTTGCACATTAGATTAAATCGTAACGACTATGAAAAGAATTTACTTCACTTTGCTGATCGTATTTTCTGCTCTGTTTGCACTTGCGCAGAGTCCTGATGGGGATTATAATCCTTTTGTAGCTGAGGGGATCATTTCTCCGGCCCCTTTACTTCCTGTTGAGTTGAATGGTACCGGTGTTTGTCAGTTCAAGGTGGGCAACACTGGAGGAGATGCCCTCACTTATACGACTGCTGATAATGCCATGCGGCTGACCATCACTTTGGGGCGTGGTGTACCCAATGTGCCTGATCTGAATGCTACTACAGCTCTTGATGCCCTCAGTGGCACCTTCAAGAGTAAATTCGACTGGACTTATGATGTCGCTACCAGAACCTATAGCGCAGTTCAGAATCAGACTATTACGTTTCTCGATCTGAATGCAACTGTCAGAGAAAACGAGGGAACCATCATTATCCAGTATAAGGTAACTGAAAACTCCACGCAAGGAGTTTCCGGAAATGGCTTTAATGTCAACATTACCCCTCCTCCCTATTCGATGACCAGTAATACCCAGGGTGATGATGGGGTCAGTTCCTTTACCTGGACTGAATACAAGGATTACGGAGATGCTCCCGAATCCTACGGCGTTGCAGACCATGTAATCGATAATGAGAATTATCTTGGCCTGCTCGTTGACGGAGAAACCGTCACACATACCACTCTTGCCGATGGCGATGATAATCAAGGAGTCGACGATGAGGATGGAGTGGTGATTCCGCCATTGCTGCAGGGGTCCACTGTAAATATCACAATATCTGCAATAGGTCTGGGCTACATCAATGCCTTTATCGATTGGAACGGTGACGGTGACTTCACTGATGCTGGTGAAAAAATTATCAGTGGGGTATCTATTTCCGATGGAACTAAGAATTTCCCCGTAACGGTTCCATGGACTGCCAATTCAAGTAATCCTACATATGCCCGTTTCAGGTTCGCTCAAACGCCAAGGTATGATATTTTCCCCACGGGGTCGGCTGAGAGCGGAGAAGTCGAAGACTACCAGGTGACCATCATTTGTGTGCCTCCGGAAACGCCGTTGGCCACAGTAACCCAGCCTACCTGTGACGTCCCCTCCGGAATCATTACCGTGGACATTCCAATCGGGACTACCCTTGAGTATAGTCTTGACGAAACCTCGGGATGGCAGTCTACCCCTACTTTCAGTGGTCTCCTGCCTGATGACACCTACACGGTTTATGTTCGTGACAACACCCATGAATTGGCCTGTACTTCCTCAGCCGATTTTGTAATAGCTCCCGTGCCCGATGCACCTGCGACTCCGGTGGCCACCGTCACCCAGCCGACCTGTGCCATTCCGACCGGATCAATTCTGGTTACCACACCCGTTGGGGCAACCCTGGAGTATAGCATTGACGGCACGACCTGGCAGGCTTCAGTAACCTTTGCCGAACTGGTCCCCGGGGATTATACCGTCAGGGCAAGGAGTACCGATAACCCGACTTGCGTTTCATCGGCCCCCTTTAC
>CAZMMX010000092.1:0-7018 GCA_964567485.1 uncultured Prolixibacteraceae bacterium | reverse complement strand
CTGGTCCCCGTGGTCTATTATGCAGTGGACGCTGTCAAGGAAAAAATCGCCAAAAGAACAGGGAATGGGGAAAACAGTGCTCCCAAGAATCCCCTAGAGTAATTAATCTTCATATAAGGATACTTGATGCTGAATTTCCGAAACAATACATTCAAAGCGATGAAGAAAATTGGTCGGCTCTTATGGATTATGATGATGCCAGGCATTTCAGTAAACGCCCAGGTCAACGACACTGCATATTCGTTTACATTACCCCTGATATCCCAGGTCAACCAGGGAAACAGTTACATCACATTCCCTACCGACATCGGGAAAATTGAATCCCTCTGGTTCGAAGGGAATCTCATCCCCAACTTTTATCTGAGAAAAAGCCACAACTCCCGGCTGATGGGTGTTCTTACCCCGCAAATTATCCTTCGGATGTACCAGGAGAAATCATTTCCTGTGCGTACTCCCAGTTATATGCCACAAATAACCGTTTATTACCGTTTGTCCGAATGGGCACATGACAGAAGCCTGACGCTCTTCGGAAGGATAGGCCATCATTCAAACGGACAAGAAGGGGATTTCTTTCTGGAAAATGGCCGTCCCAACCTTCAATCCGGAGATTTTGCCACTAACTTTCTGGAAGCTGGACTAATATCGACACATGTAGTTCCACAATTAAATGCTTATCAGTTTTTCAAATCCTCTCTTGAGATTCACCCCAATGGTCTGATGCAAGAAGAACTTTCCGGAATCTACAGCCAATATCGCTGGCACAATGCCTTTTCGGTATTTAAGCTTTCTTCAGGAAATGATCCGTCTCATCCGCAAAAACCGGATATTTCAATAAAAAGTGAACTGACCTGGATGTTCGGGAACTTCAATCATCTGGCAACACTATCGGGAGAGCGGCTGAAACTGAGCCTCACCTTCTTTTATCACCCTGAATTCTTAGAGGATATCGGACTATTCGTCCAGTATTACCACGGATCCGATTACTACAACATCTATTTTGACCATCGGCTTGATGTTCTCCGGTTCGGACTGATGACCGAAAAATTGAGGTTCTGAATATGCAGAACTTAATACCGATTTTTCTACGAGAAACCTTATCTTCCAGCCCTCCGATACCGGAATTTTTGTTCCGATAATCAATTTGGTTCTTGGATTGGTTTTTTGGATCATCGTCATCTTGATCAGGATAAAATGAAATACTGAATTATTTTTATTCCCGAAGGGGTGGAAAGACCTGCCAGGGAGATCATCTATCTTCCAGAGCTGGCCTGTTATTTTCAAGGTTTCGGAAGGGAACATGACCACTGTCTGGTGGCGGAATCAGGAGGTGAATTGGTGGGGGCCATATGGACCCGATTGTTCCCCGAAACCCGGAAAGGATATGGCTATGTCGATGCGCAAACTCCTGAGGTGAGCATGTCGGTAAAAACCACCCTCAGACAGAGGGGCATCGGGACCTGGTTGCTGACAGCCATGCTGGAAAGAATGCGACAAAAAGGCTATGAGCAGGTCTCACTCAGCGTCGATGAAGCCAATTACGCTTTCCGGATGTATGAGAAGGCAGGATTTGTGACCGTGGCGTCCGACGGAATTTCAGCGACTATGCTCCTTAAACTGGTACAATGAAACATAATTATTTTTACATTGTGCCCGGGATACGGCCTCTCCTCTGATGGAACTTGGCTATCGAAGGTATCCCAATGCAGGGTTTTCAAACTCATCGTGTGAAGCTGAAAAGGGATTATATTGTTATTGTGACTGTGGCGTTGGCAAAACTCATCCTGGAGCTGATCGCTCTTTCCAATTCAGGATATTTCAGTGATGAGCTTTTGCATATCGAAGCCGGAAGGCACCTCGCTTTGGGATATATTGGTTTCCCACCCATGATCGCCATGCTGGCATGGATACAAAACCTGTTTGATTCCGATTCGCTTTTTATCAATCACCTGTTTAATCTCATAGCCTCGGTTCTGATCGTGGTGTTTTGCGGTCTGACGGTCCTGAAAATGGGGGGCGGATGGAGAGCCGTGATGATCGCCCTTTTAGCTGTCCTCCTGTCCCCCGGAATGGCCGGCATGCAGATTCTATTCCTGCCCAATGTCTTCGAACAACTTTTCTGGATCATCTGCACCTACACCATGGCAGCCTATTGCCGGAAACCCGAAAATAAATATCTGTTTATGTTCGGCATTTTTGCAGCTCTGGGCTTCCTGACCAGGTACTCCATGGTTTTTATGCTGGGGGGTGCGGTCCTTTCCGTCTTGCTATTTCAGAGAAACCTGCTTTCAAAAAACGCCTTGTGGCTCTCCGCACTGCTGTTTCTGGCCCTCATTTCCATCAACCTCTTCTGGCAGATCAAGAACCAGTTCCCGGTGTTTCATCATTTTTCCAGGCTTTACGATAAACAACTGAATGGGCTCTCGATGACTGGGGAACTGGGGAAAATGATTGTTTTCCTAAATCCGGTGACCGCCGTTTTGTGGTTGGCCGCTTTGCTGGTCATCCCCTTCCACTCCCGCTTCAGAACATTCAGATTACCGGCAGGGGCCCTGTTCTTCTCTTTTATCTTACTTTTTGCCGCACAGGGAAAATGGTACTATTTCTTCCCGATCATTCTGGGATTACTCTCCTTCGGAGCCGTCTATTTTGAGCATTTGTTTTCCCACAGGAAATGGATCATCCATGCCTATACCTTTTTGCTGGCCGCAGCGGGATTGTATCTTTTACCGCACGGACTCCCGGTGCTCAAACTGGAGAAATATGTGGAACTCTATCAGCTCAAACCCAACAAGGACTACAAAATTCCTCTTGCATTTGACAATTACTACTCAACAGAGATTTGGAATCAAACGCTGGATTTGGTCCATCGAACCTACACCACCCTTTCTCCCCCGGAAAAAGAGAAATGTCTGGTGTGGGGTCGCCACTATTCCATGGCTGCGGGTATTAACCTGCTCGGGAAGAAGCACGGACTGCCCCCGGCATTCTCCCTCCACCCTTCGTTCGAATGGGTTCCCCCTTTCGATAAGGATGTCGTGATGATCACCATCGGAGAATCCAACTGGCTCAAACAAAACTGGGAGGAATACTTTGAATCTGTCGAAGAGGTCGGTGTGGTTGTAAATAAATACGCCGGCAAGGCCACCGAATATGAGTATCCTATTTTTCTTTGTAAAAAACTGAAGTACGACCAGTCCGGATTGATGCAACTGTTCAAGGATTAATACACCATTAACTAATTTAATACGAATGCATTATGATTCTTAAAACTTGGAAGGCCACTGTGTGGCTGGTCGCGGGGATGTTCCTGCTAACCCCTGACCTTTTCGGGCAGAATCCCGATTTTTACATCTACCTCTGCTTCGGCCAGTCCAACATGGAGGGCCAGGGCGCCATAGAAAACCAGGACCTGACCGTCGACCCCCGCTTCCGGGTCTTCCAGTCGCTCGACTGTCCCAACCTCGAAAGGAGCAAAGGCAAGTGGTACCCGGCCATCCCCCCCACCTGCCAGTGTTTCTCCAAGCTCTCCCCTGCCGATTATTTCGGCCGCACCATGGTGGAAAACCTGCCTGAAAAGGTCACCGTAGGAGTCATCAACGTGGCCGTGGGCGGTTGTGACATCCGTTTGTTCGACAAAGAACTCTACCAGGATCATGATTCGACCTATAAAGAGAGCTGGTTCACCTCCAAAATCGCCTTTTACGGGGGAAATCCCTATAAGCACCTGATCGACCTGGCCCGCCTGGCACAGAAAGACGGCGTCATAAAGGGAATCCTCCTGCACCAGGGGGAAACCAATACCGGACAAGCCGAATGGCCACAGTATGTTCGCAAGATTTACCTCGACATGCTGACCGACCTTTCCCTAACTCCGGAATCGGTCCCGCTCCTTGCCGGAGAGGTCCTCGCCGTCGAAGGCAGCTGCTGCGCCCCCATGAATGACATCATCAACACCCTCCCGAAAGCCATCCCCACGGCCCACGTCATCTCCTCGGAAGGATGCGCCGGCCAGGACAACGCCCACTTTAACGCCGAAGGCTACCGCATTATGGGCCGCCGCTATGCGGAAAAAATGCTGGCACTCATGGGCATCACTATAAAAAATAAATAATTACCTGCTTAAGAACTTTTAAGCAGAAGAAATGAAATGAACTGGTTCAACCTCATCATCGCCGGCCTCAAAGCGGTTTCACACTGATCAAATAGAAAAAGGCTGAATCAATCTCTCGAAACAGCCTCTTTTCTTTTTAGACACCTTTTACAGGCAATATATCTGAATCCCTTCCGCAGGGAACGGTCGCTCCTCCCCTTACCGGATGCTGATCTCCATGCCGTTACCAGATGTTGATCTCTTTTCCGTTACCGGATACCGATTTCTATTCCATTATTGAATACTGATTTCCTTGGTGATCTTCTCCACCACCTGCTCCTTCTTCGGAATCACAATGCCCAGGATACCATTTTCAGCCGTCGCCGTAATCTTGTCGGTGTCGACATGCTTCGGAAGGACGAACCTTCTCTCGAAATCGGCGGTGGTGAACTCACGGCGCACATACTTCCCCTCCTCTTCCTCGCTCTTCTTCTCCGATTTGATGGTCAGCACATTCTTCTCCAGGCTGATTTTGATCTCCTCGCGCGTAAAACCGGGAACCGAAAGGTCAATCCGAAACTGCCCCTCTTCCTCGGAAACATTGGCGGCCACACATCCACAGGCACACTTCTCACGAACATCGTTGTTGGCTAAAACATTGAGCATTTCGTCCAGCATGCTGGTCCGGGCCGGGTCATTGTAAAATCTGATGGCATTCATTTTATATCCTCCTTATTCTTTAATGGTTATTAAATTTTAATCTTCACTGTTGCCCATGAAAGATCAATTCCTGTTCCAAAAGAGAAAAAACTCCTGTTTTCTGACACTCCTGAATCGCAGCAAGTCAAAATGGCGTTTACCACTGGAGATCAGTGTCATAATGTCATTTTTCTGATCTTAAATGTGCGTCAGCAGTGGTCCATGCAAAAGGGGTAATTTGTTATCTTTGCAGAAAAGAAAGGCCATGCGGATTGATATTATTACGGTTTTACCGGAAATGCTGGAGGGGCCCCTGGGGTGTTCCATCGTCAAACGGGCGCGCGACAAGCAGATCGTGGAGATCGTGGTGCACAACCTGAGGGATTTCAGCACCGATAAACACCGCAAGGTTGACGATTACTCCTACAGTAAGGGGGCCGGCATGGTGATGACCATCCAGCCCGTGGAGGCGGCCATCAATTTCCTGAAATCACAGCGCGGCTATGACGAGATCATTTACACTTCCCCCGACGGAATCCTCTTTAACCAGAAGGAGGCCAACAACCTGTCGATGAAGAAAAACCTGATCATTCTCTGCGGACATTACAAGGGCATCGACCACCGCATCAGGGAACACCTGGTGACCCGGGAAATCTCCATCGGCGATTATGTGCTCACGGGTGGCGAACTGGCTGCTGCCGTCATCACCGACAGCATCGTCAGGCTCCTTCCCGGAGCCATTTCCGACGAAACCTCCGCCCTCTCCGACTCCTTCCAGGACAACCTTCTCAGTCCCCCCGTCTATACCCGTCCGGCCGAATACAACGGCTGGAAAGTGCCTGAACTCCTTCTGGGCGGCAACGAAAAGCTGATCGACGATTGGAAGCACCAACAATCCCTCGATCGCACCCGGCTGCTCCGACCTGACCTGTACCGCAAATACATGGAAGAATCGGAATGAATAAGCTTCTCCCCTGATCAAGGATTTCCGGTATAAAACTTGTTCAATAACGAACAAACTTAATGAGGTCTGAAGTTGTTATTACCAGAAATTGTGAGGTTGGCATAAAGACAAGTCAGATGACAAACAGCAGAGACATAGAAAAGACAAACAACGGAAATTTGACACAGAAGGGGTACATCACGGGGGAAAGACCCTACCCCACGGTACTGCAGGCTATTCATCTGGTGGTCCTCTATATTTTCATACAGGCCCTGGTGGACTTCCCGCTGGCCATGATTGACTATTCCCGCGATACCGAGTACCTCTATCATCCTCTGAAAAAGATACTGATAGGTGTGGGCTCCGTGGTCTTCATCCTGTGGTATGGTTTCCGCAAAACCGGGAATCCTTTCAGCGAGGTCTTTCCTTCCCGCCGCTTCAGTCCGTGGCTCCCGTTCCTGCTGATTCTCTTTTTCCTGGGAATCCAGCAGTGGCTCAACGTGGTCAACGCCGGCATGGAAAAAGTGATCCCCCCTCCCAGGTGGTTCTGGGAGATGTTCGGACGCATTTTTGACAACGATTTCGGGTTCTGGGGTGCCTTCATGAAAGTGGTGGTCATCGCCCCCATCGTGGAGGAGCTGATCTTCAGGGGAGTCATCATGCACGGACTCATGAGAAACTACCGCCCTGCGAAGGCCATCTTTTACTCAGGCCTCCTCTTCGCTCTTTTCCACCTCAATCCCTGGCAGTTCCCGGCCACCTTTGTGCTGGGTCTTCTGCTGGGATGGCTGATGATACGCACCCGCAATATCTATCTTTGCATTGCCGGCCATGCCATCAATAACCTGCTGGTCCTGTTGGCGATCACTTTTCAGGAGGAGATTTCCGCCTCCTTCCTCTCCACCTTTTCCATCGCCACAGTACTGGGGATCAGTGCGCTGCTGGTCATGGGAGCCGTTGCAGGAATGGTTTTGGTGACGCGGAAACAAGGTCTGGCACCGTAGTGTTGTCAAAGTCGTGGATAATATGTCGTTGGTGTGGCACCGTAGGGTTGTCATAGTCGTGGATAATATGCCGTTGGTGTGGCACCGTAGGGTTGTCATAGTCGTGGATAATATGCCGTTGGTGTGGCACCGTAGGGTTGACATAGTCGTGGATAATATGCCTTTGGTGTGGCACCGTAGGTGTGAAAGTATGGTAGAAAAAGGCGAAATGCCCCACCTTCCGTCCCTTGTTGAAAATACGGAGGTTATTGTATTTTTGTGGATAATAAACGCTATCTATGG
>CAZMMX010000091.1:0-7386 GCA_964567485.1 uncultured Prolixibacteraceae bacterium | reverse complement strand
GGCACAAAAAAAGGGAGCTTCTCAGCTCCCCTAGCGGTGCGGACGGGACTCGAACCCGCGACCCACGGCGTGACAGGCCGTTATTCTAACCAACTGAACTACCGCACCAAATTTTTCTGAACTCCTCTTGAGACAATTTGTAATCGTTTTCAAAAGTGGTGCAAATATAGAGGTTTTTTTATTGGCTGCAATAGCCCGTGATAAATTTTCAGGATAATGATAAAAATTGCTCCTCCATCAGCATACCCAGGGTAAAAACGTAAAGACAAACACCCACCGGCAAGCAGCGCTTCACCAGATAAGAGGAGTTCCTTGTCAGTAGGTGAATAACCGGAACGCGTAAAGGAGCGCTTCCCCTAGCTATTTAACAGTAACCATCTTTTCGGAATCCAAGACCGTTTCGCCATCCCAACGGTACGCTGCCAGCCGCTTCTTGCCGGTAACACAGGCATCGACACAACAGAGGTTTTGTCTTATCACATACGGACCGTTCCCCCGGCAGTAGTGGCCGAAAAAAACAGGAGGTTCACCAACACCGTAGGGTTCTGTTTCGGGAAGCAACTCCCGGGGAATGGTATAATCAGGAAGCCTGAATTTGCTCTCGAATGAGAACTGCTGAAAGGTCAACCCATGGGGTTCCTTCCACCAGCGAACACGAAAGAGATGGTGACTGCGCCGGTGGTTGTCCAAAACCCGCAAATCGGGGGGCATGATCAGGTGAATACCCCGGGTGGTCTGGAGGATGGCCTGCGATAAAGACGACCTGGGCGTCAGTACCAGGTCGCGCAGCACCTCCTTGGAAAGTTTGCCGGGTGCCAGTTCATCTTTCAGCACCTGAATGTTTTTGCCGGACCAGCAAGCATGCACCACCCTGATCCCATCCAGTTCCAAAAACAGCGGGAGCGTTCTGAGCCACTTGCGGTGAGACTTCCACTCCTCCCGAAAATTCTTGAATTGCAGGAGCGTCTCCTGGACCGACTGGGTCCTGATCCCTGCCTTGTCGAGGAGCGGACTCTTCTTATCCCCTTTCAAATGATAAAGGAGTGCGTTGATCTCATGGTTTCCCAATATTGCCATTGCATTCCCCTCCTCCGTCATCTTTCGGATCAGTTCAACGGTCATCCTGATCTCAGGTCCGCGATTCACAAAATCGCCGACAAAAATGGCCTTCCGTTCAGGATGAAAATATCCAGACCTGCTCCTGACATACCCCAGGGAAACCAGAAGGTTTTTGAGCAATGAGGCATGACCGTGGATATCACCGATTATATCATACATACTCTGATTTTTACCAGGGTTATAATGATTGTCTGAGGATGAGTCCCGACTGGTTTTTCAGTTGAAGTGGTTTTCGCTCCATGACCATGGAAGCCAGAATTTTTCCCATTTTGGGAAAATCGGTGGAGATAGTCGTAATACCTCCGGCCACGACCTGCTTTAGCATGCTGTCATTGAAGGAAATGATCCCGAATTTCTTTCCGATCTCAAACTCATACTCCCAGGCCATCCTAACCAGTTCCACCAGAGTGCGATCAGAGGGGATCAGAAAAACATCGTAAAGTGCCGGCTGTACCTCGCTGAGCGAACGCACCACTTTGTTCTCAAACTTAAATTCCTGGCAAAACCGGCGAAAACCGGCCACCCGTTCCTGGGGCTCCTTACCCCCCGGCTGGATGAAGACCAGACGCCGGTACCTCTCAAGATGAGAGTTGGCCGACACAAGCCCTTCGTAGACGTCAGCCTCAAAATCCTGGTATACTCCCGGGAAGCCACTTAACTCAGGCTTCAAGCGGTCCAGGATATACACCCTGTCGGGCGGCAATTTATGAATAAGATGACCAATGTTATCGAACGATGCAGGCATGATCACATAAGAGGTATATTTACCTGCCGCCTCAATGATTTGATTCTTAAAAACCTGGTAGTTAAAATGGTGAAAGAAAACATCAACAGTCGCGTTGGAATCCAGGCTCTCCACAAAGGAGTTATACAAATCCTCCTTAAAGGTATTCAACTCATCAAAAAGGAGAAAAACTTTCTCTGCAAGCTTTACGTCAACACTCTCCACATAGTACCCCTTACCCTGGTTACTGGAGATTATTCCGTGGGACTTCAGCTCGTGATAGGCCATCATCACCGTGTCACGGCTCAAGTTAAAGGCAGCACACACCTGGTTGATCGATGGAATCCTGTCCCCTTTCCTGATAACCTTGCGCTCGATAGCCTTCTTAATCGACAAGACAATCTGCCGGTATTTGGGGATCTGCGATTCCGGATCATAATATATTATTCGGTTTGTCATCGGTTTAGCCGTAAAAAGCACCCCCGGAGCAGTGCATCATAACCACCCCGGAAAGTCTTTCACTATTTTTTCTTAAAAATAATTACATTTGAGGAATCAATCATCCCTTGAAGGGATTTTTTTCTTTACGGGGTCATTTAGGCATCTGCGACGGAAATTAAATCATTAATAAACTCAACCTCATGAAGACCATAGTTGAACTATTTGAAACAAGTGTGGAGAAGTATGCCGGGAACATTTACCTGATGGAAAAGAGAAATGGTAAATATGAAGGCATTACATACAGGGAAACACGTAATCAGGTATTACGGTTCGCTGCGGGGCTGTTACAACTTGGAGTACAAAAAGGGGATCGGGTGGGACTGATATCAGAGGGCCGGCCCGACTGGGCTATTGCAGAACTGGGCATTCTCTATGCCGGAGGCATCAATGTTCCATTGTCCACTAAATTGGATGCCCCGCCTGAACTGATCTTCAGGATGAACCATTCAGAGTCGAAGATGCTGATCGTATCGCGCAACCAGGCCCACAAGGCCGAAGAGATCAGGGCATCCCTCCCCCTGCTCGAAAAGGTGATTTACCTTGACGGCAAGGAAAATCCCGGTCCTGGGGACCTTACCTTCGAGGCCGTGAAGGAGATGGGCGACGAACTGCTCAGGAGCGATCCCGGAAAACTGGAAAAGATATGGAAAGCCATTCAGCCCGGTGATCTGGCCAACATCAGTTATACTTCAGGGACGACCGCCGACCCCAAGGGGATTATGCTTTCCCACCTCAATTACACCGCCAACACCATCCAGGCCAACACCCTGATGTCCATAGACCAAAGCTTCAGGACGCTGACCCTGCTGCCCTGGGACCACTCCTTTGCCCATACCGCCTGCATGTATTGTTTCATGTACAATGGCGCCACCGTGGCCTCGGTTGACCCGGGGAAATCCCCCCTGGAAGCCCTCAGGAACGTTCCTAAAAACATCAACGAGGTGAAACCGCACATCATGATGAGCGTTCCTGCCCTGGCCAAAAATTTCAGGAAAAATATCGAGGGCGGAATTGCCAAAAAAGGAAAAACCACGGTCTCGCTCTTCAACTTCGCCCTGAAAGTCGCCTATAGTTATAATGGCATTGGCTGGGACAAGGGGAAGGGCGCCAGGATACTCCTCAAACCCCTGGTTTCCCTTTTCGATAAAATCCTTTTCAGCAAAATCAGGGAGAATTTCGGCGGGGAGATGAAGTACTTCATAGGTGGCGGAGCCCTGCTTGACAGTGAACTGCAACGCTTTTTCTACGCCATAGGAATCCCCATGTGCCAGGGATACGGTCTTTCGGAATCCTCCCCTGTCATTTCCAGCAACTCCCTCGATGCCATCAAATTCGGCTCTTCAGGGAAACTGGTCAAATACATGGAACTGAAAATCGTCGACGATAAGGGCCAGGAATTGCCTCTGGGAGAAAAGGGAGAAATCACCATCAAGGGGGATAATGTCATGGTCGGCTACTGGAAGAACCCGAAAGCTACCGAGGAGACCATCATCGACGGATGGCTTCACACCGGGGATATGGGATTTATGGATGCCGATGGGTTTCTCCACGTCCTGGGGCGCTTCAAAAGCCTCCTGATCAGCAACGACGGAGAGAAATTCAGCCCCGAAGGCATCGAGGAAGCCATGGTCAACCAATCGCCCTTCCTTGACCAGGTAATGCTCTACAATAACCAGAATCCCTACACTGTCGCCATGGTCGTTCCCAATATGAATGCCATCAGGCATGAGCTGGAAAAGAGAGGTATGAAAGTCGGCTCTCCGGAAACTACTGAAGCTGTCCTTAAGCTTGTCCAGGAGGAAGTCGACGCCTACAAAAAGGGCGGCCGCTATGAAGGGATGTTCCCCGACCGATGGCTTCCCACTTCCGTCGCCCTGCTGCCGGAACCTTTTACAGAACTCAACGGACTGATCAATTCCACCATGAAAATGGTAAGAGGCAAAATCACCAAGTATTTCGCCAAAGAGCTGGAATACCTCTATAAGCCGGAAGCCAAGAATATTGTGAATCCCGTTAATCTTGAAGCCGTTAAGAAATGGGATAAATAGCGGGAGTCATCAATGATTATAGAAACATACAGTTATCCCCGTGCTGCCGTCATCGGAAATCCTTCTGACGGTTACTTCGGGAAGACCATCGCCTTCGTATTTTCCAATTTCATTGCCCGGGTACAGCTTTACGAAACCCCGGAACTGGAGATCAGGCCCGAAAGACTCGACCTGGTCCAATTCAAAGGGATGAAGGAGTTGGCCGACGATGTCAACTTCGCCGGCTATTACGGAGGACTCAGGTTGCTGAAAGCCTCGGTGAAAGTGTTCTACGACTATTGCTTGAAGAACGGGATCCCTCTCGACCAGCGCAACTTCACCATCCGATACCACTCCACCATTCCGCTGCGGCTGGGACTGGCAGGATCAAGCGCCATTATCACCGCCTGTTTCAAGGCGCTGAAGCAGTTTTTTGGCGTGGAGCTCGCTCCTGAAATCATGGCCAACCTGGTATTGTCGGTCGAAAAAGGAGAACTGGGCATTTCGGCCGGACTGCAGGACAGGGTGGCGCAGGCCTTTGAACATCCCATATTCATGGATTTCAACAGGGAGCACATGGAAAACAAAGGATACGGCATCTACCGGCACCTCGATGCCCACTGTTTTCCTCCATTCTATATCGCTTACAGAAAAACCCTCTCTGAAGGGACCGAAGTCACCCATAATAACCTGCGTGCGCGCTTCGAAATCGGGGATCCTGCCGTTCTGGCTGCTGTTACCCGCTGGGGCGATCTGACCACCAGCTTCCTGGAGGCCATGAAAGGAAGGGATTTCCAGGCTATCCACGCCCTCATGAATGAAAATTTCGACCTCCGCAGAAGTACCATCCCCATCTCCCCCGGAAATATCGAAATGGTGGAACTGGCCCGTTCTACAGGCGTCAGCGCCAAATTTACTGGGTCAGGAGGAGCCATCATCGGCACCTACAGGAATGATGGGGAATTCTCACGACTAAAAGCATTAATGGGCACACACCATATCGAAGTGATCAAACCAGAAATTGTCACCCGCAAATGATCAGAAAAGCAGTCATTCCGGCCGCCGGGTATGGTACCCGGTTTCTTCCCCTCACCAAGTCACAGCCCAAAGAGATGATTCCCATCGTCGACACGCCGGTGATTCAGTATGTGGTCGAGGAGGCCGTAGCCTCAGGGATTACCGACATTCTGATGATCATAGGGAAGGGGAAAAGAGCCATTGAGGAGCACTTCGACCGTAGTCCCCTGTTGGAAGAGACCCTTCTGGAAAAGGGAAACTTCGACATGCTGGAGAAAATCCGCAAAATCTCGGATTTGGCCAACATTCACTTCGTCTGGCAAAAGGAGATGAACGGACTGGGCGATGCCATCAGGCTGGCCCGGTACCACGTTAACAATGAACCGTTTGCCATTCTCTTGGGCGATACCCTTGTACAAAGCGAAGGTGCCCCTGTCACCCGTCAGCTCATCGATGTTTACGAACGCTTTAACAGTTCGGTAGTGGCTCTGGAAGAGGTTAACCCCGATTTGATTCACCGTTATGGGGTGATCAGCGGCACCCCGGTCGGGGAGGATATCTTCAGGGCCGATGACTGGATAGAAAAACCCTCCCCCGCAGAAGCACCTTCCCACTTGGCCATTGCCAGCCGTTACGTCTTTACACCGGAAATCTTTGATTACCTCGAAAACATCCTTCCGGGGAAAAACAACGAGATCCAGCTGACCGATGCCATGCGGCTGATGGTCCGTCACCATCCCATGTACGGCATGGTCTTCAAAGGAAAACGCTACGATATTGGTAACAAACTGGGATTTCTGAAAACCAATCTCATCTACGGCCTTAATGACAGTGAGATAGGAAATGAATTAAAAGAGTGGCTGGTCTCCTTCACACGCCGGTTTTCTTAAGGGAGAAGATCAATTCTTAATTAAGAAACTGGTTTTCCACATAAATGCGGGCTACGCGATAGATATCGAAGACCACTTCACGTTTGGGAAGGGCACGGTAGATTTTGTCGACATACTGCCCCGAAGAAAGGATCTTGAACGACGCTTTAAAGTTGAGGTCATAGACCCAGGAAAGTTGCATGACCTTGACATCATCGCCGGTGCGGACATGTTCCTTTCTGACTGTTTTTCCGCTGATGGCAGCTACGGCCACACTTTCCGAAATTCCCCGGATGCGAGAACCTGGTGTGGGAATGGTATGTGTGCTCTGTTCTTCACAGTTTTCACAGCAGTCGGTCAGCGACTGTAATATGTCGAGTTTGTCGGCATCACGGATAATCCTGCAAAAGAGGCGTTCCGCCTCGGTCAGGTCCTGGGGTATCTCCTCCTTGTTATGGTGAAAAATGGCGCTGCGAACGATGGACGCGGCCTCCCCCGACAACCCCTGCAGTAACCCCACCCTTTCCAGCTCTTCTATGGCCATATTGGAATGATCTTCCGACACCGCATCATCAAAGGTGTTATACTTCAGGAGCTGCGGGAACCTGCCGATATCATGCAATAACCCAATGGCCCTGGCCAGGGCTATATCAGAACGTTCCAGATTCAGAGAGGCTGCCAACAATCCCGATAACTCGGCCACTCGCTCCGAATGGTGCTTCTTGATCTCCACCTTGGAAATCTGTCCCTTGTTCCACCCGGAGTAAAAAATGAGGAATGAATCGAAAAACTGGCGGCTTTTAATCTCAAAATCAAAATGGGTCATAGTTACCGGTTTAAATTCATCCCAAATTTAAGAGGCCCCAGGTTTTTTTTTCAATAATTACCGACAGGTTATCAACATAATTGTTAACAATAAACACCATCAGGGAAGATAAACAGGATGGTTCACCGCAGATTATGGAACGAGCCCAAAGAAATGAACATTCCCACTCTGAATTCATAAAGTTTTGCTATTTTTGCCGTGCCATGCGATGAACAACCGCAGTTGCAAACGGCCTCATAGTTTAATGGATAAAATACAAGATTCCGGTTCTTGTGATCTGGGTTCGATTCCCGGTGAGGTCAC
>CAZMMX010000090.1:4247-7410 GCA_964567485.1 uncultured Prolixibacteraceae bacterium | reverse complement strand
TACCTTTGTGGTTTTTTGTGTTAAAATGCAGATCTATTAATATTTAACTGTTCGTCATCATGCTTTCTGATATCATACGTAAGGAGACCGGTGAGTTGTACCGCACCCCGATTCTGCAGCAGACGGCCTATTGGTCCGATGTGAAAAACCGTCTGGGAGTGACCTCCCTGGCCATTGATTTCAGGTCTGACCGTTCAGGCTTGTTTTCCGCTTCCGGGGAAAAGGGGCACATCCATTCCGACCTGTTGGTGCTGATCAGGCAACTGGGCAACGGGGACTCCCTGGCCTACGTGCCTTATGGTCCGGAGCTGGAACCCGACGAAGAGGCGCAGGGTCCTTTTCTGGAAGAGCTGTCAGAGAGCCTCCGTTCGTATCTTCCGGCCAATTGCATCATGATCAGGTATGACCTCTTCTGGGAGTCTTACTGGGCCAAGGAGAGCGATAATTATGACGAGAAGGGGTACTGGATGGGAGAGCCCGACCCGAGGTTCCGGGAGTTGCGCTTCAACTTCAACACCATAGGGAGGAATTTCCGGAAGGCGCAAACCAACATCCTGCCCGCCAACACGATTTTTATCGATTTGCAGCCCGAAACGGATATCATTCTGGGCAGGATGAAACCCAAAACCCGCTACAATATCGGACTGGCCACCCGGAAGGGGATCACCGTGCGGTCGGCGGGACTGGAAAGCATGGACACGTGGTACCGCCTGTACCAGGAAACGGCATTGCGGAATCGTCTGACGCTGAATGATTTGAAATATTTCGAGGCGGTCCTGACTGCCCGGGCTGAAAGCACCAGCTCCCCTGCCGAGGTACACCTGCTCATTGCCGAGGAAGGCCATACCCCGCTGGCCGCGCTTTTTCTGATCATTTCGGAGAAACGGGGTTATTATCTTTATGGGGCTTCCTCAGATGCCGGCCGGAACAAAATGGCCACCTATGCCCTGCAGTGGGAAGCCATCAGGATTGCCCGGGAACGCGGTTGCACGGGTTACGACATGTTCGGAGTGTCGCCCAATCCCGATCCCGCGCACCCACTCTACGGATTATACAAGTTCAAGTCGGGTTTCGGCGGCGATGTGTACCACAGCCTGGGATGTTGGGACTATCCCCTTGATGAGGAGAAGTACACCCGCTTCCTCCACACCGAACTTCACAGCCAGGGGTACCATATCAACTGATGGCCTTCACCCATGAGACCACTTCCCCTGTTCCGGGGTGGAGACGAAGCTGATGCACCTGAAATGTTCAGGGAAAATGGCATTTCACGGTGTAAATATCTATTTTTTGAAAGGTTTGACCTGAAAACGCAAGGCTATAAGAAAAGGTGTTCCTATATTTATCCGGTACAAAAAGGACAGAGTATTCACTTTAAGGAAAAATAGGAATTATGATGCTGTTAACGATTTTCATGGCCATGTTTTCATTCGCGCCAATGGGTGAAAACAGCGGTGGAGTAGGGGACAAGGCCACCAACACCCCGGTATTTTCACATTTTGTGTATCAGGGCAATGATCAGGTGTACAATGATTTTCCGCTTCAGTCCGGAGAGTTCTACAACCCGATTCTGCAGGGGTGTTATCCCGACCCGAGCATCACCCGGAAGGGCGATGACTTTTATGTGGTCTGTTCCTCTTTTGCCATGTTCCCGGGGGTTCCGATTTTTCATTCGAAAGATTTGGTGAACTGGAAACAAGTCGGCCATGTCCTCGACCGCACATCCCAGTTGAAGGTCCACGACTGCGGCATCAGCGCCGGCATTTATGCGCCCCAGATCTTATACAATCCTCACAACGACTCTTTTTATATGATCACCACCCAGTTCTCGGGAGGCTTCGGGAACATCGTCGTGAAAACCAAGGATCCCTGGAAAGGATGGAGTGACCCCATCAAGCTGGCATTTAACGGAATCGATCCTTCCCTCTTTTTTGATGAAGACGGAAAAGGCTATGTGATCCATAACGACGCTCCCGACCCCGGAAAGGAGCTCTATAACGGCCACAGGGTCATCAAAATATGGGATTATGATGTGGAGAACGACCAGGTCATCCCCGGAACCGATAAGATTATCGTGGATGGTGGCGTTGACCTGTCGAAGAAACCCATCTGGATTGAGGCACCGCATATCTACAAGAAAAACGGGAAGTATTACCTGATGTGTGCCGAAGGAGGTACCGGAGGATGGCACAGCGAGGTGATCTTCATCAGCGATGATCCCCGGGGTCCCTATACCCCGGCTCCCAGTAACCCGATTCTGACGCAGCGCCATTTTCCCAAAGAGCGTGTCAACAAAGTGGATTGGGCCGGACATGCCGATTTGGTCCTGGGCCCCGACAACAATAAGTATTACGGGGTCTTCCTGGCCGTCCGCCCCAATGAAAAACAAAGGGTCAACACCGGGCGTGAGACCTTCATTCTGCCAGTTGATTGGTCGGGAGAATTTCCGGTTTTCGAAAACGGCCTGGTCCCCCTGGAACCTAAGCTGAAAATGCCGGCAGGAATCACCGAGAATAGGACCGGAAAAGAGGGTTTCTTTCCGAACGGAAATTTCACCTTTACCGATGACTTTACTTCTGAAAAACTGGATTTCCGCTGGATCGGCCTCCGGGGTCCCCGTGAAGATTTTGTAACGGTTTCAAAGAACGGATTGGAAATCACACCCTTTGCCACTAACCTCAAGGAGGTCAAGCCCACCTCCACGCTTTTCCACCGTCAAATGCACAATAATTTCACCACTGCCGTGACGATGAACTATAAACCCGCCTCGGAAAAGGAACTGGCAGGTATTGTGGCCTTGCAAAGTGAAACTTTCCATTATATCTTCGGAGTTACCCGGAAGGGCGATGACTACTACCTGCTGCTGGAACGGACCCAGAGGAAGTTCAGAAGCCGTGAGGTGGAATCCAAAATCGTGGCCAGCACCAAAATCGATCTGAGCCAGCCTGTCAGGTTACAGGTGTCGGCCAGGGGCGATGACTATGAGTTCAGCTATTCGGTCGACGGAAGCACCTTCGTGAATCTTGGAGGTGTCGTTTCGGGCGATATCCTTTCGACCGACGTGGCTGGGGGGTTCACCGGCTGCCTGCTGGGATTGTACGCCACCACCGCCAACACGTCCATTCCTGAATAGGTTTCACGGAACCTGGACCGGATCTGGGCC
>CAZMMX010000090.1:0-4147 GCA_964567485.1 uncultured Prolixibacteraceae bacterium | reverse complement strand
GGCTGGTGGTGTCGGTGACTGCCGAAAACGGGATGCCTGCCTACACCCTGGACTTCCGGGGGAAGAGATTTCTGGAAGACTCACCCCTGGGGATGATCACCAGCGTGGGCGATTTTTCCAAAGGTTTGTCGCTTTCTCCAAATGGGGGAGTGACCATGATCGAAGAAACCTACGAACTTCCCAACATCAAAAATAGCAAGGTACACTATGTGGCCCATGAAGGGGTCTTCTCCTTTTCAAAGGAGGGAAAGCCGGCTTTTGATGTCATTTTCAGGGTTAGTAACCACGATGTGGCCTTCAGGTATATCCTCCATTTACAGGGCGAGCATAAGAGCTGTGTCGTGAAGGAGGAAATGTCGGGATTTCGGTTGCCGGCAGGGACCACCACTTTTCTGAGTGCCCAGAGCCAGGCGATGGTGGGTTTTGCCAGGAGCATGCCGAGTTATGAAATTCCCTATAAAGCCGATGCCCCGATGGGGGAAAACGGCCAGGGAAATGGATATACCTTTCCGTGTCTCTTCAGGGTGAACGATGCCGGGTGGGTTCTGATTTCAGAAACCGGGGTCGACAGCCGTTATTGCGGCAGCAGGCTGATCGGTCGTCCATCCGGACTATACACCATCGGTTTTCCCATGGAAGATGAGAATAATGGCAACGGGACCTCTTCCCCGGGGATTCCGCTTCCGGGGGAAACCCCCTGGCGGACGATCACGGTAGGGGAGACCCTGGCACCGATCATGGAGACTACCGTGCCTTTCGATGTGGTTCAACCACGGTATGAGGCGTCCCAAAAGTACGAATATACCAAAGGATCGTGGAGCTGGATCATGAAAATGGACCAGTCCACAGTTTATGAAGTGCAGAAGGAGTATGTCGATTTCAGCGCGGCCATGGGATTCGGAACCATCCTGGTCGATGCCCTCTGGGATACGCAAATAGGTCGTGAAAAGATCGAAGAGCTGGCGCGCTACGGGGCCGGCAAGGGCGTGTCGCTCTTTTTGTGGTATAACTCCAATGGGTACTGGAACGATGCCCCCCAGGGCCCGCGGGGGATCATGGACAATCCCATTTCCCGCCGCCGTGAGATGGCCTGGATGAAAAGCATAGGCGTGAAAGGCATCAAGGTTGACTTTTTTGGCGGGGACAAGCAAGTGACCATGAAACTCTACGAGGATATCCTCTACGATGCCAATGATTTTGGGTTACTGGTGATTTTCCACGGATGCACGCTTCCCCGCGGCTGGGAGCGCATGTACCCCAACTATGCGGCCAGTGAAGCGGTGCTGGCCAGTGAGAACCTCCATTTCACACAGAGAAGCTGCGATGCGGAGGCTTTTAATGCCTGCCTGCATCCTTTTATCCGAAACAGCGTGGGAAGCATGGACTTCGGCGGAAGCGCCCTGAATAAGTTCTACAATGGTGAAAATACCCCCGGTCGTGGGTCCAAAAGGATGACCTCCGATGTTTTTGCGCTGGCCACGGCGGTCATGTTCCAAAGTCCGGTGCAGCATTTTGCCCTCGCCCCCAACAACCTGAATGACGCCCCTGCCTGGGCCATCGGTTTCATGAAGGAAGTCCCCACCACCTGGGACGAAGTCCGGTTCCTCGACGGTTACCCCGGGAAATTTGTCCTCATGGCCCGCCGGAAGGGGGAGAAGTGGTATGTCGCCGGCGTCAATGCACAGCAGGAAACCCTGAAGACTACCGTGCTTCTGCCCATGATCGCGGCGGGCGCTGAAATGGAGGTCTACAGCGACGATGCACAGCTCAACGGAAACGTCACCCGGATAAAACTGGGGAAAAATCAAACGATCGACGTGACCATCCCCTGCAATGGGGGAATACTGATCGTTAAGTAGCTGCCCGATAGCACATTTTATCTCACGGGAATAGCATTAAATACCTTAACCTCAAAAGGATCCATTGCGACACGAATGGTCTTGCCCTGGCCATAGAACTCCTGGCCATTCTCTGATCTGACATCAAAAAACGTATATTCACTAATTGCATTGTCAGGAAGTTCAAATACTTCGATCACATTAACTTCGAATATTTGCTTTTCCCTTGATGGATTACGGAGTGTTAAAATGGCTTTCTGAGGAGACCATGAAGCATAACCATAAACCTGAGATTTTCCCGGATCTCCTCCAACCCAATGGGTATCTACCAATACATTTTCATTTTTCCGGGCCCAGTTGATGGCTTTTGCTAAACAATCCCATGTTACTCTATTTAGCATATGCGGATTTATATACATTTCCTGTAAACTGGTACCTGATCCGAAGAATGACCATATTTCGTCAGCCATATCTTTATCATCCATTTCTAATGTACCTGGGACTCCTTTATCTGCAATACATATCCCATGATACATCAATGAATTCAAAGGATACAGTGGGGCTCGCAAGACGACGTTTTTATATGTTTCAGTGTCACGATAGTTCATCCATTGTTGTCTTAATGAACCCTCACCACTTAATCCGGTGTCATCACCAGACCTCCAGATCGCATCTCCATATTTCAGGAAATAGACAGATGGCCAGGTTCCTACGGTCAAACTGAAATATACATCGGGCTTAACTGCTCTTAATTCAGTAATAAGCCTTAGAAAAGCTTCAATATCCTTTTGGTATATAATACTCGCCCCATTGACCCCGTTACCTGCTCCAACTCCATCAAATTTGAAAAGAGAAATACCATAGTTTCTGATAAAATCACTGGTTACCTCTTTAAACCTTTTGTAATATACCGGTCCTGATAAAGTGAATCCATTTTCATTGGTTTCGTAGGGTGGATTTTGTTTTTCGCCAAATTCCAAGCGTTGTGTCTTGCGAATATCATAACCTCCCCACGGAGAGATCCATACTCCAAGGCCTGCATTTGATTTTTCAGTGGCCTTTTTTAAATTCGAAAAACCAACTGGAAATCCTGAATTGAATTGCCAAAGTGTCTTGTAATTATCCCACCCGTCATCAAATAAAAATGCATCCAACTGAATATGCCGCTTGTTAATCAGACTGTCGGTGAAAATCTTTATTCTTTCTAAACATAAGCTATCATTTAATGTTCTGTCTTCCCATGATAAATCGTACCATGAGTTATAATGGAGCATTTGGTGATACGGGTGGGCTCTCTCTCTCTCCAGGTAATACAGGAATCCTCTCCGCAATTGATTCACCGGGGTAATGCCCCATACTGTAGAAGTAATAAATGAATTTGCGGCAAAAATAGGATCTAGTCTGGAAATATAGGCGACTGAATTGGTCTTGTTTTGTTCAATTTGGCTCATGGGATGTTCCAAGGCAAAAAACATATTGTTGTGAATCATTGGCGATCCATCAACAATACCCTCAATCTGCACATCAATCTTGTCAGGAATTTTAATGAGATTGATTTTCGATACCTTAATAGAATCTTTAGCTTCGAAAGTGTAAAACTGTCGGATATAGTTCGATCCATCCCTTAAGACTGCTTCCCAATGAACATTCAAACCACATTTCTGATTTTCAAAATTCGCTTCACATTTAACCCCAGCCAATACATTTGAGTACGCTGTTTCCCCTGTATTGTTCTCAACATCTGAGCTTACATGCAAGTCAGTCATCGAAAAGTCATTAGAGGTAATCATACTTCCATCAGGCATTGCAAGCTCAAACAGGGTGGATTGGGCAAAATGCAACTTTTCGTGAGTTATTTTGCTTTCGAAACTCTTTATAGATAATCTATGGTCTTTATTCACCCAGATCATCCGAATAACGTTATTTTCAAATATGATCTGATGCCCCAAGGAATTAGTGACTGTAGCCTTTCCCGGAGGATCACCCGGATATTGAATTCCGGCGAGCGCATTCCCCGTCGGCTCTGCCGCGGGGTAAGCGAGCAAGACAATAGAGAAGTCCTCTACGGAATCGGATTCCTCGCCGGCTCTGCCGCGAGGAGCTTCAATTTGGGCAACAGCGCATTGCACTATCCCCATGACAATTACCAAAAGGAGTATGCCTATTTTTTTCATACGTTATTATTATTGCTTTGACTTTGTTGATTTCCTGCTATACCTGTAATTTGCTCTGCTGAACTTGGTTTCATTCTTGCTTGTTCATCATTTCTGAAAGAGAGAAATTACCGTATTCCATTTCATATAGATTTT
>CAZMMX010000089.1:0-7487 GCA_964567485.1 uncultured Prolixibacteraceae bacterium | reverse complement strand
CAGGGGGCGATCCCAGTTCCGGGTTTTCTCACAGAGCGTGGATCACCAGTCCGGAACGCAATTTAGGTTCGAACCAGGTGGTCTTGGGCGGCATGATATTTCCCGAGTCGGCGATTCTGATGAGCTGGTCCATCGAAACGGGATAAAGGGCAAAGGCCACGGTCATGCTGCCTGAGTCGACCCGTTTTTGCAGTTCTCCGAGACCGCGGATTCCCCCGATGAAGTCGATCCTCTGAGAGGTGCGCAGGTCTTTGATCCCCAGGATGGGGTCGAGGATCTGTTGCGAGAGGATCGTGACATCGAGGACCCCGATGGGGTCGTTGTCGTCGTAGGTCTCCTCCAGGGCGGTGAGGCGGTACCAGTGACCGCTGAGGTACATGCCGAATTCGTGGAGGCGCGAGGGGCGCAATTCCGGGGTTTCTGTTTTCTCAACCCTGAATCCCCGGGCCACTCTTTCGAGAAATTCCTCTGCCGTGAGGCCGTTGAGGTCTTTCACCGTTCTGTTGTAGTCCATGATGCGGAGCTGGTTGTCGGGGAAGTGTACCGCCATAAAGGTGTTGTACTCCTCCTCTCCGGAATGGTGAGGGTTGAGGCTCTTTTTCTCGGCCCCGATTCTGGCGGCGGCGGCGGTACGGTGGTGCCCGTCGGCGACATAGGTGAAGGGCACCTTTTCGGAGAAGAGCTCCTCGAGACGGCGGTTGTCCTCCTTGCCGATGACAGGCCAGAAGTGGTGGCCGAAGCCATCTTCAGCGACGAAGTCATATTCAGGGGTCTGGGTTTTCACGATACGTTCCACGATGGCGTCGATTTCGGGGACTGCCTTGTAAGAAAAGAAAACCGGCTCAATGTTGGCATTCAGGGTGCGGGTGAGCACCATGCGGTCTTCCTCCTTGTCGGGGCGCGTGAGTTCGTGTTTTTTGATGATCCCCTTTTCATAATCCTCACAGGCGGCACATCCCACGAGGCCGTACTGGGTACGACCCTCCATGGTTTGGGCATAAATGTAGAACCGGGGGTCCTGGTCTTGCCTGAGCCATCCCTTGGCCTTGAAGGCCTCAAAATTCTCAACAGCCTTGTGGTATACGGTGTCGGAGTGGATGTCGGTGCCCGGGGGGCATTCGATTTCAGCCCTGGTAATGCGCAGCAGGGAGCGTTCCCTGCCATCGGCCATGCGGGCGGCCTCTGCACTGTTCATCACATCATAAGGAAGACAGGAGAGCTCTTCGACAATTGCTGCTGGCGGACGAAAGCCGCGAAATGGTTTTACTGTAGCCATTATTCTGATATTCTGATCCTCTAATTATTTTAATATCCTGAAACTCTGATATCCAGAGACACTCAACTCTGATATCCTGAAACACTGATATCCAGAGACACTCAACTCTGATATCCTGAAAATCAGATCTTCAATTAGTTGACTTTACAGGAGATGTCGCCATGTTCAAAGAAAGCCACGATTTGTTCTGCGGCAGCCTTTCCTGCGTTGTTGTTGGCTTCGGCAGTCTGGGCCCCGGCTTTTTTCGGCGTGGAATAGAATCTTCCCCCGAATTTTTCGGCAAAGAGGGCTTTCTGGGCGGGTTCCACGTCGGTGAGGTATTTGAGGCCCTTTTTTTCCTCCATGATGCGGAGCAGGTCGTCCTCGTTGATCACCTCTTTACGGGCGGTGTTAATGATCAGGGCGTTGTCGTCGAGTTCCTTCATGATGCCATAACTGACCGAGCCGATGTGTTCTCCCTTTGCCGGAACATGGATGGAGACCACGTCACTTTTGCGGTAGAGTTCCTCAAGGGAGGAGGTATTTTTCAGTCCGATGGCGGCGGCGGCTTCCTTGCTGTAGCGGGTGTAAACGATCACTTTCATTCCCAGGGCGCGGGCGATGCGGAAGACATTGCGGGCCACAAACCCGAAGCCATGGAGGCCCAGGGTACGGCCGCGCAGTTCTCCGCCAGCTTTGCCCGAGAACATCTCCCTAAGGCCATAGATGGTCAGGCCGATGGCCAGTTCGGCAACGGCGTTGGCATTTTGGCCCGGGGTGTTCATGACCACCACACCCTTTTCCCTGGCATAATTGCAGTCCACGTTGTCATAGCCGGCGCCGGCCCTGACAACGATGGCCAGATGTTCCGCAGCCTCGAGAACCTCACGGTCGACCTTGTCACTGCGGATGATCATGGCATCCACACCACTCACGGCGGTGATCAATTCATTTTTATCGGTGTAGTTTTCAAGGGTAAATACCTTGTATCCAGTCTTGGTAAGTATTTTATTTATCTTTTCCGAGGCCCCGGGGGCAAAGGGCTTTTCGGTGGCGATCAATATTTTCTTCATCATCACTTAGTTTTGTTTCTCGAAGTCTTTCATGGCATCGACCAGGGCTTGGACGCTTTCCAGCGGCAGGGCATTGTAAAGAGAAGCGCGGAAGCCTCCAACAGAGCGGTGGCCTGCCAGACCCAGCAAACCCCTCGATTTGGCAAAGGCGCCAAAAGGAGCTTCCAGTTCTGAATATTCGGGATTCATGACGAAAGTGACGTTCATGCGTGACCGGTCCTCAGCGTTGGGCACCGTGGAAATGAACATCTTGTTGCGGTCGATTTCGGCGTAGAGCATTTCGGCTTTTACCTTGTTCCGTTGTTCTATGACTTTAACCCCTCCCTGTTCCTTGATCCACAGAAGAGTCTGCAGGCATCCGAAGACCGGCACCGTTGCCGGGGTGTTGAACATGGAGTCGGCATCGATATGGGTCTGGTAATTGAGCATGGTCGGAATGGGACGGCCTGTCTTGCCCAGGGCTTCGTCTTTCACGATGATGACGGTAGCTCCTGAAGGTCCGAGGTTCTTCTGGGCACCGGCATAAATAAGGTCATATTTGGACACGTCGATGGGACGGCTCAGAATATCGGATGACATGTCGCACACCAGGGGCACTGACATGTCGGGGTCTGTCAGAATCTCGGTACCATAGATGGTATTGTTGGAAGTGTAGTGGAAAAAGTCAACATCGGCGGGAACCACGAAGTTCCGAGGAATGTAGTTGAAGTTTTTATCTTTCGAAGAGGCGACCTCCACCACTTCACCCACGTAAGTTTTAGCTTCTTTGATAGCTTTGGATGCCCATACCCCGGTGTTGAGATAGGCGGCTTTGGTCTTGAGCAGGTTCATGGGAGCCATCAGGAACTGGAGGCTGGCACCCCCCTGGAGGAAGAGTACCGAATACCCTTCAGGAACGTCGAGGAGTTCTTTGATCAGCTGGCGGGCATCTTCCATCACGGCAATAAATTCCTTGCTGCGGTGCGATACTTCCATCACCGACAGTTCGGTGCCTGCAAAGTTCAAAATGGCTTCGGCCGTCTTTTCCTTGGTGAATTCGGGCAGGATCGAAGGCCCTGCATAGAAATTGTGTTTTTTCATTGTGATTGATGTTTTATGGTTATTACTTTATGTTCTGGATAAAGGGGAGTTTGACCACCTCGGCGGGGATTTTCTTGTCGCGGATTCCGACGTATATGGTGGTGCCGAAAGCGGTGTATTCCTTGGAGAGGTAACCCATTCCGATCCCTTGGCTCAGCACGGGCGACATGGTTCCTGAGGTCACCGTGCCTATCAGGGAACCTTCGGCATTATACAGGGGGTATCCATGGCGGGGAATGGCGCGTTCGCGCATGACAAACCCTCTGAGGCGGCGGGTGACCCCCTCTTTTTGCTGTACGGCCAGAAACTCGCGGTCCACGAATTTGCGCTCTCCGTTAAACTTGGTGATCCATCCCAGTCCGGCCTCCATGGGCGAAGTGGTATCGTCGATATCGTTTCCGTAGAGGCAGAATCCCATTTCTAGGCGCAGGGTGTCGCGGGCACCTAACCCGATGGGTTTGATGCCGAATTCGGCTCCGGCGTCAAAAACAGCCGTCCATATCTTTTCGGCGTCGCTGTTGTGGAAATAGAGTTCGAATCCTCCGGCTCCCGTGTATCCCGTGGCCGAAATAATGACTTCTGGCACGCCTGCCAGCTCCCCGGTGATAAAGGTGTAATATTTCATCGCGCCGAGGTCGGTGGGGGTTATTTTCCGGAGGGTTTCCAGGGCTTTGGGGCCTTGCACCGCCAACTGGCTGATGCGGCCGGAAGCATTCTCCAGTTCAGCTCCCATGCTGTTCTGGCTGACGATCCAATTCCAGTCCTTCTCAATGTTGGAGGCGTTGACGACCAGCATATATTTTTCTGGGGAGAAGCAATAGGCGATGTAATCATCAATGATCCCCCCCTTCCCGTTGGGAAAACAGGAATATTGCGCCTGTCCCGGCACCAGTCCCGACGGGTCGTTGGACCCTACCTTGCTGAGCAACGCCAGGGCTTGCGGTCCCTTCACCCATATTTCACCCATATGGGAAACATCAAAAACACCGACGCCCGTGCGCACCGTCATGTGTTCTTCCCTGATGCCGCTGAATTCCACGGGCATCTCAAAACCCGCGAAATCGACCATCTTTCCTCCCATGGCTTTGTGGAAGGCATTGAAAACCGTTTTTATCATGATTATCTTTTTAAATGCCAAAAGTAGAACTTCCGTCGATGTAAAGTAATGAAAAATATCAGATATTCCAACAGCTAAGAAATTCTGTTCCAAACAGAGGGCATTTTTGGTCGTCGTTAACGGAAGGCCCGGCAGGGGTGATAAACCGGATCCCGGGAGATACCGGCCGTAAGGATGAAAAAAAAGCCATCCCGGACAAGAGTGTGTCTTGCCCGGGATGGCTGACTAATCGGTTGAGGAATAATCAGTTGCTGAAAACCAGTTCCTCGTCTTTGACGCTGATGACCACGGGTTTTTCCCGGTCGATATCTCCGGAAAGGATTTTCCGGCTGAGTTCGTTGAGCAGGTATTTCTGGAGGAGCCGTTTCACCGGCCGGGCGCCGAAGTGAGGGTCGTAACCCACACTGGCGAGCCAGTCGATGGCCTCTTCGGTAATGGTTATCCGGAAATCCTGCCGGGTAATCCTTTCGGCAATCCTGGCAAACTGAAGTTTGACGATCTGACGGATATCCTCTCTCGACAGGGGCGAGAAGATGATGGTGTCGTCAATGCGGTTCAGGAACTCAGGCCTGATAGAACGGCGCAGCAATTCGAGGAGTTCTTCACGGGTCTCTTCGATGATATCCGCGCTGTTGCCGGCATTCAGCCGGGAGAAGTTTTCCTGGATGAGCTGGGATCCCAGGTTGGAGGTCATGATGATAATGGTATTCTTGAAGTTGACCACCCGTCCCTTATTGTCGGTGAGACGGCCGTCGTCGAGGACCTGAAGCAGGACGTTGAACACGTCGGGGTGGGCTTTTTCGATTTCGTCAAAGAGAACCACGGAGTACGGTTTGTGCCTGACGGCTTCGGTGAGCTGTCCTCCCTCGTCATAGCCCACATATCCGGGAGGGCTGCCGATGAGCCGGGTGACCGAGAATTTCTCCTGGTATTCCGACATGTCGATACGGGTGATCATGTTTTCGTCATCGAAGAGGTATTCGGCGAGGGCTTTGGCGAGTTCTGTCTTTCCGACGCCCGTGGATCCCAGGAAGATGAAGGAGCCGATGGGGCGTCTTTCGTCCTGGAGGCCGGCACGGCTGCGGCGTACGGCATCGGAAACAGCGGTGATGGCTTCATGTTGTCCCACGACCCTGTGGTGGAGTTCCTCCTCCATGTGGAGGAGCTTTTCCCTTTCACTCTGCAGCATCCGCGACACCGGAATCCCCGTCCAGCGTGATACCACCCCGGCGATATCTTCGGCATCCACCTCTTCCTTGATCATGCTGCCCTGCTGATGGATCAGGACGAGCTCTCCCTTGCGTTTTTCGAGTTCCCCCTCTTTTTCGCGGAGCCTTCCGTAGCGGAGTTCCGCCACCCGGCCATAGTCGCCCTGCCGTTCCGCCTGATCGGCGTCGAAACGGATATCCTCCATTTCGGACTTGACCTTCTGGATGGCGTCAAGGATGCTCTTTTCGGCCTCCCAGCGGGCACGGAATTTCGACTGTTCCTCCTTGAGGTTGGCAATTTCCTCGCTCAGCAGGGCCAGTTTCTTCTCATCCTTTTCGCGCTTGATGGCTTCTCTTTCGATTTCGAGCTGGGTGATACGCCGTTCTGTCTCGTCGAGTTCCTCGGGAACCGAGTCCATCTCGAGCCTGAGTTTAGCCGCCGCCTCATCCATCAGGTCAATGGCCTTGTCGGGCAGGAAACGGTCGGAGATATAGCGTTGCGACAATTCCACGGAAGCGATAATGGCTTCGTCCCTGATTCTCACCTTATGGTGGTTCTCATATTTCTCCTTCAGTCCCCGGAGAATGGAGATGGCCTCCTGGGTTCCCGGTTCGTCGACGTGGACCACCTGAAAGCGGCGTTCCAGGGCTTTGTCTTTTTCGAAATATTTCTGGTATTCGCCCAGGGTGGTGGCCCCTACGGCCCTGAGTTCACCCCTGGCCAGGGCAGGCTTGAGGATGTTGGCGGCATCCATGGCTCCGTCGCTTTTTCCGGCCCCCACCAGGGTATGGATTTCGTCGATGAAGAGGATCACCTCTTCGTTCGATTTGACCACTTCGTTGATGACGGCTTTCAGGCGCTCTTCGAATTCCCCTTTGTATTTGGCTCCGGCGATCAGGGCCCCCATGTCGAGTGAAAAGACCTGTTTCGACCTGAGATTTTCAGGGACGTCGCCCCTGACGATCCTGTGGGCCAGCCCTTCGGCGATGGCGGTTTTCCCGGTTCCCGGTTCCCCAATGAGAATGGGGTTGTTTTTGGTGCGGCGGGAGAGAATTTGCAGGATACGGCGGATTTCGTCATCACGGCCGATAACAGGGTCTAGTTTTCCCGACCGCGCTCTTTCGTTCAGGTTGATCGCATACCGGTTGAGGGAGTCAAAACGCTCCTCTGCCGTCTGGGAATCTACCTTTGAGCCTTTTCTCAGTTCGGCGATGCTTTTTTTGAGGGCTTCGGCCGTGGCTCCGCTGTCTTTGAGCATTTGGCTCACCTGGTCCCCGGCATCGAGCAAGGCCATCAGGATGTGCTCCACCGATACGAACTGGTCCCCCATTTCCTGGGCCATACCCAGGGCTTTCTGCATCACCCTGGCCGATACGGTGGAGAGGTAGGCCTCGCCACCGGTCACCCGGGGATACCCCTCCACCACACGGTCCAGGGCCTGCTGCAAGGCCGCGGTGTTGACCCCCGACTTTTTAAGAAGGTATTGCACCACACTCTCGGCCTCCGAAAACAAAGCCTTGAGGATATGCCCGGTTTCGATGGCCTGCTGGTTGCCGGCCTGGGCAATCTGAAAGGCCTGCTGCAAGGCCTCCTGCGATTTTATCGTAAAATTGTTGAAGTTCATCATCGTATTTCCTTATTTGATCTCCGGGGAAAGTACAAATATGGAACCAACGGCCGTGAACCGACAAATTGGCATAATCTTTTGGGAATGAGTGCAATTATTGCAGTTGAAAGAGGCGGGATACTGTCA
>CAZMMX010000088.1:4513-7766 GCA_964567485.1 uncultured Prolixibacteraceae bacterium | reverse complement strand
GGATCCTGGGCCCCGGCAAGCCCGCTCAGAAAGATCAGCAGGACCAGCAATGCCGCAGGAATCAGTTTTTTCATGCTCACAGGATGTTTTGAATGGGATGATGTGTTTAAATATCGTGAATTTTTTCCAATCTGAAGGGCCATGCAGGTCTATACAATATGAAAATAAGTTTGAACAGAGGCCGGGGAACTATGCCTTTTGACGATATACGGGGTATTGCGCAGGACGATAAAAGTGCGTAAATTGTTTAGGATTTATAAACTCCGGTCATGAAGAAGCTGATTATCCTGTTGATTTTTATAGGATTCACCTCTTGTGTGTCGACACGGGTGAACCAGTTTGCAGAATTTGCAAATGCAGGGCGCCAGTATGCCCGGGCCATGGAAAGCCTGACCACCGAAGCTGGCGGCCTGGCCATCGATGCCGACAGCGAGCTGTTGCTGAAGGGCAGGGAAGAGCTCTCGCGGGAGGAGAGGGGAAAGATGTACATAGATCGTTCCGAAGCGCTTAAGGAACTGTTGGGAACGTTGCAGGGCATCCGGAAACATTCCCGCTTGCTCGAAAGGTATTTCAATGCGCTGGGAGCGCTGGCTGGTTCCGATCCCACGGCGGCCCTGACTTCGGAGCTGAATTCGGTGGTGAGTTCCCTGGCTGGGCTGCATCCCGGACTGGAGAGGGCCTCCATAGGCAACTCAAAGGTTACTGACTTCATGGGGGCGGCGGTTCCCCTGGTGTTGTCGGGAATCAAACAGCAGGCCCTGGAGGAGGAACTGCGCCGTAATGCCCCGGTGATCGAACGGGAACTGGAATTACAGTCCGCCCTCCTCAAAGCCCTGTCGCAGCAAATGACCGAGGATCTGGAAATGCTGCTTGACATGAAGGATTACAGCGGTGTGATCCGCCCCTTTGTGGAAGCCGCTTCCCTGGGCGATCCCTGGAAAGCCAGGAGAAAGGAGGTCCTCACGGGATATCTCTCCGTTGATGCCGCAGAGAAGGCCACTTCGGCCGCGGAATCCCTCCAAAGGGGTTTCAGGGATCTCATCGAAAGAAGAATGGGAATTGCCGGATTTGCCCCGGTTTTCAGCGACGTCCATGCCATGCTTGACCTTGTCGAAATGCTTCGCAACCAGAAAATAACCCCATAATTCACAACCACTATGGCACCTCATGAATTAAAAGATCTGACGGCCCGTCAGTTGGGAAAAATCAGAAACGCCATGGGCAAGCCGGCGTACCTGCTGGGCCTCGACCTGCTACCTGCCGATAAGCGCACGGAAAGCGCCCTTCTGCAACAACAGGTGCAACTGGCACTTCTGAAGATAAGGAATGCCGAACTGGCGGCCATCAGGGATCAGTTGGCGGCCCTGGAACCAGAACTGACCGCCGGCGCTACCCAGGTAGAAGGTGTTCTGGCCGATCTTCAGAAAACGGAAGAGATCCTCCGGGTGGTCAACGGCTTCCTGGGAGTGGTAGGCCGGATCATCACGCTGGTCTGACCCTTCCCGCTGGTTTACCTATTAACGCTTACCGCGGGTTACCAGTTAACGCATCCTGCGGGTTTACCAATTAACGCTTCCCGCTGGGTTACCAATTGACATTTCCTGCGGGATTGCCTTAGCCGGCCCTGTTTGTCCGGGTCAGGAAAATGGGATATCTGTAAGTAGGAAAATTGCAGGTTGTGATTATGGTTAATGAAGGCCTGGAAGTTTTCCAACTCAGGCCATCAATTGCGAAGGTCTGAAAGTCGCTGAATGGAGATTTCTTTTCAGTAGGGGAGTTTCCGGATAGGGAGCATCCATTTTGAAAGCCTGCATTTTTTGGACTGCTTGAGCGCCCTGGCAAGCAGGGAGGCACTCATGACCGCTCCCTCCTCGGTGGTATGCGTATGGTCAGTACTGAGAAAGAACCGGCCCGTCACCTGCTCTTCCCCGAAGGAGTCCAGCTTTTCCGACATCAGCCGGTTAAGGTCGATGCCCCTGACCTTTTCTTCACGGGCGACTTCCATGGCCCACTGCGGATAGCTCGCCGGGGTACGTTTCACTTTTCCATCCTCCCAGTCGTTGCGGGGGATGGGGGTGATCACCACGGGAATGGCCCCTTTGGCTTTGGCCTCCCTGATCATCCTGCGAAGGTACCAGCCATAAGAATGGACGATTTCGTGCTTTTGGGTGAGCAGGTTGTCTATTTCCACGGTTTCCTCGCCAATGCCTCTGATGGTTCCCCTCGCCCGCAGGGTGTCGTTGATGGCTCCACCGTCGTTATGCCCGAACTGCAACAGCAACACATCGCCGGGTTGCAACCGCTTCAGCACCTGGTCCCACAATCCCCGGGTGATGAAGGTGCGGCTGCTCGTCCCCCCCAGCGCATGGTTTCTGACGGCAATTTGGGTGGTGTCCAGAAAGAGATAAATCTTCTCTCCCCATCCGCGGAGTCCGCCGGTACCGTCGCCCCGGCCGTTTTTTACCGTGGAATCCCCGATAATAAACAGGGTGACTTTGCCATCACCGGCATAGAGCGCTTCTGTCGCCAGCACCAGCATCAACAGGAGAAAAACGGTTCGATTCATAGTTTTCAGTATTCAGATTGAATTACCATACCCCTCGGGGTAATCCCCATGCTGCCGCACTTCAATTTACGCAAATCTTTCCAGAAATGATCAGGCCGGGGATCTGAATAATAGGTATAAGAAAGCAGAGGTTTATTACTTGTGGTAAGAAGAAATTTCGAAGACGAAAGCCGAGGAGGTCATATATTCCCCGCCCTGGGAGGCCAGGAAGAGGTGGGTGGGTTGGCCGTCGCGGATGAGCAGTTGGGGGCGTTCGAAGCGGCCGTACTTTTTCAGATTGGGAGGTCCGGGGGGGGCCTTCACATAATGGCTGACGCCGAACCAGGCGATTTTCGGATCCGACCAGCGGAGGCCGTCCTCTGACTCCAGGATGATCCCCTCTTCATGGCCGAAGCGCCCCATATCGCGCGCCAGCATATAAATGCGGCCATTCTCGCGGAAGAGACAGCCATCCTCGAGTTGCCGGTTGTGGCCTAAGCCGGAGTAGTCTATGATGGGGTTGCCCGGATATTTCTCATAGGGTCCCGCCGGATGACCGGCCATGGCTACCCCGTATTTGCGGTTTCCGCGGATGGCGGGATCGGTATTGTGGTCGTACTCGTAACTGTTCCACGACTTGTAGTAGAGCCAGGAGCGGCCGTCGGGGTGACGGAGGTATGCCGGATTGGAGGTGCAGTGGTCGTCCCA
>CAZMMX010000088.1:1974-4413 GCA_964567485.1 uncultured Prolixibacteraceae bacterium | reverse complement strand
GGTCGGCCACGGCATGGGCGATCTCCGAGCCGTTGATCCAGCCACCCATCCCCTTGCGGGCCTCCCAGCGCGAAAAGTAGACATGGAGCCGCCCGTCGGGACCATAAACGGGTGAGGTCCCCCAAACGTAATACCCTTCCAGTTCAAGGATCCTGTTCAGGGGCTTCAGCCGACGGGCGAAAGAGGACACATCCGACCGGCGGTAATTCTTTTCCCCGGAACCTTCCGCAGGCCAACCCACAAGGGGTACCAATGCCCCTGTCCCCGCAAGAAGCATATTTCCTAAAAAAGAGCGCCTTGACCACATGTCCCTAACTCTTTAATCAGACGATGAACTTCTGTTTCCAGTATTGGTAAATACTTGTTAATGATCAAAGTTAGAAAATTCCGAAGTAGAAAAAAAGGGTGCGCCTGACAGATTCCTTCATGGCATTCATTTCGCCAGCGGGGCCCAGGTTCCAGGTGTCATTGCTGATACCCATGGCCAGCTTGGTGCCTACAGGGGGAATGGCATCGAGAAAGGAGATGTTGCCGGGAGGCGGGGCCGGATAGTTGCGGGGCCCCGAGATCCCGTAAAAGTCGAAGAGTCTGACAAAGAGGTCTTCTTCGGCCGCCACGACCGTGAATCTCCCGTCGACGGTGTTGAATTCCATCCATGAGACATTGTCGTAATACCCCTTAAACTGGGGCCATCCCCAGTGGTTGTCGCCCGGAAGGTGGTTGTTGTAAAAGCGCTGCCACACATCGAGCACTCCTCCGGCCATACGGTTCTTCCAGACGTGGGCGGGGCCGTTTCCCAGCCATTTCACCCCGATGATATCCGATTCCGGGAAGGTGAAGCTGACACCCGCAAAGGGATGGGGCTTTCCCAGAAAGTATTCGTAGCTCATTTCGAGCCATCCGCCGGGGTGCATTTTCCAGGTGACGCTTTTAAGCTCTCCGGAATAGGTCATAGCCAGTGCGGCGAATTCCGGGGTGACGGCCTGCATGATCCCCGTGAGGCGGGCTTCCCCGCCTGCCAGAACGGGACCCTGGCCGAAGGGAATGGGAAGCCCCAGATCATTGCTGATCCACCGGATGGTGCCGTCGGTTTTGCTGAAGGTGACCGCAATGCCCGAGGATTTCAGGGTAATCAGGGTGTCGCTTTCCAGGATTTCGGGAGCTCCCTTTTCCCGAGACGGGTCGGCCGCCTGCCGCTCAATGGGCAGGATGTTGTCCTCTTCCACCCCCTGGGCGCGGAGCCGCTGCCGCAATTGCTGCTGCTGTGCGCTCAGGGAGGTGTAAACCAGCTGCCCTACCGTCTTTTTGTTGCCGTTGATTTTGCGGCTGTAACAGTAAATCTCATGGCCCGCAGGATCGAACACCCTCAGGTAAAGGGCGTCGTGTTTTTCATAGCCGGCAGGGAGGGTGATGGTCAGGCATCCCTTTCCCAGGGGCGGAATGGCGGGGCTTTCGACGGAACCGCTGGCGGCCACGGTATGAAAGGGCTGCCGGTCGGTGGCCGTGCTGAAATCAATGAGCTCCCATTCGAAGCGGCATTCACCGAGATTTGTAAAGTGATAGCGGTTTTCCACGGGAATGGAGCCGTTGAAGGTTCCGGGTAACTCCGGAAGGGTCACCTTCACAGGACAAAAGATCTCCCTGATGGCATAATAGCTGCCCTCCTTTTCACGATGGGGGCCGACCACACCGTCGGGACCGTTCACCCGGTTGGCATCAATAAAGCCGCCCAGGTCGGTGCGGACAATCCCCTCGTCGACCAAAGCCCAGAGGAAACCACCCCCCGAATTCGGGGTGTTCCAAAAAAGCTCCCAGAAATCGGCCAGTCCGGCCCCCCCGCCCCCGTCGTCCTGGGCATGGAGAAATTCGGTGGGCATGTAGATTTTACCTTCCTGAAAGATCTTCTGTGCGCTGTAATAACTCTCGTAATGGTTGCAGTCGATGCCGTTGTGATCGTTCCCCGGGCGGTGGTGGGCGTGGATCACCGGCCGGCCTGACTTGTCCCACTGGCCGAAATCATCGTCGAGCTCCTTGTTGGTGCCTCCCTCGTTGCCGTTGCTCCAGAAAATTACCGAGGGGTGATTCAGATCGCGCAGCACCATCTCCCTGACCAGCTTCTCCCCGGCAGCGGTGGAATAGGCATTCTGCCATCCGGCGAGTTCATCGAGAACGTAAAGTCCCAGGGAATCGCAATAGTGGAGGAAGGAGGGGTCGGGAGGGTAGTGGGCGCACCGCACGGCATTCATGTTCATCGATTTCATCAGGAGGACATCCTCCAGGTTGATGCGGTCGTTCAGGCAACGGCCGCTCTCGGGCCAGAAGGCGTGGCGGTTGATTCCCTTCATCTTGATTTTGAAGCCGTTGAGGTAGATGCCATCCCCTTCCCTGATTTCAATGGTGCGAAATCCGAACTTTTCGCTGGTGGTGAAGAGTGTCTTT
>CAZMMX010000088.1:0-1874 GCA_964567485.1 uncultured Prolixibacteraceae bacterium | reverse complement strand
ATGGCCACTCTTTGAACATGTTCCGCGGGGAGGGCTTCCAGGTAAACCGGACGGAATATGCCTCCGAAGACCCAGTAGTCGGCATATCGTTCGGCATTGTTGACCGATCGGTCGGCCGACATTTTGCTGACGGTGGCTTCCAGCAGGTTTTCCCCGCCGAAAACCAACTTGTCGGTGATATCATATTGAAACCGGTAAAAGGCGCCCTGGTGGATCTCCCCGGCAGACTGTCCGTTGATCTTCACTTCGGTGTCGGTCATGGAACCTTCAAAGACGAGGGACACTTTCTTCCCTTTCCATGAAGGGGGCACTGTGAATTGATATTTGTAGAGTCCTTTTTCATCAGCGAACCTGAATTTTTTCCCATAGGTGCGGTAGTCGCGGCCATAGTCATACTCCCCGAACCCCTGCTGTTCCCAGTGGGAGGGCACTTCAATGGTGGACCAGTGGTTGCTGTTGCGCCCCGCAGTGCAGAAAAACTCCCAGGTTTTGGTGAGGCCATAGCCGGTACCGGAGAGGTAAAGGAGCTCTTTGCCGGGGGTTCCGGACAGGGCAGGGAACCCTGCGATTCCGGCAAACAGAATCAACAGGAGTGGTCTGATCAGTCTCATCGGAAATTTTATATCAGGGCTAAGTTAGCAAAAAGGAGGAAATTCCGGGTACCCGGAAAATTGGATTCCGGTGAGCGCATTTCCCGCCGGCTCTGCGAACAAGACAGTAAGGAAGTCCTTGACGGAATCGGATTCTTCGTCGGCTCTGCCGCGAGGGGTTTCACTAGCGGGGTTTTCATAGACTTTGGAAAGCAAAGTGTGCTGGGGTAGTTTCCTGGCGGAAGTTGGCCGGATGTTTCAGTTGAACTCTCCCTCTTTTAGCCGGCGGAAGTAGTCGGCAGAGGCTTTTTTGACTTTGGGGGCGAGCAGCAGGGCCGAGATCATGGTGGGAAAGGCCATGAGTCCGAAGGCCAGGTCCACGGCGGAGATGACGACGGTAATGTGGGATACGGCGCCCAGGACGATCAGCAGAATGCAGAGGTGGTTGTAATAATGGCCATATTTTGCGCCGGCGATGAAACTCAGGCATTTGTACCCGTAATAGGGATAGGCGAACATGGTGGAGAGGGCAAAGAAGAGGACACAGATGAGCAGGATATATTTGCCAATTCCGGGAAGGGAAGATTCAAAAGCCAGGGTGGTCATGGAAACGCCGTCGACGGCGGAATTGGTCCACACGCCAGTGATGATGAGTGCCAGGGCGGTCATGGTGCATACGATCATGGTGTCGATGATGGGACCGAGCATGGCGATGAGTCCTTCGCGCACCGGTTCGTGGGTTTTGGCGGCCCCGTGCGCCATGGAAGCGGTCCCCAGTCCGGCCTCGTTGGAAAAGGAGGCCCTCCGCACACCTGTGATCATCACCGACCCCAGGGCGCCGCCCATGACGGCATTTCCCGTAAAGGCATCTTCGAAAATCAGCCTGAGGGAGGGGAGGATCTGCTCAACGTTGGCGCCGATAATGAAAAGGACGGTGGCGGAGTATAAAACGACCATGGCGGGGACTACCTTACCGGTGACACTGCCGATGCGCCGTACCCCTCCGAAGATGACCGTTCCCGCGGCAAGGGCCAGAAGAATGCCAATGAGGAGGCTGACATATTCCGGGGGATTCTTCCAGTGGGGCACCACCAGCACATCGCGGATGATCTGGGTGAGCTGGTTGGCCTGGAAAAGGGGGGAAACCCCGATCAGCCCGGCTACGGAAAAGAATAGGGCCATGGGTTTCCACTTCTTCCCCAAACCTTCGGTGATGAAGTACATGGGACCTCCCTGGATCTCGCCGTTGCTGTCGCGACCCCGGAACATCACCGCCAGGGTGCA
>CAZMMX010000087.1:0-7942 GCA_964567485.1 uncultured Prolixibacteraceae bacterium | reverse complement strand
AACAACAACACTAACAACTACACTAACAACTACACTAATAACAACACTAGCAACACTAACAACACTAACAACACTAACAACACTAACAACAACACTAACAACACTAACAACACTAACAACACTAACACCCCCGCTCTCCGCTTTTTCGCCTCCACAGCGGTGATCCTCCTCCTCTCGGCCAACTTCATGACCATCACCCCCTGGGTCTATAACCCCATGTGCCTCGACCCCCGCCATTATCTCTTTCTCATTCCTGTTTTTGCCATCAGCGGGGCACTCTCCCTGGAATCCTTCCTCCGTCACCGCGCCTACTGGACCATCACCATGGTCCTCACCCTCCTCTTGGCCCTGCTGATCGTCCCCCTTAAAAGCATAAACCTCTCCGAACAGCTCCTCCCCCTGGCAGGGTTCGAACTGCTCATGCTTCTCCTCCTCTCTCTTCGCCGAAAAAACGAGGTCAGGAACAGTCAGCAGGAGATCGACAGCAGCAGCAGCTCCACACCCCGGTGGCTCCTCCCACTGGCCATCCTGCTCCTGATGGCCGTGATGGCCGTCAAACCGCTCCGTTTTGCCCGCTATGCCCAAAGGGTGGACTATGCCGGACAGAAAGCGTTTGTCATACAACATATCCTTGCAGGAAACTATAACTGGGTGATCACCGACGATGTCCAGAAACGGCTGATCCGCTTTTACCAGGGTTTCAGGGCAGCCTCCCCGGAGCCCCTCAACTGGGAAGAGGCCACCCTCCTCCCTGATGACGACACCGTACGCATCGCCCTGCTCACCAATCCCTATACCGCCACCCTGAGTGGCGAAAGACCGGGCCGGGATCCCTGGTTTGCCACCCATCCCCAACAGGCAGCCGTCAAGTCGGCAGAACATAAAAAGCTGAATCTGGCCCTCTACACCACCCGGGGATGGCACAATCCCCACATCCTGGCCACCAGCAGCCACCATTATGAAAGGGAGGATCCCCATTGGAACGGGGGAAGGGTGGTTTTCCCGGAAAAGGATTCCTCCCGAAATTCAGGCGACGACCGAACGGTCAGCGGGACCCGGTGCGACCACCCCGAAGAGTATTCCGCCACCTTCCGCATTCCCGTCGATTCCCTGGCTTTGCCTGCCGACGGCGTCCTCCTGGTGACCTGCAGGCTGCACGTACGCACCACGGCCCCGACCGAGGCGGTAGTGGTGGTCTCCGTTCCGGGGAAAGAAGAAAAGGATATATGGCATGGATTTCCCGTTTTCCCGCAGGTCAGGGCTTTTGACGTATGGAGTCAGGTGACCGTCCACGCCCTGGTAGAGGCCCGTCAAATGGCTCCGGGAGCCGCACTGACGGTTTACCTGTGGAACCTCAACCGCGACGATATTTACATCGACGACTGGGAGATCATCCTGGCGGCAATCCAATCCCCCACTTCCGTGGTAGAGTGAGCTTTCTCCCCTTCTGCGGCGATGTCACCGGTGACGACCCCCTCTTCCAGGGAGGCATTCACGGCATCACGAATGGCGCGGCCCTCTTCCGGCAGGGAAAAGGCATATTCGAACATCATGGCGGCAGAGAGAATGGCAGCCACCGGATTGGCGATGTTCTTCCCGGCAGCCTGGGGCCATGAGCCATGGATGGGCTCAAAAACCGACGTGTGGATCCCTATCGATGCCGAGGGCAGCAACCCCATCGACCCAGTGATGACGCTGGCTTCATCGGTGAGGATATCACCGAACATATTTTCAGTGACCAGCACGTCAAAATTGCGGGGCCACTGGATGATCTGCATCGCCGCATTGTCTACAAACATATATTCGGTGGTCACTTCAGGCCATGCCGGCGCCATCTCACGGGCCACTTCGCGCCAGAGGCGCGAACTCTCCAGAATGTTGGCCTTGTCAACCACCGTCAGCTTTTTATTTCTTTTCATGGCGAACTCAAAGGCCAGCTTCAGGATGCGTTCGATCTCCTCCCGGGTGTAGGTGCAGGTGTCAAAGGCCGTGCGCCCCTCATCACGGCGGCCCCGCTCCCCGAAATAGATGCCTCCGGTGAGCTCCCTGATACAGACAAAACCGGCTCCTTCGACCAGCTCCCGCCGCAGAGGGGACTTATGCAGCAACGAGGGAAAGGTCTCCACCGGCCTGATGTTGGCATAGAGGCCCAGCCCCTTGCGCATCCGCAGAAGCCCCTGTTCCGGACGTACCGTGGCTTTGGGGTCGTTGTCAAACCGGGGATCCCCGATGGCGCCGAAAAGCACGGCGTCGGAGTCCATGCACAGGCGGTGGGTCTCGTCAGGATAAGGATCCCCGAACCGGTCAATGGCGGCAGCACCCACCCACCCCGGGGTGAACGAAGCCTCATGGCCATACCTGCGGCATACCGCCTCCACACATTTCACAGCCTGCGCCGTGACCTCGCGACCGATGCCGTCACCGGGAAGAAGAGCAATCCTGAATTTCATAAGCCCTGTTTTGTTATGTTGCGATGTTCTGATGTAGGCATAAAATTATAGTTATTCTCGATTATATTCAGCATTTTCACCGTGGCCTTGATGGCGGCGGTGGTCTGGTCGGAATCCAGACCCCTGGTTTTGAACTCTTTGCCATTCTGCCAGGTGATCACGGTCTCCACCAGGGCGTCGGTGCGCCCTCCCGGGGGAATCGTCACCACATAGTCCACCAGCAAGGGCAAGGGCTTGCTGAGCTTTCCGTAGATCTTGCGCAGGGCACGCATAAAAGCGTCGTACTGTCCGTCGCCGGAACTGCTCTCCTCATACTCCACCCCGTCGATGGCGATACTCACCGAAGCCATGGGCTTCAACCCCTTGGCATGGGCAATCGAATAATTGCGGATGGTGATTCTCTCGCCTATCGCCTGGGTGCTCAGCACATCGGCCACGATGTAAGGAAGGTCCTCGATCGACACATTCTCTTTCTGGTCTCCCAGCTCAATGATGCGGTCGGTCACCTTCTTGAGCGATTCCTGATCAAGATCGATGCCCAGCTCCTCGAGGTTCTTTTTGATGTTGGCCTTTCCGGAAGTCTTCCCGAGGGCATACTTGCGGATCCTCCCGAAGCGCTCGGGAAGCAACTCATTGTAATAGAGGTTATTCTTGTTATCCCCGTCGGCATGGATGCCACTGCACTGGGTGAAGACAAACTCGCCGATCAGCGGTTTGTTGGCCGGAATGCGCACCCCTGAAAAGGACTCTACCACCCGCGACACCCGGTTGAGCATCTGCTCCCTCACGTTGGTCTTCAGCCTGAGGTGGTCGGTGGCCGTGGCGATCACGCTGGCCATGGGCACATTGCCCGCCCGTTCCCCCAGTCCGTTCACCGTGGTGTGAATACAGCGGATGCCGGCCTTCAGCGCCTGGAAGACGTTGCCCACGGCCAGGTCATAGTCGTTATGCGCATGGAAGTCAAAGGCCACTCCGGGGTAGCTCTCCAGCATCTCCCGGCAGTAGAGGTAAGTCTCGTCGGGATCCAGGATCCCCAGGGTATCGGGGAGCATAATGCGCGCCACTCCCTCATCCTTGAGGCCCGCAATCATCTGGTGCACATACGCCCGCGAATTGCGCATTCCGTTCGACCAATCCTCGAGATAAATATTCACCCTGATACCCATCTCCCGGGCACGGGCGATGACTCCCCGGATGTCGGCCAAATGCTGTTCCGGCGTTTTCCGCAGCTGCTCGGTCACATGACGGTAAGACCCCTTGCACAGGAGATTGATCACCCTTCCCCCGGCGTCGCGGATCCAGTTGAGGGAGACCTCACCATCGACGAATCCCAGGATCTCCACCCTGTCGAGGTACCCCCGGGCAGCCGCCCAGGCCAGGATTTTTTGGGCTCCCCGGTACTCCCCCTCCGATACGCGGGCCGACGCCACCTCAATACGGTCGACCTTCACATCTTCCAGAAGGATACGCGCCATCCCCAGCTTCTCGACGTCGGAAAAGGCAACCCCCGAGGTCTGCTCCCCGTCACGCAACGTGGTATCCATAATCAGCAGCAAATCAACGCCACCGCTATTATCTCTCTCCATGACATCCGTTTTTAATCATTTATCCCGCGTTTTTCCACCAGCTCCTCCGGAACTTCTTATATCTCCTCCGGAACTTCTTCTATCTCCTCCGGAGCCTTCACTTTTTTCTTCAGCGACGTTTTCTAACTCCGCTGCTCAAATTCCGTGATCTCCTGCTTCAGGCTCAGGAGGTAGTCAATATCATCGAGTCCGTGGATCAGGCACTCCTTTTTGTAGGCGTTGATTTCAAACGGCACCGACTCCCCTGAGGCGACCATGGTGAAGAGTTGCCGGGGCAGGTCCACTCTGAATGATGTGTTGGCATCGTTTTCGAGGGCCGCAAAAATCTTCCCCAGAAAAAGCGGGGGGACCACCACGGGCAGAAGTCCGTTGTTCAGGGCGTTATTCCGGAAGATGTCGGCGAAAAAGCTGGAGACCACCACCCGGAAGCCGTAGTCATACAGGGCCCAGGCGGCATGTTCGCGGCTCGAGCCACTGCCGAAATTCTTACCCGCGACCAGGATCTTCCCGGAATAGCGCGAATCGTTGAGCACAAACCCCGCCTTGGGCTGGCCCTCCCGGTCATAGCGCCAGTCCCGGAACAAATTGTCGCCGAAGCCCTTACGCTCCACCGCCTTCAGAAACCGCGCGGGAATGATCTGGTCGGTATCCACATTCTCATCGGCCAAAGGTACGGCCTGAGAAACCAGCGTCGTAAATTTATCGTAAGCCATATTTTTTATTCTGAAATTCTAACACTCTGATCTTCTGATATCCTAATCTTTCCCCATCATGTCCCGGGGGTCCGTGAGGAGACCCGTCAGGGCGGCAGCGGCGGCGGTCAGCGGACTGGCCAGCATGGTGCGTGCTCCGGGACCCTGACGGCCTTCGAAATTCCGGTTTGAGGTCGAAACGGCGTATTTGCCCTCCGGGATTTTGTCATCGTTCATGGCCAGACAGGCCGAACATCCCGGCTGGCGAAAGGAAAATCCCGCCTCCTTCAGGAGGTCCACGATTCCTTCGCGACGGGCAGCCAGTTCCACCTGCCGCGATCCCGGAACGATCCACACCGTGACTCCCGGGGCTTTTTTCTTCCCCCTGACGAAGTCCGCGAATGCCCGAAGATCTTCAATGCGCCCATTGGTGCAGCTGCCCACGAAGACATAATCCACCTTTTTCCCCAACAGGGCCTCACCCGGGCGAAAACCCATGTAGTCGAGGGCCTTGAGGAAGGTGGTCCGGTCAGAACCCGAAAACTCCTCTTCCGCAGGGATCCTTCCTGTGATAACGGTGCCCAATCCGGGATTGGTTCCCCAGGTGATCATGGGTCCGATGTCGGCGGCGTTGAAACGGTACTCCTTGTCAAAAACGGCATCCTCATCGGTAAAGAGGGTGCGCCAGCCGGCCAGCGTCTTCTCCCAGGCCTCCCCTTTGGGGGCGAATTCCCTGCCCCTGACATAGGCAAAGGTGGTCTCATCGGGAGCGATCAGTCCGCCCCGGGCCCCACTCTCGATACTGAGGTTGCACAGAGTCATCCTCCCCTCCATGGAGAGACTTCGGACCGCCTCCCCGGCATATTCTATGAAATGGCCGGTGCCCCCGCTGGCCGATATCCGGGAAATGATATAGAGGGCCATATCCTTGGCCGTCACTCCGCGCCCCAACTGGCCGTCGACGGTGATCCTCATCCTTTTGGGTTTGGGTTGCAGGATACACTGGCTGGCCAATACCATCTCAACCTCGGTGGTACCGATGCCAAAGGCTACGGCACCAAAGGCCCCATGTGTGCTGGTGTGGCTGTCGCCGCAAACGATGGTCATCCCCGGCTGGGTAATCCCCAGTTCCGGACCGATCACATGGACAATGCCATGCCAGGGATGGTTAAGCCCGTACAAGGGAATACCATGGGCCTTACAGTTCCTCGATAGGGTCTCCACCTGGTGCCGCGAAAGCTCATCCCTGATCTCCAGATGCTGCCCTTCCGTGGGAACGTTATGGTCGGGAGTGGCCACCGTCTTGTCGGGACGGAAGACCTTCAGCCCCCTCTTTTCCAATCCCAGAAAAGCCACCGGACTGGTCACCTCATGGATCAGGTGGCGATCAATGTACAGCACGTCAGGGCCCCCCTCCACACTGCGCACCACATGCCTCTCCCAAATCTTGTCAAACAGCGTTTTTCCCATTTTTATCATAATGTATTATTCTGATCTTCTTTTATTTAAGACTTAAGAATGACGACTTAAGAATACTCATGACAGTTAAGACTTACGCCTATTCATGGCATGGGCAGTTTGTTCAGGGCATCGAGAAACGCTTCCACCGAAGCCGTGATGATGTCGGTATGGGCGCCGAAACCGTGGTAGATGTTTTTTTCGTACTCGACCTGCATGTGGACTTTCCCCACGTCATCGCTTCCGCGGGTGATGGCCTGGATAAGGAACTCATCGAGGACCACCTGGCGGCGGATGATCTGCTTGACCGCGTTGATGGCGGCATCGACGGGACCATTGCCCGAAGCGGTGGCATCGAATTTCTCGCCGGCGATATCAAGGCGGAGGGTGGCCGTGGGAACCAGCGTTTTTCCGGCCACCACCTGAAGGAAGTCAAGTTTGATCCTCTTCTCCTGACGGGTGGCGTCACCCACCAGCAGGGCGATATCGTCATCGCGAATCTCCTTCTTCTTATCGGCCAGTTTCAGAAACTCCTCATAAACCGTTTCCAGCTTGGGCTTTTCCAACTTGAAGCCCAGGATTTCGAGGCGGTGGTTCAGAGCGGCGCGGCCGCTGCGCGCTGTTAGCAGAATCGAAGATTCGTTGATGCCCACATCCTGAGGATCCATGATCTCGTAATTCTCACGATTTTTGAGCACCCCATCCTGATGAATGCCCGAAGAGTGCGCAAAGGCATTCCGTCCCACGATGGCCTTATTAGGCTGCACAGGCATATTCATCAGGGTCGACACCAGCCGGCTGGTCCGGTAAATGTTCTGCGTCCGGATGTTGGTGTCGATATTCAGCATCTTATAACGACTTTTCAGGATCATCACCACCTCCTCGAGAGACGTGTTGCCGGCCCTCTCGCCGATGCCGTTGATGGTCACCTCGGCCTGCCGGGCCCCGTTCATGATCCCCGCAATGGTGTTGGCCGTAGCCATCCCCAAATCATTATGGCAATGTGTGGAAATCACCACCTTGTCGATCCCTTTGACGTTTTCAACGAGATACCTGATCTTTTCCCCGAATTCGTGGGGCAGACAGTAGCCCGTCGTATCGGGAATGTTGACCACGGTAGCCCCGGCCTTGATGACCGCCTCGATCACCCGCGCCAGATATTCATTGTCGGAACGACCGGCATCTTCGGCATAAAACTCCACATCCTCCACCAGCCTTTTAGAATACTTCACCGCCTCAACAGCCCGCTCCAGGATCTCCTCAGGTGTCGAATTCAACTTATAGTGGATATGATAGTAGGAGGTGCCTATACCTGTGTGGATCCTCTTGTTCCGGGCATAGCGCAGGGCTTCCGCCGCTACGTCGATGTCCTTCTGCACGGCACGCGTGAGCCCGCAGATCACCGGCCAGGTCACCGCCTTGGAAATCTGTACCACCGATTCAAAATCACCCGGACTGGAAATCGGGAAGCCCGCTTCGATCACGTCGACCCCCAGCTCCTCAAGAGCCTTCGCCACTTCGATCTTCTCAATGGTATTTAACTGACAGCCGGGAACCTGTTCCCCGTCGCGGAGAGTCGTGTCGAAAATATATAACCTGTCGCTCATCTCATTTTTGGCATTTGTAAATTTACTCTATTTAAAGGGAGGATAAAAACCCCTCTGGACCTAAGAATTCACCCGAATCACCTTCCGGAAAGCTTAAGCACACCTGTCCGAACAAACCGGACCTCAACCGCCGGACCTCAACCGCCGGA
>CAZMMX010000086.1:0-8236 GCA_964567485.1 uncultured Prolixibacteraceae bacterium | reverse complement strand
TGCTGGTGGATACTTTCTTGACGGCATAAAGCCTTTGGCCTGTGGGGGAGGAGAATAGATAGAAAACATCCATAGGCTTGTTGGTCACACCATCTGCCAAAGCAGGGTAGGAGCCAACCTTAAAGGATTGTTCAGCCGAGTAGTTTATCCCGTTAAGCTGATAAATGGTTTCGGCTCCGCTCGCCGTCCAGGCAAAATCAGAACCCGCAACAAAGTAACAATCCAGCGACTCGTTGTAATCAAGACTTCTGATGTAGCCTTTCGGAACATCAAGTGTACCGAGCACCGGAAGATCCGTTTGCAAATTGGAATTTGCCGTGTATTCCGGTAATCTGAATATTCTCTTGTTCGCCGCAAATATCTTTTTCCCGTCTTTAGAAATCCATAGGGCACCGCCTGTTTCAACGTGCCAGTTGGGTATGGTATCATTGGCAGCCCCATTGGCAATGTTGACAATCATTAATCCCCCGGGAGACAATCCCGGATTGGTACCATAAAGCCATGGTTTTCCGGGCATTTTAATGAAATAGGCCTTCGCATAGATTGGATATTCCGTAGTTCTGCGATAGGTGACCCCGGAGGTCAGGTTCAGGCTGTACAGATATTCCCACTGATCCAGGGTGGGGGTCAGGTAACACCACCCGTTTTCCCCGAAAACAATTTCGGCCGGAATGCAGTCGGTTTCGTACGACTTCTTCAACGCCAGGGTAAAGCTGTCGAAAAGGTCAACATTTGCCTGATTGTATCCGATAGCCACCGTTTTTCCATCGCTGGTGATGTCAAGACAGTTGGGCGATTTGTCCAGGGCATGACTGATCAGGGTATCTGCTCCCGGGGCCTTAACCCATATGGCATTTGGATGATGAGTTATAATGTACAGGTAATCAGTTGATTTGCAAAAATAGGCGTCTGTCACATCCCCTTCTATCCACTTGATGTTTTTTGTGTTCACAACGACAGTGTTTGCGACTTGCATGCGGACCATTATGCTGAGTGATGCCTGGGGTTGGACCGAATGGATGTCGATTTGTTGTTGATATTCACCCAGCGGTAATCCGGTACGGTTCACCGTGCCTTTAATGATCAGGCTAGAACTGGGAGGGACCATTCCACTCATTGGGGAAAGCTGTAACCAGGGGGGAACATTCATCACACTCCACTCTACCGGAGCATTTGGATTCGGATTTGACAACGTAAATTCCAGTTCGTTATTCATCCCAAAATCCAGGAGTGCCGTACTGCAGGTCAAAGACTGCATCGTGCCGGGATTTGGGTTCTGATTGTTTAAGCCATAATTAATGGTGGCTTGAAAATGCCCGATCCCGTTTACTCTCAGAATAATCTGCGCCGAGCCCTGATTCATATACTGATCTATATTCCTGAATTCAAAAGGGATAATGATGGTCCCGTTCGTGACAGGGAATTCGATCTGACTTGTGCTGAACCATTTCGGGAACATAAAAAGTGTGCAGGTGGTGTTCCGGTCGTTCTGCAAATCGATGTTTAAAGTTCCGTTTTTTGTTCCGGCAGGAAAATCAAACTCCTGCTCCAGTATATATAACGGCTCCTTATTCCCTTCCGGAAAATCCTGGTTACAAGATAGGATAAACAAGGATAGGGACAATATGCTTACCAGGAAGAGCTTAACCTTTATGGCGGAAATCGCAAACCCTCCTGAACCCTGGGTACTGTTATGTTTCATGATCAGCATCATTCCAAAATCAGAAGTAAAATACAAATCCGGCAGTCAAATCTGCCCGGCTCAGATTCTCATAGGACTCTTTATCCAGGTCCACTTCCTGGGTTTCCCCGTTTGTGGTCACCTTCACTTTTCTCAACGTAGCACGGAATAATGACAAATCGGTGCTGACACTGATTTTCGGCGTGATGAAATATTCCAAACCCAAACTCAGATTTTGCCCCAGGGTCACACCTTTGAACAATACCTGCTGGTGCATCACTTCGGTTTCATTACGGTAAAAGGCTGGTCCGACGGAGTAGGCGGCATGATAGGCCCATTGTTTTTTCCGACCCAGCCATACCGCAGAGCTCAGCGATAATCCGGTGAAATTGACAAAATAGCGTTCCCCTATGTCGCCATAAAAACGATACATCCCTCCGTCATCAAAATAAGTCGTCATATTCGCCTTGGTATAGAACCCCAGGTAGTGTGCCCCGATCCAGTAATCCCGGGAAACCCTGTAATGCAACGAGGCGATCCCGCTGTAACCCAGCACCAGATCATTGTAGTAGTTTTTGGCATCTTCAGCAGGAACCCCCTGGCCGGTAAGTGATTTTTCAGCCTCATCAGTATCTCCCATCAAATAACCCAATCCTCCCGAAATATTACCCCGGAACCTTTCCCCTGCCGGAAAAGAAGGGACAATCTCCTGGTTCCGATCATTTCTGGTCGTCATGGCAAATGACGGAACATCATTTTCATCAGCTCCCTGATCGGGAACATTGTGATAGGTCCACTTGAGAACGGTCGATTTTTCCACTTTCGCATTTGACATTATTCCCTTGAAACTTTGACGGAAATAAAGCAGATTTTTGGTCTCCTTGGTTATGCGTCCTGTCAGGGTATCCCCGGAATTCAGGATGATCTGATCCTGTCCATAACCCGTACAAACGAAAGCCACGGAAACAAACAGCAGGATAAGAGTTGATTTTAAATTATATAGCATGATAAAAATGATGGGATAATGAAAATTTCAGGTTAACGAGAGAACTTGAATTATCAGTTTTGTTACCATTTAATGGATATGATAAGTGTCAAATATAATGCCTTTTTTGATAAATTGAGATTCATCTTTGAGGAGGATGAATGCCGAAAGGTTCAGCTGCTGGAGACCTTGTCCAAACCCTGAGCACTCGCAGGGCTGAAGAAGGGCTCTATCGGTCTGCTTAAAAATTCTATATGTTCAATAGTGTTATTGTTGTCCATAACCGTTGGAATATCTATTTTTAGAGACAATTCACGACTAAACTTTATAAAATACGATCAGGTATGAAAAGAATCATTCTACTGCTCATGATCTCTGGTTTTTTGATCAGCTCATCTGTTGCACAGGAAAAGAAGTCCCGGATCATTGAAGATGGCGGTACCGGAAAGTACAGTGCCCTTATGATGACCGAACCATCACTGCCTACGCACACCATTTTCAGGCCGGCGGAACTCGCCCCTTTTGGCCGGAAGAACAAGCTGCCGGTGATTGCCTGGGGCAATGGAGCCTGTTTCAACTCCCCCTGGGAACACGTCAACTTTTTAAATGAGGTGGCTTCTCATGGATTTCTCGTCGTAGCCATAGGCACCATGCCCCGGGAAGAGGGAGAGCAGGAAAGAGGCCGTTCGGTATCGAAACAACTGCTCGATGCCATCGATTGGGCCATCGCACAAAACAAGGATAAGAACAGTCCCTATTACCAAAAAATTGACACGAAGAAAATTGCGGTGAGCGGTATGTCGTGCGGAGGGTTGCAAACCCTTGAGGTCGCCACGGATCCCCGAATTTCGACCATTGTGGTATGCAACAGCGGTTTGTTTGAAAATCCGGTCGGCAGAATGCCAGGCATGCCCCAGGTGAAAAAAGAACAGCTGCAGAAGTTACACACCCCGGCACTTTACCTGCTGGGGGGCAAATCTGACATTGCCTATGAAAACGGGATGGATGATTTCCGAAAAATCAATCATGTTCCCGTGTTTGTGGCCAATATGGATGTCGGACATGGGGGCACTTACAGCCAACCTCACGGTGGAGAATTCGCCAGGGTGGCCACACATTGGTACAAATGGCAGCTGAAAAACGACCGTGAGGCAGGCCGGCTGTTTACCGGTAACCCCTGCGGACTTTCGCAATCTGAAGTTTGGACGGTGGAGAAAAAGAATATGCCCTAATGGTTCACGGAAGCACCTCAATTTTGTACCCTGCCTCCTGCACGATTCTTATGACCTCTTCCTCGCTGATCCCTGAGGAATGAACCGTTAGGGTTTTGTTAATCCCGGCCGTGTCAACCTCCCAGTGAATGATCCCCCGGGCAGCATTCAGAAAAGGGGATACCGTGGCCACACAACCGCCACATTTGATATTGGTCCTGAACCGGAAGGTTTTGTTGTCGCCACTCATCATTATTCGTTTTTAGATGAAAACATACTATCCTGCGAAAACTCTTTAAAGGATAACAATCATTCAACGGAAGTTGTTGCACGGATTCCGGTTATTTTGCAGGATGACCGCCTTTTTTCATTTTTTCCATTTCAGCCGGAGGCTGTTGCTCACCACGCTTACACTGCTTAAAGCCATCGCAGCACCGGCCATCATGGGATTCAGCAAAAAGCCGTTGACGGGGTATAGGATTCCGGCAGCCACAGGAATGGCGATGAGGTTATAGAAAAATGCCCAGAAGAGGTTCTCCCTGATGGTTCTCACGGTAGCCTGCGACAGCCTGATGGCCTCCGGAATCTTGCCCAGGTCTGAGGAAATGATGGTCATTGTGGCCACATCCATGGCGATGTCGCTTCCTTTTCCCATGGCTATACTTACATCGGCACGGGCCAAAGCGGCACTGTCGTTGATGCCATCACCCACCATGGCCACGATTTTTCCCTGTTGCTGCAGATCTTTTACGAAATTCTCCTTTTCAGCGGGCAACACCCCGGCTCTGAATTGACTGATACCAGCCTGGGCGGCAATCGCTCTGGCTGTTGTTTCGTGGTCTCCCGTAAGCATATATACTTCGATCCCCGCATTTTGCAATGCTGCCACAGCTCCCCGGGAGGTCTCCTTTATAGGATCGGAAACCGCAAGAACGGCTACCGTTTTCCCCTGGCGGGCAAACCAGATCACTGTTTTAGCTTCGAGGGCCCATTGTCTGACCTTCTCCGACACCTCTTCATCAAAGCTGATTTTGTTTTCCTGGATCAATCTACTGTTTCCGATGGTATAGATTTCACCATGCACCACCGCCCGGGCTCCCATGCCGATAATGCTTTCAAAGTCAGTAACTTTCAAATTTTCGTGACCTTGCAAGTGGTGCACCACTGCCTCCGCCAATGGGTGTTCCGACACTTTTTCAATACTGAAAAGGATCTGTTTCAGTTGTGCTGCTTCATCTGTCCAGAATTCATCGGTGACTCCGGGTTTACCCTCGGTGACCGTTCCTGTTTTATCGAGTACCACAATATTCACCTTCCGGGCGATCTCCAGACTTTCGGCATCCTTGATCAGAATACCCTTCTCGGCGGCTTTGCCTACTCCCACCATAATGGCCGTAGGGGTGGCCAGTCCCAGCGCACAAGGGCAGGCAATCACCAAAACCGTGATCAACGCCAGCAGGCCCCGGGTGAAGGCTTCTTCCCCGCCCAACAGGTTCCATGTAACAAAGGCCGCCAGGGCGATCATGATGACCCCGGGCACAAAAATGCCGGCTATCTTATCCACCAGTTTCTGCACAGGGGCTTTACTCCCCTGGGCATCCTGCACCATTTTAATGATATGGGCCAGCAGGGTGTCGCCTCCCACCTGTTCGGCCTTATATCGGAAACTCCCCTTTTGATTGATGGTTCCGGAAAAAACCCTGTCGTTTTCTTTTTTCAGTACGGGCAACGGCTCTCCGCTCAACATGCTCTCATCCACCCACGAAATTCCTTCGGTCACCGTACCATCCACGGCAATTTTCCCGCCCGGTTTCACCATGATGATATTTCCGGGTTCCACATTCTCAACGGCAGTCTCATCGTAACTTCCATCGGGGTGGATCACCGTAACCGCAGAGGGCTGCAGACCCATCAGCTTTTTTAGGGCAGATGAGGTCCCGGCTTTGGCTTTTTCTTCCAGATACCTGCCCAGCAATATGAAAGCGACAATTACCGCCGACGCCTCGAAATACACATGGGCATGCAATCCCCTTTGGTGCCAGAACTGGGGAAAGAGGGTGTTGAAAACACTGAATACATAGGCGACGCCCGTACTCAGAGCAACCAGGGTATCCATTCCGGCCGACCGGTGACGTAACTGCTTCCAGGCGTTGATGAAAAATCCCCGACCCAGCCATACCAGTACCGGAGTGCTCAACACCCACATGATCCAGTTGGCAAAGGGCATCTCCATGAAAAACATCCCGATGACCAGTAACGGAAAGGAAAATACCAGGGCCAGGAAGGTTTGGCGCTTCAACTGGTGGTATTTTTCCTGTCGAAAGGATTCTGCGGTCTCCCCGGGGGCCTGATTATCTTCGATAAGCAGGTCGTAGCCTATACTTTGAACGGCTTTTTTCAATGCTTCGCTCCTGACCACCTCCGGAATGAATTCCACCGTGGCCGCTGCCGTGGCGTAATTGATACCGGCTTTCACCACGCCCGGCAATGATGTCAACATGGTTTCCACACTTACCGCACAGGCGGCACAGCTCATTTCCAGCACATCAAAGCTTTTTGTCACCGTGGGCACTTCATAGCCCAGGGCCCTGATGGCTTTGACCACCTCTGAAATCGTCGCCGTGTTTTGGGTGATAAGCACTACCCGCATATTGTTGACCTCTACCCGGCACGATTCAATCCCCCTGATACGCGCAAGCGTCTGGGTCACAATCAGGGCATTGTGTTCGTTGTCAACCCCTTCGAGCGGTATTATGATTTCGTGCTCACCTTTTGTCATTCCCGTTCTTTAACGGTGGTTATTCGATGCTCTTTTTGATAAACGTCACTAATGTGAAAGTAATATGTGAAAGTGCTTCGCGCAAGATAACTCATCGCGACGGAATATCAAAGGATTGCGCCTGGAAATGGCCGCCCTCTTGTCAGGACCAGGGGCCAAAACCCCCTTTGGTCAGGGGCCGATGGAAAACAGGCAATAACTCAAAAGGGGTCTCATTTCTGATACCCCTTTTGAGCTTTTACTTTTTTTGGTTAAGGGTAAATTCCAGGGGGAATTTGTGTGATTTTCACTGCTGTATCAATAAAAACCAGTAAGCCGGGATTCTGCGGGACTCTGCTAAACTGAATGCCCGGACTTACTGGCAGGGAACCTTTGGTTAGAGTGGTGTAAATATCTTTGATCATCTCGTTAACGAAAGAGGCAAACATCAAGCCAATGAGGAAATGGAGGAATATAGCGCAGTCAGCCAGGGGGATAGAGATCCGTCGCATCAGAATTACCCTATCATTATGATGTGGGTTTATCAAATTGATAGTTACCCGGGATCACCATAAAGGTTGGGAGGGGTACCGGGTTATTTGTGTTCCTTAAGCATCCTGTAGATCGTGGCCACCCCTATGTCGAGCTTATGTGCTACCAGCTTGATATCGTTATTGTACTTCTCGAGGTACTTTTTTACGATATGAATATCGTACTCCCGCAGGGTCATTTCCTTATCGGAGCGTTCATTCATCAGAACTTCGTTGCCCAGAATGATATTCTCTCCGTTGATGGCATCATCTAAGGAAAGCGCAACGGCCAGTTCGATGACCGATTTCAATTCCCTGATATTTCCGGGGAAGGCATAGTTCAGAAGTTTGTCGGCAGCTGCCTTGGTCAAAGATTTCTCGGGGAGGTTGTTTTCGGCACAGAATTCTTTGATGAAGTGCCTCGACAACAGGATGATATCGTTTCCTCTTTCCCGCAGGGGCGGAAGCTCGATCTGCAACCCGTAAAGGCGGTAGTAGAGATCTTGTCGGAATCGCCCGCTCAAGACGGCCTCCTGCAGGTTAAGGTTGGTGGCCGCAATGATGCGGCAGTCGGTTTTTACCGGTTTGTTGCTGCCCACCCTGACAATCTCTTTTTCCTGCAATGCCCGTAATAGCTTGGCTTGAAGGGTGATATCCATTTCAGCGATCTCATCCAGGAAAAGGGTCCCTCCTGTAGCTTCCTCGAATTTTCCTATCCTCCGGAAATGGGCCCCCGTGAAGGCCCCCTTCTCATGACCGAAAAGTTCACTTTCGGTCAGTTCCCTCGGAATCGCCGCCATATTCACGGCCACAAAAGGTTTTGCCGCCCTTTTCGAGTTGTAGTGAATGGCCTTCGCCACCACCTCCTTGCCGGTGCCGGTTTCCCCGGTAAGGGTCACGGAAATGTTGGTACGCACGGCATTTTCAATGAATCCGTAGATCCTTTTGGTGGCCTGACTACTGCCGATGATGGTATTCTGGTAACTGTATTTCTTCTGTACTTCATTTCTTAACGTCACGATTTCACGTTTCAGATGAACCCCCTTCCTGATATTCTGGATGGTATTCAAC
>CAZMMX010000085.1:5771-8335 GCA_964567485.1 uncultured Prolixibacteraceae bacterium | reverse complement strand
CGGACAAAATTAGAAATAACTTTTGTTATGAATAGAATTTGTGATCTCTTTTCCATCAGGCTTCCTGTGATTCAGGGGGGGATGGTATGGTGTTCGGGGTGGCGGCTGGTGTCGGCGGTGAGCAATGCCGGGGGTTTGGGGCTTCTGGGAGCCGGGTCGATGCATCCGGAAACCCTGCTGGAGCACATCCGAAAAACCCGGGCGGCCACGCCGCACCCTTTCGGGGTCAATGTTCCCCTGATGTACCCTGAGGTGGAGAGCATCATGGAGATCATCGCCGGCGAGAAGGTGCCCGTTGTTTTCACCTCTGCCGGAAGTCCCGGCAAGTGGACCCGATGGTTGCAACAGCGGGGCATCGTGGTGGCCCATGTGGTGTCGGGGGTTCGTTTTGCCCGGAAGTGCGAAGAGGCAGGGGTGGATGCTGTGGTGGCTGAAGGTTTTGAAGCAGGAGGTCATAATGGCCGGGAGGAGACCACCACCATGGTGCTGGTTCCGGCCGTTAGAAGGGCTGTTTCGCTGCCCCTGCTGGCCGCCGGGGGAATCGGCTCAGGAGCCGCCATGATGGCGGCCATGGCCCTGGGAGCCGAAGGAGTACAGATCGGCTCCCTCTTTGCCGTGGCCAAAGAGTCTTCAGCCCATGCCACTTTTAAGACGCTGGTGACCTCCCTGGAAGAGGGAGATACCCTTTTAGCCCTGAAAAAACTGGCCCCTGTAAGGCTCATTAAAAACGGATTCTTCCGTCAGGTGGCCGAAGCCGAAGCCCGTGGTGCATCAACGGAAGAGATGGCTGCACTGCTGGGAAGAGGAAGAGCCAAAAGAGGGATCTTCGAAGGAGACCTGGAAGAAGGCGAACTGGAAATCGGCCAGGTCTCGTCAATGATCAATGCCGTCGATCCTGTGGCGGTCATTATGGAACGGCTGGTCAGGGAATGGGAAGAGACCAGGAATAAAATGGAGAAATTCAATTTCAATATCCAATAATCAATATCCAATAATCAGTAGCCGATATCGAATGGCTAAGAATCCATATCCAATATTGAGTAAGCAATAACTTATCATCAATAGCAGATAAACTGCCTTTACACAAGAATGCCGGTTCAAGGGTGCCGGTTCAAGAATTCCGGTTCACGATTCCCTACTTCCGGCTCCCGGGTCTATGGCGTTTCCGGGAATCTTGCCGTCAGGTTGAAGTATTGGAAAGCCTGGAAGAGAAAGGGAAAGATGGCGAAGAGGGAACTGATGGCCAGGGCAGCTCCCATGGCCATCCACTGCCATAATTCCGTGGGAAGAGAAGCTGGGGTTCCGGTGGTGGCCGTTCCCGACGCTGTCAGGGAGGCGGAAAGAGGAAGGGTGAGCAGGATATTGACTCCCCAGATGATCAGGATTCCTGTGAGGTTGAGGACCAGGGTGTGCCACCAGGCTGTGCGGGTGAGCATAAAGGAGCGCAGCAGTGCCGGGTAGACCCCTTTTCTTTCATGAACAGCGATAAAGGGGGTCAGAGAGAGGGAATTGGCCAGGATGAGTCCCGGGATGATCAGCAGAAAAAGGCCTGAGAAGGAGATGAATCCCGCAGCCAGAGTGGCTCCCAGGGTCATAAGGGCATTGGAGGAGAGGAATGGGGCGACATCACCGGGGGTATACCCTCCTTTGCCCCTGGCGATATAGGCCTGCACACAGGAAAAGACGGCAGCCATAAAGAGCGACTGCACAAAGAGGTAAAAGGCCAGGGTGATCATCAGGTTTTTATAAATGGGACCGATTTCCTTCATCAGTTTTTCGGGTTCCATCTCACTGATTACTTCTGAAGAGCCGGCGAGTTTCATCTGCATGAATACCTGTGCCGCGGCATAGATAAGAATGAAGGGGAGGACATAAATGGCCATGATCCTGGCTATGGGTTTCCATTCACTTCGCAGAAACCGCAGTGCATCCTGGTATATCTCTCCTGTTTCCCTCGGACGGGGGAATTCCACGGGTTTAACCATCATTATTCCGCAGATCAGAACAGGGTGTTATCCTGGGGTTTCTGTTTTTTTCTCACCGTGGTCACCTTTCGTGGTTTTCCCATGTTTTCCTGTCCGGCGGAAGAGGGCTCATCCCCTCTCTTTTCCTCCCCGGTATCGTCCACTTCCTGGTCGGTCACCTCCTCATATGCAAATTTCACCTTTGTGCTGCTGTAGAGCGGATCGTCAGTGATGGCTTGATCTTCCGTGACGGGAAGGGCGTCTTCCTCATTTTCGGGTGTACCGGAATCTGGTTCTATGGTGGTTTCTCCCCATATGGGCTTCTCTGACACGGTTTGTGGGATTTCCGTCACTTCTTCCTCAGGTTCCGGGGGTACCTTTTCTGTCACCGCCGGTCTTTCCCATGCAAATTTCACCTTCTTTACAATTTCAGGTACCGGGAATTCCACGGCAGGTGCGGTTTCTTCCGTGGTCACAGCCATGGCTTCAGCCAATGGCTCAGCCGGGGTGACGGTTGCAGGTGGGTTTACGCTGATCTTTTCAGGCTCAGGTGTCTTCTCTTCCGGGGAAAAACCGGAACCGGGGGCTTCGGCACCCTGG
>CAZMMX010000085.1:3357-5671 GCA_964567485.1 uncultured Prolixibacteraceae bacterium | reverse complement strand
CTTTCGGGGGCACTGCGGGAGACCAGTTCGGCGATGAAGCCCGTAAGGAAAAGCATGGTGCCGATGATCATGGCTGTCAGGGCGATGAAAAACCAGGGGTTGTCGGCGACCAGGGGGGCTCTGATACCCCGGGCGAGCATGGTTAGTTTGTTGACCCCCACGACGATGGTGGCAATGAAGCCGAAGAGGAAGACAAAGGTGCCCATCAGTCCGAAGAAATGCATGGGTTTCTTGGCGAACCGGGAAATGAAAGTGACCGAAAGAAGGTCGAGGTATCCGTTGACGAAGCGTTCGATGCCGAATTTGGTAGTTCCGTATTTCCGCGGTTGGTGTTGCACCACTTTTTCCCCGATACGGCTGAATCCGGCATGTTTGGCCAAAATGGGGATATAGCGGTGCATCTCACCATATACCTCGATGCTTTTGACTACGGCCTTGCGGTAAGCCTTGAGACCGCAGTTGAAGTCGTGGAGTTGTATCCCCGAAGCCAGACGGGCAGTGCCGTTGAAGAGCCTGGAGGGGATGGTTTTGGTGATGGGGTCGAACCTTTTCTTCTTCCACCCCGAGACCATGTCGTATTTTTCTTCCCTGATCATTCTGACCAGTTCGGGAATCTCGTTGGGACTGTCCTGCAGGTCGGCATCCATAGTGATGACCACCTCGCCCTGTGCGGCTTCAAAACCACAGAAGAGGGCGGCAGATTTCCCGTAATTCCTGCGGAACTTGATTCCCCTGACGGCAGGGTTTTCGCGGTGTAGCCGGCTGATGACCTGCCAGGAAGAGTCGTTGCTTCCGTCATCGACCAGGATGACTTCGTAGGTGTAGTTTTTCCTGTCCATGACCCGCTTGATCCACCGGATCAGTTCAGGCAGGGATTCCTCTTCATTAAAAAGAGGGACGACAACGGAAATATCCATAGAATGAGGGTTAAGGGCTATTCGAATATTTTATCGGGTGATTGCTTCTTGATGAAAATAGAGGTGATCAGTCCGATGATAACACCCGTCAGGGGCAGGTTAAAGAACTGGGAAAAGGCGATAATTCCGGGAGTCTGGAATTTGCTGGACATGGCCAGTGCCGCGTCGAGCTGTTCTTCCGGCATTCCCCGGTTCACCATCTGTTCTTCGGTCATCATCTTGATCTGATCCAACAATGCCGGGTCAATGAACTTGTACAAGGCATAGGTATAGATGGCGATGGGAACAGCCGCCATTAACATGGAAAGGACGGCGATGCCGACCGATTGACCGTAGGAGATGAACCCCCCCAGGGTTTTCCGGTAGTGGATCTGGATCAGGATGATCGCCACAATCATCACGATGTTGGTAATCCAGGTCACCGGCTTGGAATTCATGGCCCCCGTAATATAGACCACTACGGAAATGAGGATATAAGCCACGGCAAAATAAAGACCGTAGGTGACGGCATGTTTCCACATAGGTTTTTGATTATCAGCCGTTTCCAATTCGTTGTAGACAGGTTGTTCTTCCATGATTTTAAATTTAAAGGAATAGTTCGGCAAATATACATCATTTTTACTACTTTTGTGCCGGGTAAGTCCTGCACGACCAGCTCCTGCTGAATTCCCCCAGGGTTGGAAGACAGCAAGGGTAGGCGGTTGTAGCGGTGCGATGCAGGTAGCTTACCCACTTTTTTGTGAAAGTTCTTTGATCCTTTTTTTTGTGATGGCGGGTATTGCAGATTCAAAAAAATATCTTTTTCTTTGCCCCGCGTTCACAGAAATGGAGTTCTATAAAGATTCAGACTGATATTGGACTAAAATTGCCGGATTAGCTCAGTTGGCCAGAGCACGTGATTTGTAATCTCGGGGTCGTCAGTTCGAATCTGACATCCGGCTCAAGAAATTAGGGGAGTTACCAGAGTGGTCAAATGGGGTAGACTGTAAATCTATTGGCGACGCCTTCGGTGGTTCGAATCCATCACTCCCCACAATGAAAACCGCAATTGATTAATAATCAGTTGCGGTTTTTCTTTTTGTGACTTGCACAACATTTGCACAACACCATCCATGTTACTTATTCAACCACCCAGGTGGTGTCGGCATTCACTTTTATTCTGTAGGCTTTTCCTGGCAGAAAGCTTCCGATGCTGTTTACCCAGCCACCGTAGAGACCGCGGTTTTCGATGGAATTTCCGGCCTCGTCCATCACTTTTTCGAGTACGCCGGCATCCATCAGGGGTTGCATGACCTCCAGGGCATCGTGGGGGGCGATGGCGGGAAAGGAGACGATGTTCCAGCCGGCGGAAAGGGGTATACTGAGGGGAAGAGCCACGGGATGGCCTTTCAACTGCA
>CAZMMX010000085.1:0-3257 GCA_964567485.1 uncultured Prolixibacteraceae bacterium | reverse complement strand
TGGTTCAGAACCGGGTTGTGGTAGAATGGCGAGGAGAGGGGGGAGCTCCACAATCCCAGGGTATCCCCAAACTGCCAGCTTATGGTTTGCATGCCTTCGGGCAATCCTACCATGAGACTGTCGTTCAGAATGAGCTGCTGTTGTGGGGCAACTCTGAGGGAAATGGCCTGGCCGATATCGTTATTGAACCAATATCTGACCCTGTTGATGCGGCTTTGCAGCTGGTCCTGCCAAATCCTGGCCTTGATGAAATATCCTGATATTACCGGGCTCCACCTGTTGGCCGCATCGCAGAACCGAAGATGAAGAGTGTGCATCCCATCGGGGAGAGTGTCGGCATCAATGGTTTCATTGAGTACAAGCTGATCAACGGGAGAGAAAGTCCGGACCACCTTAAGATCATCATCCTGGTCAAACCAGTAGTGGTAACCGCTGATTTTGAGTTTTTCGGCCGATGATGCCCCCATTCCTGTCAGGAAAAAGCGGGATAACACGGGTGACCAGTGGCCTGATGCATCGCGGAAGCGAAAATGGAGGGAGTGGACGCCCATGCTCAGTGCTGCGGTTTCAAGGAGCTCGTCAAGGTCTACCAGGGTGGTGGGAGTAAAAGAGAGGAAAGCGCGATGGGCGTCATCCAGGTCATACCAATACTCGTAACCTGCAATCTGCAGCATTTCCGGGGTCTCAGCGGTAAGTCCCACCAGGAAAAAGCGGGATAGCACCGGAGACCAGTGGCCTGATGCATCGCGGAACCGGAAGTGGAGAGAATGGGCTCCGGTAGCCAGAGTGCCGGTTTCCACGGGTTGGTTGAATTCAACCAGCGGGGTGGGGCTGAAGGATGAGGAAACCCGGGTATTGAACTGAAGATCGAACCAGTACTCATACCCTGCGATCTGCAATAATTCAGGGGTGTCAGCGGTAAGTCCCACCAGGAAAAAGCGGGATAACACAGGGGACCAGAGGCCTGATGCATCGCAGATCCGGAAGTGGAGAGAATGGGCTCCCGGGGCCAATGTTGCCATATCGGCCAGGGTTTCCAGGTTCAGTTCAGGCGCTGGCACGATGGTTTGGCTTGCCCGTTCCTCAAACCCGTCATCGATCCAGTATTCATATCTTGACAATGACGACTGGGCTGCCGCAAGAGTAAAACAGAAGGCCAGCCCTAACACGGATATGGTTTTTTTGATCATGGCTGAAGCGCTATAAGGTGAGAGAAAGCCTCTTATTCCGGAGGCAGCCCTGAAGCCGTTACCCCTTCCGGAGAAGAGCGTTAACTCAGCGGGTCTGGGCCTCCACCGTTATGGATACCCCCAGTTTGTTGTTGGATGTTTCTGCACCTATCTGAGCCGATTTAATATAGGGATAAAAGGGTACGGCGCCCTCCTTGTAGGGAGCAGAGGTGCCAAAAATGCCCACCTCTGTGCCGTCGGTGGTATTTAATCTTTGCGGAAAATCAGCCTTCACGTGATAGTTATGGTCATAGTTAAAGGTGAAAATGTCGCCCGTATAGCTTTCCAGAACCGTCGTCATGTCCACGTCTCCCGTGTTATCGGTAAATGTGTTGGTGCCCCCCAGGGGTATTGTCGTGGCGAAGATGTTGTTATTGAAGTCACAGGTGGTGACCCCATCGAGATTGGCGGTATGGGCAAAAATGTTGTTGTTAAAACTGCATCCCTGTAAGAGTGATAAATTTGAGTAGGGCCATCCGGGGTTTCTGGTTGCGATGAGGTTGTTCAGAAACAGGGATTGGTGGATGGCTGAGATATAGCTGCTGCCTCCTGTAAAGATAGAGTTCCGGAACAGGCAGTTGGTGGCATTGTAGCCAACGACAGGACCGAGGAACACCGTTTCGATCGCTGAAAACGCGAGGGTAGGGTTCCCCCCATCGTTGGCGCGGAGGTAAATGGTGCCATCAACCCGGCAACGCATCAGGGTGATGTTTGCCGTTTCGTTATCGGGTGATCCCATCCTTAACTCCCCCTGGAAATGAATGCCGTTAAAGGTGCTGCCGTCAGCATTCCCTGTAAGAACCAGGGTGGTGGCAATACGGGAGGTGCCGGTGGCGGTTGTGAAGGTGGGGTAGTGACCAGCCCCTACCCAGTGCAGCGTTTTGTCGATCGTGGAATTGGTCAGGTTAAATCCGCCACCCGGTAAATAGAGGGTGTCGCCCGGTTGGGCATCGGCAATGGCTTCGTTGATATTGGCAAATACCCTGGCCGACCCCCCCTGCACCACAAAACGGGGTTGGGCAAGGGACAGGGAGGCTAAGAACACGAGAAAAAAGGAAAATAGTGGTTTCATGTATTTAAATTTTTACGTTCATATGGCAAATCACTGGAAACACATGTGATACCCATGTGGTTATTTTGGCGGTCCTTGTCCGTTTTCAGCGGTCGCCAAGATTAGCTTCGCTATTTCATCACGGTTGGCGCATAAAATATGCATGGGTATTTCATCTGTTTAAGATATTTGGTTGGTCTGTTAAATCCTATGAAGCACAATTAACAGGCTTTAGAGAACTTCGTTTCTTTCGAGGTTAACCATCCGGGATGCGGGAACAGGGCGCATGGATGTTAACTGTTTCCATGTGATGAGTGATGGTTTCTTAGTTAGGGCACCCACTGATGGGGTGGTGGTCCGGCTCCTTCAAATTTAAAGATAAAAACAATATCTCCATCTGGTAAATGTAAAATTCCATAATTTTGAGTGATCAAAACTTTAAGCTATGTCACACGAGAAGGTAGTCAAGGAAAAGCATACCATGAAGAAGGCTACCAAGAGCCTGAAAGAGAAACGGGCCGAAAAGGAGGCCAAGCGGGAAGAGAAGAAACGGCGCTGATATCTGGCGGTAAGCCCCGGTAATTACGGCATCATCGGTCCACGACATGAATCCCATGAAATCATCGCCGTTCTGCCAGATATTCAGTCTGTCTCTTTTACCGGTGCTGCTATGCCAACTTCCGGAGATATCTGCCGGAGTCGGCGTTGAAAGTTATGACCCGGTTGATCCCGGGGACAATTCTTTACTGACCCCTAACGAAGACGAAGCTTCCGCCGAAGCTTCCGTAAGGTTTGCTGACGACCCCGTTCCGGGAAGATCCCTTATAGGAAGAGGCTGCGGGGCGGATTTCAATGGTCACGGTACCTCCGCTTTGAGGGGTGATGAGTCCGGCATGCACGGCGGCCGTGGCAATGGAACTGTCGTCGGTATACAGGTCGGTTCCCCAAAGCCTGGAAGTGGGGGCCCCGGCGGGGAA
>CAZMMX010000084.1:3017-8383 GCA_964567485.1 uncultured Prolixibacteraceae bacterium | reverse complement strand
ATTACAACTTCATGAGGGATTCCATGAAGTTGCGCATGTCGAAGGTCACTTCCAGGAGGCTTTTGCCGCCGGTGATTTCGCGGATTTCCCGGTCGGCAGTCATTGGGTCCTTGCGGCCGGTGCCCATCTGTTCCATGACCCCGTTGACGGAGTCCCAGTAGTTTTTGTGTTTTTGCCACGCCTCATGGGAAGCTGTTCCCGGTTGGGGCTTTTTGCTTTCCATGAGGGGGTTCATTTTGGTGCGGTAGTCCTTGGCGGTGCCCCTGGCGATTTCTACATATTTCTCCACTTTCTGGAATTCGGGCGATTGCCTGATATGTTCTCCCTTGAAATAGGTGACGTCGGCTGTTTGTCCGGCCCATGCCTTGTTGGCGTGGAGGATGCCGTTTTTCTGGAGTACGTTGAGGTCGGCATAGGCGTCGCTCACCTTGGAGTGGGTGATGTTTTCCCAGGAGTGGGCTGCGTTTTGTCCGGTTTCCGCATGAAAAGCCTTTTCCCAGGCCTCCTGGGCATCGGCGTGCCAGGCCTCCACGGAGGTAGGTTCTCCGTTCTTCACCGGCGGCTGGGGGCGTCCGTCGGGGCCTGTTTTGGCTTTCCGGCCGGCGTCGTAGTCCATGTTAACGGTTTTGCTGCCCAGGAGGTCTTCAGGCTGCACGGTCTCTCCCCGTGCCTGTTTTTCGCGGGCCCGCTGCAGATCAGCGGGGTCGGGCCTGTTGCGGATGGCTTCCAGCTCCTCGCGGCTCCATCCCCGTTCATCCATCTCCTGGTGGTACCGTTTTTCGACCCGCTGGTGAACCCGGTCCATCGAATTACTGTAGCGTTTGATGAGGTCCAGGTTTTTGGGGTCTTTCTGGAGGGTTTTCATCATCATTTTGGCCTGGGGAGAGCTGTGTATTTTTGCGGAGCGGTCGTCGAGTTCGACCAGGATTTTTTTGATTTCCGAAGGGGGAGCCCCGGCCTGACGGGCGGCCTCCAGTTTCTCGTAGCTTTTTTTGTAGGAGGTCACCCTGATGCGTCCATCGGCCACCTGTTCCCGGTAGTGTTCCATCTCCTGGGGAGAGAGGGGCCGGTTGAAGTCGTCGGCGTCGATGGCGGGTTTGCCTTTGGTCCGAACCTGCGCGGGGGCGTCAGGGGAGGTGCCACCTTTCGCTACCGGGGAAGTGCCACCTTTCGCTGCCGGGGAAGTGCCACCTTTCGCTGCCGGGGAGGTGCCGCTCTTTACGGCGCCGGGATTGTCGAGGTCGGGCAGGGGGCCGTTGGGGCGGGCGTAAGCCGAGGAGATCTTCCCAGCGCCGTAGGAGAAGGCCTTGCTGGTGATATACCCTTTGACGGCCTCACCCGCGGCCCCTTTGAGGCCATCCATGAAATCGCCTCCGTTGTTCACGGCGGTTTCAAAGCCGCGGAAGCCATCCACGGCTATTCCGGTTACGGTATTGTAAGATCCTGCCACCCGCAGGAAAGCCTCTTTGGGGCCCCCTTCGATATAGCCGGTAACTCCCTGGTAGACGTTATTGACATATTGTCCGCCGAAGAGTGAGAGCACCGTCATGCTGCCGTCGGCGGCGGTCTTGACCACCTGGGCGGTCTGGAGGCAGGCGTCGGCCCATTCGGCGTCGGCCACGGCCTCTTTGTTGGCGGCCCTGTCAACGGCCATTTTCTCTTCGTAATACTGCCTTCCGACGTTGTTGGCTTCTTCGACGATGGCCAGGACGCCGGCCTCATCGAGGTTGCCGACCATTTCGCCGCGGAATTTATTGCCGATGATGGCCCTGGCCTTCCGGGCCTGCTCCTCGGGGAGTTTGTCGGCCATCTCATAGGCTTTGCGGACGCTGCGGCTGATGTTTTCCAGGCGTTGCTGGTTCCGGGCGATGTTCTGGATGAATCCGGCCCTGGCATACTCGTCCCACGGGGAGCGGGAGTGGACGATCTCGCCGGTCTGGATGGTGGCGATGCGGTCTTTTTCGGCCTGAAGGTCGGCCTGGGCCCCCAGTATCCTGAGTTGCAGGGCCTCACGGCGGCGGGGGTCCTTTTCCCCTTTCAGTTCTTCCCTGTCGCGGCTCATGTTCTTTTCGATGATGGACAGGTTGGTTTTGTGGAAGGCGATGGTCTCTTCGGTGATTTTCCGGCGTTCTTCGGCGCTGTGGTCGGCGCTGGCATTTCCCTTAACGGAAGCCTGTCCTGCCGGGGTTTCAGGTTTCTTTGCCGGAGTTTGGGCGGCCAGCGTGGCGGAAGGCCCACCCCCGGCCATTTCTGCGGCAAAGGCCTTTTTCAGTTCGTCGGGAATAAACACCGATTCCGGGTCATGGGCATAGTCATCCCATCGCTCCTCTTCGGTCCACCTGACGGCTGTTTTGAAAAAAGCCGCGGCCATGCTATTAATGGCCATCTGCTTGGTGAAGCTCCCGTTGAACAGCGTGTTTTTTACCTTTTCGCCGGTGGCGATCAACTCCTTAAACCGGGCACTGGTGGTTTCCGGGAAGGAAGGGATGTTGGGGTAGTCGAAACGGACGAAATGGTGGAAGAGCTTACCGTCGTTAGCGCCGCCGACGCCCTTGCCGTAATAGTCGGGAGTGGTCAGTTCCCTGCGGATGAAGCGGTCACCCATGTTACCTCTGACGGTGCTCTTTCCCGGCAGGGAGGAGTAGTTGCACTCGCCGCAGAGCTCTATGTCGTAGTATTTTTCCCCGTCGGGGGTGTCGATTTTGTAGATGTAAAAATAGCGTGGGAACCACACCTCTCCGAATTTATAGCTGGGATCGTAGAACTGGTTCTGGGTGCCTGCCCAGCATCCTTCGGGGGTGAAGTCGCTGAGGAGGGATTCCAGGAATTCCTTTTCCTGTTTATAGCGTTTTTGGCGTTGGGCCATAAGGGCACGGCCGTCGGGAGGGTTTCCCAGGTCTGCCAGGGCTTGGGCCACCTGGTCGAGTCTTTTCTGGCGGGAGAGGAGGAGGGCCTGGTAGCGGGAGGCCAGCTCCATGTAATTCCTGACACCCCCGGGGTCGTCAAATTCGGCGGCGTATCCGGCATTGGTGACGGCCTCTTCGAGGAGTTGGCTGGTTTGGACCACGGCGGTTCTGTAGACGAGGAATTCTCCCAGCAGGGGATTGAATTTATTCATATAATCGACGGCTTCCCGGAAGGGGGTCTGCCGCAGGGGGGCCCAGGCCTTCATGAATTCCGCCTCTTCGGCCTCGTTCATAGGGCCGTATACGAGGCGCATCCCCTCCATAGCGCCGGCGACCGCTCCGTCCCACTGGCTGGCGGTGATGGTTTTAATATCGAGGAAGGGAATAGGCTGTGCTGCGGGGATGGTCTCCCCCTCCACTTCCAGGGGGGCCCGGGAGCCCGCGGAAGTGCCGGTGGCCAGGGGCTGCGGAGTCTCCTGCGGGCGGGTGCCCTTCAGCCACAGTCCGGCGATGAAATCGGCCGCGTCGCGGCGCAACTCCTTTTTCTGCGGTCTCTTATCAAAGACGGCGACATAATAAAGCTTGCCGTTGACGATCGGACAAAAGAGGAATCCCCGGTGGTTGAAGTCGGGAGCGAAGTAGGAGAGCATAGTGCACCTTTCGATGCCAAAGGTGGTATAACGGCTCTGTTCCTCGACCAGATCGATGTGGTTGTTTTTTGCTGCGTAGTTTTTGGTCAGGGAGGCTAAGATCTTCTGGAATTCCCCGTCGTTAGCAACGGGAAATCCCTTGGTGCGGATGCGCACATTGTAGCGGAGTTCTCCCTCCACCACCTGGGAGAAAGAGAGGTATTCGGCATTGGTATGCTCTTCGGCGACGGACCATCCGGGGGGAAGGCGGTATTCAAAGAGACCCCGCTGATGGTACTCTTCAGGGGGTGCGGGGGTGTCGGAGATGGTGGCTGTGTTTTGCGAGGTGGTGACAGTGGTCTCCGGAATTGTTGTCGCCATCACCCGGGATTGTTCGGGGAGCGTGGAACGGCTGGCTGGAATTGTAAGGGTACCGGGGAATAAAGCGGGCCTCAGGGCCGGGGGTGCCGGCGACATCAGGAAAAGGGCGCCCAGAATCAGAATGGCCAGGTTCCATTTCGAGGCTTTCTTTTTGTCCATAGCTCTCTTTTTATTCCTTCTGCCGGAGTAATAGGGTTTTGGAGAAAGAATTGGCTTAAAATTATGAAAAAAAGAAATTAAGGCAATAAAAATCAGGAAAAGATCCTATTCCGATGGATGCGGGTGAGCATGGGGTGGGCCAGCGTGAGCACCAGGCCGATCCAATGGTGCTGAAATCAGGAAAAGATCCGGTCCCAGGGGATGCGGGTGAGGACCAGGGCGAGGGCCAGGGTGGTCCATACGGCGCTGACGCGGTGTTTACGGGCGTTGAATTGGGCATTGCGGGAGATGGAGCGGCCGGTGTGGATCATGATGATGGCGATAATCATGACGGCGATGTGATCCACGGCGTAAAAGCGGATGGCCGGGGTTTGCATGGCGGCGCCGAAGTCGGTGAATGCCTGGCGGGTGACGGGACTCAGGGCGGCATAGAGGAGGATGCCCACGACCATCTGGAGGTCGGCCACCAGGGTCAGCAGGGTTCCTGCCGTGGTGTCGGTGGAGGTCCACCGTCTTTTCAGGATCCAGCCGCTATAGTTGCGGAAGAGAAGGAAGAGAATGGCCAGGAGAAAAGCCCAGCTGAGATATTGATGGATAAGTGTGACCGTGGGGTACCAGGTAGAGATGTTCATAGATTTTCCGTGCTTTTGTCAACGGCGGCAAAGGTAAAGAGTTCCCCGGGTTTTACGATGGTCGTTCCGGGTGCATTTATCAACAATGCGGCGTTAATCATGGCCAGGGCTACCGTTTTGGCCGGAACGGGCCGGTACTCCCTGAAGAACCACTGCGAAACCCATGTCATGATCTTCACCGACCACTCCTCCATGGGCCTGCGGACTTCCCGGGTTCCGGTCAGTATAGAGGGGCGCAGGATGGTGATGCTTTTGAAGGGAAGCTGTTGCACTCTTTCGTCGAGTTCTCCCTTCATGCGGGAATAGAAGATCCTGGAATGGGGGTCGGCGCCGGCTGCCGACACCAGCACATAGGTGGAAACGCCATTCCGGGCGGCGGTTTCTGCAAATGTGAAGTTGTTGGTGACGTCGACACGGTACTGCTCCTCCTTCGATCCCGCCTGTTTCAGGGTGGTCCCCAGTGCCGAGAAGAGGACATCGCCGGTCACTTTTTTCTCCCAGTTCAGGGGGGTGCCCAGCCCGGTGACCACCTCTTCGAGACGGGGGTGTTCCATACCGCTCTTCCGGCGCACAAAAATACGCACTTTCCCGACTTCCGGCCTTTCGAGAAGCTGGCTCACCAGCTCGCGCCCCACCATTCCCGTGGCGCCGATCACATT
>CAZMMX010000084.1:0-2917 GCA_964567485.1 uncultured Prolixibacteraceae bacterium | reverse complement strand
CGAGAAGCTGGCTCACCAGCTCGCGCCCCACCATTCCCGTGGCGCCGATCACATTCACTACCTTTAATTTTTCCACGTATTTACAGGTTAATTAGATATTATTATATTCTAATATTTTAATCCACAGCTACTTAGGGCCTGAGGCTTAAAGTTTAAGCACCTCTGATTCTTAATTCCTTTGTTACTTAATTCCTGAGACTTAAGGTTTAAGCACCTCTGATGCTTAAGTCCTTTGTTACTTAATTCCTGAGACTTAAGGTTAGTTAAGCAGTGCGTCTTCCTTCAGCTGTCGCACATGGTCGGTGACGGTTTCCTCCATGGGGCGGAACTGAATGCCCAGTTCGCGGCGGATTCTGGCATTGTCGAAGAGCAGGTCGTAGCCGAAGTTTTTCCGGATGAAAGAGGGGGAATAGCCGGCCAGGGGGCCGATGATAAAGAAGATCCAGGTGGGCATGTACCCTTTGGGCAGGGGGAGTGAGGGGTACTGGCTGCCGATGGCCCTGGCGATGTCGAGGAAGTCGATGCTGTGGGGCGCGGCGATATGGCGGCCGCTGGCCTGTGGGGCGAAGGCGGCACTGACATGGGCCTGTGCCACATCACGCACGTCGACGATGGCCTGTTTTCCGCGGGGAACCCCCAGGCGGAAGAGTCCCGAGGTGATCTGTCGCATCAGTTGGACACTGGTAGCGTCGACGCGCCGTGACAACGAAGGCCCCAGGATCAGTCCGGGATTGATCACCGCCAGTTCCGTCCCCGGCATTGCCCCGACCAGTTTCCAGGCCTCCTTCTCGGCCAGGGTCTTGGAGTAGGAATAGGGCAGGTCGGTGAGCGACGACGTGGTGTTCCAGTGCGATTCGTTGAAGCGTCCCCCCTCGACTCCTTCCGCCTCCATGGCATTGCCGTAAATGGCGGCGATGCTGCTGGTGAGGACGATACGTCTGACCGTTCCGGCCCTGGCGATACTTCCGAAGAGATTGCGCACCCCTTCCACGGCAGGGGTGATCAGCTCCTTCTCCGGATCTTTCACCCCCGTAATCTTAAAGGGCGAAGCCGCATGGATGACGACGCTGCACCCGGCAACGGCCGCATCAAAGGAGCCCGGCTCCAAAAGATCGGCTTCCAGGATCTCGAGCATTTCGGGATTATTGACGGCCAGAGCTGACAGATGTGCGGTTTTACCCGTATCCTTCTTGTTGCGCACCGTGGTGCGCACATGATGCCCCTGTTCCAAAAGCAGTTTCACGATCCACGATGCCAGATATCCCGATCCTCCGGTGACCAGGACCTTGCCGGTGACGATTTCCTTTTCCATAAAACTTTTTGATGTAATAACAGGCGAAGGCCGAAAGAGTTTTAAAAGTCTGCAATTTAACTTTTTTGTACATTTAGCGGCTAAATAGGTTGGGTTAGGTTTAAAATTTTCGTTATGTCTTTTTTTTCTTCGACCTCGGGGTTGTACACCGACTATTATGAGCTGACGATGGCCTATGGCTACTTCCGGAAGGGAAGGGCTGAAGAGACCGCGGTGTTCGACTATTTTTTTCGCACCTCTCCTTTCCAGAATGGGTTTACCGTTTTTGCGGGATTGCGTGATTTTCTGGAGATGCTGGAGAGTTTCACCTATTCTGCGGAAGATCTGGCTTATTTGGGGAGTTGCGGGTTTCCCGGTGATTTTCTGGAGTACCTCCGGAATTTCCGGTTTCGGGGCACCATTTACAGTGTGGAAGAGGGGGAAGTGGTCTTTCCCGGGGAGCCCCTGGTGCGTGTGGAGGGGAGTCTGGTCGAGACCCAGCTGGTGGAGTCGATGTTGCTGAATGTCCTCAATTTCGAGTCTTTGGTGGCCACCAAGGCCTTCAGGGTGCGGCAGGCGGCGGGACCGCGGCTGGTGTCGGAATTCGGGTTGCGGCGTGCCCAGGGACTGGGGGCCATGATGGCCACGCGGGCTTCGGTGATCGGGGGTGCCGACAGCACTTCCAACACCCTGGCCGCCATGAAGTATGATATTCCGGCTTCGGGAACCCAGGCCCACTCGTGGATCCAGAGTTTCGACAGCGAGCTGGAAGCCTTCATGGCCTATGCCGAAGTACACGGAAGCAAGTCCACCCTTTTGGTGGACACCTACGACACTCTGCGGTCGGGCCTTCCCAATGCCATTCTCACCGCCAAAGCGATGGAAGAGCGGGGTGAGCGGCTCTGGGGCATCCGTCTCGACAGTGGGGACCTGGCCTATCTGGCCAAGAAAACACGCAGGATGCTCGATGAGGCCGGACTGCCCTATGTGAAGATCGTGGCCTCGAACCAGCTGAACGAGCATGTGATCATGAGTCTTCTGAATGAGCAGGAAGCTCCCATTGATGCCTTTGGTGTGGGTACCGAGCTGGTGTCGGCCAAGCCCGATGCGGCCCTCGATGGCGTTTACAAACTGGCGGCTGTCGACGGTTCCCCGAGGATGAAAATCTCGGAGAACGTCGAGAAGGTGACCCTTCCGGGGGCCAAGTGCCTGGTGCGCTTTTTCGATGCCGACGGCTTTTTCTTCCGCGACGGCATTTTCCTGGAAGAGGAGTGCCTTTCCGGGGAAATGATGATTTACAATCCCAAGTTCCCCGAAAAGATGACCGACGTGGCCGGACTCCGGTTCGAGCATTTGCTGAAGCCGGTCTATTCCGGGGAGAAGGTGCTGGTGGAGCCCAGGACGCCGGTGCAGATCAACGGCTATCTGCAGGAGCGGGTGGCCCTGCTGCCCGCGGAACACCGCCGTTTTGTGCGGCCCCATATTTATAAGGTGGGCATCTCGGGTAAACTCCTGCAACTACGCAATGATTTGGTGCATAAGGCCAAGCGGTGTTGATATTGAGGAAGAATTGGGCAAAAAGGCCCCTGAGTTCAATGCGATCAGGAGACGCAAGGTAACGGCACC
>CAZMMX010000083.1:0-8764 GCA_964567485.1 uncultured Prolixibacteraceae bacterium | reverse complement strand
TCACAAAGGCGATGGTCTCCTCGCTCATGCCGAAGGTGGCCCCGAAAATACTGAACATCAGCATGATCAGCACCACAATGAGGTTGTCGATTCCTGCATGACGGAGCAGCCGGTGGTGTTCGAGGGCCCTGGCCCTGCGCAGAAAAGCGTATATTCCCGCATCGATAGCCCGCGTTTGGTTCATGATCCAGAAGGCTCCCCCGATCATCAGGATGAAGACGATGATGTCGGCACGCTCCACGAAACCATCAAAGAGGGCCGAGAAGATCTGCCAGGTCTGGGGATGGTTCTCCGTGAAACTGAAGGAATCGCTGCGGATCACCTCCCTTTCGGTGTCGTTGACCACCACCTGCTCCCGGGCAAAACTGCCACCGGGAACCACCCAGGTGAGCACCGCCGCAAAAACGACGATGAAAAAAACAATAACATAGGTATGGGGGAACTTCCGGCCAAAAGCCATATACCGTGATTTTAAGGATTCGACGCCATCATTTCCGGCACAAAGATCTCCGGATGACCACAAATGTAATAAAACCTGCAGAAACTGAAGGTACTCTTTCCCGAGGAAGGATCATCGGGCGGTCAGTGACCGTAGAAAGCGCCTCCGGGGCCTTCTGCGGTGATAGTATATCGTCATTTTCCGATCCTGATAGTAAAAAGTGACTCTGGAATTGGTCCAGGTTGGTTATCTTTGGAGTGGAAAACAAAAAAAACAAATCATGACCGATAAACTGACCCAAAAAGAATTCCGGAAGAGGTGGAAATTGATGGTGGAGGAGCATGAAGAGCTCCTGTCGCGTCCCAATAAAAAGGTGAAGAAGGGATACAACGGGATTTACCATCGTTACAAACGGCCTGTGTTGACGGCGGAACACACCCCCCTTCACTGGCGTTACGACCTCAACTACGACAGCAATCCCTTCTTTATGCAGAGAATCGGCATCAACGCCACTTTCAACAGCGGGGCCCTCTACCTCGACGGAAAATATATCCTGGCAGTCAGGGTGGAAGGCTGGGACCGCAAGTCCTTCTTCGCCATTGCGGAGAGCCTCGAAGGGAGTGGCCATTTCCGTTTCCGCGACCGGCCTGTCTCCCTTCCGGAGACGGAAGACCCCGACATCAATGTCTATGACATGCGATTGGTGCAGCATGAGGACGGGTGGATCTACGGGCTTTTCTGCGCCGAGCGGAAGGATCCTGCGGCTCCTGCGGGCGACACCTCGATGGCCACGGCCAGCGGAGGCATCGTGCGCACCAAAGACCTGACCACCTGGGAACGGCTTCCCGATTTCATCTCCCACCACGGACAGCAGCGCAACCTGGTCCTGCATCCTGAATTTGTCGATGGGAAATACGCCTTTTATACCCGTCCCCAGGATGGCTTCATCGAAGTAGGTGGCGGTGGAGGTATCGGCTGGGCCCTCGTCGACGACATCACCCATGCCGAGGCCTTCGAGGAAAAGATCATCGACGAAAAGGGTTACCACACCATCAAGGAGCTGAAAAACGGACAGGGCCCCGCCCCCATCAAAACGGCGAAAGGGTGGCTTCACCTGGCCCACGGGGTGCGCAACTGCGCCGCCGGATTGCGGTATGTCCTCTACCTCTTCATGACCAGCCTCGAAGACCCTTCACGGGTGATCGCGCGACCCGGTGGCTACTTCATGGCCCCCGAAGGAGAAGAACGGGTGGGCGACGTCTCCAACGTCCTCTTCAGCAACGGCTGGATCTGCAATGAGGAAGAGGAGGTCTTCATCTATTATGCCTCTTCCGACACCCGGCTTCATGTGGCCACCTCGACCCTCGACCGGTTGGTGGACTACTGCCTCAACACCCCGGAAGACGGCCTCCGCTCTGCCGCCAGCGTGGCCACTATCAACGCCCTCATCGACCGCAACAGGCAGGAAAATTAGAACATAGAATAATGGGGAGTCATGAGACTGGAATCTGGAGTCTGAATCTCGAATCATGAGACTGGAATCTGGAGTCTGAATCTCGAATCATGAGACTGGAGTATGGAGTCTCGAATCAGGAATATCGGAATAGGATAAATACAAATTATGAGGAAAATGTATAATTGGGCGGTTCTGGGTTGCGGAAGGATAGCCCGCAAATTCAGCAGCGACCTAAAAATGCTCCCCAACGCCCGGTTATATGCTGCGGCGGCGCGTGATCTGACGCGTGCCCGGGAGTTTGCCGGAGAGCTGGGCTTTGAAAAGGCTTATGGCAGCTATGAGGAGATGATCGCCGATCCGGCTGTCGACGTGGTCTATGTGGCCACGCCGCACTCCCACCACCACGGCCATGTATTGATGTGCCTCAGGGGCGGCAAGGCGGTGCTCAACGAAAAAGCCTTTGCCCTGACCCTTTCGGAAGCCCGCGAAATGGTGGCGGAAGCCCGGGAGAGGAAGCTCTTCCTGATGGAAGCCTTCTGGACCCGTTTCCAGCCCTCTTTTCAGAAAGCATTGGAGGTAGTGAAATCAGGCGAATTGGGGGCCCTGAAGATAGTCCGTTCCGATTTTGCCTTCAACGCTCCGAAAGATCCGGAAAGGAGGCTCTACAATGTCCATCTGGGAGGCGGCTCCCTCCTTGACATAGGTATCTACCCGGTGTTTGCCGCCCTGTCGGCACTGGGGATTCCGCAGGATATCAGGGCCCTGGCCACCTTTGCCCCCACCGGAGCCGAGGAGAGCATCGCCTTCACTTTCCGCTACCCCAACGGAGAACTGGCCTCCCTCTTCTCCAGTCTGGGCGCTTACTCCTTCGTCACTACCGATTACAATTGCGAGCGGGGGATGGTGCAACTGGGTCGCCGCTGGCAGGGCTCCACCACCGTCGACGTATGGCACGAGGGAGGTCGTGAGGAGCATTACTCCTTCCAGACCGAAGGTTTCGGCTACCAGCATGAGGCGGCCCATGTCATGGAATGCCTCGACGCCGGTAAAAGTGAGAGCGACTTGATGCCCCTGGACTTTAGCCTTGCCATGATGGAAACCCTCGACCGCATCCGTCAGGAGTCCGGCATCATCTTCCCCGGGCGGGACTAAAGGCTTTCGCACCACTCCGACCCAGTTGCCATACCTCCACATTTGCACCGGCAGGCGAAGGCTTAGTTTTACAGATATCCAAGAAATGCAGAAATCAACAACAACATGATAATAAATAATTTAAGGATTAAGATTTAAGACTCAGGATTCCAGATTCCATTATTCAAGAATAATACTACGTTCATGACAATCAAACCTATCCTCAGGAAAAGTTTCTCCAACGAACTGACAGACAATATTTTAAATTACTGGGTTACCAAAGTTTATGATCCCCGGCGGAAAATGTTTTATGGTCTGATCGGTCCCGACGAGAAAGCCGATCAGGAAGCCCCTCTGGGTTGCGTGATGGTATCGCGGATTCTCTGGACCTTTTCGGCAGCCTGGCAGCACTACCCCACCGCCATATACCGGAACATGGCCGATGAAGCCTGGCGCATCCTGGAGAGTCATTTCCACGATAAAGAAAGTGGTGGTTATTTCTGGGAGGTGAAACCCGACGGCACGCCGGTCGACGACAGCAAACAGTTTTATGCCCAGTCGTTCGTCATTTATGGCCTGGCGGAATATGCCAGGATCTTCAACCATCAGGAATCACGCGAGAAAGCCCTGGAGCTCTTTCACCTTCTGGAAAAGCACGCCTTTGACCCGGTCAACGGTGGTTATTTCGAGGCGGCCACACGCAACTGGAAAGGCCCGGCGCGCGACTACATCACCCCCGTGGGAGAGCGGATGAAAAAGTCCATGAATACCCACCTGCACATCCTCGAGGCCTACACCAATCTTTACCGGATTGCTCCCCAGGAGGCCATTGGCCAACGTATGGCCCTGCTGCTGGAGATCTTCATGCGCCATATCATCAATCCCGAAAACCACCACTTCCACATGTTTTTCGATACCGACTGGTCGGTGCAGTATACGGCCATTTCCTTCGGCCATGACATCGAAGGAACCTGGCTGCTCCATGAGGCTGCGGACGTGCTCGGCGACCACCATCTCACCGAAAAGCTGATTCCCATGATTGTGGCCATGGCCGGAGCGGTGGGACGGGAAGCCGTCGACGCCTCGGGCGGACTCTACAACGAGGAGGACAAGGGACATATCGACAAGGATTTCCACTGGTGGCCGCAGGCCGAAGCCGTCATCGGTTTCTGGAATGCCTGGCAGCTTACCGGCAACAGGGAGTTCCGCAAGAAATCGGAGGGGAGCTGGAAATTCATCCGCAAGTACCAGCGCGATGACCGCCATGGAGAGTGGCACTGGCTCATCACTCCTGAACTGGAGGTCAGGCCCATGGCCAGGATCAGCCCCTGGAAATGCCCCTACCACAACGGCCGCATGTGCCTCGAGATGATGCGCCGCCTCTCAGAAAGCTGAGTCGTCAGGCAGAAAACTCGGCAATGCCTTCCAGAAGGGCCTTCTTGGGTTTGACACCCACAAATCGTTTGACTTCCCTGCCGTTTTTGAACAGGATCAGGGTGGGAATATTGCGCACCTTGAATTTAGACGCCAGGGCCTGCTGGTTGTCGACGTTGACTTTGCCAATGCGCACCTTGCCCTGCTGCTCATCGGCGATCTCGTTGAGGATGGGAGCCACCATCTTGCAAGGGCCACACCAAGCCGCCCAGAAATCAACCAGCACCAGTCCCCCCGCGGTCTGCTGTTTAAAGTTATTCTGCGTCAGGTTTTTGACGTTTGGGTGGTCGGCCACAGGAGGTGCATTTTTCATTTTCTGGTACGAGAAAGCCATCCACCCCACCAGCGCCACCGCCAAAACGGCCCCGATGATCAATGCTATTGACATAGTTATACGGTTATTTGTAATTCGTTAGAACCCTAAACCCAAAATTCTTATACCCTGAATTTATAGATTCACGATCATACTATTCTTCTATTTTCTGACAATTAAGACTTAATAATCAGGATTCGGGATTTTTCCATACTCCTGACATTTAAAATTTAAGCCTCAGGATTCCAATACTCCAGATTCAAGACTCAGGTCTCCGGATTCCTGGTTCAGGATTCCAGTATTCTTATTTCGCTGGTGATTCCCATGGCCTTGCGGTAGGTCGCGCTGATACCGCAATACTGCTCCTCGGAGAGGCGGACGGCCTTTTCGAGTTTTTCCATGGGAAGTTCCTTACCCTTGAATTCGTAGATCACGTGCATCGCGGAGTATTGTTTGGGGTGTTCTTCGGTCAGCTCACCCACCACCCTGACGGAGAAAGCCTCCAGCTCCACCCGCATCTTCTTCAGGATGGAAACCACGTCCATGCCTGTGCAACCGGCCAGGGCCACCATGGCCAGGGGTTTGGGGCGCGGACCGCGGTCCTCGCCGCCCACTTCGGCGACGGCATCCAGAATGATGTGGTGTCCGTCGACTTCGGCTTTAAAAGCCATTTTCTCGAGCCAGTCAATTTTAATTTCCTGCTGTGACATATTCAATTATTTAAATAGATTACTTTATAGGCACAAAAATGGTGAAACTCCCCCAAACTTTGCTGTTTTGTCAAAAAAAGCAGGCTTTCACAGATCACAAAAACCCATGAAAGCCCGAAAAGTTCAGTCCGTCTGTCATTTATCTCTAAAAACTATCAATACACTTTAATTCCGGAGGAATTCGGCGGCACTGAGGGCGGCGATGGTGCCATCGGCCACTGCGGTAGTCACCTGGCGGAAACGCTTGACGATGGTGTCGCCGGCGGCAAACACCCCGGGTACGCTGGTCCGCATCAAGGAGTCCACCACGACCTCGCCCCTGTCGTTCATCTCCACCAGACCCCTGATAGCCTCGGTATTGGGCAGATATCCGATAAAAACGAATACCCCGTCGGGGGTCAACTCACTTCTTTTTCCCGTCGGAAGGTGCTCAATGATGACTCTTTCCACCGTTTCACCTCCGGTAACTTCCCTGAGTTCCGACTCCATGATAAAGCTGATTTTCGGGTTTTCACGGGCTTCTCTGATGGCATGTTCGAAGGCCTGGAAATGGGCGAACTGGTGGACCACCGTCACTTTAGTGGCGTATTTGGTGAGGGAGACGGCTTCTTCGAGGGCGGAATTACCCCCGCCCACGACGACAAGTTCCTTACCGGTGAAGAAGTCCCCGTCACAAGTGGCACAGTACGAGATACCCCGGCCCTTGAAGGTCTCCTCACCGGGGATTCCCAGGGGCCGCGGACGACCTCCGGGGGCCATGATCACAGCCCTGGAGCGGAACGCCCTTCCGTCTTCCAGTTCCACTTCTTTGACCTCCCCTTCAAGGGCGTAGCGGACGATTTTCACATTGGACTTCAGGAGACACCCGAAATCACGTGCCTGCTTCTTCATGATGTTGGCCAGTCCGTACCCGCTGATCTTGTCGACTCCCGGGTAGTTGGCGATTTCATGGGTCAGGACCATCTGTCCCCCTACGGCCCCCTCGTTGAGGATCAGCGTTTTCAGCTTCGCCCGCGACGCGTAGATGCCCGCCGACAAACCGGCAGCCCCCGCCCCGATGATCATGATATCATACACATCCGACATAGTAAAACAGTTTGAGATAACTATTGAGGTTAAAACTGTTCATTCAGTATCCCGGTCACCTGTTTGTGGTTCTGGATGCTGCTGGTGGCCTTGACCACCTTGCCGTTTTTATAGTACATGGTGAAGGGCAATCCCATAAAACCGCGGCATTCGGGGGCATTGCGGATGATGCCCGCCTCAGGATGGTCAAAAGCCATCACAGCCATTTTCACGTGGGGGTACTCCTCTTCGATCTCCTCCATCACCTCGTAAACGGGGATACACATGGGCCCCATCCGGCCGCAACACACCATCACATTTTCATTCTCTTCAAGCATGGCCTTCAGATCCGCGGCACTCCCCACTTCCTGCAAATTCGTCTGTAACATCTTCATAACACCTTATTTTTTCTGTTTAACATTAATCCTTTGATTCTCCCCGGAAGTGCTCTTCTGTCTGGTCGGAACGACAGCTCCTGAACCATTTTCTTTTCTGAGGAAGCTTCCGGGTTTCAGACCGCAAAAGTAGATCCGCCGGCCGATACCGGCAAAGAAAGGAGGGATAAGGATTTCCGATCTGACCCTGAAAAAAAACAGCTTTCGGGCTGACAAATTTCACCCTTTACGATGACGGTCTTTCTTTGATGCGGTAATCCTGAGAAGTCCCAGGCGATTTTCTTCCCCGGAAAGGCAAAAAGAAAAAGTGGTGTAGATCCTTAATAAATCGCACAAGCGTGAAATATGCCTATTTTTGGGGATTCGAAATTAATTCAACAAAGGATGAAGTCGCGCCAGGAGAAATTGCCCGGGGAGCAGGAGTCTCCCGCAAAGGATGCGTTGCCTCAGATGCCCGATCTGCAGTCGCCCGAGTGTTTCACCGAGCTATTCCCGGAAGAGCTGTTGCTATTGGAGGGCAAGCGCACGCAGCTTCTATATCATAAAGGGGAGAACCTGATCAAACAGGGAGCCTTTGCCACGCACGTGATCTATGTGATCGACGGATTGGTCAAACTCTACATCCAAACTGGCATAAACCGGCAGATCAACATCAGGCTGGCCCATAAGGGGGACTTTCTGGCATTCCCGGCACTTTTCGGGGAGGACTACTACAACTATTCGGCGGTGGCGGTGAAGGAGACCACGGTATCGATGATCGATAAAGAGGCCTTGCAGGGATTGCTGCGGGAAAACACCGCCTTTGCCATGAAGATCACCACGAAAAACCTACGGCATGAATCCTTTCTCCTCGAGATCATCAAGAACCTCTCCTACAAGCAGATGAGAGGAAAGCTGGCCTCAGCCCTTCTCTATCTTTCCCAGAATGAATTCATGGAAGAGGAGGTTTTCCGGTACCTCACCCGTCAGGATATTGGGGATTTTGCTTCCATCCCTTCCGAGAGCGCCATCAAGTTCCTCAAGGAATTCGAAAAAGAGGGCATCCTAAAACTCGAAGGGAAAGAGATCACCATCACCGACCATCCCCGTCTCGAAGAGATCAGCCGCAAGGGGTAAAGGCCAGGCTATTTACTTCTGATCTTGCGAATGAGAAATGCCAGCAAGGCTGTACTGTATGAGGAGTTAAATGGTTAACTCCGGATGTGGTTCAAAGGTGCAGGGGCAACACAGGTGGGAGCCACAGGAGGTGGGGAAATAGAAGTGGGAGCCACAGGAGGTGGGAGCCACAGAAGTAAGTGCCACAGGAGTAAGTACCAGAGGAGTGGTGGGGTTCCCGGGGGGATCAGACCAGCCGCCGCAGGTTCTCACGGGCACCCGGGACCATGCCGAAGAGGGGGCCTACGATGGAGCAGCTATCGATTTCCTCACAGTCGGCACAGGTGGCATACCCTCTGGAATTGACGCATTTCCTGATGTCGCAGGTGGTCAGGCAGTGGGTAAATTTCACCCCCTCCGCGCGGCAGCCGGTACAGTTAATAGTCGCGGGGGTGATGCCGGCGCTCTGGTACAGGACGCTCCATTCGGCTGCCACCTTTTGGCGCAATGCATCATCGTTGGCGAGGGTGGCCTTTCGGGCATCGCACTGTTCACAGTCCAGGCCGCAGCAGGAAATTAAGATGCTCATAATAATCAGTGTTTTATTTTACCTTGTAAAAGAAGGATTCAGATTAAAGACCCCAGATTATTCCATCATCTCTTTTGCGGTCCGGCGTGCCGCTTCCGAGGGGTTATCGCCGCCCACCATGCGGGCCAGTTCTTCCA
>CAZMMX010000082.1:4797-8904 GCA_964567485.1 uncultured Prolixibacteraceae bacterium | reverse complement strand
AGGTGCAGAGGCCGACCAGGACGATAAACATGGCGTTGATGGGCACCTTGGCCAGGCCGAAAGAGAGGGCTCCAGCCGGGGAGCTCATGAGCACCGGCAGGGAGACCTGTTTGGTCACGGGTAAGAACATGGCCAGGGCGATGAGCACCAGTCCCACAAAAGAGGTGACGCTGAGCATAGTCTTGCTCGACACTTTACTTCCGATGGAAGCACCCGTAAGCCTGCCGGCCAGCATCAGCAGCCAGTAGGTGCCAGCCACGAAACCCGCGGTGGTCTTGCCAACTTCGGGGAGCTCGGAGAGCCAGAGGTTCATAATACCGGGAGTTCCCACTTCCACGCCTACATAAACGAAAATGGCGATTGCCCCCAAAACGAAATGACGGAATTTAATGGCACCCGACATCAGTTTGCTGAGGGGTTCCGCAGCAGCCTCAGCATGAGGTTCGGGGATGTTCACCCTCCAGAGGACGAAAAACACGACAGCAAAAACAGCCATGGCCAGGTACATCATCGGAAATACATCCTTGATGTTGGCTTTAGCGGCTTCACCGATCAGAATCCCCACGAAGGCAGGGGTAAAAGTGGCCATGACCGAGTTGAAAGAACCTCCGACCTGAATCAGCTGGTTCCCCTTGTTGCCGCCACCCCCCAGGGTATTCAGCATCGGATTCACCACGATGTTCAGCAAACACATGGAAAAACCGGCGATGAAGGCGCCCAACAGGTACACGCCAAAAGCCGACGACTGTCCGGCATACCCCGAAAGATACTGGACGAAAATGCCCAGAAATCCGACGGCGATGGCAATCAAAGCGGTTTTCTTGTAACCGTATTTTGTGAGGAGCATCCCTCCGGGGATCCCCATCACGGCATAAGCTATGAAGTTCGCCGCATTCCCCAGCATGCCCAGGAAGTTGGAAACGCCAAACTGCTCTTTCAAAACGACCCCCATGGGTGCGGCCAGATTGGTCACAAATGAGATCATACCGAAGAGCAGGATCATCATAATGATCGGTAGTGTGTAATTCTTTTTTTCAGTCATAATAATTTTTTATTTGGTTTACTATTGAGTTTTCGTCGATAAGATGGTTCTCAGTCCGTCAATGTACTTTCTGTGAATCACAGGGCATTCTGCCCGTCAATGGGTTATCAGCCTAGAACACTCTTTTGGCGCCGTCGCCGATTTCGGCCACGTAGAAGGCAGGTTTAAGACCGGTACGTGCCTGGTAGTTTTTGCCCACCTGGTCGATGAAGTGGTCGATGGCTTCGTCTTTCACCAGGCTGACGGTGCAGCCGCCGAATCCGCCTCCGGTCATACGGGAGCCAATGACGCCTTCTATTTGGCGGGCTTCTTCGACCATGGTGTCGAGTTCCGGCCCCGTCACCTCGTAGTCATCGCGCAGCGAGTCGTGGGATCCGTTCATGAGTTCCCCGAATTTTGTGATGTTCCCGTTGCGCAGTTCCTGCACGGCCTGTTCGGTGCGGGCGATTTCGCTGATGACGTGGCGGGCGCGCTTGCGGGCCGTGACGTCCTCAATTTTACGCTCCATAGCATTGAACTCTTCCAGGCTCACCTCGGCCAGCACCTTGATGGGTCTGAATTTGCTGATGGCATCGACGGCGGCATGGCATTCCGACACGCGGAGGTTATACATGCCTGAGTCGAGTTTATGCGGACTATTGGTATTGCTGATGACGATTTTGATACCGTCGAGTTCTACGGGGACCAGGTCATAATCGAGGGTGTCGCAGTTGAGAAAGATAGCGTGGTCGGCTTTCCCCATCCCCGAGGCGAACTGGTCCATGATTCCGCACATCACCCCGGCGAATTCATGTTCCGCCTTCTGGCTCATCTTCACCAGTTCAAGGCGCTCCAGTCCAATTTCCCAGGTTTCGTTCACCGCCATGGCCGTGACCATTTCCAGGGCCGCAGACGAGGAAAGTCCAGCCCCGTTGGGGACGTCGCCGTAAACCAGAATATCAGCACCCTGTGTAAAAGTCACCCCTTTCTTCAGAAATTGGGCAAAGACCCCGATGGGATAGTTGACCCACTCCTTCCCCACCTTCTTGTTGAGCTCCTCAAGTTTCACTTCCGTCTCAAAAGGAAGATTCAGGGAGGCAAATTTCACGGTTTTACGGTCTGTTTTGCGGACCAGCAGGTAAGCGCCGAAACTCAACGCACAGGGAAAGACGAACCCCCCGTTATAATCGGTATGCTCACCAATCAGGTTGACCCGCCCCGGTGAAAAATAACCATGCATGTCACCCTCGCCATACTTGCGAATAAACTCATTTTTCAGTTCTGAAATTGTCATCATATCTTGTTGTTGGTTTAATAATTACTAAGGTTCGCTGCTGTTGCAACAAAAATAGAAATATTTTCCACACTTCGCTTTGCCCACCTGATATTCAATTTTTTCTAACTTTGACGCATTCTGTCAGTACAATTGAGCAACAACCAACATATCAGGAATAAAACCAAAACGACTTGAACCATGAAAATCTCAAAATCACTCTTTGGAAGGTTATCTGACAACCAGGCGGTATTCATATACACCCTTGAGAACGACAACGGGGTGGAAGTGAACATCCTCAACTACGGGGCGATCATTACGTCCATCATCACGCCCGACAAGGCGGGAAAACGTGAAAATATCGTGTGCGGCTTCGACCGGCTCGAAGATTACCTCAGCGAGGCCTATCTGTCGTCGTATCCCTATTTCGGATGCATCATCGGCAGGGTCGGCAATCGCATCAGAAACGGAAAATTCACCCTCGCAGGGAAGGAATACCAGTTGGCCGTCAATAACGGCCCCAACCACCTCCACGGCGGAATCGTCGGCTTCGACAAGCGGATATGGCACGGGGAAGCCATGGTGGAAGAGGAAAATGTAGGCATTTTATTCAGCTATTTCAGTCCCGACATGGAAGAAAACTACCCCGGAAACCTCGACGTGAGTTGTCTGTATACCCTGAATAACAACAATGAGCTGTCGATAGACTACTTCGGAACCACCGACCAGACCACGCTCATCAATCTGACCAACCATACCTATTTCAACCTGACGGGTGGACGGGAGAAGATTCTGGACCATGAGCTGGCATTAAACGCCAGCCAGATCACCGAAGCCGTGGAGCTGATACCTACGGGCCGTCTCCTCCCGGTCGATGAGACCCCCTATGACTTCACGCAGTTCAAGGCCCTGGGGCGCGACCTCGCGGAACTCCCCGAAGGGTATGACCTCAACTTCGTCCTCGACAACGAAGACGGCGAACTGGTCTATGCCGGGTGCCTGCGTGAAAAAGGGAGCGGCCGCCAGGTAGAGGTCTTCACCACCCAACCGGGGATACAACTCTACACAGGATACTGGATCCCCGAACTGGAAATCAATGGGGAGAAAAAATTCGGAAGATACTCGGGGGTGGCCCTGGAAACCCAGCATTACCCCGACTCCGTCAACCACCCCTCCTTTCCCCCCATCGTGCTGGAAACCGGGGAGAAGTATATGCAAACGACGGTCTACCGGTTCGGAACGATAGATTAATCGGTTTTTTTCTGTCCGTAATAAGCGTTTTTGCCGTGTTTTCGGTTGTAGTGCTTATCGAGGAGGTATTGGTCGATGGTAGATGAAGGGTTGAGCTGGAGGGTATGGTAGGCCATGGCCGCCACCTCCTCAACCACTTTGGCATGGTATACGGCTTCTGCGGGGTCTTTTCCCCACACAAATGGAGCGTGGTTGCTGACCAGAACAGCGGGCAGAGCCATAGGATCGAGATCGCGAAACCTCTCCACGATGACGTTTCCGGTTTCCACCTCATAGGCTGTGGCGACCTCTTCTTCCGTCAGTTTCCGGGTACAGGGGATGGAACCGTAGAAGTAGTCGGCATGGGTAGTGCCGAGTGCGGGGATTTCGCGGCCTGCCTGCGCCCATGCCGTGGCCCACGAAGAATGGGTATGGACGATTCCGCCGATCGCCGGGAAGTTCTTATAAAGCACCAGATGGGTGGGCGTATCGCTGGAAGGACGCAGTGATCCCCCGACCACGTTTCCCTCCATATCGGTCACCACCATGTCGGAGGCCTTCATGTCGTCATAGGAGACCCCAC
>CAZMMX010000082.1:0-4697 GCA_964567485.1 uncultured Prolixibacteraceae bacterium | reverse complement strand
TCCATATCGGTCACCACCATGTCGGAGGCCTTCATGTCGTCATAGGAGACCCCACTGGGCTTGATCACCATCAGCCCCCTTTCCCGATCGATGCCGCTGACATTTCCCCAGGTGAAAATCACCAGTCCGTGCCTTACCAGGGCCAGATTGGCTTCAAAGACCGCCTGTTTTAGTTTTTCCAACATACCTCTCAAAAATCTAAAGTATTAAATCCTGAGTCCTATGAAAAGAGCGAATTGACGAATTCCTTGCGGTTAAAGAGCTGAAGGTCGCTCATTTTCTCGCCGATACCGATGTATTTGACGGGGATTTTAAACTGGTCGGAAATACCGATGACCACCCCTCCCTTGGCGGTGCCGTCGAGTTTGGTCAGGGCCAGGGCCGTCACCTCGGTAGCCCTGGTGAAGTGTTTAGCCTGTTCGAAGGCGTTCTGGCCGGTGGAGCCGTCGAGAATGAGCAGCACCTCATGGGGGGCATCGGGAATCACCTTCTGCATGACATTGCGGATCTTGGTGAGTTCATTCATCAGGTTGACCTTGTTATGGAGTCGTCCTGCCGTGTCGATGATCACCACATCGGCCCCCGAGGCTTTGGCCGACTTCAGGGTATCGAAGGCCACGGAAGCCGGGTCAGATCCCATTTTCTGCTTCACAATGGGAACATCGACACGATCTGCCCAAATCTGCAGCTGATCGATGGCGGCAGCCCTGAAGGTATCGGCGGCCCCCAGGACCACTTTTTTCCCTGCCTGCTTGAAATTCCAGGCCAGCTTGCCGATGGTGGTGGTTTTCCCCACCCCGTTCACGCCGACCACCATGATGACGTAAGGTTCAGAACGGGCAGGAAGATCAAAGTCGGAAACATCAGCCTGGTTGTTGTCTTCCAGAAGGGCCACGATCTCTTCACGCAGGATCCTGTTGAGCTCATCAGACCCTACAAATTTGTCACGGGCCACGCGTTTCTCAATTCGTCCGATAATTCGCAGGGTCGTCTCCACACCGACATCGGAAGAGATCAGCACCTCCTCGAGGTTGTCAAGAACATCGTCGTCGACTTTTGATTTGCCGGCCAGAACCCTGCTGAGTTTCGAAAAGACCGACTCTCTGGTTTTGGCCAGCCCCTTGTCGAGATTCTCCTTTTTCTCCCTGCTGAATAATCCAAAAATTCCCATGATATGTATGTGTACGGCGAAGATATAAAAAAAGCTTTCATTTTGAAAATGAAAGCTTTTCCCTCTATCCGGAGAAGTGACTATTTCTTGAAGTAGTTGGTCACTTCATCGTTGGCTATGATTTCTTCCTTAAAGCTGTAAGCTCCGGTTTTGGCTGATTTAACCATTTTGATCACTTTGGAATAGCTCTTACCACTACCGGTCTGCAAGGTTGCAACAGTTTTCTTTGCCATGGCTAAAAGTTATTTAATTTCTTTATGAACGGTTACTTTCTTCAGAATGGGGTTGTATTTTTTCAACTCCAGACGCTCGGTCGTATTCTTACGGTTTTTCATGGTGATATAGCGTGAAGTTCCCGGCACTCCGCTGTTTTTGTGCTCTGTGCACTCCAGGATCACCTGCACCCTGTTCCCTTTTGCTTTCTTTGCCATTTTTTCTCAGCTTAAATATTAGCAATGTATCCTTTTTCCTTTGCCTTTTTCAGGGCATCATAGATCCCCATCTTGTTGATATTGCGCAAACCGGCGGCCGACAAAGTCAGGGTTACCCAACGCTCTTCATTGGGCAGATAAAACTTCTTGTCGAACAGGTTCACATCAAATTTCCTCTTGGTACGCCGTTTTGAGTGGGAAACGTTGTTTCCGATCATGGCCCTTTTTCCGGTTATCTGACAAACTCTTGACATTTCCTGTGATCTTTAATAACTTATAAACGCTCGTTTTAAACGAGGTGCAAAATAAACACTTTTTTACCGAACAATCAAGGGGATAAAAACTTTTTTTTTGTATTCACCACACTTTCACCAGTTCCCGGAAGGTTTCGACCGAAGGGTCTTTGTGTTCTGCCTCGCCTGTTGCGGCCATCCCGTTCAGGAAATTGCGGGCGCCGCTCCAGTAAGTATGGATGATTCCGGCATAGCGATCTTTCATGACCTGGGAGTCATTTTCGCGGAGCGATTTCATCAGGGCCACCTGGGCGGTAGCCACGGCGGGTTGGTTCCACGGACAGGCAGCCACGCGGAAGCCTTTGGCGGCAAAGAGCACCGGTGTGGCATAAGCCTTATCATAATGCCAGTCACAGATGAATACCTCTTTCGAAACCAGATCGATAGCCCTGTGGGTATGGTTGTAGCTCCCCTCCCAGAGGCCGATGCCGGTGGTTTTACCGTCAATCAGGCGGTCGCCCCAGATCCAGAGTTCCTTTCCGGAAGCCTTGAGGTGGCTTTGGATTTTATTCACCTCTTGGGCAAAGAGAACCGCGGGATCGAGGCCCTGGCAACGTGGACAGTCGGGATGCGCGATGTAGAAGACCTCATCCATGCCGGCATGGAAGGCGTCGGCTTCAAAGACTTCCGTAATCTCATCGACCAGGTCGAAGACCACCGCGTGCACTTCTGGATGCAGAGGGCAGTAACTTTTGCAGTAGAGGCCGTCGGGGTTGGGCCATTTGTACTCCTCCGGAAAACTGATTTTCGGGGTTTCGTCGAACTGGGGATACACCTCCAGCAGCTTCCCGGGTTTGGTCGACCAGCTCTGATGCCCCAGCAAGTTGATCTGGGGGATCAGTCGAATATGGTGTTTTTTACATACCGCCACCAGCTTTTTGACGTCCTCTTTTTCCAGCGGGTTCTCCCCCACCAGTTCCGGACGGGAAGCAAAACGATACCCCCAGTCCACCCGCAGGATCAGGGTATTGACCCCTGCCGGCGCCAGCTCCCTGTCGATCAGTCTTACGAATTCGTCGACATCCCCGTTGGTGGGCGCGGCCACGCACAGTCCCTTCACGGGGAACGGCTCCTGCGCCCTCACCACGGTGGTCACCGCCATCAGCGCCACCAACACCACCAATACCAGCCCTCTGAATTGCATTTTTCTCATTACGATCTGTCTATTTGGTTTAAAAAACAATCTCATCTGATATCTCCACTTTCCTCTGACGGTGTGGCCTCCTTTTGCTTGTCATAATACCATTTCAGTCTTTTGACAATGAGGAGATAACGGTATATGCCGATCAGGAAAAAAACAAAGCCGGCGGACAGCGAGGCAATTCCCAACCACATCAGGTTACCCAGTCCCTGCACCTGGATGAAGGCGATCCCCGCCAGAATCAGATAGAGCGCCGTGCGGATATAGGCCATCAGAGTACGCTCATTGGCCAGGTGCGTTCTTTCGATGGCCAGATAATCGCGAAGGACGATCTCCTCTCTGTTTTCAAATTTAACCGTTTTCCCAAAAAGTTTCATCTTCTTAAAACATATCTTGAAATAGTATTTCTTCAGCCACAATATACCTTACATTTTTGAAAGGGACAAATCTGTAAGGGATTTCTTTCAGAAGCCGTTCAGGGAGATGGTAACGGTGGGGATCAGCAGGAGGAACCCCAGGAGGATGAGGATGACCATGAGGGGGGTGACCCATCGGACCCATTTGGCGAAGGGGATTTTGGCCACGCCCAGCACGCCGATGAGGACTCCCGAGGTAGGGGTGATCATGTTGGTGAAGCCGTCGCCGAACTGGAAGGCCATCACGGTGGCTTGGCGCGAGAGCCCCACCAGGTCGGAGAACTGCGACATGATGGGCATGGTGAGGGCTGCCTTGGCCGATCCCGAGGGGATCAGGATGTTGATGCCGGTCTGGATGAGGTACATGACCGACACCGTGCCGGTTTTGCCCATTCCGTCCATGGCCCCCGAGGCGTACCAGAGAAGGGTGTCGATAATCCGGCCCCGTTCCAGGATGACGATGATTCCTCCTGCCAGACCGACGATCAGGGCGGCGGAGAGGATATCGCGGGCCCCGTCGAGAAAGAGTTTGGTGATCGTGTTGGGAGAGTATCCCATGGCCATGCCGGTGAAGAGGCCCAGGGCCATGAACAGGGTGGCGATTTCCATGACATACCACTGGTATCCCATCACTCCGGCGATCAGCAGGAGGATGGTGAATCCCAGAAGGTGAAGGACAAAGAAATGGACCGATTTGCGCAGGGCGATGAATCCGGTAGCTGTGAAAAGTGCTGCCAGCACCGGGAACACCGGCAGAATAACGGTAGCCAGTCCGGCCTTTAGTTTCGTATGGGGAAAAAGAAAAGCGGAGGCCATGAAAAGCAGAGCCAGGAAACCGAAGGTGAACCAGGCTGCTTTAGGGGTGTGGTATTCTATTTCTCCGGAACTTTCGGCATGGAGTTGCCGCCAGTGGTCGTCTTCTTCAAAGACGGGAGAGCGGCGGGGATGGTGTTTGATCCGGCGCATATACCAAAGGATATACCCGATACCCGCCACGTTGATGGCCACCCAGCATACCAGCCGGTATTCGATACCCGAGAAGAGCGGGAGTCCCGAGAGGCCCTGGGCGATGCCGATGGTGAAGGGATTCAGCAGGGCGCCGGCGAATCCCAGGGCTGCGGCGACGAAGCAGAGGCTTACCCCCACAATGGAGTCATAGCCCATGCCGATGGCCAGGGGCACGAAGATGATCACAAAGGCGATGGTCTCCTCGCTCATGCCGAAGGTGGCCCCGAAAATACTGAA
>CAZMMX010000081.1:0-8990 GCA_964567485.1 uncultured Prolixibacteraceae bacterium | reverse complement strand
TTTTGGCGATTTTTTCCTTGACAGCGTCCACTGCATAATAGACCACGGGGACCAGGAAGACGGTGAGCACCAGCGAAGAGAGAAGACCTCCGATGATAATCCATGCCAGGCCGTTTTTCCATTCGCTGGCGGTTCCGCGGGCCAGGGCGATGGGGAGCATACCAATGGCCATGGCCAGGGTGGTCATCAGAATCGGTCGCATCCGTTCTTTGGCGGCTATCACCAGGGCTTCCTTGTAGTTTTTCCCGGCAGCTTTCAGTTGATTGGTGAAATCTACGATCAGGATGGCATTTTTGGTCACCAGTCCCATGAGCATAATCAGTCCGAGAAGCGCAAATAAGGTGATGTCGTTGGCTGTTAGATTCAGGGCCAGGAAAGCGCCGATGGCGGCCACGGGAATGCCGAATAAAGCCACAAACGGATAGATATAACTGTCATACAAGGCGACCATGATAAGGTAAATGAGGATGAAAGAGATGAGTAAAACCGAACCGAGCGCGCCGAAGCTCTCATTTTGGGTTTTGATATCGGCGCCCCAGGTGAGTTTTACCCCTTCGGGCAGGGGATGCCCATGCAAATGTGCCAGCACATCATCGGCAAGTGTGCCTGAGGGGCGGCCAAACGATTCGGCGGTGAGGGTCACTGAGGACTGACGGTCCAGCCTTTCCAGGAGGGAAGGAGAGTTTTCCTGCTTCACTTCGGCAAACTGGGATACCGGAATGGGCTGATTCATGGGGTTGAGGAGGGTAAGATTCCGGACATCGTCATAATTCCTTCTGTTGAAATCATCCAGCCATATTCTGACAGGAAATTCCGTGCCCTTTTCAGTCAGATGGGCATCCTCATTCCCGGAGAAGGCCGTCCGAAGGTTTAATCCCACATAAGCGGTGTTCAGCCCCAGCCGCTGCATTTTGTCTTTGTCCGGGATAATTTGATATTCCGGGCTTCCATCGACGACAGACAGCTGGACATTGTCGGCACCCGGCAACTCTTCGATGGCGGTTTGCAGATTTTTAGCAGTTTCTATGACCATCGGCAGGTCTGCTCCGCTCAGGGTAATTTTAATAGGTGCTGATTTGGGAAGCAACCCGATGAAGGCCATGGAAAAATTGATGCCGGGAAATTCGGCTTCCAGTTCTTTTCGCAGGCTCTTCATAAATTCCTCTGTTTGAATGCCGCGCTTTTCTTCTGGTTTAAGCTGAATGGTAAACTCCGATTTATTGGCTGAGCCCACGCCGAGGCTGCCAATGCCGGCGGAAGGACCCGCAATGTTGCTGAAAAGAGAAGAGACTTCATCGTGCGCCAGAATATAATTCTCCACCTGTTGTGAGGTTCTGTTGTTTTGCTGTACGGTAACTGTTTTATCCAGTTCGAGATTCAGCCGGAACTTTCCCTGGTCCCCGGTGGCCATCATCTCTTTTCCGATGATGCCTTGCCTCATCATCATGACGGTTAATGCCAGGAGCAGGATAACCGTTCCGGCGAAAAGGAGTTTATGGCTGAGCACCCATGCCAGTTGCCGGCCATACCATTCGATAAAATGCTCCAGTAGCCTTTCGAACCACAATAGAAACCGGTTCATAAGATGGGTGGGCTTCAGTTCTTCTTTCTTCCCGATGCGGGAAGCCAGCCAGGGAGTCAAGGTAAACCCGACCAGCAGACTGGTGAGGGTGGAGGTGACCACCACCACGGCAAACTGTTTGAGCATATCGGCGACAAAGACCTGTAAAAAGAGGATCGGCAGAAATACCACCACATCGACCAGCGTGATGGAGATGGCAGAAAAACCGATTTCCATGCGTCCTTCCATGGCGGCGGTTCGCTTTTCCTTACCCATGTCGAGGTGACGCTGGATATTTTCGAGGACAACGATGGCGTCGTCAACCAGGATGCCGATAATCAGCGACATGGCAAGCAGGGTCATCAGGTTGAGGGTATACCCCAGCAGCCACATCACGGCAAAAGCGGTGATCAATGAGGTGGGAATGGAGATGAGCACGATGAGGGCATTGCGGTAGCTGCGCAAAAAAAGTAACATCACCAGCGATACCAGGATCACGGCCAGAATCAGGTCGTGTATGACAGAATCGACGGCAGCGATGGTATTGTCGGTGGAATCATCGGCGATGATGAATTTTACCCCTGTGGAACTGTTTTGCTCTTCAATGGAAGTCAGTTTTTCACGGACCAGTCTGGATACTTCCACGGCATTGGCATCGCCTTGTTTTTTCAGCAGCAAGCCTATTCCATTCTGACCATTAAAGCGGCTGACCGAAGTAATTTCCCTGGTTCCGTCTGCCACGGCTGCCACATCTTTCACATAAACAGGACTTCCGGGGAAGGGCATGGCCACCTGAACCTCCATTATATCTTCAATCCGCGTAAACTTACCGCTCAGGCGCACGGAGTTGTTCGCTTTTTCCGTCTGGACTTTCCCGGCGGGCAGGTCAAGTCCCGACCGGTTGATGGCCTCCACGACCTGGGAAAGCGAAACCTTATAGAGTTTAAGTTTTTCCTGGTCCACTTTCACCTGAATTTCGCGTTCTTCACCACCAAGCAGGGTGATTTCGGCTACTCCCTTCAACTGCTGGATCTGAGGAAGGAATTCATCCTGCATCTTTTGGTAAAATTCCTTGTCGGGCAGGTGGCTGGTTGCGCTGACCGACATGATGGGCAAGTCGTTGGGGGAGACCTTACTCATTACGGGGCTTTGAATATCGGCAGGCAGGTCGCTGCGGATGTTATCGATGAAACGCTGGGCGTCCTGCATGGCATTCTCCACATTGGTGCCATATTTCAGGTTGGCGATAATCACCGAGGCATTGGGCATCGACTTGGTTTCCAGATAGTCGACCCCTTCCAGGTTCGACAGGGCATCCTCAATTTTCCGGGAAACAGAAGTTTCTACTTCTTCGGGTTCTGCACCCGGATAAATGGTTTTAATAACGACCACCGGCTGATTGAAATCGGGTAAAAGCTCATAACCCAGGTTGAGATATCCGATGACTCCCAACAATGTAAAAACACTGAAAAGAACCACGATAAGCGATGGCCTTTTGATTGAAATCTCTGTAATGTTCATGGCATGAATTATTTAAGGATGACACTGGCTCCGTCATAGAGGTTGATAAAGCCGGTGGTGACGATCTGGTCCCCTTCCGCAATACCCTCTGATACCAGTACCTGATCTCCGAACCGTTCAGAGATGACGATATTTTGCACTTTGGCCCTGCCGTTTTTTACAAGGTATACCTGTGGTTGAAGGGAGGTGCCTGATATGGCAGATGCCGGGATAGCCACTCTTTTCACAGGATGTTCAGATTTGAGGGTCACCTTTCCGAACATTCCAGACTTGATTTTCAGATCACCGCTGTTTTTCACGGCCAGCTGAATAGGATAGCTGTTCCCCGGATTGGCTTTACTGCCCACCATGGTGACTCTCCCCGTGAGGGAGAATTCGGGATAAACATCGGCAGATACCTGGCAAATCTTCCCCATTTGAAACAGGGAAAGTTTGTCTTCGGACACGTTTACCGTAAACCTGAGGTTTGAAATATCGGTGATTTGGATCAGCGGCATTCCCGGTGCTGCAAAAGCTCCTTCTTCGGTAAGCCTGGCCGTGACTATTCCACTGAAGGGTGCACGGAGGGTGGTTTTGTTGATCTGCTCCAGAAGGGTCTCTTTTTGCACTTTGGCCGTCCTCAGTCCGAGACTGGCCTTTTCGAGCTGAACTCCCTGAATGGCATCGGCTTCTGCCAGAATTGAAAACCGCTTTACATCGGTTTCCAACCCTTCGATCTGAATTTCCGTGCTTTTCAACTGAAGCTTTAGCAAGGCATTATCCAGTTGGATCAGAGGTTGTCCCTTACTGACATAACTGCCCAAATCAACGTGCATCTGCTCTATTTTACCCTGGATATCAGCGCTGATTTTGCTCTCTTTATAGGGTTCAAAAGTGCCTGACCAGGTATAGGATAAAGCTGTCTCCCCATACACCGCGGTCGCGGCCCGGACGGCAACCGGTTTTTCCCTGTCGTACTGATAAACCCTTTTTTCAGCCGTTTCCTTGTTGTTCTTCAATTTGAAAACAGTAAAGACAACCAAAACGAGCGCTATTGCGATATAAATGATCTTTTTTGCCATGGTCTGTGCTTATTTAACTTTTCTGTGAAATATTTCCGGTTATTCTTTTCAACTCGAGATCAGCCTTCAAATAGTCAATGATAGCCGATAAGTGGCGCTGCTGGATCTCACGGAGGGCACTATCTGCCAGAAGGAGATCCGTGAGTGACGCTGTTCCTTCCTTTTGTTGCAGCACCATCTTGTGGTAAATTCCACCGGCAAGCGCCATTTGTTTCCGGGTATCCTCTATGGTTTGCTGTTTAATTGACCTCTGACGGATTGCATTGGTAGCCAGAATACTGTTTTGTTCAGTTACCAGATCAATTTGCAACTGGTTATTCTGAATTTCCAGTTTCTTCTGATTGATTTTCCGCTGGGTGACCGTTCCGTTGAAAAGCGGAACCGAAACCTGGAGTCCGGCAAAAGAAACGGGATAGAAATGGAGAAAATCATTGGGTTTTTTATCATAACCCATGCCTGATTGGCCGTAATTCCCCAGTAAGGTTACGGTGGGAAGCCGGGATTTTTTCAGACTTTGCCATTCTGTGGAGAGCAGGTTTTTCTGTGCGATGGCCAGTTGCACGTCTACCGGAACTGACCCGGGAATATCATGGGCTGGTTTATACTGAATTTCAGCATCGATTTGGAGGGGCTCTATCTGTGGAATGCCCATCAGGAATTTCAGTCCGTCCATGACCTGCTCCAGACTGGCCTCCACTGTTTCACGCTGGGTAGCCAATTCCTCTTTCTGTAGCGACACCCTTTCAACATCGCTTTTCTTAGCCATCATTTGGGAATGGAGGAGCTCCAGGTTTCGAAGCAATCTGTCCGTATTCACCATATTGCTATCTAGAAAGGCTATTTGATGAATCAGGATCTGCGCATTGTAGTAGAGGCCTGAAATTTCATACAATACCTGTTCTTCTGCTTTCCTGTACTGAATCCTGTTTAACTCCGAAGCGAGCTCCGTTGCTTTAATCGCACCATAAATCTGGGCATTATAAAGGGGAAGGGCGAACTGGAGGTTTACCCCAAGGTTATGGGGTACCCCCATCTGAACCTCTTTGAATAATCCGGTTTGGCCTCCGAAGGCCGATTGGGGCATCAGCTGGGTGGGCTGATCTGCAAAATATTTATAATCGGAAAGAAGGGTAACATTGGGGAGAAGATGGGCCCTGGCTTCCCGTTGCCTTTCAGCCCCCAGTTCAATATTATTTCTGCTTATTAGCAGATTTTTATTGTAGACAAGGGCCGAATCGATACATTGCTGGAGCGACCAGGATTGGGCTGCAGCCCCAAAGCTAGCCGTCCAAAGAACCAGTGAAAGGATCCCTCCTTTAAATTTGTGAATGTTCACTAACTTAGTCATTGAAATTTTTTTAGTTTTCATTTATTAGTCCTTGATATATTTCATCTGACGGATGATTTCGAGTACCCGGTGTTTAGAAATCCACGGGGTGTTAATGAATGTTCACTAACTTATTGAGCGAAATTTTTTTAAATTTTCTGATAGTGAACAATCCGACCGGTTTAGATTGACATGATAAGGAATATAGGGTAGGGCAGGGTTCATGATTTTTCCGTGATGATCAGTTTTAACATATCAATAAGTTTCTCCCCATTCCGTACCAGGTCAAAGGAGTAATCCGACATGTGCCATTGTTTGACAAACAATCTTAAGGCACCCATCACCATAACGGCCAACAAGGAAGCTTCCACATCCCTTCTGATCATACCGTTTTTTTGCCCGGATTCAATGATCGTAATCAGGCCAGAGGAGGATTTCTCCATGATCTCCCTGACTTTTTCCGTTAATTCTTTTTCGTTACGGAAGATCTCTTCGGAAAAGATCACAGAAACCAGGGAAGGGTTATCAGTGAATTTTCTGAAATGATTTCTGAAAATGTTCTCAATTTTCAACAGGGAATTTGTTCCGGATTCGAGTTGACCGGCGTAGAACTGACCCGTATTTTCTTCGAAATAACCGAGGATGGCCAGCAGAATCTGAATTTTATTCTCATAATGGCGGTAAACGGCCGATTCTGAAAATCCGATTTTCCTGGCGAGGTTCTTGATGGTCAAACCCTGAATACCATTCTCTTCGATCAATACCAAGGAAGCATGGATGATCTCTTGCTGTCTTTCTGTCAATTCTTTATTCATTTCTTCTGAATAGTATGTGAATATTCACTCACAAAGATAGAACATTTTTTATCAAATACTTTTTTTTTAAGTTTTATTAAGCTTTTCTTTTTTATTTGGGATAAAAACCGGGGAGTTAAAAGTTGTTTAGCACAACCCTTACGATGAGTCTGATGATTTTAAGATGGTCATGCACCATGATCGGCTTCAATGGGTAAATCCCATTTCGGGGTTCTTTTCCCCGAATTTTTCATCCAGGATCTCCAGGATTTCCCCGCGGGTTTTGCATTTTTTTTCTGATTCCTTGATCAGAAGAAAGGCTTTAAAAAGAGAGGATTGGGCCAGTTCCGACGAAAAGTGGCCAATCCCCTGATTCCAGATAAAGAGGGCAAACAACTCTTCCATCTGCTCCACGGTAACGCCCATATAGTAAGCCTTCACCAGTTCCCGTGTCGATTGCCTGATTCTGCCCTGCCCGACAGCATTGGCCAGTGAAATAAGCAACTTCATTTTGAGCTCGATAGCTGGTACCTCCTTATTCCAGATGTTATCCCAGAAGTTAACCGTCAGGTCCGCAATGGTGGGATCAATATCAGCATATCTCGCAATGACGATGGGTTTCAGTGGCAGTTCCAAGTCATCTTTCTCCACTTCCTCTTCCCTGTAAAAATAGGTGATGAACTGTTTTTCATTCACTTTTTCCGTATAATGGACAAAGCCCAGATTATTCATGGAGGCATAAAGGGGAATGGGTTCGAAACTCTGTATAATGGAAATTCCACTGCCCTTGTTGATCTTTTTGGCCTTAAACAATATGGCCTGCAGAAAATTGCCTTTCATTTCCCTTACATCAAAAACTTCAAAGTTGTTTTTGTTCGATAGCCATTTGTACTTCATTTTCCTGAAAAATTTGATGGGTTAAGATGATGATTCTCTATTCGATGGTCAGCGTTCGGTTTTTCGGAAACCTCACCGAGTACTTCAGGTCGAGTTCCTTCTTTTCGGCCGGCTTGAGCTGGAAATTCCATTCGATGATGCCCGTTTCGGGATCCAGCTTGCCGTTGGAGATATTGTCGGCCTTGACTTCGATCTCTTCCATCGTCGACACGGGAATCTGGTCAAAGACCGATATTCTGACATCCTGTGGTTTGTTGTTCTTCACGCTGAGGAGCCAGCCGCGGGTCTCCTCCTTTTTATTTCCGAGGAATTGTCTGGTGGTGAACTGCTTCTGTATTTCCCGATCGATGGTGATGCCCTTGTCTTTTCCGAGGGAGATGTTCAGGGTGTCGGACATGTACCTGACATCGAGCAGGGTCTTGCCCGTGTAGGTATCTTCGAAGTAAACGCTGGCTTCCCCTTCCAGAAGGTTGTACTTCTCCCAGTCGACGATTTGGGCGGTCAGATAGGCATTCTTGTCGATCTTCGGTGCGCAGAGATACTGGTATTCCGCTGGCAGGGCGTAACTATCGATGTTGATGGTCAGGATTTTCCCGTCGGCAAGTAGCGTGTAAGGCGTCTGAATGTCAAATTCGACGCTGGTTTGGCGGCTCACCTGTTCTGTTTCCACCAGGTTGACGGCGGGGGCCATGTCATCCCGTGCTTCAGTCCGGCTTATACCCCGTATTTTAAGGCCAGAGACCTTACCCTGTAAGGCGCCTTCAGCATGGCCATAAGCCGTGACGACCACTTCTTCCAATGCCCGGGTATCTTCCTCCAGCCTGATATCCATCTGAGAGCTGGTAATCGGAGATTCCATCTGCCGGTATCCGATGAAGGAAATCTGAAGAATGCCCCCGCTGGCCGGGATGGAGAGGGAATAGGCCCCGTTGATGTCGGTGACGGTCCCAATAGAACTTCCTTTCACCATCACCGAGGCCCCGATAAGCGGTTCGCCAGTATTGGCGTCCATCACGCGGCCCGAAACGCGGCTGATCATGTCTCCGTAGGAGGGGGGCGCCGTGTGGTAATTAAGGAAGTAGGGCCGCAACTCCCGGTAGGTGTTGGAAGTGTTAGGATCGGACGATGACAGCCTGAGCTTCACATTTTTCCAGTCTTCGTTGGTCGATTGTCTGACATTGGCCTTGTAGGTCAGTTGGGCCGGCTGGGCGATGTTCTTCACCTTGATGTCGTAGGTGGGGGTCCATCCGGCGTTGGAAACGATGTATTTAATTTCAAACGGAACCTTTACGGATGTTTTGGCATCGATGCTGACCAGAATCTCTCCGGTCGGAAACTCTTTTTTACTTTCCAGGGTAGCCAGCTGGCTTAGGATCTTAGAAAGTTCTTCAGTGAGTTTCTCCACGTTAGCCTGGCGGTCGATCTGTTTCAGCTTGATAGCGGTGATTTTCTCAGAGAAGTATAAGTTGGCCTCTTTCAGGGCGGACAGGCTCGTCCCGGTGTTGGCACCCCCGACAGTGCTGTTGGCTTTGAGAAAGGCCAGTTCTTCATTCAGCACTTCGAGGTAAGCGTTTTCCATTTGGAGCTTTTTTTCCAGTTCCTCTTTGGTTTTCGTCAGTTCCTCCCTCTCTTTCGATGGGGACTGCAGGGAGAGGAAATTGTGCTGGAGATTGACCGACAGCAAGGTCAGCTCACCCTTGGCATAGACGCTCAGACTTTTCGCGTCGATAAAAGGGGAGAGGTTGACAAATTTGAGCAGAGAGCGGCCTGCCGGAACATCGACCGTTTTGGAACGGGTGATTTGCGCTCCGCTGAGGTACACGGTCACC
>CAZMMX010000080.1:0-9004 GCA_964567485.1 uncultured Prolixibacteraceae bacterium | reverse complement strand
CCCGGAATTCATTGCGCACGGTTTCCCGCTCGCCCTCGGTATCCTGCCACAGGGTTCCCAGCCAGGCGTCGGAACCTTCGGACCAAGAAGCGCCCTGGTGGGTGAAGTGAAATGGATTATAATAATGGATCGTCAGGATGATGTTTTCGTCGGTAGGAACCTGCAGGGTGCTGAGGGCGGAAAGACCCCCCCATTCGGCCATACCCATCAGTACGGTGCGGGTGGGATTGGTTTTTCGAATCTCCGCCAGGGCATCGGCAAAAAGGAGATTCCATTTTTCTGCCGTCAGGGGTCCGTTAGGCTCATTCAATACCTCAAACAGCAGACTGTCGGGATAGTCACGGAAAAATTGGGATATCTGGCCCCATTGTGACAGAAAACGGGCTTTTTGCCCCTCTGGATCGGCAATCAGGGTCTCGTGGTGGTGCATGTTAATGATGGCGTGCAGCTTATATTTCAGGGCAGTATCGACGACCTGTCTGATTCTGTTCATAAAAGAGGCCTGGATGGTGTAGGGGGGAGTGGCGCTGCTCCGGGCGGCTGTTTCCCAACGAATAGGGATGCGTACATGTTTGAACCCCAACTCCGACATAATCCTGAAATATTCCGGTTTCCAGGGATTGCCCCATTCTGTTTCCGTAGGGGCCTCAAAGCAATTTCCCATGTTAACTCCTCTTCCCAGCCTCTGGTTCATTTGGAAGGCCGCTTCCCGCTGCTGGCTGTGGGCAGCCAGAAATGCCAAAACCAAGACAGAGGTCCATAAAATCTTTTGTCTCATAGTTAATAGATTCATATTACGTGTAGGTTTTCATTAATAGCCTGCGGCTTGTCCGTCTTTCCGGGATTCCGAGGCACCATAGTAAACCCTGGTGACGGGATCGCGGCCGATGCCCTGGTAACCACCATAGCCCCCCAGGTCGTATTGGATGGTATGACCTTTACGTTGAAGGGACCGGATGGTTTCCCAGGAGAAGCCGGTTTCGAGGGTGAGGGTTCCGCCGTCGTTCATTTTTTCGCCCGTGGGTTCACTGCTTCCCAGGTGCTGGATCCGGGGGGCGTCACCGGCTTCCTGGAAGTTCATGCCGAAGTCGATGATGTTGCATATGATCTGCACATGTCCCTGGGGCTGCATGGCGCCACCCATGACCCCGAAGCTGAGAAAAGGCTTTCCCTCTTTGGTGATGAATCCGGGGATGATGGTGTGGAAGGGCCGTTTGTGGGGAGCATATACATTGGGGTGCCCCTCTTCGAGGGAGAACATCTCACCGCGGTCCTGGAGGATGAACCCCAGTTCTCCGGGGGTCATCCCTGACCCCATGCCCCTGTAGTTGCTCTGGATCAGGGATACCATATTTCCCTGGCTGTCGGCGGTGGTCAGGTAGATGGTGCTGGGTGGTTCGGGGATGCCGGGGGCATAGCTGCGTGCGGCTTTTTCAGGGTTGATGAGGGCGGCGCGTTCCCGGGCATATTCTTTGGAGAGCAGGCGTTCCAGGGGGATTTTGCTGAATGCCGGGTCGGCATAATACCTGGCGCGGTCTTCAAAGGCCAGTTTCTTGGCTTCGGTGAAGAGGTGAAGGTATTCGGCCGAGCCAAAGCCCATATGGCGGATGTCGTAATTTTCCAGGATATTGAGCATCTGGAGGGCGGCGATGCCCTGGCCGTTGGGGGGGAGTTCCCAGACGTCGTATCCCCGGTAATTCACCGACACGGGATCCACCCATTCAGAGGTGTGTTCCTCAAAGTCCCTCATGGTGAGGAATCCCCCGTTTTCCTGCATGTAGCGGGTGATTATGTGTGCTATTTCCCCCTTGTAGAAGGCATCGCGGCCTTCTCTGGCGATCATTTCCAGGGTGGCGGCGAGATGGGGATTTTTGAAGATCTCCCCTTTTGCCGGGGTTTTTCCCCCGGGCATGAAAATATCGGAAAAACCCGGGAACTGTTTCAGGCTGCGGGCGTTGGAGTGCCAGTAGTATGCGACCAGTTCGCTGACTGGAAATCCTTCGCGGGCGTAGCGGATGGCAGGGGCCAGGAGGTCGGCCATGGGAAGTTTTCCGAATTTACGGTGTAGTTCGAACCATCCGTCGACGCACCCCGGCACCGACACGGGCAGGGGGCCCAGGGCGGGAATCCTGGTGATTTCCTTTTCCCGGAAATGGTCAAGGGTGAGGGTATAGGGGCTGCGGCCGCTGGCATTAAGTCCGTAGAGCCTGCCGCTCTTTTCGTCCCACACGATGGCAAAGAGATCACCCCCGATGCCGTTTCCTGTGGGTTCTACCAGTCCCAGGACCGCGTTAGCAGCGATGGCTGCATCGACGGCACTACCCCCGGCCCTGAGGATTTCCAGGGCGGCCTGGGTGGCCAGGGGCTGACTGGTGGCCACCATGCCCTGTTGTGCGATCACTTCGGAACGGGTGGCAAATTCCCTCCCCGTGATGCGGTCCTGCGACCTGGCGGTGACCGCCGCTATGGCCACAATAATAAGGGTCCATACCTGCTTCTTCATCCTGCTTTTTGTTTTCAAAACTAATGAAATTTCTTCCAAAACCTGTTCCGGCGCCTTCGTACCACCCCAGGAATCACTACTTTTGTAGAAAGCTGATTCACACCACACACCTATGCAACGTTTCCTGGAAAGCTGTGCCGCCTTTGTTTATCAGAAATTCGGAGATGATTTCTCAGGCCTGAGGGTAGTTCTTCCCAACCGCAGGGCCGCCCTTTTTTTTACGGCCTATCTGAAAAGGCTGCTCACCCATCCGGTGATCGGCCCCGATATGATCACCATTAACGAGCTGATGCTGTCATTTTCAGACCTGCTCCCGTCAGACAGGCTCACCCTGGTCGCCCTTCTCTATGATGCCTATACTGAAGTGACCGGTTCGTCAGAGAGTTTCGACGATTTTTATTTCTGGGGAGAAGTGCTCCTGGCCGATTTCGACGACATCGACAAATACCAGGTCAGCGCGGGGGATCTTTTCCTCAACCTGGCCCAGTTGAAGGATGCCGGCAGCCAGTTTGACTATCTGTCAGAAGGGCAGAAGAAATTGCTGGAACAGTTCTGGGGTTCTCTGGGACGATGGGAGAATTTCAGGATGGAGAGTGACTTTGTCTCCTTTTGGGAGAAGCTTCCGAAGATTTATAACCGTTTCAGGGAGATGCTGGTGGCCCGGGGTATCGGCTACAACGGAATGATGGTCAGGGATGGGCTGGATGCCTTTCTGTCGGGGCAAAGGGAACTCTCCGGTAATCATTACATCATTGCCGGCCTTAACGCCTTGAACGGATGCGAGCGAAAGCTTTTCAGCCACCTCAGGGATGCGGGTAAGGCCACGTTCCTGTGGGATTATGATTTTTATTACCTCCACGATGTTCTGAATAATGCCGGTAAGTTTATCCGTGAGAACCTGCTGATGTTTCCGCCACCCGTGGGTTTCGCTCCTTCTGCCGGTTGTTTTGCGCACCCCAAAGAGGTGGAGTTGGTGGCTGTGGCGTCCTCTCTGGGGCAGGCCCAGGTCATTCCTGCGGTGCTGGGTCATGAAGGAATGGAAGAAAAGCGTAGTTTTGATGATACCGCCTTGGTGTTGGCTGATGAATCGCTTCTTTTTCCGGTGTTGGGGGCTATTCCCCCGGAACTGGGCAAGGTAAATGTGACCATGGGGTATCCGGTGCGGAACTCCCCGGTGGTCACCCTGCTGATGCAGGCGGCAGCCCTTCTGGTCAATACCCGGGTGGGCGACGAGAACACCCCCGGGCTCTATTTCCGGCTGGTGAACGATGTTCTTTCCCATCCTTTTCTGTCGTCAATAGAGCGGGAAAAGGTGACCCATGCCTTGAAGGAGTTCAGGACCGGTAACAGGATTTACCTGGCCCCCGCGGAGTTATTTTTTTCTCCCCTGCACCGGCAGGTATTCTCTCTTCCTTCAGGGGTGGAGAAATACGGGGATTATCTGCTGGGTATTCTGCGTATGCTCTACGGGAGGTTCCCTGAGGAGGGTGGTGACCCCGTGGTGCGGGAGATGATCTGGCAGACCTATAAGGCTGTGGAAAAGCTGCGTACGGTCATTGCAGGGATCTTGGAAAGAGGAAAGGCGCAGGTGACACCCGGGATTTTTGTGAGTTTTCTGGGGAAATACCTGACTCTGGAATCTGTGGCCTTTGAGGGGGAGCCCCTGTCAGGGCTTCAGGTCATGGGAATCCTGGAAACCCGCTGTCTTGATTTTGACCATTTAGTCATCATTGGTCTCAATGAAGATATCTGGCCGCGGACTTCCGCGATGCCCTCGATGATTCCCCATAATCTGAGGAAGGGATTCGGGCTGCCCGGACTGGATGACCAGGAGGCGATGTATGCCTATTACTTTTACCGGCTGATCCAGCGGGCCAGGCGGGTCACTGCCACCTGGAGCACGGTCAGGGAAGGGGTCTCAGGAGGGGAGCTGAGCCGCTATGGGTTTCAGCTGAAGTACCGGTCGCCGCATGCCGTCACGGAGAGAACCCTCGATTTTCCCTTCGGAAGCCTTCCTGTGGTGCCCATTGCCGTGCCTTCAGGCCCTGAGGTCAGGGATCTCCTCCTGGCGGCCAACAGGGAAAAGCCCTTGTCACCCAGCGCCATCATCAACTACCTGATGTGTCCGTTGCGGTTTTATTTCAGGTATGTGGCACGGCTCAGGGAGCCCGATGAGGTGTCGGAGGATATCGACCGCCAGCTGTTCGGCAATATTTTTCACAAAGCCGTGGAGAACCTTTACCAGTCCCGGGTAAACACCATTATTACTCGCACGGTACTGGAAAAAATGGCCGCTTCGGGGGAGAAGATCAGGGAGGCCATACTCAGGGCTTTTGCCACGGAATATTTCCGGACAGACCCCGAAGGATGGCGTGACCTCATCATCGAAGGGAAAGCCCTGCTTATTTATACTACGGTGTCGGAGTATATGCGCAATTTGCTGGAAGTGGACCTGTCGGCGGCTCCGCTGTTTCTCCATGACCTGGAGAAGGAGTGCGAAACTTTCCTGGAAGTGGATGTTGACGGGGAGAAGAGGAAGCTCCGAATAGGAGGCAAGGTGGACCGGATTGACGAGCAGCAGGGCGTTGTCAGGGTCGTTGATTATAAAACGGGGTCCCTGGACCAGGCGGCCTTGGGGATGGGCGCCATTGAAGAGCTTTTTACCAGGGGGGCCAAAAAGGTGAAGAAGGAGGCCCTCCAGTCTTTGCTCTATGGTTATATTCTCCGGCGGAGCCATTTCATGGGCACTCCGGTGCAGGCGGTGATTTATGCCATCCTCCATTTCAGGGATGAGAAGTTCCGGATGACGGTGACCATGGAGAAGCAACCCGTTGATGTGGCTGTGATAGAAGGGGAACTGGAGGGCCACCTGAAAGATCTTCTGGCAGAGATATTTTCGGCTTCGACCGTTTATGGTCAGACGGAATTCAGGGAGCGTTGTGTTACTTGCCCCTATAAGGCGTTCTGCAGGAGGGAGTAAAGGTTTCCGTTATGCCGCAGGGGTATGAGGAAAAAGAAAAGGCTGCACCGGAACGGGCAGCCTTTTCTGGAGTTATATGGATGATAGGTCAGGATCAGAGGATGGTGGCAGGATCTACGAGGGGGAGGTTAAAGGCATCGGCCACGCCTTTGTAGACCACTTTACCATCGACCACGTTGAGCCCTTTTGCCAGCGACGCGTTTTCCTGGCAGGCTTTTTTCCAACCCTTTCCAGCCAGTTGAAGGGCATAGGGGAGGGTGGCATTGGTAAGGGCCAGGGTGGAGGTTTGCGGCACGGCACCGGGCATATTGGCCACACAATAGTGGATGACCTCATCGATGGTAAAGGTGGGGTTGGCATGGGTGGTGGCATGGGTGGTCTCAAAGCAGCCTCCCTGGTCCACAGCCACGTCGACCATTACAGTTCCCGGGCGCATGGTTTTGATCATTTCGCGGGTGACCAGTTTGGGGGCTTTTGCTCCGGGGATCAGAACGGCGCCGATGATCAGGTCATGGGTTTTTACCATTTCTGCAATGTTGAAATGGTTGCTCATCATGGTCTTCACATTGGCAGGCATGATATCGGCCAGGTAACGGAGCCTGGGGAGACTCAGGTCCATAATGGTGACATCGGCACCCAGTCCGGCCGCCATCTTGGCAGCTTCGGTACCCACGATACCCCCACCGATCACCAGCACTTTCGCGGGAGTCACCCCGGGAACACCACCCAGAAGGACTCCCGAGCCCCCGAAGGTCTTTTCCAGGTATTTGGCACCCTGCTGGATCGACATCCGGCCTGCCACCTCGCTCATGGGAATCAGCAAAGGTAGTGAGTGGTCGGGCATCTCCACGGTCTCATAAGCCAGACAGACTGCTCCGCTGTCGATCATGGCGTGCGTGAGTTCTTCCGAGGAGGCAAAATGAAAATAGGTATAGAAAATCTGTCCCTTTTTCACCAGTTTATACTCCGACTCAATAGGTTCTTTTACCTTGATAATCATGTCGGCAATGGCGTATACCTCTTCGATGGTGGGAAGAATGGATGCCCCCGTGGCGACATAAACTTCATCCTTGAATCCGCTGCCCATTCCGGCATTGGCCTGTACATACACGGTATGGCCCCGTTTTACCAGTTCTGCGGCTCCGGCAGGCGTTAAGGCCACCCGGTTCTCATTATTCTTTATCTCTTTCGGAACTCCAATAATCATAACGTCTTATTTTTAATTTATTAATGGTCCCAAATATACAGGGATCGCCGTACAGAAACTATGACAAAAATTATTCATTCGGATCACCGGATTCTTTCACGGTTGGTGGTCGGCGGGAGCAGTGCCCTGTTGTGACGAATTGAAAGGTGAAGTTTGTGATATATTTCATTTTGCCGGAGCAACGGCTATTTTGATATTAAAGTGACACGATTATCTTTGCCGGGTATCAAAATTTTTTTCATGCCGCATATTTCGAAAAGGGGGGCTGACATGCCCGATTCGCCGATACGCAAGCTGGTTCCCTATGCCAATCAGGCCAAGGCAGAAGGGGTCAGGGTATTTCATCTGAATATCGGACAGCCTGATCTTCCCACTCCGGAAGTGGCTCTGGAGGCCATTCGCAGCATAGACCGCCGGGTTTTGGAGTATTCTCCCAGTGAGGGATTTCTTTCGCTGCGGGAGAAGCTGGCCGGGTATTACCGGGAGTATGCCATTGAGGTGGATGCCGGTGAGATCATCATCACCACAGGAGGAAGCGAGGCCGTCACTTTTGCCTTTATGGCCTGCCTGGATCCCGGAGATGAAATCATCGTGCCGGAACCGGCCTATGCCAATTATACGGCCTTTGCCATCGGTGCAGGTGCCGTTATCCGAACCATCCCTTCCCGCATCGACGATGGCTTTGCCCTGCCTCCCGTGGCGGAATTCGAGAAGCTGATCACTTCCCGCACCAAGGGAATTATGATCTGTAATCCCAATAATCCGACAGGTTACCTCTATTCTCCGGAAGAGATGGAACAGATCAGGGTGTTGGTGCAGAAGTATGACTTATTTCTTTTTTCCGATGAAGTATACCGGGAGTTTTGCTACACAGGGAAACCCTATGTTTCGGCCCTGCACCTGGAGGGGATTGGCAATAATGTGATTCTCATTGATTCAGTGTCGAAGCGGTACAGCGAATGTGGTATTCGCATCGGGGCGCTGGTGACGCGTAACAGGGAAGTTCGTGATAACGTGATGAAGTTCTGTCAGGCGCGCCTGAGTCCCCCGCTGCTCGGTCAGATAGCCGCAGAGGCCTCTTTCATGGCAGGCCAGGAGTATATGTTGAAGAACTATGAGGAGTACCTGTTGCGCCGTGATTTTCTGATCAGCGGTCTGAACAGGATCCCCGGGGTCTTTTCGCCGGTCCCCATGGGGGCATTTTATACGGTGGCCCGTCTTCCCGTTGAGGATGCCGACGATTTCTGTAAATGGCTGCTCACCGATTTCCGACTAAATGGAGAGACCCTCTTTATGGCTCCGGCTTCAGGGTTTTACACTACTCCCGGATTGGGTCGTAATGAAGTACGCATTGCCTATGTTTTAAAAAGGGAGGATCTGGCGGCATCGCTGCGCATCCTGGAGGAAGCCCTGAAGGTCTATTCCCGCACAACTGAGGAGTTCAGGGAAATATAGCTATCTTTGCGCCATGTCTTTGTTGCGGAAATCCATAGTATATTTCTTCGCTTCACTGATTATGGTTTTCAGTGCGACTTGTTATTCCGGAGGGGAGCAGGGGATCACCCCTGGCCGCTGGGACGGCAATGATGAGCTGGCGTGGGTTTCGCCGGCCACGGCACCGGGGTTATTGCTCCAGGAGGGCACGGCCACACAGGGAGTGCCGGTGTGGAGACCGGAAGTGTCGATTCCCGGTCTGTTCTTCAGAAGCCGGAACACAGTGGACCCTCCCCGTTTGCAGATCCTCCGCAAGATTTTTGTAGTCGACACATTGTCCTATACCCCCTGTAAATCAGTCCTTCTCTTTCCCTACCACGAGTTTTCATGATTTTTCCGTTCAGTTGAACGGTAACCTCCCCGTGACTGTTTCAGGGTTCCTGATGTTTCTTAATTCCGTTTAGTGTCGCCTTCAGCGGTGCCTTTGGATAACATCTTCACAGGAGGAATTCCGGTTACGCAGAAAATGCGAATAGGAAATTTATAATCATTAAATATAAAAAATCATGACATCAACTATTGTAACAGTTATTATCATCGTCGCCATAATTGCTCTTCCCGTTTGGTTATTAATGCATTTACAGGGTGCGGAAAAGGGAAAGTTCAAAAAAGAAATCGCTGCCCTGAGCAAAAAGGAAGGGATCAGTATCAGTGAAAATGAGTCCTGGGGGAATAAGATCATCGGGGTGGACCGGGAGCAGGAAAAAGCAGCCCTGATCATCCTTGGAGATCCGCAGAACAGGGTTTTTATGGCCGATCTGAAGAACTATTCTAAATGTAATGTGGAGAAGAACTATCTGAATACAGGGGGCAAAGGAAA
>CAZMMX010000079.1:0-9067 GCA_964567485.1 uncultured Prolixibacteraceae bacterium | reverse complement strand
TTCTCAAATTCCAGCTGGGTTTCTCAAAATGAGAACGGATTCCACCAAAAAAGGAGCCTTCCTTCAAGGGTACCCGTAAAAAAGAAGCGTACGACAGAATTACAGCCAGCAGACAGTACCTTGTTGCCATTCCTGCTTAAACTCACGTCATCCAGAGGGTGACCAAAGCCGCAGGGACCACCTGCATGGTCAGGTTATCCCAGCCATGGGGAGTCAATGCCTCCGTGACGGTTGACAGGAGGGCGATGGCCACACTCTTGAGGAACCAGTATGGCGAGTCACCCAACCAGGGAAAAATCAGCACGGTGATCACCAGTGCGAGCAGTGAAACACCGAAAACCGCCAGGGAGCCCTCAAGGCTCCGGGTAGCCCTGACCGCCGACATAGAATACACCTTATAGAGATGGCGCCCCCACCGTGTGCCCACTGGCTCGCCAATGGCATCACCCATGCCCGTCACCAAATAGCCGGCAATGGCCATAGGTCCGAAGTAAACATTGGTGACCACTCCCCCCACCAGGGTGGTCAGCCAGGGAAGTATCACAAACCAGCTGCGGCGAGGTTCATCCTTCTCGCGCGCCACGGCCTCATAGAGGATATTCCCCGCTCCGCGGAAGACCGCATAAAAGACCACCAGAGAACACATCGTCCCAAAGACCAGAACCACAGGAGTCCCCCAAAGCCATTGCAACAGCACCACCGTTATAAAAATGAGGAAATGAAAAACCTTTCGCGTATACCCGGTGCGCATTCCCCGGCTTTTTAACCAGCCGGCTATGATCAGACAAATCACCGTCCATAGCAGGGAAAATGGCACACCTATCGCGACATTTTGAAGTGACGGAAAGTTATCGGTGAAGAATGGTATGAACTTTGTTCCTGTTTCCACGTTATCATTAACAGATGTAAGTTAATTTATGACATTTGGTAATAACGTAATGCCCTTTTTCAGACTTTTTAGCTCCAAACATAGATATTTGTTTTATATTTTTGCTAAATAAAATGAACAAGATGGCACATCCTAACCCCATAAGATATTGTATGTTAAACAAAAAATGAGCTAACATGAAGAGAGTTATTATTCTTTTAGTATCGCTGACGCTGGTATTTGCCGGATGCAAGACTACTCGCACGCAAAGGGGAGCAGCCATAGGAGCGGGTGCCGGAGCTGCGGCAGGCGCCATCATCGGCAAGACCGCCGGTAACACAGGCGTTGGCGCAGTAATTGGCGCCACGGTAGGCGGAGTTGCCGGGGCTATCATAGGCAGGCAAATGGACAAACAAGCCGAGGAAATCGCACAGCAAGTCCCCAATGCCGAAGTCATCCATCAGGAAGGAGAACAGGGTATTATCGTTAATTTTAACTCTAAAGTCCTTTTTGGAACCGACAAATCAGACCTGAGCACTAAATCAAAAGCCACCATTGATGACCTGGCCACAGTTCTGAACAAATACCCTGATACAGACCTGACAATCCAGGGACATACCGACAGCACGGGACCCGATGCTTACAATCAGACCCTTTCAGAAAAACGGGCCCAGAGCGTCGCCGACTACCTGAAACTTCAGGGAGTGAGTGCCGGTCGCCTTACAGCGGTGGGGTACGGGGAATCCCAGCCCGTCGCCGATAATTCCACTGCGGAAGGGCGTACCGAAAACCGCAGGGTTTCGTTCGTCATCATCCCCAACGAAAAAATGAAACAGGAGGCCATAGATCAGGCCAGCCAGGAGTAATCGCGGTCATTTTGCCCCACCCTATGACTGGGCATAATGATCAAAAATATCATCTCATCAGAAATTTTAATTTTACATGTTATGAAGAAGTTAACAATCATCACACTTATGACGGTTCTCCTTCTTGGAGCTGCCGACACCTTCGCCCAGGGTTTTGGGGTGAAAGGTTCCTTTAATATGTTTAACCTTTCGGTTAAAGTAAACGATGACAAACTGGACACTAAAATGTTCCCCACATTCGATGCAGGTATTTTCTATGAAGTTCCCCTTGCACCGGAATTCTTTCTCCGTCCTGAAGTATCCTTCGCACAAAAAGGCGCCAATTATGAACTGGATATTTTGGGTATGAACGTATTAGACGAAGAAATCCGTCTCTCCTACATCGAGGTCCCCATCCTCTTCCTGTATAAGGGCGGACTGGGAAACAGTAAAATACTGCTCGGATTCGGTCCTTACCTGGCTTATGGCATTGCTGGTGAGATGTTCGAAAATGACATCTACAAACCCTTCGATATGGGTGGGAAAATCATGTTCGGATTAGAATTCGGCGGTGGCTTATCGGCCGCACTCAACGCTTCAACCGGTCTTATTGATATCGGAGAAGACGATAATGATGACTTGAAAATTACCAACTCAGGTTTCGGACTTACCCTCGGATACCGCTTCGGGGGAAGATAATCAGATTAACATCTTAATGTACCGACTGCCCTTGCGGCCGGGGAAGCTTTTGCTTTCCCCGCTGCAGGGGCAGTCTCTTTTCAGACCACCAGTAACGGCACTTCCGGCGTAACTACCCCGATTTGTTTGAATAAGACCACCTACAGGTCAAGTTTCAGGCTTACCCCCACCACAAAGAGGCTGACGGGATTCTTCACATTCAGCTCCTGGTCAAGGCGTAAATAGGGTTCCAGGTCCATCCTGCCCGACACCGGAAATTCCGCCCCCAGGGTATAGCGCATGCCGTTGATCTCAGTGCCCCCCGTCTTATTCAGGGTGGTGTACATCTCAGCCGAGACATAAGGTTCCAGTTTGTTGTTTCTGATATCATAATCTGCCATCAGCCGTGATCTGAGAATATGCCTGCTGACGAATTCAAATCCCAAGTCCTCGGCCTCCGCCTCTTCCTTCACAAAGGTAGTCTGGTATCTTTCCCTGAGAGAAACAGTAACCCTTCCCAGTTTCTGCCTTCCCTGTAGAAAGAGGAAATAACGGTGCCTGTGGTCCCAGCTATCGCTTTTCACCTTGTGATTAATGATCCACATATACCCGACACCGGCTTTCAGCCATTTGGCGATTTCATAATCTCCCGAGAGACTCGTGGAAAAGCGGTCCAGTTTCCCGAAATCCTTAAAAAGCCGCACCTCTTCCTCCAGCTCCAGGGTGAACCGTTTGGTCACATCCTTTGAGACATCAATGGCTACCCATGCCCCAAAGTCGTTTTCCTGGGCACCGGCCGACACTGTTCCGGCAAAAAAAACCGTCAGCAACAGGGCTACCCCGGTCAACCATTTTCTCGCTTCCATAGGTATAATAATTCTGTTGTTAAAAATGAATCCTGCTTTAAAAGGTTAAGTCGCGGTCCTCCTCAACATATCTGACCATGCGTTTGAAGGGATAGAAAAACCTCACCCGGGATAAATTCTCAGTTTAGGACACATCAGACGTCTTCGTTTTCAGGGATCATTCTCCTGCGGAAGAAGCTGTCGGCCAGGTTGGTCTCCCGGCTGTCATAATAAACGTTGAGTAAGGCAGTATCCTTGAGAAAGTCGATGGTTCCCACCTCTACTTTGGTAATGTTCAGTCCGGTCCTCGTCTTTAGATCGGCCAGCAATTCCGCCGACCGCTCAGGCCTGATCAGCTCTATCTTTTCGTAAATGATGTGCTTGCTCGACACATGCTTCAGAATATTACTGCTTTCAAGCAACCAGATCACCCCCACGAAAATGGCATTGGTTACCCCCAGCTCCAGGTACCCCAGCTCCTTGGCCAGAGCATTGATCACCGAAACCCCAATGATGGTGAAAAGATACGTCATCTCCCTGATGGGCAGGGTGTCGGTCCGGTACCTCAGGATTCCGAAAATGGCGAACAGCCCCAAGGCGAAGCCTACCTGGATCTTTACATTGTCAAGAAGGTATAAAAGTAAAAATATCGTCGTGCTGGTCAGTACAAACGAGAAGAAATAATCCCTTCGCTTCGACCGCGGATAGTATAGGAAACGGATGATTCCCCCGGTAATGACCAGGTTGGCAAGAAACCGGAGCAATAAGCCGGTGATCCCGTATGAAAAAGTGGTGGAGGAAGCGACCGTTTCCGGATCGAGGATATCAAGCAATAATTCCATGTTGGGTAATTTTTTGAATGGTCCTGATTTTACGTTTATAATTATTTATTTTTTCTGAAAGCCCCAGAAGGGTAATGCCAAGGCAGTATTTGCTGATGCCACATCTTTTTATCCGCATTTCCTTTAACACGGACTTCATGACCGAGCCGCTGAATCGGTCCTGTTTGATTTCCACGATGGCCAGTCCCGGGAGCAACTCCTCCCTGGTTCCCGACAGGTCAGCATAACTGAGCCCCACATCAAGGGTGATCCTTTCACTCCTTCCCCTGTTGACCAGGGTAATCCTCTTAAACCTGTTCACCATCAGGGGATGAAGTTGCCTGATATCCCCTTCTATGTATTGGCTCAGAAAGGCCAGATTCTCTTCACTCCATTCTGTCCCCGGCTCCTCCTGACGCATTCTGATTTTTTTCGTTCTGCCGGTATTAATTTTTCTTTTGATTTCCAGGAACTGAATGCGGCTCTCCACATACTGCCTGATGCGAACTTTATTTCGGGTGAGCTTGCCGTTGACATGATCCAGAAAAAAACGCCCGGAAGGGCCATCATAATAGACCGTCTCATAGGTGGCCATCCGACGGCCTCCAATGTCCAACACATCATAGTGGTCTCTGACCCTTTGCAATACCTCCGGAAGCTGGCTCACCGACAGCATATATTTGGTATCTACCCGGTTCATCAGCCTGACCTCTTCCATGCTTTCCAGAGAGATGGCCTCCATTTCCGAAAGGGACAGAACCCCCTCAGAAAGCCCTTTTTCCCTCTGAATATCCACACCATATTGCTGTATCAGAAAACTCACGAGACTAGGATCAATATGAACTGTTTCATTTCCGTTACAAACATAACCATTTACCATCGAGAAACCATCTCATTCATCGGCGTTCCACTTTCCTGGTAAAAGTAACCGTTCTCAACGGCAGTCATGGCAGCGAATGGGTAAACAACCCAAAATCAGGGACCAACCTCATGGGGTAATCTGTGCCAATCAACTATATTTACCTTGTGAAACGAGCATGGTGATGCGACCACAGAAGGATGAAGGATAAATCCTCGCCATGGGAGGAATGACAACACCTGTGTTATCCGTAATACCCAAGCATGAACAGGAAAAAACCCTGGCGGGAAGGGGGAGCTTCCCATTTCCTCCAGAAGGACCATGAAACCCTCCGGGGATAAATTCACTCATTTCCATGCAATATTGAAGCCCGATAATTTGGATGAATAAAAAAGAAACCCTATTTTCGTGTTCGTACACGGAAATAGGAATACAGCTGATTATTAACGTAATATTACAATATCATGAAATTCCCGTGCAATGATCATTCACTCACCATGATGAAATTGCATTGCTCTTCATTGCGGCCGCTGAAAACGGACCACAGCCGTAAAATTGACCAATCAGGGCATTGACATACCACCATTAAAACAAACAAATTATGGATATGGAAATCGGAAAATTCAGTATCGGAACGGGGGATCGTTTCGAGCACCAGGGGGAGGCCCAGCTGAGGGCAGTCATGCATGCTGCAGAGCGGGGAGTGGACATTACGCCGGTATGGAACAAGAGCAACCGGGAGCACAACATCGTTCATTCGGAGCCCACGGGTACCCGTAAGGAGGCCGATGCCGCCGTTGAGGCCCTGGGCTGGAATGGTCAATACCTCGTCGATGCCGACCACATCAACCTGGGAAATGTCGACCGTTTCATCGATGTCTCTGACTTTTTCACCCTCGATGTGGCCATGTACATCAATAAACCGACTCCCGAAGAGTCGGTGGTGGCCTTTAAACAGGCATGCGCCGTTTTCGGAAGCGAAGTGCATATCCCCGGAATTGCCGACCCCATTATCATCACCGGAGAGCTGCTGGATACCGTGGCTTCCAAATACCTGGCCGCCATCCAGGAAGCCGGGAAAATTTACCAACACATCGCGTTGGTCAAAGGGGCAGATACCTTCGTGACCGAAGTTTCCATGGACGAGGTGGAATCGCCGCAGACCCCCGTCGACATGTTTTTCATCCTGAAAATGATCGCCGACCTGGGCATTCCCGCGCAAACCATCGCCCCGAAGTTCACAGGACGCTTCAACAAGGGGGTCGACTATGTGGGTGATACCTCCCAGTTTGCCCGGGAATTCGAACAGGACGTCCTGGTCATCGACTATGCCGTGAAAAACTTCGGACTGCCGGCTACTCTCAAGCTGAGCGTCCACTCGGGAAGTGATAAATTCACCATTTATCCCATCATGGCAGAAATCATCCGCAAATATGACAAGGGGCTCCATCTGAAAACTGCAGGAACCACATGGCTCGAAGAAGTGATCGGACTGGCCGTGGCCGGCGGGGAAGCCCTCGATGTTGCCAAAGAGATCTACACCAAAGCCCTGGACCGCAAGGAAGAACTCTGCGCACCCTATGCCGACGTCATCGATATCGACGACCGCCGCCTACCCTCAGCTCACGAAGTGACAGCCTGGAGCAGCACAAAATTCGCCGACACCCTGCGACATATTCCCGGCCATCCCGACTACAACCCCCACTTCCGGCAGCTCATCCACGTCGGTTACAAAGTCGCCGCAGAAATGGAAGACCGATACACCAACCTGCTCAAACAGCATAAGGACATCATCGGTCAGTGTGTCGAAGAAAATATCTACGACCGCCACCTAAAACGACTCTTCAACCTGTGACGTTCTTTCACGCTGATATTCTTACCTCCTGATTCTCCAATATCATGTCACATAAGAGTTAAGGGTTAAGACTCAAGATTTAAGATTATTCTGGCTTTCTGAATTTTTCACCTCATAAACTGCACACCATGGGTTCATTCATTACCGATAATTTCCTCCTGCAGACCAAAACAGCGCAGGATTTGTACCATCGTCATGCGGCAAAAATGCCCATCTTCGATTACCATTGCCATATCCCCCCACAGGATATTGCCACCGACCGGCGATTTACCAACATCACGCAGATCTGGCTCTATGGCGACCACTATAAATGGCGGGCCATGCGTACCAATGGGGTCGACGAGAAATACTGCACCGGAAATGCCAGCGACTGGGAGAAATTTGAAAAGTGGGCGATGACGGTGCCCTATACCTTCAGGAATCCACTCTATCACTGGACCCACCTCGAACTGAAACGTTTTTTCGGTGTCGACAAACTGCTGAGTCCAGCCACGGCTCGTGAGATCTGGGAAACCTGCAACGCAAAGCTCAACACCCCGGAATATTCGGTACGCAACATCATCCGCATGGCCCATGTCCACACCATTTGCACCACCGACGACCCGGTCGATAACCTGGAACACCATCAAGCCATCAGGGCTTCCGGGTTTGAGGTGCATGTACTTCCGGCCTGGCGCCCCGACAAGGCCATGGCTGCCGACCATCCAAACGCCTACAACCAATATCTCGACCAGCTGGCCACCGTTACCGGAAAAGAGATTTCCACCTTTACCCATTTGATGGAAGCCCTTGAAGAACGCCACCAGTATTTCCACGACCAGGGCTGCCGCCTTTCCGACCACGGCCTCGAAACCGCCTACGCCGAAGATTACTCCGCCACAGAAATAGAGTCGATTTTCACCAGGGTGCGCAGCGGCAAGAGACTTACCCCCGGGGAACTCCTGAAATTCAAATCATGTATGCTTTACGAATTCGGGATCATGGACCACCGGAAGGGGTGGACCCAACAGTATCACCTGGGTGCCCTGAGGAACAACAACACCCGCATGTTCCGCACCCTCGGCCCCGATACCGGCTTCGACTCCATCGGCGATTTCGAAATCGCCAGGCCTCTCTCCCGCCTCCTCGACCGCCTCGACACCCATAACCAACTGGCAAAAACCATCCTTTACAACCTCAACCCCCGTGATAATGAGCTGATAGGCACCATGACCGGCAACTTCCAGGATGGCTCGGTGCCCGGAAAGATACAGTTCGGCGCAGGATGGTGGTTCCTCGACCAGAAAGACGGCATGGAAAAACAGATGCAGGCCCTTTCAAGCCTCGGACTGCTCAGCCGTTTCGTGGGTATGCTCACCGACTCCCGCAGCTTCCTTTCTTATACCAGGCATGAATACTTCCGCAGAACCCTCTGTAACCTCCTGGGCAACGACGCCGAAAAGGGAGAAATCCCCGCCGACATGGACCTGCTGGGACAAATGGTCGAAAACATCAGCTTTAACAATGCCAAAAACTATTTCGGGTTCTGAAGGGAGCCCGCAAACGCAGGAGTGCACCTCCTGAGAGCCCGTGGTGAAGATATTCTAACAAAAATAGAAAACCAGTGAAGAAAGTAGTAACCTTTGGTGAAATCATGCTCCGGCTGGCGACTCCCGGTTTTTTGCGTTTCGGGCAGTCAGAGAGCCTCACGGCCACCTTCGGAGGAGGAGAAGCCAACGTGGCGGTTTCCCTGGCCAACTTCGGCATCCCGGTCGGTTTCGTCACCCGGCTTCCGGAGAATGACCTGGGAAAAGCCTGCATGATGGAGTTGCGCAAATTCGGAGTGGACGTTGACCATATCCTATGGGGCGGGGAACGCCTGGGCATTTACTTCCTGGAAGCAGGGGCCGTCAGCCGTGCCAGTAAGGTGATCTACGACCGTGCCCACTCCTCGGCAGCAGGGATCCAACCCGGCATGGTCGACTGGGACGAGGTCTTCGAAAATGCCCGATGGTTTCACTGGACGGGCATCACCCCCGCCATTTCCCAAAGCGCCGCCGACACCTGCCTCGAGGCCATCAGAATCGCCAACAACAAGGGAATTACCGTCTCCTGCGACCTCAACTTCCGCAAGAACCTCTGGAGATACGGCAAAAAAGCCAGTGATGTCATGCCTGACCTGGTGGCCGGCACCGATGTCCTCCTGGGCAACGAAGAAGATGCCGCCATGGTTCTGGGTATCCACCCCGAAGGTGTGGACGTCACCCTGGGACACGTCGACGCTGCCGCATACGCTTCGGTATCGCAGCAGATCATG
>CAZMMX010000078.1:0-9281 GCA_964567485.1 uncultured Prolixibacteraceae bacterium | reverse complement strand
AGTCGTATATTTGGGATAGACTAAAACCTATTGCCATGAATGCTTATCAGGGTTTAAAGGAGGTTTTCAAGGTATTCCAAAACACGGAGTCCTATTTTGAGGAGCGCGACAATAAACAATCCAACCGTTTGATAATCACACAGATTTTGATTATTTCAGGGTGCACCTTCGCCTACGGTTTGGTCATGGGGAGTTACCACAGTTTTCCGCAGTCGTTGTCGGCTGGCATAAAAGTGGTATTCCTGTTTCTTTGCGCTTTGCTGATCTGTTTTCCCTCATTTTTCGTGATCCAGCAGGTGCTGGGATCACGGATGAGCTTGCGGCAGATGATGATCATCGTATTGAGCGGCTTTTTGCTGACGGCGGTCATCGCCCTGTCGTTTGCCCCCGTGGTGGTGTTTTTCCAGATCACAGGAGGGAACTACCACTTCTTGCAGTTGCTGCATGTCGCCATTTTTGTTTTTTCCGGCATTTTCGGGATGCGTCTGATCATTGACGCGCTGAAATTCGCCTGTGATAAAAAAGGCATCTATCCCCAAATCGGGGTAAATGTGTTCCGGATCTGGATCATCATTCTGGCCTTCGTGGGCATCCAGCTGGCCTGGAACCTGCGGCCTTTCCTATGCAACAAGGAGGAGGAGTTCAAGCTCTTCCGGAAGTACGAAGGCAATTTCTACACCGCCATTGTCTATTCGGTGCAGCAGCTGCTTTCAGGCGGGGACCAGCAGCAGCCTGGTCCTGCGGGAAATGAGGATACCCAGGGCGCCGGGAAAGCAGGCCCAGCCACCTTCATAGAAGCAGACACATTGATGAGAAATGACAGTTCCGGGGTGTACCACATGTTCAACGATTGAGCCATGGACGACATCATGACCCTTGAAGAGGTGGCAAAATACCTGAAACTGAAGCCCCAGACCATTTACACCTGGGCACAGGATGGCAAAATCCCGGCAGCCAAACTGGGAAAGGAGTGGCGTTTCCGCCGGTCGGTGATCGACCGCTGGTTCAACCAGCACATCGATGAAAAGTTCGCAGATTTCTTACACAGCTAAACGAAATAAAAAAATATAAAATGAATATTTAGCGATTATAATCACTGATTTTTTATATATTTGGTGATTATAATCACTAAAATGATGATTTATCGGGTACAGGAAGAAATAATAGAAAAGAAATTATCATCCGGAAAAGCGATTGTTTTGTTAGGACCGCGACAAACGGGGAAAACCACCTTAATGGAAAAGATTATCTCTAAACTGGAAAATCCCCTGGTCCTGAATTGTGACGACCCATTCATCAGATCTCAGTTGGCCGGTTCCAACACTGCACAACTTCGGCAAATCATAGGTTCACACAAAGTTGTATTTGTTGATGAAGCCCAAAGGGTAAAAAACATAGGGATTACCCTTAAACTCATTACTGACCAGATGAAAGACGTCTTGTTGTTGGTGAGTGGTTCTTCATCGCTTGAAATGGCCAATGAGATCAATGAACCTTTGACCGGACGAAAGTTTGAATTTATGCTTTATCCGGTCAGCTGGCAGGAGTTTCACCAACATACCGGTTACATTTCGGCCATGCAACAGATAGAATTGCGCCTGGTATACGGAATGTATCCGGAAGTCATTGGCCATCCCGGCGATGAAAAAGATATACTCAGGGAAATTACCGGAAGTTATCTCTACAAAGATTTGCTAAGCTGGAAAGGAATACGGAAACCGGAGATCCTGGACAAGTTATTAAAAGCGCTTGCACTTCAAATCGGCAACCTTGTTTCGTACAACGAATTGGCCAACACGATTCAGGTTGATAAGAATACAATAAGTAATTACATCGATTTGCTGGAAAAGGCTTTTGTAGTTTTCATACTACAGCCTTTTACCCGGAATCAAAGAAATGAGATCAGTTCAGGCCGGAAAATTTACTTCTATGATACGGGTATCCGAAATGCCCTGATTAATAATTTTAACCTACTGGAATCCAGGAATGATACCGGTGCACTTTGGGAGAATTTCATGGTGGCTGAGCGAATGAAATTCCTTCACTACAGCAGACAATATGCTGGAACATGGTTCTGGCGAAACCATCAGCAAAAGGAGATTGACTATATCGAAGAAGCTGACGGGAAAATTTCCGCTTTTGAATTTAAATGGAATCCGGAAAAGAAGTTCAAAGTACCATCTTCATTTACAGAACACTATGGTATTTCGGATGTTGAGGTTGTAAGCAGGGGAAATTTTCTTCCGTTTGTTGGGGTAACCTGATTGCTTCATTTGAACCAGCCAGTGGTCATTCTTCCTCATCCTCCTGTTCTTCCGACATGATGGTTTCGGCCAGGCCGGGAAGCATTGCGCGGGCTTCGGCGGCGGGTAGTTTCTCCACATTGCGCAGGTGACGCTGGATCGCCCGGGTGCGGGCTCCCACGACATTGTCGAGTTGTCCCAGTCCGGTCTGGATATTGTTCTGGGCTTTGGTCAGCATTCCCCCGAATTTCTCGAATTCCGTCTTCACCGAGGAGAGCACCCGCCACACTTCACTGCTCCGTTTCTGGAGCGCCAGGGTGCGGAATCCCATCTGCAGGCTGTTGAGGATGGCCATCAGGGTGGTGGGGCCTGCCACGGTGATCTTATACTCGTCACGTAACTGGTCCACCAGGGGTGACCGCCTGATCACCTCGGCATAGATGCTCTCAAAGGGGAGGAACATAATGGCAAAATCGGTGGTATTGGGCGGGTCGATGTATTTATCGCGGATGTCACGGGCCATCTTTTTGATGGTACTCTCCAAACTGGCAGTGGCCGCTTCGATATCATCAGGGATGGCATTCTCATAGGCTTCAATCAGATGCTCGTAGGTATCTTTCGGGAATTTGGCATCGATGGGGAGGTAAACGAAGTCATTCTCATCTTCGCTGCGGCCGGGCAGTTTGATGGCGAATTCCACAGGGTCGGCACTTCCCTTTTTGGTACGCACATTGGCATCGTACTGCCCGGGAGCCAGGATCTGCTCCAGCAGCATGGCCAACTGCACTTCCCCGACGCCCCCGCGGAGTTTTACATTGCTGAGCACTTTCTTGAGACCCCCCACATCGGTGGCAATGGTCTGCATTTCGCCCAACCCCTTCTGCACCTCGATCAACTGCTTGCCCACCGTCTCGAAACTCTGTCCGAGCCGCTCGCTGAGGGTCTTCTCCAGCTTCTCCTCCACGGTGACCCTGATGCTCTCCAGTTTGGCCTCCGTACTTTTCACCAGCTCATTCTGGCGCACATCCAACTGTCCGAACTTCTCCTTCTGCAGTTCGTTGAAGGCGTTGATGCTCTTTTCCAGCGTTTCGCCAAAACCTTGAATGGCCACGGCCATGGCTTCCCGCATCAGGTTGTTGTCGTTTACCGACTTTTCAGCCAGAGATTTCAGCTTCTCCTCCACTTTGGCGGTGATTTTATCAAGCTGTTCCACAGTTTTCTGCGTCAGCTCCTTCTGTTCAGCCTTCAACTCCTCCGTCTTCCTGCCCTGCTCCGTGGCAAACTCTTTGAGATTCAGGGCCTGTTCCTCACGGTTCGTTTTGTTGATGCCAGCCATCCGGTCGGTGAGGGCCTCCACCCTTTCGGAAAGTGTTTTGTTGATTCCTTGCAGAGCCTGCTGATTTTGCTCCGTAATCCGGGTCAGGGAGGCCAATAATTCGGTGCGGATCTCCCTGATGGAAGTACTGAGTTCTGTGCGGTTCTCCTTGGCGATGGCCCCATTTTCCACACGATTGGTGCGGAACTCCTCCCGCGTGCCGGTTTCAATCCGGGAAAGAGCGCTTTGCAATTCGGCGATTTTATTCAACAGCGGGGAATCCTTTTTACTCCCCCTGAGGAGAAGGAGGACGGCCAGCACCAGAAGAGCGACCAAAAGCACGACGATGATAATCAGCAGGATAAGTTCCATGAATCCACAGTTTTTTAAAGCTATGAAATTAGTGCCAATTTCCGTCATATAAAAATCCGTTATTCTTCATTTTTCCGGAAGGGTGTAATTGTGAAGGGTCTTTTATGACTTATTTTGTAATTCAATATTTTATTAGCCATGAAATACTCAATTAGCAGACTTTCATCCTCTGGAAGAAAGATTATTCTCATCACCATCACGGCCTTGCTCTCTATGGCCGGAACGGCCCAGAACAACGCTGTGCTCAAATTGAATCTGGAGAAAAACAAGGTTTACCGCCTCAGTTCCTCCTCGGAACAGACCATCAGCCAAACCGTTCAGGGGATGGCCCAGAACGTGGAATCAAAATTGCGCTATGTAGTCTCCCTGAAAATGATGGATGCCACCCCTGAGTTTCTGGTCACGGAAGTCCGGTTCGACACCATCGATACGCGGACAAATGCCATGGGAAAAGCAACCGTCATCAGTTCCGCCAATGAAGGCGACCTCACTTCGAAAGAGACCTCCGAACTCCTGTCGTACTTCATGAACCGCCTGAGTAAGAATGCCCTGTTTGTCAAAATCGATTATTCAGGCCACGTCCTCGATATTGTCAATGCCAAAATGTTATCAGACATGGTGCTCAGGGATACCGCCTCCATCACGCTGACCGGCATGATGGGCGATGCCGTCAAAAAGGAGATCGTCAACATGGTCAGTGCGAACAGTCTGAAGAACATGCTGGAAACCTTCACCTGGAACCTTCCGGGGCAGGAAGTCTCCACAGGCGGGACCTGGCAGATCATGCAAAAGATGAATTCCGGAGGCATGAACCTCGACATCAACACCGGCTTCAAGCTCGACAATGTAAAGGACCATATGGCCGGCATCACCTCCGTAGCTGACATCAAAGCCGCCGCCAATGCCACCCCCCTCAATTCCGGAGGGGCCACGGTGACCTATGACGACCTTCAGGGAATGAGCAAAACTACCCTGACGATCGACACCCGCAGCGGATTACCCGTGGAAAGCAGCGGAAAAATCAGCATCTCAGGAAACCTGGGGGTCAGCGCCCCAGGGATGAACATGCAGATTCCCATGACCATCAACAGTGAGACTAGGGTGAAAGCTCTGTAAGACTCAGGAATCATCAGAAATAAAGCCATGAAATAATTACACCAGCCAGGGTGAACGATATTCGTATGTCCGACCTGGCAGGCTGGTGAAAATAAACAATTAGTCAAATGAAGATTTTCTTCGCCATGCTGCTGGTCGTCTCTTCGCTGGCAGCCCACTCTCAGAACATCAAAGGAAACATAGTTCAGGAAAAGGATAAAACACCGGTCCAGTTTGCATCGGTCGGACTGGTACAACTTCCCGATTCGGCGATGGTCAGAGGAACCATTACCCTGACCGACGGGAGTTACCTGATCGACAACGTGAAACCGGGTCATTATCTCATCAAAGTCAGCTTCGTGGGTTACCACGCTGAAGAAAAAACGATTTCCGTGGAGCCGGGCACGCCCGAACTGGTTATGGACACGATCTTCCTGAGGGAAACGACCACCGAAGTCGGGGAAGTGGAGGTGGTGGCCGAGCGGCTGAAAGGGAAGGAGATGGTCGACCGCACGGTCTATGCCGTTCCGGAAGCCATTGCCAAAACCGTCACTACCGGATATGACCTTCTGAAAAGAATTCCGCAGGTCAATGTCGACTTCCAGAACAATGTCACCCTGAACGGAAGCAGCAATTTCATCATCCAGGTCGACGGAAGACAGCGAACCCGCGAATTCCTGGCCAAACTCCTGCCCACCGACATCGAAAGCGTGGAAATCATCAGTAACCCTTCGGGAAAATATGAAGGCAACATCGACGGGGTAATCAATATCATTTTGAAGAAAGAGGCGCGGTTCGGACTGAGCGGCAATACCAGTCTGAGCACCAAGCCATTCAACAAACCCACCAACGCCGTAACCGGAAGCCTCGACTACGCCCTGGGGAAAATTACCTTTTACGTAACGGGCATGGCGGTAAACCAGAAACTGACCATCGGCAACCAGGTCGACAGTCGCTTCGCCCTGATCGACTCCCTGAACAGCGCCACAGGAAACGGGGGAATTGACGTCACCCTGGCCTCTGTCAACGGGGGGTTCGACTACTATCTGAACGACAAGAATAACCTGAGTCTCAACGTCAACATGCAGCCCATCAGGCAGAATATCGACATGGTCACCCAATCGCAACTGTTCAAAAACGGCAATCCCCGCAACACCCTGGCATCGGTGATCGACAACCGCACAAGCAGCGGAGAGAATACGGTCTCCCTGTTTTATCAGCGGAAGTTCCAAAAACCCGTACAGGAGTTTACCGCCGAAACCAGCTTTTACCGCTTCAGTTCACAGCAGAAAAACGATTTCACCAATACCCAGTTTTTCAGGAGCAGCGATTCCATCGTCAACAACTACAGCCGTTTCGAAGATGACCTGAACGACAGGCTCTACTTCTCGGGAAAACTCAACTATGTCCACCCGATAGGCATGAATGCCAAAATCGAAACGGGATATCAGCTCTATTACCAGAACCTGGATTATGACTTCACCATCAATAAACAGCAGGCCGACAACCTGTTTAAATATGCCGAGATGCGCCATTCGGTATATGGGGGCGTCACCCTGAACCTGAAAAAGGTAGGCTTCCAGGCTATCCTGAGGGTCGAGAACAGTCATATCAAGGCCGATTCGGTCACCAATCCCGATTATACCTGTTATCTCCCCTCCGTCAACCTGCAGTATAAATTCTCTTCGTCCCACAACCTGAAATTGACCTACAACCGCAGGATCAACCGGCCGGGTATTTACGATATGAACCCGAATCTCAAAATCAGCGAGAATTACGACATTACCCAGGGAAATCCCGATCTGAAGCCCGACTACCGTGATCGCCTACAGATGACCTACACCTGGAATTTCGGCAGTAACTATTTCTCACCCTACGTCTACCACGAGCTATATTCCGACAAAATCGGGAGACAAATCGGGGTGACGATGTCACCGGTCACCAATAACCTGACCACCCTCACCAAACCCTTCAACCTGATCGACGGCTATGAGACCGGAGGTGGCGTCAATGCTATGCTCTGGTTCTTCAACATCAGCGCACGGCTGTATAAGGGCCACTTCAATGAATTCAAGAGTCCGTCGGCCTTTATCCCTGCGACCGACTACTATTCATCGAGCGTTACAGGCACCGCCTTCAGGCAGCTCGACAAAAAGAAGACCCTGACGGTATTCGCCTATTTTAGCTACAACGGGGTGAACATGAACGCCCAGACCAAAACCTATACCCTTCCCATGTATGGCTTTGGCGGCCAGAAACAGCTGAAGAACCACACCCTCGGAGTTTTCTGGCTTCTGCCCTTCTCCGGGGAGATCGACCTCAACAAGGCCGAAACCGAAACCCCCGCCTTTACCTCCACCAACATCACGCGATTCGACGCCGCCAATTTCATCCAGTTCTCTTACTCTTACCGCTTCACCAAAGGGAGAAGCGTAAAAAAACTGGGACGTAAGGTAGAAATCGAGAGCGACAGTAAAAGCGGGACCATCGGCATGTAATGCTCCCCGACTGAACATTCTCTCAGGAAGTACGGGTTGTTTGCCCGCATTCAACATACAGTTAATCTGTTACTTATGCCCATTTCTTGAAAATATGGGCTTTTTTTGTTATTTTTGTGATGTTAACCTGCCGGAACGCAACCACCAAACAAACCAATAACCACCACCTGTGAAGGTTCAACCGAACAGTATGAATGAATTTTCGTACCAACATTTAATAATTTAAGACAGAATATATTTTATGGAAGAAGCAAAAGGTATACTGGCCGGACATATCGATACGATCATCGACCTGGCCGCACAGTGGGGATTGAAGTTGATGGGCGGCATCGTGATGCTGGTCTTCGGACTCTGGATCATCAGTCACATCAACAAATGGATCAAAAAAGTCCTGGAATCAGGCGAGGTAGACGCCACCCTGGCCCCCTTTATCAAGAGCCTGATCAGCATCCTTCTGAAAGTGTTGCTGGTCATCAGCGTCATGGGAATGGTAGGCATCCAGATGACCTCCTTCATTGCGGTATTGGGTGCCGCCGGACTGGCCGTGGGGATGGCGTTATCGGGAACGCTCCAGAACTTTGCGGGAGGGGTGATCATCCTCATCCTGCGTCCCTTTAAAGTGGGAGATGTCATCGAAGCCCAGGGATTCCTGGGCACCGTGAAGAAAATCTCCATTTTTAACACCTGCGTCAACACCCTCGACAACAAACTGATCATCATCCCCAACGGGCCCCTCTCGACAGGTCCTCTCACCAATTTTTCGGCGGAACCCCTCAGGCGTGTGGAATGGACACTGGGGATCGCCTATGGCGACGATGCCGGAAACTTCAAAAAGGCCATTCGTGACTTTATCGCTGAAGATGAAAGGATCCTGAAGGACGAACCTCCCTTTATTGCCCTTTCGGAACTGGCCGGCAGTTCCGTCAACTTCACCGTCAGGGTCTGGGTCAACAGCGCCGATTACTGGGGCGTCTTTTTCGACATGAATGAAAAGGTGTACAACCGTTTCGGCGATTACAAACTCAACATCCCCTTTCCCCAGATGGACATCCATCTGCACCACGAAAAATAGAAGCATTACGCCAATTTGACATCCGCGATATCAACGACATAGAATCCCTGTAATTGACGCCTGAAGATTATCAGGTGCTCAGGAAGGTGATGATCTCTTCGAACTGAAAAAACGGTAAGGGACAGAAATTTCCGCGACCCGCTTTCCCCCGAACGCTCCAAAGGCACCGAAGGCCCTTACCATGGATGATAAAGAAGAAGGTCTGGTTTTGTCCATCAGAAAAACATTGATAACTTTGGTACAGATCACCATATTATCATCCAAATTCTGACCACCATGGCAAAAACCCAAAAGGAATCCGGTCCTGCGAAAAAGAGCAGCGGCGCCGGCAAAGTTGAATCATCAGCCCCTGTTACCGTTATTGGTGGCCCGAGGAGCATTGGCGGCAATAAAAAAGCGATTTCTCACACCCCCGCCGCCGGAGAAACCGCTTCCTCCGCTGCCCTTAAGAGTCAGAACACCCCCCGCTGGGATGTGCGCACCGGCATGGATGCCGTTTCCCTGAAGATGGCCATTGAAGAGCATCTTTTCTACCGGCAGGGAAAAACGGCGGAGACAGCCTCCCTCAACGACATCTACCTGGCGGTGTCGTATACCGTCCGTGACCGGCTGATGAAGCGGGGCCTCCGGACCATCGACACGGTGCTGAAAAATAAAAAGGTGAGGCTGGTCAGCTATCTCTCCGC
>CAZMMX010000077.1:6492-9452 GCA_964567485.1 uncultured Prolixibacteraceae bacterium | reverse complement strand
ACTTCTTTGATTTCGTTTATTGCCAATCCCGATTCCAATCCCTTTTCCAGCGCAGGTTTTAAAGCATGCAGGTCGCCACTTGCAGTGATTGCTGAAATCGAAATAATGCTCAGCTGCCTCCCTGTGAATGTCATTTTTGATTTTTCCGTAGGTTGCGCATAAAGGATTCCCATACTGCAGCTCACAATAGCCAATACCACGAACAGCCGTTTTCCGGTCATTTTCTCCGTTTTCTTCATTACTTTTTAATTAAATTGTAACTACCTCTCACTGCAAGTACATTAATTGGAAAGAAATAACCTTTTCTCTCACTCCAATAGTTAGGGGAAACTCCCCTGGTGAATTACTGAGCGACTTTTACACACAATAACCGGCTTTGATCACGAACCAGGAGTTTTCCTCCGGCAAGTGCAATGGGTCCCCAGTTCTGGCCCATCCCGAGGATCTCAGCAGTAGCCAGAGGTTTGAAACCTGAAGAATCCGGTTGTATAAGATACAGGGTTTTGCTGCCATCGGTGGCCAGTATGACTCCGTCAGCCAGAATCATGCTGCCCTTATCAAACGAAGGTGACCGCATTGTTTTCCACAAGACCTCACCATCCATATTCATACAGCACAGACCATCGCGTTTGCCGTTGGTCGAGAACTGACCATAAAAATATCCGTCATGGAATATCGGAGGTTTCGTGTGTTCTCCGAAATTGTTGTGTTTAAACAGTTCAGTAACGCCATAACTCCCGTCTGCATTTTTTTCTACCTTAACCATGACCACGCCTAGTTCATAGCCCCCGGCAACGACAATTCTTCCTTCGCCGGCATCAAGTGCCGGCGCTGTCTGAATCATATTCTCCCAGTTATTGTATTCCCAAAGAACCTCCCCGGTTTGTGGTTTAAACCCAATTATTTTGCCTGAAGATTTGGGTACCTCTTTGTGCATAAAGGTGTTCGTGGAAGAAAATACCATAACGACATGATCCTCGCCTGCAATCCTGGCGACAGTCGGACTGGCATAGGTTTCATTTCCGATGGCTTCTGTCTTCCACCTGATTTCTCCTGTCAGTTTGTCGTAGGCAACCAATCCGGCATAGGGATTCTTCGAGTAAGACACAATAAGTAAGTCTCCATATATAAGCGGACATTGGGATATCGCCCAAACCGGTATGTCGACACCACCGAAATCTTTTACGATGTTCTTGTTCCATAACGGACTATGTGTATTGATATCCATGCAGTAAAGATCTCCATATTGGCCGCAGGAATAGATCCTGTTGCCATCGACAGCCGGAACACTTCTTGAACCCGGAAACGAAACGGTTCCTGGGGCATCATAACCGAAGCTCCATAATTCCTTTCCATTTTCAAAATCAAAACAGCGCATGATGTCTCCTTTTTCATCGTTCCGGTCAAGCAAATAGACTCTGCCATCCTTTATAACAGGTCCGCCGTAGCCTCTTTCGACATTCGCAGTCCAGAGGATTTCAGGCCCGGTCTCAGGCCAGGAACGCAGAATCCCCGTTTCAGGCGACGTGCCGTTCCTTTCAGGTCCCAGAAATTGCGGCCAGTCCTGGGCACATACACTGCCCGTGAAAACAGCCAGAAGAAGGGTAATGCCGAGAATCAATTTGTTATGCATACTCAAAATATTATCCAATGAAACAATATGGTTTATTCTGCTATTGGCAATATATAGCAGCAGGTTAAATACCATTGGGTTGCAGTTTATCTCCCATGTTCACTGCCTTTTCGATTACGTCGAGTCTCGCTTTCCTCGGATCCCGTTTTCCGACTGCATTACCATCGGGTTGGATGTCGAGTATTTTGTCCTTTTTGGTTTTATAGGCAGGCCATTTCGGAAGTCCCTTACCATTTGGGTTTCCCGTCCTGGCGAAGTTTATCCAATAGGTGTTCATGATCCTGGCAACCTCTTTATCCACGGGGGTCGGTGGCGGGGGAGGCGGACCGAAGCCACCTGTTCCCAGGGTGTTGAACACAAAGGAGACATCGGTTCCATGACCAGGGCCATAGCGCATCCGCTCTTTCATGCCCGCAGGAACGTAGGAGAACAGGAAAATGTAGGCCTTATCGCCCTTGGCTGAAACAGCGCGTGCGGTAAAACGGGCAGGTTCGGCCCATACCTTGTCAGTATTAAACATAGTCTGTATCTCAGCGAATTCATTTTTACCATCAGGGTCATAGGCAGCTTGTGCTTCTTCTTCCAGCTCCCCGAACAGGGAAAAAAGTTCTTCCTTTGACTTGCTGGCATTGACAAAAGGTCCGCCGATTTCGGCGCTGTTGTTCCCGATCATCAGGGGAACGCGGGCCTGCCGGCCTGCCTTGTAAGCGCTTTCAGAAGTCTCTGTCACCAGGTTACCGTCGAGAATCGGGCCTGAATAGGTGCGCGGACCTCCGGGGCCATCATTCTCCTGTCCCCCGTCCACGATCTCTTCCACTTTCATGGCGCGCAATCTGGCCAGTGCGTCGGCACCGGTGCCCTCAATCCCATGTTTGCGGGCAAAGTTAATGCCCACCGTTTCCGCGGAAACAGGATAATAGGGACTTGCATTTTCCTGACTGATCGGCCTGCCGATCAACACGCCGTCACGCCCACCCCCGGAATGACTGATCGCCTTATGGAACAAGCCGTGAGCGGCGGGAATGGTCAGAAGTGAATGGATCGAAACGCCCCCTGCGGAGAAACCGAATATGGTCACATTATCAGGGTCACCCCCGAATGCCGCAATGTTCTGCCGGATCCACTCCAGGGCTGCTATCTGGTCCATAAAGGCGTAACTGCCTTTGGGTTCTTCAGGATGCTCCCTGCTCAGGGCGGGAAAGGCAAAATGGCCGAGGCGTCCCAGGCGATAATTGAAGGAGACGAGGATGATTCCCTTTTGAGCAAACTGATCTCCGGAAGTGTTTCCGTTGCCACCCACGAAGGCGCCACCGTGGATCCACACCAT
>CAZMMX010000077.1:0-6392 GCA_964567485.1 uncultured Prolixibacteraceae bacterium | reverse complement strand
AAGGAAAGCGGCATCAGTCATGTAATAGGTGTCGGCTTTGCTTCCCGCCATCATCAGCAAGGGCTGGTTGATCAGTTCCATATTGGTGGAAGCGTCAAAAGCCATTAAATCGATCAGGCTGCTCATGGTATAGCGAAAGGTCGAATTTGGATGTTTGTGGGTGTTTCCGTAGTAAATATACCCTTCGCGATACAGGTCAAATGGAATTTTGGCCAATTCTGCTTCTTCAGTGGGCATCGGACCATCGGCGGCATAAAGCACTTTACCCCCTGCCGCTTCCTGTGCTCTGGCATCGGAAGCCTGTTTAAGCCGTTCCTGAATAGTGGACACTCCCGAATTCATAAATCCGTTGCGCCTGACCACACCTGAATTAAACATGCTCAGGGTTGCCACGGCTTTAAACCGTTTATCGGTTTGAGCGGCAGCCAGGGAATAACCTCCGCCACCGCAAACACCCAGCAGACCCAGCCGGTCGGCGTTGACGCCTGCATATTGTGTAATATAATCGGCCATTCCGCGAATGTCCTCGATACGGAATGCCGGCTTATCCACATTACGCGGCTGTCCGCCACTGGCTCCCTGGTAAGATGCATCGGCGGCAATGGCGATGTATCCCGATTCAGCCAGACGCTGTGCGTACAACCCGGCTACCTGCTCCTTGATGCCCCCATTGGGATGGGCCACCACCACCGCCGGATAACTCTTTGACGGGTCAAAGTGGGCAGGCGTGTAAATATTCGCTGAGATATCAATGCCATTCAGTTTATAGGTTACCTGATGAATATTCACCTGGCCTGGTACATTTTCGGTGATTGCACCGCCGTATACCAGCCCGAAAGGATTGGTGGGCCTGACTTGCGCTGAGGAGGTGATGCTTAATGTTGTAAACATAGCAATCATAAAATAGTTTCTCACTTTTCTTTTCATTTTTGAATTCCTTGTTTTCGCTTATTCTTATTGTCCAGCCCTTTCACCTTCAGCCATTCCGACATCAGATCAGCAATTTCAATATTGTTCAGGTCAGAGAAGGGGAAATGGGTGTTCCCTTTAATGCCCATTTCCGGCAAATGAACCACGGTAACATCGCCACCATGTTTGTTTACGCAATCCCGCCATAACCTGGCCATTTCAAGACGGGCCCGCCATCCATCCTGTCCGGGGTTATCCATGGGTTTTTCCGGTATAAAATCACCGTAATAAATCACAATGGGAATTTTTGTAAGCTTCATAAAATCCGGCAAAGGCACGCTGGAAGCGGTGAGTGTTCCCCCGGCCATGGGAATGGGTGCCGGAATTTCACCTTCCGGAAATACAAAACCACTGCCGGGTTCGTATGAGACGATGGCTACGATTTTCTGGTTTTTAATGGCCGTTAGCCATCCCATACCCCCGGAATGGGAATGGGTGACCAGGATTCCGGGACCAATTTTGTCAAACAACGCTGAAACGGCATCTGCATTGACATTGATATCAATGGGTCCGACGTTGGGTGTCATCTGCCGGAAATACTGGTTCAGCGTTTCCGAGTCACGGGCAAACTGCACCCCTTCGAAATAGTCGGGCCAAATTCCGACGCGGAAAGTACCGAACCATCCCTGCTCATCGGGAGTGGGAGTAATGGTGCCTTCGACCATGCTGCGACCGGCATTGCCTCTACGGGGCTGATCAATGAGATAAACCGGGAATCGTCTCCTCAGAAAAATATTCTGGAAACCTTCACGCCCGTCGGGTGTGGTCTCAAAGGTTTTGGAAAACTGGCCAATGCCATGCCACATCACCAGAGGGTATTTGCGGGCTTTCACCGGTACCTGATAAAACACGTAGGCATGGTCGCCGTGAAAGGTCTGCCCTTCCGGAGTCTGGTTGTAAGGATTAAAAGTCCCGGGATTTTCCTTCACAGTTCCGCCAACGGCAAAACTACCCTGCTCCCGGATCTTCATTGGTTTCTTTTGGGTGACGGCAACAACTGGTTGCGTGATGAACGGGAGAATCAGAAGCAGGACCAGCGTCAAACGGGAACGGGTCACGGCTCTAAAAGTACCCTCGTTAAACCAGCCATTTCTATCCATTTTTATTTTCCTCATGGTATAGCAATTTATTAATTCAACAAATGTAAAGACTTACAAGATAGCCAACTGTATACAAATTACGGCATCTCATACCATTTTTACTGATTTGGCGAAACAGAAGGTCACATCGTGGACGGAATACTTACATTTGTTCCTGAAGAAAAAGCAACTGAGATGGAACGGATATTCCGGTTTGATACGGTGAATGAGTACAATGTCCTGAACAACCATGAAACCTTGCACCCGTTGGTGAGTGTCATTGATTTTTCGAAAGCACTTCCCAGGTCATGGGACGGACAAAAGAGGGTCAAAATCCACTACGGGATGTATTGTATTTTCCTGAAGGATGTGAAATGCGGCGATATCCGGTATGGTCGCAACTATTACGATTATCAGGAAGGAACGCTGGTTTTCATGGCACCAGGACAGGTCATGGAGATTGAGACCGACGGAATGGTCTATCAGCCTAAAGGGTTTGCTTTGGTATTCCACCCTGACCTGATCCGCGGAACTTCGCTTGCCCAAACCATTAGCAATTACCACTTCTTCAGTTACAATACCAGCGAAGCACTGCACCTGAGCGAACGCGAAAGACAGATCATCCTTGACATCTTCGCTAAAATTGACTATGAATTGCGTCAGAATATCGACAAACACAGCAAGGAACTCATTGCAGCCAATATTGAACTGTTCCTGAAATACTGCGAAAGGTTTTACGACCGCCAGTTCATTACCAGGGAAAATGTCAACAAAGGTTTTCTTGAGAAATTCGAAGAGCTGCTGAATGGCTACTTTTCATCGGACAAGCCGCACACAATAGGCTTACCAACGGTGGCCTGGTTTGCCGATGAGCTTCATCTGTCGGCCAACTATTTCGGTGATCTGATCAAGAATGAAACCGGAAAGCCAGCAAAGGAATACATTCTTGACAAAATCATCGACCTGGCAAAAAGCAAGACTTATATTACAGGTAAAACAGTGAGTGAAATTGCCTACGAATTAGGGTTCAAATACCCCCAGCATTTTTCACGGCTGTTCAAACAGCGGGTAGGAATCACTCCCAACGAGTACAAAAATTTAAATTGAAAGCCATGATTTAATGGTGTCTCTTGCACCTTGAACACTTCCGCCCCTTACGGCTAACCCAGGCTGCACCTTTGCTGTGGGACAAAGTTTCCGGATGTCACGTTCACTCCCGCCCAGGCCGCTTCCTTCGTGGGTGCAGAAGGGCAGAATGGTTTTCCCGGTAAAATCGTATTCTTCCAGAAAAGTATACACGGCCATCGGAAAGGTCCCCCACCAGTTAGGGAAGCCTAAAATGATGGTATCGTACTGATCCATATTATTCACATGGGAAGAAAGTTCGGGTCGCGCATTGGCTCTTTTCTCAGCCATGGCAACTTCCGTGGTTTCAGTATAATCAATAGGATATGACTTTACGGTCTGGATCTCAAATAAATCGCCCCCGGTAATTTCCTGAGCCATTTTTGCAGCCACTTCGGTATTTCCAATCTGGAGATTTGCAATTCTGCTGCCCACATAATTCTGGCCTTTGCGTGAGTAATAGGCGATCAATACTTTGTTTTTTGATTCGAACATGTTCTATTTTTAGCTTTAATGAACATATATTGATTAGGCAAATTAACGACTAAAATATTAGGTCTGATTACACAACTTACTGTTTATTATACCATTTTTACAGAAATGGCAGGAAAAAACAATCAAAATAGTTCCCATATTGGGAATTATTTATATCTTTGCAACATGTTTTAAAGCAAATGAATAGAATATTTGCAAAAAGCACATTGAGAGAATTTTGGGAAATATACCCGGACTCTGAACAGTATTTAAAAACTTGGTATGATACTGCATTGATTTCCAACTGGAAAACGCCATCAGATGTAAAACGAACATACGCAAATGCAAGTATTTTAAAAGAAAATAGAATTGTTTTTAATATTAAAGGAAACTCATATAGACTGGTAAGTAAGATTAATTATGAGAAACAGTGGATATTTATTCGATTTATTGGATCTCATAAAGCATATGACAAGATAAATGCAAATACAATTTAATCAAAATCGAGATGAATATTAAACCCATAAAATCTGAAGCAGATTATCGGATGGCTTTAATAAGGCTGGACGTAATTTTTGACGCTCCAATTGGCTCAATGGAAAGCGATGAAGCCGATATTCTTGGATTATTGGTTGATGAATATGAGAAAAAACATTATCCCATTGAAGCACCTGATCCGATAGAAGCAATAAAAATTAGGATGGAAGAATTGCAATTGAGGCAAGTTGATTTAGTCGATGCCATTGGTAGTAAAAGCAGAGTTTCAGAGGTACTCAATCGCAAACGCAAACTGACAGTTGAAATGATCCGGAATTTAACCAGACGTCTAAATCTATCTTCAGATTTGCTCATTAACGATTATCAACTGGCATCCTAGAATTACGGTATCACCTGAACTTACCGGTTAATCATTTTTGCACTTCCTCCCGAATAGCGGTCACCCTGAACGGTTATTTTTGATGAAGCATCGTTCATTTCCTGAAGTTCATCAGGAGAGAGTTCCGCGGCCGCAGCTCCCAGATTCTCAGTTAAACGTTGCAGTTTGGTGGTACCCGGAATGGGGACAAACCATGGTTTTTGGGCAAGTATCCATGCCAGGGCAATTTGCGCAGGTGTCACATTTTTGCGTCGTGCCATGGTGTCCACCAAATCCACAAATGCCATGTTGGCTTTAATATTTTCTGGCGATAAACGGGGAACCGTACTGCGGAAGTCTTTCGAGTCGAAAGTGGTATTCCGATCCATTTTCCCGGTCAGAAAACCCTTCCCCAGGGGACTAAAAGGAACAAATCCTATCCCCAATTCTTCGAGTAGCGGGATGATTTCGTCTTCAGGTTCACGCCACCATAAGGAGTACTCACTTTGCAGTGCAGTGACCGGTTGCACGGCATGAGCCCTGCGGATAACATTTACACCGGCTTCGGAAAGTCCAAAGTGCCTGACTTTGCCTTCCTGAATCAGCTCCTTCACAGCTCCGGCAACCTCCTCGACGGGCACGGCAGGGTCCACCCGGTGCTGATAGAAAAGGTCAATGCAATCAATCCTGAGCCTTTTCAGCGACTCCTCCGCTACTTTTTTTATATTTTCAGGACGGCTGTTGAGCCCGGTACTATTCCCATCCCTGAAATTAAATCCGAATTTTGTGGCGATCACCACTTCCCCTTTAAACGGTTCAAGGGCTTTGCCGACCAACTCTTCATTGATGTAAGGACCATATACTTCCGCCGTGTCGAAAAAAGTAACACCCATTTCGACGGCTTTCCTGATCAGAGAGATCATTTCCTTTTCATCGGAAATAGTTCCGTAACCAAAGCTCATTCCCATACAGCCGAGCCCGATGGCTGAAACTTCAAGCCCACTGTTTCCTAATTTTCTTTTCTTCATGGTGTATTCTTACTATTGGTTGAATATGGCAATTATTGTGGCCACGGCCTGTTTAAGTTATTGTTGTACATGTTTTTTCAGGAAATCCATGACTTTAGTCCTGACTTCATCAGAATCAAACATTACCCCGAAATGTGGAGCGTCTTTTACAATCACCAATTCATTCGGAACTTCTTTCACGTTCAACCAGGCACTCAATAACCTTGATTGATTTGGGGAAACTAATTCATCCTTTTCGCCATGAATGATTAAGAAAGGAGGATCATCTTTGTCGACGTAGGTAACCGGACTTGCAGCTTTGGCCAAATCAGGACGTTTGAGCGGAGCTGCTCCAATCAACAAGGCCTCCGGTGATTTTTCATCATGGCTTCCGGGGAATAAGATCAGTTCAGCCGGGCCATAGAAATCGACAACCCCTTTGAATTTGAAGGATTTGCTCGTTCCCGGCATAAAGAAAGATTTAATATTGTTGTTTTTTGATAAACCAACCAGTGAAGCCAGGTGCCCGCCTGCGGAGAATCCCATCACCGCAAAGCGTTTTTTGTCTAATCCATACCTGCCGGCATTGTCGTACAAATAGGAAATGGCGCGGTTACAGTCCTGAATCTGTGCGGGGAAAACGGCCATGGTGCTGAAGCGGTAGTCAATGGAAGCCAGGGCAAAACCGCTGTTGACTATTTCTGCCACCGTCTTTTTCATATAGCCCATGTCAGCATATTTATCATTGCCCAGCCACCCGCCTCCGTGGATAAATATAACCAGGGGCAGCTTGCCCTTGGCATTGGCCGGCAAATAAATATCCAACAAATGCTTTGGCACCGTATCGTTATGATACCGCACATTACCGTGCAGAACAGTACC
>CAZMMX010000076.1:0-9523 GCA_964567485.1 uncultured Prolixibacteraceae bacterium | reverse complement strand
CCATGAATGCTCCGGCACAGCTGGCAGCCGGAAAGGAAAAATTCCTGGGAAACATCAGCAGCGGTTATGCTTATTCCGATTTCATGAAATACTGGAACCAGATCACCCCGGAAAACGGGGGAAAGTGGGGCTCGGTGGAAGGGACCATGAACGTGATGAGCTGGAACAACATGGACCAGGTGAGCAACTACGCCAAGAGCAAGGGGATTCCTCTCCGGTTCCATACTTTGATCTGGGGCCAGCAAGCTCCCTCCTGGATCACCTCACTGCCTGCCGACCAGCAACTGGCCCAGGTGGAGGAGTGGATCAGGCTGGCCGCTATACGCTACCCGGGGGTTCAGATGATCGACGTGGTGAATGAACCGCTCCCCGGCCACGCTCCTGCAGCTTACAAAAACGCCCTGGGAGGCAACGGAACCACCGGCTGGGACTGGGTGATCAAAAGTTTTGAGCTGGCCCGTAAATACTTTCCCAATGCTGAACTTCACATCAACGATTACCATATCCTCGGCAATTCCGGCAACACAGCAGCTTATAAAAAGATGATCACCCTGCTGAAGGAGAGAGGGCTTATTGACGGCATCGGCTGTCAGGGCCATTTTCTGGAAACCTCGGCAGCCTCCACCATAAAGGCCAACCTGAACTCCCTGGCTCAGCTGGAACTTCCCATCTACATTACGGAATTTGACCTGAACATCGCCGATGATGCCCAGCAACTGGCCAAATACAAATCGATTTTCCCGGTCATCTGGGAGCACGCCGCGGTAAAAGGGGTAACCCTCTGGGGATACCGGCAGGGCAGCATCTGGCGCACCGAGGCCTATCTTCTCAGGAGCGACGGCAGCGAACGGCCGGCCATGACCTGGCTGAAAAGCTATTTTACCCCCACAAGTGCGCCCGAGATCGACCACCCGGAAATCCATCTCTATCCCAATCCGGCCGACGATTTTCTTCAGATCAACGGAGCTGCCGGCGCTTCCCTGGAGATCCTGGATATTTCAGGCCACACCCTCACCCGGAAAGCCCTGGACTCATCCCATGAAACGATCCCCATCGCCTTCCTGCCCCGGGGTCTTCTACTCTGCCGGATCACCTCGGCCGGGCAGCAACAAGTATATAAAATCATAAAACGCTGATTAAAAGGGCATTACAACCAATAACTTTGGGCTCTTGCGGGGCCACATTTTCAACAGATTATCAAATATCAAACCTATGAACAGAACTCTGTACGGATTCCTCCTGATCATGCTGATGGGGACTCATCCTTACCTCTCATCCGGGGAAGAATCCTCCCTGAAACTTTGGTACGACCGGCCTGCTGAGAAGTGGACCGAAGCCCTGCCCATCGGGAACGGCCGGTTAGGGGCGATGATCTTCGGGGGCACCGAAAGGGAGCGTATCCAGTTCAACGAAGAGACGCTCTGGACCGGGGAGCCCCACGATTATGCCCGTCAGGGAGCCTGGCGTTATCTCGACACCCTGCGGCAGATGCTTTTCGAAGGGCGGCAGAAGGAGGCGGAGGAGCTGGCCATGAAGGAGTTCATGAGTGTGCCTCTGTGGCAGAAAGCTTACCAGCCTTTCGGCGACCTGGAGCTTCATTTTCCGGGGCATAGTGAATTTACGGATTACAGCCGGAGACTTGACCTGGAAAGAGCCATCCATACCGTCACCTACCGCTCGGGAGGGGTCCTTTTCACACGCGAGGTTTTTGCGACCCATCCGGGGGAAGTGGTGGCCGTCAGGCTGACCGCCAGCCGCAACAAAGCCCTCAGTTTCGAAGTGGGGCTCTCCTCGCCCCATGAAGAGAAAAACGTGACGGCAGAGGGTCATCTTCTGAAGATGGAGGTGCAGGTAAAGGATGGCGCATTGCAGGGGGTCGCCCTGGCCGAAGTGGTGACCGACGGGAAGACGGAAGTCCGTGGCAACCGGCTCTTTGTTTCCGGGGCCAAATCGGCGGTCATTCTTCTCTCTGCCGCCACCAACTATGTCAATTACCGTGATGTGAGCGGAGACCCCGGAGCCATCGCTCAGGCGCACCTCCACTCAGCTGTGGCCACCGGCTACAGGAAGCTTCTTAAAGAGCATATTACCGACTACAGGGAACTCTTTGACCGCCTTGCAGTGAGCTTCGGGGAAAACGAAAACGCCGGACTGCCCACCAACCAGCGGATCATCGGTTTCAGCAAAGAGGCCTATGATCCTCAGTTGCCGGCCCTCTACATTCAGTATGGCCGTTACCTGCTGATCTCCTCCAGCCGAAAGGGTACACGCCCCGCCAACCTCCAGGGGATCTGGAACGATCACATCAGACCCCCGTGGGACAGCAAATGGACGGTCAACATTAACACCGAGATGAATTACTGGCCGGTGGAGGTCACCGGGCTTCCGGAATGCCACGAGCCCCTCTTCGGGCTGGTGGAGGAGTGTGCCGAAACAGGCAAGATCACTGCCCGTGAGCATTACAATGCCCCGGGGTGGATCCTGCACCACAATACCGATGCATGGCGGGGCACCGCACCCATCAACGCTTCCGACCACGGCATCTGGGTCACCGGCGGCGCCTGGCTGAGCCTTCACCTCTGGGAGCACTTCCTCTTCACGCAGGACCGCCAGTTTCTGGCCAACAGGGCCTACCCCGTCATGCGGGGCGCCGCAGAATTCTTTACCCGCTTCCTGGTCAGGGATCCTGCCACTGGCTATCTGATCAGCGCCCCCTCTAACTCCCCTGAAAACGGGGGATTGGTGGCCGGTGCAGCCATGGACCACCAGATCATCAGGTCCCTGTTCAAAGCCTGCATTGAGGCCTCCGCTCTTCTGAATACCGATACGGAGTTTGCCGGAACACTTCAAAAAATGGTTCCGGAGATCGCCCCCGACCAGATCGGCAGGCATGGCCAGCTACAGGAGTGGGTCCAAGACAAAGATGATCCCAACAACAAACACCGCCATGTCTCCCACCTGTGGGCCGTTCACCCGGGCAGCGAAATCAACTGGAAGGAGACCCCCGAACTGATGAAGGCCGCCCGCCAGTCCCTGGTTTACCGGGGTGATGAGGGAACCGGCTGGAGCCTGGCCTGGAAAATTAACTTCTGGGCACGGTTCCTCGATGGCAACCACGCCTGGGAGATGGTGAAAATGGTCTTCCGGCCCGTTCAGATCGACAAAGAGGTCTATAGCGGAGGCGGCGGATCTTATGCCAACCTCTTTGATGCTCATCCTCCCTTCCAAATCGACGGCAACTTCGGGGCCACCGCCGGCATCATCGAGATGCTCGTGCAGAGCCACCTGGGAGAAATCCACCTCCTCCCCGCCCTCCCCGATGCCCTGCCCGACGGGACCATCAGGGGCGTCAGAGCCCGCGGGGGTTTTGTCCTCGACATCGAATGGAAAGCCGGAAAACTGAAAAAAGTGAAGGTCCTTTCCACCGCCGGCCAGCCCTGCAAAATCAGCTATGCCGGCAATACCGTGGAATTCAATACGGTGAAAAACAAAAGCACCTCCTTTAACGGAGCGCTGAAAAGATTGTAAGGCCATTCTTTCATCCCGAATGGAGATCATCCTGATCCTGCCAACTCCTTCAGGGTTGTGAATAGTCTGTTGTTATGTGATAAAAATAAATCAGGTGGATTCCATGGAACCCACCTGATTCTCGTCATTGCGACAACGACCTGCTGACCAGATGGTTATTTCAGATCAAAGCGGTCGGCATCCATTACCTTGACCCAGGCCTTGACAAAGTCTTTGACGAACTTCTCCCTGTTGTCATCCTGGGCATACACCTCGGCATAGGCACGAAGCACCGAGTTGGAACCAAAGACCAGATCTACCCTGGTAGCCGTCCATTTCGACTCTCCCGTTTTCCGGTCCACAATAGTGTAAAGACTATCGGACACTGGCTTCCAGCTATATTTCATGTCGGTGAGGTTGACGAAGAAGTCATTGGTCAGGACCCCCACCCTGTCGGTGAAGACACCGTGTTTTGATCCGCCGTGATTGGCACCCAGCACGCGCATGCCCCCTACCAGGACTGTCATTTCGGGAGCGGTAAGCCCCATGAGCTGGGTGCGGTCGAGCATCAGCTCTTCGGGTTGAACGGCATAGTCTTTCTTCAGCCAGTTTCTGTAACCATCGTGCAGGGGTTCCAGCACGCTGAAGGAATCGGCATCGGTCATTTCAGGGGTGGCATCGCCGCGACCGGGAGTGAAGGGGACCCTGATGGCGACTCCCGCATCGTGGGCGGCTTTTTCCACGGCAGCGCTTCCTCCCAGCACGATGAGGTCGGCCAGGCTCACCCTCTTTTTCAGGGTTGTCCTGATCTCTTCCAAGCGGGCCAGCACCTTCTTCAGCCGTTCGGGTTCGTTGCCTTCCCACCCGGTCTGGGGGGCCAGACGGATACGTGCCCCGTTGGCACCGCCGCGGTAGTCGGAACAGCGGAAGGTGCGGGCGCTGTCCCATGCCGTAGTAATCAACTCGACCGGCGTCAGTCCGCTGTTTAAAAGCGTGGCTTTCAGTTCGTCGGTTTCCGCCTCTGACAGGGTATAATCCACGGCGGGAACGGGATCCTGCCAGATAAGGTCCTCCCGGGGTACGTCGGCGCCCAGGTAACGGCTTTTGGGCCCCAGGTCACGATGGGTCAGCTTGAACCACGCCCGGGCAAAGGTCTCGGCGAAATAGGCCGGATCCTTGTAAAAACGTTCGGAGATTTTCCGGTATTCGGGGTCCATCTTCATGGCCATGTCGGCATCGGTCATGATGGGATTTCTCCTGACCCCCGGAATGTGGGCGTCGAAGGGTTTGTCCTCTTCCTTAATGTGGACGGGTTCCCACTGCCAAGCCCCGGCAGGGCTCTTTTTGAGTTCCCAGTCGTGATTCAGCAACAGGTAAAAATAGGTGTGGTTCCACCGGTCCGGGGTGGTGGTCCATGCTCCCTCCAGGCCGCTGGTGACGGTATGTTCGGCATTGCCCTTCCCCTGGGGATTCATCCAACCGAATCCCTGGTGTTCCAGGGGGGCTGCTTCAGGAGCAGGCCCCAGCACCGACGCATCGCCGTTCCCGTGGGTTTTGCCCACGGTATGGCCTCCGGCCGTCAGGGCCACCGTTTCCTCGTCATTCATGGCCATACGCGCAAAGGTTGTCCTCACATCCTTTGCCGTGCGCAAGGGGTCAGGCTTACCGTCGACTCCTTCCGGATTTACATAGATGAGGCCCATCTGAACAGCTGCCAGAGGATTCTCGAGCGACTCGCGATTTTCATCATCGGAATAGCGGTTTTTGGTGGGAGCCAGCCACTCCTTCTCGGCACCCCAGTAAATGTCCTTCTCGGGATGCCAGATATCCTCCCGGCCTCCTCCAAAACCGAAGGTCTTGAACCCCATCGATTCATAAGCCATGTTACCCGCCAGAATAAAAAGGTCGGCCCAGGAGAGCTTGTTCCCGTATTTTTTCTTGATGGGCCACAGAAGACGACGGGGTTTGTCGAGGTTGGCGTTGTCGGGCCAGCTGTTCAGGGGGGCAAACCGCTGGTTTCCGGTGTTGCTGCCACCGCGGCCGTCGGTCACCCGATAGGTGCCGGCACTGTGCCAGGCCATGCGGATCATCAACCCGCCATAGTGCCCCCAGTCAGCCGGCCACCACTCCTGGCTGTCGTTCATCAGCTCCTTCAGGTCGGCTTTCACCGCTTCCAGATCGAGTTTCTTGAACTCCTCACGGTAGTTGAAGTCCTGACCCAGCGGATTGGTCTTCGTGTCGTGCTGGTGCAGAATGTCCAAATTTAGGGCATTGGGCCACCAACTCATCACGGAACTGTTGGTATCCGTGTTCGCCCCGTGCATGACCGGGCATTTTCCTTTCTTTGAATGGTCCATAGTTTTTCTTTTTTTGCTTAAATATAATCATTTTAATTAAACCGTCATCAAAATTAGAATAATTCTAATTGGAGGAATTATGGGCTATTTATTAAACTGGTCTGCCAATTGTCCTATTTTTGTTCCTGACAATTCAATTCCAACTACAACCTTGTAATAATGAGCGGATCATTCGGGAAAACCTGGTGGGGGGAGCAGTGGCTGCAATCCCTGAACAACATCGATTTCAGCAACCGGCTGCCCCGCGGAGCCTCCTATGCCAGAAAAGGAGCGGTGGAGAAAATCACCATTAACGGCAACCATATTTCGGCTAAAGTGAAGGGATCGCGGCCCCGGCCATACAAAGTCGACATCATCATGCCCCCCTTCTTTGACCCCGAACTAGGGAATTTTCTCCGGGACCTCACCCGGCAACCGGTGCTCATTTCCAGGCTGCTGAATCGCGAACTCGATCCTTCCTTACTGAAGCTGGCAGAAAAACATGGGTTGAAGGTATTCCCCCGGCAATGGAGCGACCTGAAAATGCAGTGTTCCTGTCCCGACTGGGCTGTACCCTGCAAGCACCTGGCTTCGGTCATTTATAAGGTTTCTGCGGAGATCGACAATAATCCTTTTCAGGTTTTTACGCTTCACAATGTTGATTTGCCACAGGAAATGGGTAAGCTTGGGATCGTGATTCACAAGGAGAATATGGAGATTCCCCGGATCAAAGAACTTTGCATCGGGAAGAAAAAAACCGGAACAAAGTTTGATCCGGAAAATGCCTATCAGAAGTTATCTTTCGCCGGACTTCAATCCCTCCACGAACCCTTGATTGCACTCCTCTCCCCTTCTCCGGCATTTTATACCACGTCAGAAACAGATTTCCGGGAAAAATACCGCTCACACCTGACCCGGGTGGTCAAAAACACCCAAAAGGCAGCTAAGGGAAAAATTGCCCCCGAAGAATTCTTTTCCGGAGCCACTAAGGCAGAGCAACAGATCAACCATTATTCTGAACATACGATTGTCCTGAATGACCAGTTCAGGGCGCAGGTGTGGATCGATGACCGGAAATACACCATTCCGGAACTTTTATTGCAGCTCTCCCGGATTCCAAGCTCCCGCACTTACGACTACCAGCCATCGACAGCCGGATTGCACACCGCGCTCCACCTATCCCTGCAATTGGTGGCCAACGGCGCCATCGTACCTCAGATCGTTCAATTGCCGGGAAAATCCTTTGTGGTTCGCTGGTTGCCCGCGATGATCAGCAGCGATGTAAAGAAACTGGTGGATGATCTGGAAAATATTCTCCTACCCGATCTATGCTACTGGCAGGAAGGAGACAAACTTAAAGTCATCAACAGGGAGCCCGCCCAAAACCTCTTGTCGCTCTTTATCACCGAAATCGTCCGGTTCGTCAGTTTCAGGGTAGATGATAACCTGTTTGAATCATTGTTCTTCAAATCAGTGGCTCACCCTTTTAACCTTCCGGGGGAAGAATCCTTACCGGGAGGCATCCAGGTATGGCTTCAAAAGTACTTTCTGACCCAGGGAAGGTTTAAACCGATGCTCATGGTGGAAGAAATCCCGGACGGCCGATTCAGTGTACAAGTGAATATCCGGGACAGAAACCATCCAGACGAAGAATCCACCCCCCTGAAGACCATACTCAATGATGAACAATACAGGGATGAACGTTTTGAAATTCTGCAGTCGCTGACCCAGTTGAGCACCTTCATTTCGGGTCTCGATGCTTACATCAATGCTGGCGGAAAAGAGGAACTGTTCATGACCAATGAGGTTTTTACCCGTTTCCTTATGGAAATGATTCCGGCTATCCAACTCCTCGACATTACAGTATTGCTGCCCAAATCGTTGCAGGAGATTCTCAGGCCGAAGGCCAGCGTCAAGCTGAAGAGCAAGCCGGATGCCAGGGGATTTCTCCGGCTCGACAAGCTGCTTGATTTCGACTGGCAAATCGCCATTGGCGATACCCTGATGCCTATGGAGGAATTTGAAAAGCTTCTGGAGAGATCCGAGGGACTGATCAGGTATAAAAAAAGATACATTTATGTGGAGAAGGAAGATCTGGAAAAGATCCACCGCCATTTTTCCCAGCCGGGGGAGATATCAGCTTTCCAGATGCTCAGGGCGGCGCTTTCGGGTGAATACCTGGGGGCACCGGTTTCGATGACCGATGAAGTGAAAAAGATGATCAGCGAGCTGACCAACATCGGTGAAGTCAGTCTGCCCGAAGGACTCCAGGCATTGATGCGTCCCTACCAACATAGGGGTTTTTCATGGATATACCGCAATGCACAGATCGGTTTCGGGTCGGTGCTGGCCGATGACATGGGGTTGGGGAAAACCCTCCAGGTCATCGCTACCATTCTCAAATTCAGGGAAGAAGGAGTTCTGGAGAAGGAAAAGGTACTGGTGGTGGCCCCCACCGGGTTACTAACCAACTGGCAGGCCGAAATCCAGAAGTTTGCCCCTTCCCTGCGGACGGAAATTTATCACGGCACCACGCGTGACCTGAAACGGCTGAATGAGGTTGACATCCTGATCACCTCTTATGGGATGGCCCGCAGCGATGCCGACCTGTTCAAAAAGCTGAAGTGGCATACCCTGGTCATCGACGAAGCCCAGAACATCAAAAACCAGGAAACCCAACAAACCAAAGCCATCAAATCCATTAAGGCGGGAAATTGTATTGCCCTGAGCGGCACGCCGGTGGAAAACCGGCTGAGCGAACTTTGGAGCATTATGGATTTCAGCAACCGGGGATTTCTGGGATCCCCTAAAGAGTTCCAGGATACCTGGGCCCAACCGATAGAACAGCTGAACGACCGACAAACGGCCGACAAACTAAAGAAAGTCACTGCCCCGTTTATGATGAGGCGCCTGAAAACCGATAAAACCATTATCTCAGACCTGCCCGATAAAATTGAGATCGACAGCTATGCGTCATTAACCAAAGTGCAGGCCGGACTGTATGAAAAAACGCTCGATGAAGCCATGGCCGCCATAGAAGGGGTTTCCGGCACCGATCAGAAAGCACTCTTCGTCAGGCAGGGACTGGTCTTGCAGATGATCCTCGCCTTGAAACAGATTTGCAACCACCCCACCCAATTCCTCAAAAACGGGGATACCGACGCTTCCCTGAGCGGAAAAATGGAGCTGTTATTCGACAAACTCGACAGCATAAAAGAGAGCAACGAGAAAGTCCTGCTGTTCACGCAATTTACCCAGATGGGTGACCTTCTGCGCCACTTTATCACGGAGCGTTACCACAACGAACCGCTTTACATTCACGGGGGGTGTTCGATCGACAAGCGGAAGGAGATGGTGGAGCGGTTCCAGAATAACCATGCCGACCGGATTTTCCTGTTGTCGTTGAAGGCCGCAGGCACCGGATTAAATCTCACTGCGGCCAGCCATGTCATCCATTACGATCTCTGGTGGAATCCGGCGGTGGAAGCCCAGGCCACCGACCGGGCGTACAGGATCGGCCAGAAGAACAATGTGATGGTCCACCGTTTCATCACCAAAAACACCTTTGAGGAGCGAATCAACGACATGATACAGAAGAAGAAAGCCCTGGCAGAAATGACCGTAGCCACCGGAGAAAGCTGGATCGGCAACCTGAGCAACAAGGAACTGCGGGAAATATT
>CAZMMX010000075.1:0-10193 GCA_964567485.1 uncultured Prolixibacteraceae bacterium | reverse complement strand
CGTCTCATTTTGGGGCAAAGGTAACAATTTGCCGATACCCCAAAATCAGGTGAATGTCAAATGATTATTAAATCTAGGGGTAAGGGTCAGAGAATGATAAGTTTATGGATTTCGCTATGTTGGCCCTGTCGGATGCGCACCAGATAAGTGCCTTTTCGCAGGTGGTCAATGGAAACCGTGGTCTTTCCCTGAAGCAGGGGCAGGGTTTCCAGGGTTTGTCCCGACAGGGTGAGAATCTCTGCCCGGGCCTCTTTGCCGTGATGTTCGATGACCAGGATTTTTGTGGCCGGGTTGGGGTAGATCCCTGAAAACCGGGCCTTTGTTTCCGGTGAGGAAGTCACGACGGCCACCTCTTCGATTTTCACCGAGGCCACGGTGATTCCCGTGGTGTTTTTTCCCAGGTCAAAGACCATTCTGGCGGTGTTGTCGTTTTCTCCGCTCATGGTGAAGGTAAAGAGGTAATTCTGTTCCGTGGGGCTGAAAGTGAAGCTGTTGTAACTGCTGTAGGCCTCCCAGTCCTCTTTCGATTCTCCGATGTAGACGGTAACTTCGCGTTGGGCAGGGGCGGAAGCCTTTATGGTTACCTGGTAAACCTTACCCTTGACCAGTTTGATGTTGACTCGGGCCAACTGGGCATGCCATACTTCGGTGCCCCCGTTGGTGATGGCGATGACCAGTTTTCCGCCGCTTCGGGAAAGGGTGCCGGCGGCACCTCCCTGTTTGTAGAAGCTCCATCCGTCATTTCCGGAGGTGAAGTTGCTGGTATAGACCGGGGTGACCTGCACGGGTGTTGCCGGAGGAATGCTGTTATGAAGCAGGGCATCGACCAGGGGGGTGCTCAGCTTTTTGGTCTGCGGATTGTAAATGCCGTAGCCGGCGCTGAATTCCCAGTAGGCCCAGCTGAATTCCTGTTCTTCGAACCACCGCGACATGAAGGTGGTCCACCGCACCCGTGAGGCCATGTCGGCTTTGGAATAAGCCCCAAATTCTCCGATATGAATCGGGATATGCTGCTGCTGGGACAATTCTTTGGCTGCCCGGAATTCATTGCGCACGGTTTCCCGCTCGCCCTCGGTATCCTGCCACAGGGTGCCCAGCCAGGCGTCGGAACCTTCGGACCAAGATGCGCCCTGGTGGGTGAAGTGAAAAGGATTATAATAATGGATCGTCAGGATGATGTTTTCGTCGGCAGGAATCTGCAGGGCACTGAGGGCGGAAAGCCCTCCCCATTCGGCCACACCCATCAGTATGGTGCGGGTGGGATTGGTTTTTCGGATTTCAGTCAGGGCATCGGCAAAAAGGAGATTCCATTTTTCTGCCGTCAGGGGGCCGTTAGGCTCGTTCAGCACCTCAAATAGCAGACTGTCGGGATAATCACGGAAAAATTGGGATATTTGGCCCCATTGCGACAGAAACCGTGCTTTTTGCCCTTCAGGGTCGGCAATCAGGGTTTCGTGGTGGTGCATGTTAATGATGGCGTGCAGCTTATATTTCAGGGCGGTATCGACGACCTGTCTGATTCTGTTCAGAAAGGAGGCCTGGATGGTGTAGGGGGGAGTGGCGCTGCTTCGGGCGGCTGTTTCCCAACGAATAGGGATGCGTACATGTTTGAACCCCAACTCCGACATAATCCTGAAATATTCCGGTTTCCAGGGATTGCCCCATTCTGTTTCCGTAGGGGCCTCAAAGCAATTTCCCATGTTAACTCCTCTTCCCAGCCTCTGGTTCATTTGGAAGGCCGCTTCCCGCTGCTGGCTGTGGGCGGCCAGAAATGCCAAAACCAAAACGGAAGTCCATAAAATCCTTTGTCTCATAATTAATAGATTAGGTAATTCAACGCGTATCCTGAAATTGAGTATGATAACTTATATCCTGAAATTGAGTGTGATCACTTATATTCTGAAAATAAGCAAGGTAGCTTATTTCTGAAAAACAGATCTTATATCGGTAATTGTTAATTAATAACACGCCAAAGCATTCATTTTGCGCAGAGGCTTTCACTAATAGCCTGCGGCTTGTCCGTCTTTCCGGGATTCCGAGGCACCATAATAAACCCTGGTGACGGGGTCGCGGCCGATGCCCTGGTAACCGCCGTAGCCCCCCAGGTCGTATTGGATGGTATGACCTTTACGTTGAAGGGACCGGATGGTTTCCCAGGAGAAGCCGGTTTCGAGGGTGAGGGTTCCGCCGTCGTTCATTTTTTCGCCCGTGGGTTCACTGCTTCCCAGGTGCTGGATCCGGGGGGCGTCACCGGCTTCCTGGAAGTTCATGCCAAAGTCGATGATGTTGCATATGATCTGCACATGTCCCTGGGGCTGCATGGCGCCCCCCATGACCCCGAAGCTGAGAAATGGTTTTCCCTCTTTGGTGATGAATCCGGGGATGATGGTGTGAAAGGGCCGTTTGTGGGGGGCATAAACGTTGGGATGTCCTTCTTCGAGGGAGAACATCTCGCCGCGGTCCTGGAGGACAAATCCCAGTTCTCCGGGGGTCATGCCTGATCCCATGCCTCTGTAGTTGCTCTGGATCAGGGATACCATATTCCCCTGGCTGTCGGCGGTGGTCAGGTAGATGGTGCTGGGTGGTTCGGGGATGCCGGGGGCATAGCTGCGTGCGGCTTTTTCAGGGTTGATGAGGGCGGCGCGTTCCCGGGCATATTCTTTGGAGAGCAGGCGTTCCAGGGGGATTTTGCTGAATGCCGGGTCGGCATAATACCTGGCGCGGTCTTCAAAGGCCAGTTTCTTGGCTTCGGTGAAGAGGTGAAGGTATTCGGCCGAGCCAAAGCCCATATGGCGGATGTCGTAATTTTCCAGGATATTGAGCATCTGGAGGGCGGCGATGCCCTGGCCGTTGGGGGGGAGTTCCCAGACGTCGTATCCCCGGTAATTCACCGACACGGGATCCACCCATTCAGAGGTGTGTTCCTCAAAGTCCCTCATGGTGAGGAATCCCCCGTTTTCCTGCATGTAGCGGGTGATTATGTGTGCTATTTCCCCCTTGTAGAAGGCATCGCGGCCTTCTCTGGCGATCATTTCCAGGGTGGCGGCGAGATGGGGATTTTTGAAGATCTCCCCTTTTGCCGGGGTTTTTCCCCCGGGCATGAAAATATCGGAAAAACCCGGGAACTGTTTCAGGCTGCGGGCGTTGGAGTGCCAGTAGTATGCGACCAGTTCGCTGACTGGAAATCCTTCGCGGGCGTAGCGGATGGCAGGGGCCAGGAGGTCGGCCATGGGAAGTTTTCCGAATTTACGGTGTAGTTCGAACCATCCGTCGACGCACCCCGGCACCGACACGGGCAGGGGGCCCAGGGCGGGAATCCTGGTGATTTCCTTTTCCCGGAAATGGTCAAGGGTGAGGGTATAGGGGCTGCGGCCGCTGGCATTAAGTCCGTAGAGCCTGCCGCTCTTTTCGTCCCACACGATGGCAAAGAGATCACCCCCGATGCCGTTTCCTGTGGGTTCTACCAGTCCCAGGACCGCGTTAGCAGCGATGGCTGCATCGACGGCACTACCCCCGGCCCTGAGGATTTCCAGGGCGGCCTGGGTGGCCAGGGGCTGACTGGTGGCCACCATGCCCTGTTGTGCGATCACTTCGGAACGGGTGGCAAATTCCCTCCCCGTGATGCGGTCCTGCGACCTGGCGGTGACCGCCGCTATGGCCACAATAATAAGGGTCCATACCTGCTTCTTCATCCTGCTTTTTGTTTTCAAAACTAATGAAATTTCTTCCAAAACCTGTTCCGGCGCCTTCGTACCACCCCAGGAATCACTACTTTTGTAGAAAGCTGATTCACACCACACACCTATGCAACGTTTCCTGGAAAGCTGTGCCGCCTTTGTTTATCAGAAATTCGGAGATGATTTCTCAGGCCTGAGGGTAGTTCTTCCCAACCGCAGGGCCGCCCTTTTTTTTACGGCCTATCTGAAAAGGCTGCTCACCCATCCGGTGATCGGCCCCGATATGATCACCATTAACGAGCTGATGCTGTCATTTTCAGACCTGCTCCCGTCAGACAGGCTCACCCTGGTCGCCCTTCTCTATGATGCCTATACTGAAGTGACCGGTTCGTCAGAGAGTTTCGACGATTTTTATTTCTGGGGAGAAGTGCTCCTGGCCGATTTCGACGACATCGACAAATACCAGGTCAGCGCGGGGGATCTTTTCCTCAACCTGGCCCAGTTGAAGGATGCCGGCAGCCAGTTTGACTATCTGTCAGAAGGGCAGAAGAAATTGCTGGAACAGTTCTGGGGTTCTCTGGGACGATGGGAGAATTTCAGGATGGAGAGTGACTTTGTCTCCTTTTGGGAGAAGCTTCCGAAGATTTATAACCGTTTCAGGGAGATGCTGGTGGCCCGGGGTATCGGCTACAACGGAATGATGGTCAGGGATGGGCTGGATGCCTTTCTGTCGGGGCAAAGGGAACTCTCCGGTAATCATTACATCATTGCCGGCCTTAACGCCTTGAACGGATGCGAGCGAAAGCTTTTCAGCCACCTCAGGGATGCGGGTAAGGCCACGTTCCTGTGGGATTATGATTTTTATTACCTCCACGATGTTCTGAATAATGCCGGTAAGTTTATCCGTGAGAACCTGCTGATGTTTCCGCCACCCGTGGGTTTCGCTCCTTCTGCCGGTTGTTTTGCGCACCCCAAAGAGGTGGAGTTGGTGGCTGTGGCGTCCTCTCTGGGGCAGGCCCAGGTCATTCCTGCGGTGCTGGGTCATGAAGGAATGGAAGAAAAGCGTAGTTTTGATGATACCGCCTTGGTGTTGGCTGATGAATCGCTTCTTTTTCCGGTGTTGGGGGCTATTCCCCCGGAACTGGGCAAGGTAAATGTGACCATGGGGTATCCGGTGCGGAACTCCCCGGTGGTCACCCTGCTGATGCAGGCGGCAGCCCTTCTGGTCAATACCCGGGTGGGCGACGAGAACACCCCCGGGCTCTATTTCCGGCTGGTGAACGATGTTCTTTCCCATCCTTTTCTGTCGTCAATAGAGCGGGAAAAGGTGACCCATGCCTTGAAGGAGTTCAGGACCGGTAACAGGATTTACCTGGCCCCCGCGGAGTTATTTTTTTCTCCCCTGCACCGGCAGGTATTCTCTCTTCCTTCAGGGGTGGAGAAATACGGGGATTATCTGCTGGGTATTCTGCGTATGCTCTACGGGAGGTTCCCTGAGGAGGGTGGTGACCCCGTGGTGCGGGAGATGATCTGGCAGACCTATAAGGCTGTGGAAAAGCTGCGTACGGTCATTGCAGGGATCTTGGAAAGAGGAAAGGCGCAGGTGACACCCGGGATTTTTGTGAGTTTTCTGGGGAAATACCTGACTCTGGAATCTGTGGCCTTTGAGGGGGAGCCCCTGTCAGGGCTTCAGGTCATGGGAATCCTGGAAACCCGCTGTCTTGATTTTGACCATTTAGTCATCATTGGTCTCAATGAAGATATCTGGCCGCGGACTTCCGCGATGCCCTCGATGATTCCCCATAATCTGAGGAAGGGATTCGGGCTGCCCGGACTGGATGACCAGGAGGCGATGTATGCCTATTACTTTTACCGGCTGATCCAGCGGGCCAGGCGGGTCACTGCCACCTGGAGCACGGTCAGGGAAGGGGTCTCAGGAGGGGAGCTGAGCCGTTACGGGTTTCAGTTGAAGTACCGGTCGCCGCATGCCGTCACGGAGAGAACCCTCGATTTTCCCTTTGGGAGCCTTCCTGTAGTGCCCATTGCTGTGCCTTCAGGCCCTGAGGTCAGGGATCTCCTCCTGGCGGCCAACAGGGAAAAACCCCTGTCTCCCAGCGCTATCATCAACTACCTGATGTGTCCGTTGCGGTTTTATTTCAGGTATGTGGCCCGGCTCAGGGAACCCGATGAGGTGTCAGAGGATATCGACCGCCAGCTGTTCGGCAATATTTTTCACAAAGCCGTGGAGAACCTTTACCAGTCCCGGGTAAACACCATTATTACTCGCACGGTACTGGAAAAAATGGCCGCTTCGGGGGAGAAGATCAGGGAGGCCATACTCAGGGCTTTTGCCACGGAATATTTCCGGACAGACCCCGAAGGATGGCGTGACCTCATCATCGAAGGGAAAGCCCTGCTTATTTATACTACGGTGTCGGAGTATATGCGCAATTTGCTGGAAGTGGACCTGTCGGCGGCTCCGCTGTTTCTCCATGACCTGGAGAAGGAGTGCGAAACTTTCCTGGAAGTGGATGTTGACGGGGAGAAGAGGAAGCTCCGAATAGGAGGCAAGGTGGACCGGATTGACGAGCAGCAGGGCGTTGTCAGGGTCGTTGATTATAAAACGGGGTCCCTGGACCAGGCGGCCTTGGGGATGGGCGCCATTGAAGAGCTTTTTACCAGGGGGGCCAAAAAGGTGAAGAAGGAGGCCCTCCAGTCTTTGCTCTATGGTTATATTCTCCGGCGGAGCCATTTCATGGGCACTCCGGTGCAGGCGGTGATTTATGCCATCCTCCATTTCAGGGATGAGAAGTTCCGGATGACGGTGACCATGGAGAAGCAACCCGTTGATGTGGCTGTGATAGAAGGGGAACTGGAGGGCCACCTGAAAGATCTTCTGGCAGAGATATTTTCGGCTTCGACCGTTTATGGTCAGACGGAATTCAGGGAGCGTTGTGTTACTTGCCCCTATAAGGCGTTCTGCAGGAGGGAGTAAAGGTTTCCGTTATGCCGCAGGGGTATGAGGAAAAAGAAAAGGCTGCACCGGAACGGGCAGCCTTTTCTGGAGTTATATGGATGATAGGTCAGGATCAGAGGATGGTGGCAGGATCTACGAGGGGGAGGTTAAAGGCATCGGCCACGCCTTTGTAGACCACTTTACCATCGACCACGTTGAGCCCTTTTGCCAGCGACGCGTTTTCCTGGCAGGCTTTTTTCCAACCCTTTCCAGCCAGTTGAAGGGCATAGGGGAGGGTGGCATTGGTAAGGGCCAGGGTGGAGGTTTGCGGCACGGCACCGGGCATATTGGCCACACAATAGTGGATGACCTCATCGATGGTAAAGGTGGGGTTGGCATGGGTGGTGGCATGGGTGGTCTCAAAGCAGCCTCCCTGGTCCACAGCCACGTCGACCATTACAGTTCCCGGGCGCATGGTTTTGATCATTTCGCGGGTGACCAGTTTGGGGGCTTTTGCTCCGGGGATCAGAACGGCGCCGATGATCAGGTCATGGGTTTTTACCATTTCTGCAATGTTGAAATGGTTGCTCATCATGGTCTTCACATTGGCAGGCATGATATCGGCCAGGTAACGGAGCCTGGGGAGACTCAGGTCCATAATGGTGACATCGGCACCCAGTCCGGCCGCCATCTTGGCAGCTTCGGTACCCACGATACCCCCACCGATCACCAGCACTTTCGCGGGAGTCACCCCGGGAACACCACCCAGAAGGACTCCCGAGCCCCCGAAGGTCTTTTCCAGGTATTTGGCACCCTGCTGGATCGACATCCGGCCTGCCACCTCGCTCATGGGAATCAGCAAAGGTAGTGAGTGGTCGGGCATCTCCACGGTCTCATAAGCCAGACAGACTGCTCCGCTGTCGATCATGGCGTGCGTGAGTTCTTCCGAGGAGGCAAAATGAAAATAGGTATAGAAAATCTGTCCCTTTTTCACCAGTTTATACTCCGACTCAATAGGTTCTTTTACCTTGATAATCATGTCGGCAATGGCGTATACCTCTTCGATGGTGGGAAGAATGGATGCCCCCGTGGCGACATAAACTTCATCCTTGAATCCGCTGCCCATTCCGGCATTGGCCTGTACATACACGGTATGGCCCCGTTTTACCAGTTCTGCGGCTCCGGCAGGCGTTAAGGCCACCCGGTTCTCATTATTCTTTATCTCTTTCGGAACTCCAATAATCATAACGTCTTATTTTTAATTTATTAATGGTCCCAAATATACAGGGATCGCCGTACAGAAACTATGACAAAAATTATTCATTCGGATCACCGGATTCTTTCACGGTTGGTGGTCGGCGGGAGCAGTGCCCTGTTGTGACGAATTGAAAGGTGAAGTTTGTGATATATTTCATTTTGCCGGAGCAACGGCTATTTTGATATTAAAGTGACACGATTATCTTTGCCGGGTATCAAAATTTTTTTCATGCCGCATATTTCGAAAAGGGGGGCTGACATGCCCGATTCGCCGATACGCAAGCTGGTTCCCTATGCCAATCAGGCCAAGGCAGAAGGGGTCAGGGTATTTCATCTGAATATCGGACAGCCTGATCTTCCCACTCCGGAAGTGGCTCTGGAGGCCATTCGCAGCATAGACCGCCGGGTTTTGGAGTATTCTCCCAGTGAGGGATTTCTTTCGCTGCGGGAGAAGCTGGCCGGGTATTACCGGGAGTATGCCATTGAGGTGGATGCCGGTGAGATCATCATCACCACAGGAGGAAGCGAGGCCGTCACTTTTGCCTTTATGGCCTGCCTGGATCCCGGAGATGAAATCATCGTGCCGGAACCGGCCTATGCCAATTATACGGCCTTTGCCATCGGTGCAGGTGCCGTTATCCGAACCATCCCTTCCCGCATCGACGATGGCTTTGCCCTGCCTCCCGTGGCGGAATTCGAGAAGCTGATCACTTCCCGCACCAAGGGAATTATGATCTGTAATCCCAATAATCCGACAGGTTACCTCTATTCTCCGGAAGAGATGGAACAGATCAGGGTGTTGGTGCAGAAGTATGACTTATTTCTTTTTTCCGATGAAGTATACCGGGAGTTTTGCTACACAGGGAAACCCTATGTTTCGGCCCTGCACCTGGAGGGGATTGGCAATAATGTGATTCTCATTGATTCAGTGTCGAAGCGGTACAGCGAATGTGGTATTCGCATCGGGGCGCTGGTGACGCGTAACAGGGAAGTTCGTGATAACGTGATGAAGTTCTGTCAGGCGCGCCTGAGTCCCCCGCTGCTCGGTCAGATAGCCGCAGAGGCCTCTTTCATGGCAGGCCAGGAGTATATGTTGAAGAACTATGAGGAGTACCTGTTGCGCCGTGATTTTCTGATCAGCGGTCTGAACAGGATCCCCGGGGTCTTTTCGCCGGTCCCCATGGGGGCATTTTATACGGTGGCCCGTCTTCCCGTTGAGGATGCCGACGATTTCTGTAAATGGCTGCTCACCGATTTCCGACTAAATGGAGAGACCCTCTTTATGGCTCCGGCTTCAGGGTTTTACACTACTCCCGGATTGGGTCGTAATGAAGTACGCATTGCCTATGTTTTAAAAAGGGAGGATCTGGCGGCATCGCTGCGCATCCTGGAGGAAGCCCTGAAGGTCTATTCCCGCACAACTGAGGAGTTCAGGGAAATATAGCTATCTTTGCGCCATGTCTTTGTTGCGGAAATCCATAGTATATTTCTTCGCTTCACTGATTATGGTTTTCAGTGCGACTTGTTATTCCGGAGGGGAGCAGGGGATCACCCCTGGCCGCTGGGACGGCAATGATGAGCTGGCGTGGGTTTCGCCGGCCACGGCACCGGGGTTATTGCTCCAGGAGGGCACGGCCACACAGGGAGTGCCGGTGTGGAGACCGGAAGTGTCGATTCCCGGTCTGTTCTTCAGAAGCCGGAACACAGTGGACCCTCCCCGTTTGCAGATCCTCCGCAAGATTTTTGTAGTCGACACATTGTCCTATACCCCCTGTAAATCAGTCCTTCTCTTTCCCTACCACGAGTTTTCATGATTTTTCCGTTCAGTTGAACGGTAACCTCCCCGTGACTGTTTCAGGGTTCCTGATGTTTCTTAATTCCGTTTAGTGTCGCCTTCAGCGGTGCCTTTGGATAACATCTTCACAGGAGGAATTCCGGTTACGCAGAAAATGCGAATAGGAAATTTGTAATCATTTAATATAAAAAATCATGATATCAACTATTGTAACAGTAATTATCATCGTCGCCATAATTGCCCTTCCCGTTTGGTTGTTAATGCATTTACAGGGTGCGGAAAAGGGAAAGTTTAAAAAGGAAATCGCTGCCCTGAGCAAGATGGAAGGACTCAGTATCAGTGAAAATGAGTCCTGGGGAAATAAGATCATCGGGGTGGACCGGGAGCAGGAAAAAGCCGCCCTGATCATCCTTGGAGATCCGCAGAACAGGGTTTTTATGGCCGATCTGAAGCACTATTCTAAATGTAATGTGGAGAAGAACTATCTGAATACAGGGGGCAAAGGAAA
>CAZMMX010000074.1:0-10397 GCA_964567485.1 uncultured Prolixibacteraceae bacterium | reverse complement strand
GTTGAATACCATCCAGAATATCAGGAAGGGGGTTCATCTGAAACGTGAAATCGTGTCGTTAAGAAATGAAGTACAGAAGAAATACAGTTACCAGAATACCATCATTGGCAGTAGTGAGGCCACCAAAAAGATCTTTGGGTTCATTGAAAACGCGGTGCGTACCAACATTTCGGTGACGCTTACCGGGGAAACCGGCACCGGCAAGGAGGTGGTGGCAAAGGCCATTCACTACAACTCTAAAAGGGCGGCAAAACCTTTTGTGGCCGTAAATATGGCGGCGATTCCGAGGGAACTGACGGAAAGTGAACTTTTCGGTCATGAGAAGGGAGCCTTCACAGGGGCCCATTTCCGGAGGATAGGGAAATTCGAGGAAGCTACAGGAGGGACCCTTTTCCTGGATGAGATCGCTGAAATGGATATCACCCTTCAAGCCAAGCTATTACGGGCATTGCAGGAAAAAGAGATTGTCAGGGTGGGCAGCAACAAACCGGTAAAAACCGACTGCCGCATCATTGCGGCCACCAACCTTAACCTGCAGGAGGCCGTCTTGAGCGGGCGATTCCGACAAGATCTCTACTACCGCCTTTACGGGTTGCAGATCGAGCTTCCGCCCCTGCGGGAAAGAGGAAACGATATCATCCTGTTGTCGAGGCACTTCATCAAAGAATTCTGTGCCGAAAACAACCTCCCCGAGAAATCTTTGACCAAGGCAGCTGCCGACAAACTTCTGAACTATGCCTTCCCCGGAAATATCAGGGAATTGAAATCGGTCATCGAACTGGCCGTTGCGCTTTCCTTAGATGATGCCATCAACGGAGAGAATATCATTCTGGGCAACGAAGTTCTGATGAATGAACGCTCCGATAAGGAAATGACCCTGCGGGAGTACGATATTCATATCGTAAAAAAGTACCTCGAGAAGTACAATAACGATATCAAGCTGGTAGCACATAAGCTCGACATAGGGGTGGCCACGATCTACAGGATGCTCAAGGAACAGAAATAACACGGTACCCCTCCCAACCTTTATGGTTATCCCGGGTAACTATCAATTTGATAAACCCACATCATAATGATCGGGCAATTCTGTTGCGCTGGATCTCTATCACACTGGCTGACTGCGCTATGTTCCCCCGACTCCCTGTTGGCTTGATGTTTGCCTCTTCCTTTAATGAGATGATCAAAGATATTTACACCACTCTAACCAAAGGTTCCCTGCCAGTAAGTACGGGGATTCAGTTAAGCAGAGTCCCGAAGAATCCCGGCTTACTGGCATTTTATGAGACAGGTATCAAAACCATATAAATCCCCTGGAATTTACCCTTAACCGAAAAAGTGCAAGGTCAAAAGGGGTTTCAGAAATGAGACCCCTTTTCCGTTTTACCTGTTTTCCACCGGATCCCTTACCAAAGGCGGTTTTAGCCTTTGTTCCCGGCAGGTGTGCGACCATTTCAGAGGCGCATTCTTTTTTTATTCGGTCGCGATGAGTTATCTTGCGGGGAGCAATTTCCCATTTATGACACCGATCAAAAAATGTACCGCATAGCATCCATATTACTAGCCTTTCTCGGGCTTCTGCTCTCCACCCATGATGCCAGTTCCCGGGATCCCAATTTTTATATTTTTCTCTGTTTCGGGCAATCCAACATGGAGGGGCAGGGAACCATTGAGGCACAGGATAAGTCGGTCAACAGTCGCTTCAGGGTGCTGGAAGCTGTCAACTGCTCAAATCTGGGAAGGAGTAAAGAGAGATGGTATACAGCCGTACCACCGCTCTGCCGTTGTTACTCAAAACTTTCTCCTGCCGATTATTTCGGGCGGACACTCACCGACCATCTTCCCGACAGCATTAAGATTGGGGTGGTCAATGTTTCCGTGGCAGGATGTAAAATTGAGTTGTACGACAAGGAAAAATACCAGTCCTATGCCTCGACGGTGGAATCCTGGATGAAAAGCATCATCAGTGAATATGGGGGCACCCCCTACGGGCGTCTTGTGGAAATGGGTAAGCTGGCCCAGCAAAGCGGCGTCATCAAAGGGATTCTGCTTCATCAGGGAGAATCCAACACGGGCGACACCCAGTGGCCTAACAAGGTAAAGGTCATTTATGACCACCTGCTGAAAGACCTCAACCTGATTGCCGACTCCGTGCCCCTGCTTGCCGGGGAAGTCGTTCATGCCGACCAGGGAGGCCTCTGTGCCAGCATGAATGCCATCATCGCCAAGCTCCCCAAAACGATTCCCACGGCCCATGTGATCTCCTCCAAAGGGTGTGCTGATGCTTCCGATAATATCCATTTTAATTCGGCAGGTTACCGGGAACTGGGAAAACGTTACGGTACGAAAATGCTCTCGCTGTTGGGATATCCCCTGACCACGGGGACGATGCCCCACCCTGGCAGCGCTGCCGGATATACCCTGGGAGAAAACTATCCCAATCCCTTCAATAAAACGACCACCCTGCCCTTTGACCTTCCTGAAAGCACCTTCGTTTCTTTGAAGGTCTACGATGTCAATGGAATAGAAATGGCGGAGTTGGCAGGGAAGCTCTTCCCACCGGGCAGGCATACTGTGGAATTCCATACCGAAGGTTTGAGTGGAGGGCTTTACTTTTATACCCTCAGGGCCGACCGGTTCGTGATGACCCGAAAAATGATCGTGCAACTGTGACCAGGTTGAGTTACCATGAAAAGATATTGAAAACCCGGGTTTTCACCCTCTACTATCCATAATTCCGCTCGAAGGGTTTGACAACGAACACAATGCCCTGATCGTAACCCAGACATATGCACTCATCAGGGGCATTGATTCGCGTCGGGTAAAGGTCAACAATAAGCGGGGATTACTTATCCCCCAGAATTGAGCTGTGCCGCCTGTGCAGTAAGTGTGGGAACCATGCTGACATCATCGCCAGGCTGGTGCTGCGATGGCCTTAAGCAGTGTAAGCGTGGTGAGCAACAGCCTCCGGCTGACATGATGAATGCCGACAACAAAATCTTCCGGTTCAGGAGCAGTATCAAATGTGTCGTCTGCGTGGCCACGGTATCCCCTTTTCTGAATGCTGCCCGGAGGATCAGCCACTGGGAGATTGACACGGCCGGGATTAGCAAAACCCTTACGGTTCATTCCTCAGAAATCACCGAAGAAGAGGTCATAAGAATCGTGCAGGAGGCAGGGTACAAAATTGAGGTGCTTCCGTGACGCATTAGGGCAAGTTCTTTTTCTCCACCGTCCAACCTTCAGATTGCGAAAGTCCGCAGGGATTCCCGGTAAACAGCCGGCTGGCCTCACGGTCGTTTTTCAGCTGCCATTTGTACCACTGTGTGGCCACCCTGGCGAATTCCCCGCCGTGGGGTTGACTGTAGGTACCGCCGTGTCCGACATCCATATTGCCCACAAACACGGGAACGTGATTGATTTTTCGGAAATCATCCATCCCGTTTTCATAGGCAATGTCAGATTTACCCCCCAGCAGGTAAAGTGCCGGGGTGTGTAACTTCTGGAGCTGTTCCTTACTCACCTGGGGCATGCCCGGCATTCTGCCGACCGGATTTTCGAACAAACCGCTGTTGCATACCACGATGGTCGAAATTCGGGGATCCGTGGCGACCTCAAGGGTTTGCAGACCTCCGCACGACATACCGCTCACCGCAATTTTCTTCGTGTCAATCTTCTTGTAATAGGGACTGTTCTTATCCTTGTTTTGTGCGATGGCCCAGTCGATGGCATCGAGCAGTTGTTTCGATACTGAACGGCCTCGTTCCTGCTCTCCCTCTTCCCGGGGCATGGTGCCTATGGCTACGACGAGAAATCCATGAGAAGCCACCTCATTTAAAAAGTTGACGTGTTCCCAGGGGGAGTTGAAACAGGCTCCATTGCCCCAGGCAATCACCGGCAGCTTGTTCTTCCGGCCAAAAGGGGCGAGTTCCGCCGGCCTGAAAATGGTGTGCGTAGGCAGTGATGGTTCGGTCATCATAAGGGCACTGTACTTTCCGGTACCGCCATCTTCAATGATCCGGGACTTCTTTTCCTGTGCAACAGATGAGCTGATCAAAAAACCAGAGATCATGAGCAGTAGAATGATTCTTTTCATACCTGATCGTATTTTATAAAGTTTAGTCGTGAATTGTCTCTAAAAATAGATATTCCAACGGTTATGGACAACAATAACACTATTGAACATATAGAATTTTTAAGCAGACCGATAGAGCCCTTCTTCAGCCCTGCGAGTGCTCAGGGTTTGGACAAGGTCTCCAGCAGCTGAACCTTTCGGCATTCATCCTCCTCAAAGATGAATCTCAATTTATCAAAAAAGGCATTATATTTGACACTTATCATATCCATTAAATGGTAACAAAACTGATAATTCAAGTTCTCTCGTTAACCTGAAATTTTCATTATCCCATCATTTTTATCATGCTATATAATTTAAAATCAACTCTTATCCTGCTGTTTGTTTCCGTGGCTTTCGTTTGTACGGGTTATGGACAGGATCAGATCATCCTGAATTCCGGGGATACCCTGACAGGACGCATAACCAAGGAGACCAAAAATCTGCTTTATTTCCGTCAAAGTTTCAAGGGAATAATGTCAAATGCGAAAGTGGAAAAATCGACCGTTCTCAAGTGGACCTATCACAATGTTCCCGATCAGGGAGCTGATGAAAATGATGTTCCGTCATTTGCCATGACGACCAGAAATGATCGGAACCAGGAGATTGTCCCTTCTTTTCCGGCAGGGGAAAGGTTCCGGGGTAATATTTCGGGAGGATTGGGTTATTTGATGGGAGATACTGATGAGGCTGAAAAATCACTTACCGGCCAGGGGGTTCCTGCTGAAGATGCCAAAAACTACTACAATGATCTGGTGCTGGGTTACAGCGGGATCGCCTCGTTGCATTACAGGGTTTCCCGGGATTACTGGATCGGGGCACACTACCTGGGGTTCTATACCAAGGCGAATATGACGACTTATTTTGATGACGGAGGGATGTATCGTTTTTATGGCGACATAGGGGAACGCTATTTTGTCAATTTCACCGGATTATCGCTGAGCTCTGCGGTATGGCTGGGTCGGAAAAAACAATGGGCCTATCATGCCGCCTACTCCGTCGGACCAGCCTTTTACCGTAATGAAACCGAAGTGATGCACCAGCAGGTATTGTTCAAAGGTGTGACCCTGGGGCAAAATCTGAGTTTGGGTTTGGAATATTTCATCACGCCGAAAATCAGTGTCAGCACCGATTTGTCATTATTCCGTGCTACGTTGAGAAAAGTGAAGGTGACCACAAACGGGGAAACCCAGGAAGTGGACCTGGATAAAGAGTCCTATGAGAATCTGAGCCGGGCAGATTTGACTGCCGGATTTGTATTTTACTTCTGATTTTGGAATGATGCTGATCATGAAACATAACAGTACCCAGGGTTCAGGAGGGTTTGCGATTTCCGCCATAAAGGTTAAGCTCTTCCTGGTAAGCATATTGTCCCTATCCTTGTTTATCCTATCTTGTAACCAGGATTTTCCGGAAGGGAATAAGGAGCCGTTATATATACTGGAGCAGGAGTTTGATTTTCCTGCCGGAACAAAAAACGGAACTTTAAACATCGATTTGCAGAACGACCGGAACACCACATGTACACTTTTCATGTTCCCGAAATGGTTCAGCACAAGTCAGATCGAATTCCCTGTCACGAACGGAATCATCAGTATCCCCTTTGAAATCAGGAATATAGATCAGTATATGAATCAGGGCTCGGTGCAGATTATTCTGAGAGTAAACGGTATTGGGTATTTTCAAGCCACACTTAATTATGGTTTAAACAATCAGAACCCGGATCCCGGCACATTGCTGCCTTTGACCTGCAGCACAGCACTCCTGGATTTTGGGATGAATGACGAACTGGAATTTACGTTGACAAATCAGAATCCAAATGCTCCGGTAGAGTGGAGTGCGATGAATGTCCCCCCCTGGTTACAACTTTCCCAAATGAGTGGAATGGTCCCTCCCAATTCCAGCCTGATCATTAAAGGCACGGTGAACCGTACCGGATTGATGCCGGGTGAATATCAACATCAAATCGACCTCCGTTCGGTCCATCCCCAGGCATCACTCACCATAGCTGTCAAGATGCAGGTCGCAAACACAGCCGTTGTGAACACAAAATACATCAAGTGGATAGAAGGGGATGTGACAGATGCCTATTTTTGCAAATCAACTGATTACCTGTACATTATAACTCATCATCCAAATGCCATATGGGTTAAGGCCCCGGGTGCAGATACCCTGATCAGCCATGCCCTGGCCAAATCACCCAACTGTATTGACATTACCAGTGATGGTAAAACGGTGGCCATCGGGTATAACCAGGCAAATGTTGACCTTTTCGACAGCTTTACCCTGGAGTTGAAGAGATCGTACGAAACCGACTGCATTCCGGCCGAAATTGTCTTTGGGGAAAACGGGTGGTGTTACCTGACCCCTACCCTGGATCAATGGGAATATCTGTACAGTCTGAACCTGACCTCCGGGGTCACCTACCGCAGAACTACGGAATATCCAATCTATGCGAAGGCCTATTTCATTAAAATGCCCGGAAAACCATGGCTTTATGGTACCAATCCGGGATTGTCGCCCGGGGGATTAATGATTGTCAACATAGCCAATGGGGCTGCCAATGATACCATACCCAACTGGCACGTTGAAACAGGCGGGGCCCTATGGATTTCTAAAGACGGGAAAAAGATTTTTGCGGCGAACAAGAAAATTCTCAGATTACCGGATTATGTGGCAAATCCGTCGCAGCAAGTGGATCTTCCGGTGATCGGCACACTTGATGTTCCGAAAGGCTACATCAGAAGTCTCGATTACAACGAATCGCTGGATTGTTTCTTTGCCGCGGGTTCCGATTTCGCCTGGACCGCCAGTGGGGCCGAAACCATTTATCAGCTAAACGGAATAAGTTACTTGGCTGAACAATCCTTTAAGGTTGGCTCCTACCCTGCTCTGGCAGATGGTGTGACCAACAAGCCTATGGATGTTTTCTATCTGTTCTCCTCCCCCACAGGCCAAAGGCTTTATGCCGTCAAGAAAGTATCCACCAGCAGTGACCTCCCTTTAAAATGGGCGCTTGAAATGATTGACATTTAATGAGTCCCCGATTACCGGTATCTGTTACTCATCCACCCTCGGCCTGAATAAAAACCCAATTCCGGAGAGGGGATAATGAGCAGAACCGGCTTGAAATAATCTCTTACCATATCATCTATGCTGACGGGTGCAAGATGCAACCTTGACAACCAACAAGGAGAGAGATTACTTGACGCTGTAGGTTCGGGAATTTTCCTTAAATTGTCGGCTGATATCAATCCTGGAATTATGAAACCGTTACTTCTTACCATTCTTCCTTTCCTCACCCTGAATACTTTTGGTAATCCGCCACAAGAGAAAAAAGAGTTAAAGCCGCGGATAGTCGTTTTGACAGATGTTTCCACCTGGGAAACCGATGACAGCGAATCACTGGTAAGGCTTATGGTGTATGCCGACCGGTTTGAAATTGAAGGGTTGGTATTTACTACCGGGTGGAATCTGTCCGAAACCCGCGATGATTTCCTGCAACTCATCCACGATGCCATTGATGCCTATGAGAAGGATCTGCCCCATCTGATGAAAAGATCAGGGCAGTCCGGATTTCTGGAAGATGAATCGCGCCAGGCGCTGGGATACTGGCCGAGTCCCGGATATCTGCGTCAGCGGACCATGACCGGCAGCAGGAAAAGAGGCATGGAATTTATTGGAAAAGATAACGTTTCGGAAGGGAGTAACTTGATCATAAAACAGGCCGGTGAAGAAGACGACCGTCCCCTGTGGATTTTGGTATGGGGAGGCGGCAATACCCTGGCCCAGGCCATCTGGCAGGTGCAACAGGAAAGCGATGAAACGGAGCTGAAAGCCTTTCTGCGGAAAATACCCACCTATGCCATTACCGACCAGGACAGGTCCCATGAAAGGGGTACCCCTTTCGATCTCAGTTCCCATCAGTGGATGCGCAGGGAATTTGAAAAGGAGCTGAAGTTTCTGTGGTGTGAGTGTGCCTGGAAGCATCACAACGATTCCGGGCGGAAAAACTGGGAGGAATACGCCCTTCATATTCAAAGTCACGGCAATTTGGGTAAAGTCTATCCCAAGTACAAATACGGCGTCGAGGGAGATACCCCTTCCTTTCTTCATGTCATGCCCAATGGTTTGAACGACCCCACAGAACCGGGGCAGGTGGGCTGGAGCGGCTACTTTGAGTGGGGCCCGGGTCCCGATGAAGTCACCCATTCTTATACGAACCACAAAGGTGAAGCTTTCGATATCTGTTCAAATTATTTCGCCTATTTCTATCCGGCCATTTTCAATGATTTCGTGGCGCGCATGGACTGGGCCCGGGATGGCACGGGAAACCGGAATCCGGAAGTGGTCATCAACGGGAAAAAAGGCCTGGACCCCATCATCATTAAGAAGAGACCCGGCCGGAAAATCAGGCTGGATGCCTCCAAATCTGTCGACCCCGAAAATGACCGGCTGACCTTTAGGTGGTGGGTCATCCCCGAAGCCGGAACTTACAAACAGAAATTGGATATCTCAGGCAATGATGCTAACAGGATTACGCTGGAAGTCCCGTCCGGTTCCGCAGGAAAAACCATCCATTTGATATGCGAAGTCAGTGACAGCGGAGAGCCCCCACTCACCAGTTACCGGAGGATTATTGTCAAGATCAAATGAGCTTCCCTATAAAGCACAAAAAACCTCTAATACGTCAATGAACGCTTATCCTCAAATCCTGCGGGGACCCTCAAGAAAAGGCATTAAGTACATAGCGAAGGGAAGTAGTTCAACATGGAATAATCGCCGGGTTTTGCAGACCGCTCATATTCCTATTTATTGGGCGTAGATTCTTATTCTAGTTTTATCAAATATTCATTTCCATTTCTAACCAGGCTGACTATTTTCCAATCTATATCTAAAGTTCCAATATTACATCTTAATCTGTTTTCACCAAACTTAATATCATTTTCCTGTACAAAAAACGATACTTTTTTTACGAACCATATTTGATCGGTAATTATCGATAGTGCTCTATGATTAGTTACACTAAAATGATTATTTTTCTTCCCCAATCTGAGTAATGTGGAATGGATAATCAGGGTATCGTTTATTGCTTCAGCATGCATAGGGTCAAATCCTCGGAAGTCAGGAATTTCATTAAACGTTAACGTTACTTTGATGCCGTTTTGCATATTGAAATTTTCAAGATTAACGATATGCTTCTCTTTTTGGAGTGCTGTAAAATATATTGCTTTGGCTTTGTAATAACTTAAATCCGGCAAGTCCGTAGTTTTGGGCTTAAACTTTGAAAGAAAGTAATCATAAAGATAAAGGCCTGATGCGTAATATTCCGGCTGCCAATTTATAAAATACTTTGATAATATCAGGCATTGTACCATCCCTGTCAATAAATGTTTGTCACGTAATGCGTCTCTTCCATAGGTAGGTTCGGTCAATAAATAATAAAACCGATGGTTTATGTATTCCTGTTCCTTAATAATTAAAGAAAATTGCTGCATGTATTCATATTGGCAATAAGTTGCCGGTCCTTCTGCAGATTCTACGGCTTTTTCATAGTCTAAATATTTGGCTCCAATAATTTGCTTCCTTAAATTCCTACAAGTAAATACTTTATTAATATTTTCAATAAGATTATCCTGTACGTCTAATAACATATCAAGCCATACTTCATTCTCGTATTGTTTAATTGCATCATTTCTGTCATCTTCCGGATATGTCAACAAATCCGCAGGATTATCGAATTGTAAGTTTTTTATATAATTACGCTGATAGACATGGTGCAATTCATGAAACAATTCGGCATAGTACTGATTAACTGAAATATAGGATTTATAAGTATAATCGACATAAGCTACTAAATAATTATTTATTTCTGTTTGCGTTGCACCCATCAAACCATAATCAAATGCATTCAATATGTAAATATTATCTTTTAAATGATGTGAATTCTGAGGAGGGGCAGGATGATTTAACAAAAAGGCCGGACCATTTAACCTAAAAATACAATACGGACCAATCTGCATTCTTGGCCATACTTTTTCTTTGATTTTATTGACGTTTTGTAAAAAATCTGCCACCGTATTTAAATAGGCACTATCTATCGGCGTAATTACCTGAGCATATGTTATACTATAATTAAAATATAGCATTAGTAATAATGTAAAAAATCTTTTCATCTGTTTAAAATATTAAGTTACTATGGTGAAATTCGTGAAACAGATGTAATGACCCTGTGGTTAATCATACCGGTTGGTGCATAATCGTGCATGGTCATTTCATGTTTATC
>CAZMMX010000073.1:0-10963 GCA_964567485.1 uncultured Prolixibacteraceae bacterium | reverse complement strand
AGTTGCCCTTGCAGCACTAGCCCTGTGCCTCTCTGCAACAATCGTTGCGCAGGAGGGCTACATCGGGAAGATCAGGGGAGAATCCCCAGTCTGGAGGTAGATTTTCTCACTGGAGGAATGTCAGTAATTGAGGAACACGGAGGTCCTTCACTGGCTGAAGTAATCCAGGAATCGGAATTATTTGAAGAGGACGAGCACTTCATCGGTCAGAACTCTGACCTTATACCCTTCCCCTGGCTGGAAAAGGCCAATCCTGTTGACCCAGCCGCCATGGGAACCCAAATCTTCAAGGGCATTTCCCTTTTCATCCTGCACCTTGACCAGGGTCCCCCGCGCGATCACTCCGCCCATGACTTCCAGGGCATCCCGTGCTTCCAACAGCGGAAAAGCGATGATGTTCCAGCCGGCTTTCAGCGGAATGGACAGGGGCAGCTCCAGGGGTTGCCCCCAGAGGAGTAACGTATCAGCTGCATTGACCTTCACCTTATACCCTTCCGTGGTGCGGTGCCGGCCAATGGCATCGTGCCAGCCCCCAAACAAGCCCAGGTTATCCAGCGAATTTCCCTCCTCGTCGAGGACCTTCACCAGGGTACCCTTTTGTTCCAGCTTCCCCAAAAGGGTCCTCAGAGAGGCACCTCCCGGAGAAAGATTCAGAGAAACAAGATTCCATCCCGGGTGCAAGACAATGGCCTGCCGGGTAACCACGGCCCTGACTTCTGACGGACACCCATTCCCGTCGTAAAGCCTGGCATACAGAGGGGTGCTGACCTCCACCTCTGCCGTATCGCTGAGCGATCCCACGACCACCACCTCTCCGGCAAAGTCCGGATCCGCAGAATAGGCCCAATAACGGTAGGGCCGGGTTCCCCCGGTCACCGAGAGCTGGTCGATCCATACCTTACTGCGCTCTCCGCTCCCTCCCGATGCGGAATACCCCGCGGAAAAACTCATCTCCACCTGATCCTCTATTTCCAGTGTGGTTTGCCAGGTGACATGTGCCGAATCCTCAACCACCAGTTCCCAGGAACCGGCCGGCAACCGTTCCTTCAGGAAAGTGGCTGACCTGCCTTGATACTGCCCGTTCAGAAAGAAATCATAGTTTCTGCCGGAAAAGGGGGTTCCCCCGCTGACCGAAGTCACCTCCACGACTCCTCCAGCCTCGTCCGGACAGGCCACCGAGGTCTGCACCAAGCCCACTTCCAGAGGAGAAACCACCTGCTTCCTGACCACCACAATCACCTCCGCCGTATCGGTGCCTCCAGCCAGTCCGTTGCTGACCACCAGCACCAGGGTGAACGCCTTCTCCTCCTCCACGGCCGGGGCGATAAAGGCGGGATTGGCCAGAGTATCTGCATTTAGGGTAATCCCATCGGGCACATGCCATTTATAGGTGAGTTTTCCTCCTCCGGGATCAAAAGATCCCATTCCCTGGAGGGGGACCAGGGTTCCTTCCATGACCGTCAGGTGCGGACCGGGGAGGGCTACCGGCTTCCGGAGGGAGCTGACGACCGGGACTTCCACCGTATAGGGTGCCGACCAAGCCCATCCGTCAAAGACCTCCAGGGCCAAGAGAATCAGTGTGTCCCGACTGACGCGCGGAACCGTAAATACCGGCTCAGGAGAATCTGACGATGTCAGGTACACCCCTGCAGGTGCCGTCCACCGGTAGGTGAGATCGTCCCCGTCTTCATCCCATGACAATCCTCCCTGAAGGCGAACCTCTGCCCCTCCCGGCACCGCTTCATAATAACCGGCGTCGGCCACCGGGGGATGGTTGGCCAGAGATTTGTCGACCCGGAGGGCGACCTCATCGGGTTCCGAATTCACAAACCCATCGTTTACCACCAGAGTGAAGGTTAGCAGTTGGCCGTCCAACGCCACAGGCACCACAAAAGAGGGTCTGAAGGGATCCGCGAGGTTAAGCACGATTCCCGGTGGCGCCGTCCACCGGCAGGTCAGAGGGTTCCCGTTAGGGTCGGCCGACAGGCTGCCATCAAGAACTACCTGATCATTTACCGCCACCACGCGGTCCTCCCCGGCATGCGCCACGGGAATACCATTGGGCACATCCTGGACGTCGACCATGCCATTCTTCACATAGCCCCAGTTGCCGCCGGCATCTCCCGCCCTGAAATGAAGGATATGCCTCCCCTCCGGAACCGCTTCCAGCCCTATTACCGGGTTGACCGTGATCTCCTGACCCGGAACCACCGTAAGGGGAATCCCTTCACCCGGGGTAACCAGGGTATCCACCATATATTCCAGGGCGGTGAGGACGCCCTGCCCCGTCTCCTCCGCCCTGGCGAAAAACGGTCTCGACAGCACCGGCCCTACCCGTCCGGAACTCCCCACCGGCCTGACATGCAGCGTGTGGAAACCCTCGGGAAACGACCCCATTTCCAGAATCCATTCTGACGCTAGTTCTCCATCGCCGCCCATCTGTGAGGATGAGGTGAACTCCTGCAGCCCATCGATGGCATATTGATAGCCCGAAAGTGTCTCCTCCAACCGCTCTTCCTCCAGATAAAAAGGCCTGAAAAAAACAGGACCCGGTTGATTTTCCGCATCCACGGGCCTGACAAACAAAAGATGCATCCCCGGCGATACCTGGTCCGTTTCCACGACGGCCTGCTGAGACACCTCCGTGGAAGGGTCCTCCACCTCCATGGTATTCCACCCGGCAGGGGCATCCAGGGCATATTCGAAATTCCTCACTGGTGAGGAAACAAATTTCTCATCCTGTAAATAAAAGGGAACCGACATCACCTGGCTATCATTCCCCCGGAAATCCTTCACCCTCACGAACAAAGTATGGAATCCCTCTTCCACTCCCTCAAGGCTGAGGTGTTTATCATAATAGACCTCCGCCTGCCGACTGGTACGGTGAGAGGTTATCTTTTGGTCCATGTGGTCAAGGTAATATTCCGCTGAATAAAGGTCTGTATTCTCCTCTTGCGGAAATGCCTCCACTACCAGAAAGGGTTTGCCCTGGGGATGGCCCCAGTGGCCATGGGCATCCTTAGCCCGGGAATAAAGGGTATGCATCCCTGCCGGAAGGGCTGAAAGATCGATCTGTTCCGTAGCGGCCTGCAGGCCACTCATCCCCTGCGCAAGGAGCACCCCGTTTCCCGGCCCCGGATCGGTGTCGAAAAAATACTCGATTTGTTCGGTGGCCACCTGGGGATCATAAGGAATAACCGAAATATACTGTTCCCTGACGGCCGTTTTGGTCTCCGCATCCAGGGTGACTCTCAGGGTCACCGTATAGTGGCCGTCGCGGGCATAAGTGTGCTCCGGCTCGGGAAGGGTGCTTTCATTTCCGTCGCCGAACGACCACAGGTAAGAGGGCTGGGAAATCCCCTGCGGAAGACGGGTCAGGTTCGTGAACCGAACGGTCAGCGGAGCGCTGCCATCGGTCACCGCCGCAGTGAACCAGGGCAGCACCCTGGTCACGGGGGCCTCCCCTGATGGCTTCACATGAAGGGTAATGAAAACTTCACCCGTTTTACCCGCGGGTGTCCCCCGGTAACTGTAAAGATGGATATCGGTATCCTCAGTTACCTGCGGAGCCGTCACCGTCACCGCCCTGGTGCCGACCGCCGCCGGCACCAGGTCACCGCCGCTGAGCGTCCAGTAGAAGAAAAGGGGCTGCCCCTCCCAGGTATCCGTCTGAAAATCAAAGGTACGGGACTCGCCTCCCGTCAGGGTCACCGATCCTTCCAGAGAGTGATCGGGAGCATTCCCCAAAGGATCAGAAGTCAGTTCAAACTTGTGTCCTATAATGGTATACTGCTCCAGGGGGACATCATCCGTCGCCACGGTATGCGCTTCAACCAAACCCGGGCTAAGGATCTCCCGCGCGTTTTGCCCGGGGGAATCTTCGATCCTTGAAGTGAAAGCTTCCTGAGAGCCCGGAAGGATTCCGGAGGGGATGGAGACCGACTTTAAGCCCTCTGACGGCAGATAGGGATGCGCTTCCCGGAAGGCATAGACGTTGCTGATCAGCTTGGCCATCATGCCCCGCTTCACCGGCTGACCCGTATACAACATCAGGGTCGGGGAGGAGTAATCGTCGGGAGTGAGATCGGCAAACGTCTCTATCAGCAACTCCGGAACAGGGACTCTCCGGGACAAGTCGCCGGATTCATCCAGAATATCGCGGGTGACGTCGGGGAAAACCACGATCCGTTGCAGGAGTTCCACATAGGGCCGCAGATCCTCATGAACACAATTCAGAATCAATTCCTTGCGTGACAACGTATTCTTCAGCCGATGGAGGTTGGCATCTTCTTCAGAGAGATAGAACACATTGCACACCATCTTGGAGAGGGCCTCAACGGTAATGGGCTCATTCCAGTTGTACCGCACATTATCCGTGGAGATGCAGGGCTTTCCGGCGGAATTCTTCCAGTTCCGCAGGGTTTGTACATAAGGGAAAAAACCGTTCTCTTCCCTGACATCCAGGAAACGGGTGCCGGAGATGTCGATAAACCTTCCCGCATCGGTTCCTCCATTGGAATAGTTCAGGTTCAACGCCGCCAATACCAGGATCTTGGCCGCCTGGCCCCGCGTCAGGTTTTCTCCGGGATTGAAAAAGGGCACCTGCCTGGAACTGTATTCCCCTTCCACAGTTTTCCTCACCCCTTTGATCAATCCTTTGGTGACGGCATACCTGACATAGGGATAATACCAGTTCCGGGGATCCTGGTTGTCCTGAAACTCTCCCGGATCGGCAAAATAGAGTTGGTTTTTCCCTTTGATCCAGTATTTCCCGTTGACGAACAGGGTGATCTCATAGCTCTGGTTCCTGAAACCGTCGTTCCGGAGGTAAGTGAGGTTCAGTAAAAATTCATGTCTGTTATTCGGTCTGGAAATCCCTCCGGAAATCAGGAGTTGCGGAGAATACTCCACTCCGTTGATCAGCAATTGGGTAAACTCCACCTGCTCCTCCGATGGGGGCAGTTCAAACCAGATCACCACCTTATCGAGGGGTGCACCGGCCCTCCCTCCGTATAGGTCGGCTCCGTCATTGAGCCTGTACCAGGGATAACGATGTTGATCAATAAAATCGGAAGCGTCGACGATGCCCTTGGCCAACATATCTTCGTAGGTTTCATAATACCCCTTCCCCCCCTTGGTTCCGCTGTAGAGATTCGTGGCGGGCCCGATAGGTTCCATTTTCCTGTCGGGATCATGAAACATCTGAAAATGCAGATGCTCCGACATATTCGTCACCAGATTATTGCTGCCGTCATAGTATTGGTCGTCAAGGCTGGCCACCTTCGCAATAAGATCTCCCTTCCGGACCAACTCTCCGACGCCATAGGGAAAGGGTACATCGGTTTCGCCCCCGGGGGCATCGGGAGAGCAGACATGGGTATAGACGCTGTAAGTCCGCGAAAAATCGGGATTTTCATGTTCGATGACAAGACTCCACCCCAGCCGGGAGGCCACTTTGCTCTTACTCGCCTCGGCCAGTTTGACCACTTTCCCATGGGCCACCGCATAGACCTCCTTTCCGATGTCGGCCGATCCGCTTCCGAAATTCCAGTCCTCCCCCGAATGAAACCCATTGTAGTCATGACCGTAATAACTGCCCACATCCTGGATGTTCCACCAGCCTGATTTAGAGGATTGGCTTCCCCTGGTCCGGGATGTCTCCACCGCCCGGCTTATGGGGTACATCGTGTTGGTTTCGGGGGACAAATATTCGGGGACGGGCACCTTCACCCCGTTGGAATAGCCCCGGTCACCGATGGGATAATCATACCCGTCGGTGTTCAGCGGCTGCCCCTGAAGCCCAAGGGGACCACATAACGCACATAAGGTCAAGAAAACAAACAGGGTGCGCCGCTTTGCTGCTCCGGAAATGAGAGCATCAAAAAGGCGGGACCTCTGGTGCATAATGGTGCATACCGGGTTCATCAGGTAGTGGGTTTTCGTTTTCTGGAAGCCTGGATAACTTGATCTCGCGTGAATTTTGATTCCGGTGCAACCTGACTAGTTCCCCGATTTGGCTTTTACGGTGATTCTGAGTCCCTCCTTTTTGCTGGCCACCGCAGGAACATCAAGGAAATAAATGTAGGGCAATCCCGGTATTCCCTTGTCCACAAATCCCAGGTCACCCCCATATATCCCGCAATCCGTGCCGTTATGCCCGGCGCCGATGGCCGGAGAACTCGCTGCCAGGTGGAAATCGTAGTTGGTCAGGTCCATGAACAGCGAGTTCATATTGATATTCTGAAGGTTACCATCGGAAGCGGGAAACTGCGTGCCGTTGCTGATATTGTTGTAGCATCCGCTCACCCCGGAGACCACCCCCTCCAGAACAATATTCCCGGTGACGGTCTGGGTGATATAACTCGAGCCTGAGGTATTAAGAATCAAACCGTTATACTTCGAACGGATGATATTTTGAGCCAGAATACAACTGGAGGGATATTTCACCACCAAACCATACGGATAATAGTATACCGAGGAATAAGCATTGTACCGGTCTGCGGTGTTCACGACGATATTGTTCAAAAAGGAAACCGTCGTATTCTCGGCGATATGGACCACCGCCCCACCCTGTTGATCCTGGGCATTCCGGCCGCTGACAAAAAAATTCTGCAGGATGGACACATTACCGCAGCCGGCATTAATTCTCAAGCTATTGGCCTTGTTCCGCCTAATCGTCACATTGCCCGCATTGACGGTGATATCGCCGTTGACCTGGCAACCGGTAAGGGTGGCCCCCGCACACCCCGCGTCAAAGATAAAACCCGTCGTCCGGGTATTGGGCAGCGTATTGGATGGCCGCGCCCATCCGTTGCCAATGATGTGCACAGGCTTGGTGACTGTGATTCCGGCATATTCCGCCTCTGAAGGGGTCAACAGGAGGGTATCCCCCGCCGATGCGGCATCAAAGGCCAGTTGCAGGGTAGCATAGGTGCCTGAGGGGGCAGGCACGTTGTTGTTTACCATCAGTATCGCAGCGTGCGAAGAAATGCCTATGGCCAGTACTGTCATTAAGATCCCGAACGACTTAAAGAAATTCATCTGGTTCAAATATTAGGTGGTTATGGTATATTCAAGATCAGCTTTCCATGAAATCATCAGGGCCGTCTGACACAGCACCCTTCCATCTACTTATGTTAAAGTTGATTAGGATGATGCGTCGTCACAACTCCTGTGAAAGAAGTAAGCTTGTGTCTGCAGCAAAATTACATAATTATTGACATGTCCGCTAATTGCTGAAATAATCCAGCTTCCCGGAATCGGAATGGTTTGAGCCACTCACCTCTCCCCCACTTCCCGCGACCAGTTGCGCCGTGATGGTATAGACCCCCCTGGTATTCCGGGGATCAAAAAGGGCCGCAAATCCGAACGTGGATGCACCTCCTCCAAACAGATCAAATGTTTAGGATCTCGATTGATTTTTACGGCAAAAATTATTGTTAATTACAAAATCCTGGCAATATTTGTTCCATAAATCAAGAAACCGTCAACCAAATACCTTGAGAAAGGGGAAAAACATAGTTATTTTTCTTTATAATACTGGCATCCGGCATGCCTATTGGTAATAAATAATTCGGTGGAAAAAGATGAAATCACTGACATTCATGACCAAAAAAACCGCACTTGCCACCATTGCCCTGTGCCTCTCTGCCACAATCATGGCACAGGAAGGCTACACCTTTGCACTCGATCGTAAGGGAAGCGTCAAATCAAAGGTTGAAATCAGTAACACCTTCCGGGAGAAGTTCCCCGGAGAGTCGCCGGCGTTTCTGAAGGGGCAGCTGGAAAAAATCGCCTCCATTCTTCTCACCTCTGAGACGGTAAAGGGGGCCAAGGGAGTGGATGTCGAGGCTTACGGAACTGTTTCTGAATTCTCCAATGTGGACCTGAGTTTTCAAAACCTGGCCAGGAACGAGGGGGATCCTTCGGGTGAGGTCTACCACAAGGGCTCGTCATCGCTGAATGTATATGTCAACGATCAACAATCCGCTTCGGGCCATATCGTTCGCTACGATTTTTTTGAGCTCCCCGCCAAAGCCGGGGAGTTCAACGGATACCCTGTTTACGACTGCGGAATCTTCAAATATGTGCTGGTGGCTCCCGGAGTCAGCAATCCCTTTATTCCCTGTACCAGGGAGGATTTCATCAGGGCGAGGATCCAGGATGAGCAGCAGTGGATGAGGATATCCGAGTCGGTCGATAACCGTGAAATGGATGAGATGAAGAACAATCTCAGTGAAACAAAAACACAGTATGCTGAGATGAAGAGGATGGCCGAGTCCCTGAAACAGAGCGACCCCGAGGGCGCTGCCGCATTGGCGGAAGCGGTGAAGGGGATGGAGATAATGATCAGGGAAGTGGAAAAGAACGTTTCACGGGACTTAAAGGCAGAGGCTTTGGAGGAGCCGCAATATCTCCACCACAAAGAGGTGGTCCAATCCCTTGAGGAGGAGCTGGATGCCCTGTCCGCCGCCGAGAGGGCAGAGCAGGCCGTATGGTCCCAGGGGGCGCAGGAGGTCACCGGGAAGTACTCGGAACTCGTGCCAGACCATATGAGGGAGCACGGCACTCCGCTCTATAAACTCCATCCGGCGCTTAAGCACAGCTCCGAAAAAATCAACTTTTTGACCCTCATTTTTCTGGAATCCCTTCCGGGAATGGAGCGCACCCCGGCAGATGGATGCATTGAGAAGCTCAGGGGAGAATCGCCCATCTGGCACCAGATTTTTTCTCTGGCCGAAGGTCACTAGAAGTATGACCCGGAGCTCCTTCACTGGCTGAAGTAATCCAGGAATCGGAATTATTTGAAGAGGACGAGCACTTTGCTATGCCAGCAAACCCGGTCGTAATTCCTTTCCGTCACACCCTCTTTTATTGCAGACCCCTGACATACCCGCAGCAGACTTATGTTTACCAAAACTCTCCGATACTCTAATATTCTAATAATGTGTCGTTTAAGACTTTACATTTGATCCGTCTTCCCCATTTTTCCCAATAGACGTCCGGAAGTGGTGAGGTACGTGCCCGCCAGGTCGGCGGCCAGACACGAATGCACAGGTATGATTTCCAGCAGGTCACCGGGCTGCATCGCCTTGATTTCTTCAAAGTCACCCCTGACCACCCCATGCTCCTGCGACAACCCGGCCACCCACGTCTCCCCGCTGATGCGCCACCTTCCTTCTTCTTCACTTCTGTCATCATCCCCTTTCCCCTCAACCTTCTCCTGCCGAAGCTTATGCAGAGGTACGGCAATCTGACCAGTACCTGGCGATGGTTCCTGACCTTGCCCTGGCAGAATCACCTGCGAAGGCCCCCGATCCGGCAGCACCACCCCGCCATACCACTTTTTCCCGTTCGCACCGATCATCAGCTCCTTGGAGAGATGGACGGCTCCCCCATAGATGACGGCCTCATTGCGCATGATCTGGCGCGAGACGACCGGACAAACCACCCGCACGGCGATCTCTTCCTGGCGACAAACCCCCAACTGGAATTGCATCAGGTCATAAAAGACAAAATTGCCGGGGCGGATTTCATCAACGCCCTCCCACTGGTCACACACCGAACAGGCCGGGGTGTCGCCCAGACTCACCTCCACTCCCGGCCACTCAGGCAGGTAGTGGTTCTTCAGCGACCGCGTCTGCAGCAATACACCGGCATGACGTATGCAGATATCCTCGACCGAACGGGCGGCATAGGTCTGTCCCGAATGGCTCAGAAACCCCCGGAAGACCATCTTATCACTCTGCTTCAGCACGTCCAGCAACTGGTCGATGATACGGCTCTTGACCGTGTCGACGCCCGACCGGTGATACCCGGTGTCGATCTCGATCCAGATATCCGCCGCCGCCGTCAGGTGTTTCACCAAATACCCCATGGCGACCTCGTTTTCCACCAGAAGCCCCAGCCTGACCTCTCCCGCCAGCCGGTTGATCTCCCTGATCTCCCTGAGGTTCACCGGAAAGGCAATGGTAATGTCCTTCCATCCGGCATCGGCAAAATACCGGGCCATCGTGACCGAAGAGACCGTGATGGCGGTCACGCCTTCCTCCCGGAACCACTCTCCAATGGCGGCACTCTGGTGGGTCTTGAAATGGGGACGGAAACGCACGCCTCCCTGCCGGGCCCTGGCAGCCATGCGGGCGATATTGCGCCGGCAGATCGCCTCATCCACCACAAAAGTGGGCTTTGTGATCTCCAGCCCCTTCAGAAATCCTGATCCGGCCACCGCGGAATTTTGTAACTTAGTCATGCTCATCATTTTTCTAAACAGTACCGGCATATTTCAGCTACCCTTATTTCAGCACCCGCCGACAGACCTTCTACGGTGCCGTTACCTTGCGTCTCCTGATCGCATTGAACTCAGGGGCCTTTTTGCCCAGTTCTTCCTCAATATCATAATCATTTTGAAGACCTAACCAGAATTTCGTTGAATTACCGAAATAATTACTAAGCCTGATAGCAGTGTCGGCTGTGATTCTTCTGTTCCCTTTAATTATCTCGCTGATTCTTGTCTGTGGAATACCAATCTCCAGGGATAACCGGTATGCCGTTATGCCCATCGGTTCCAGGAACTCCTTTAATAAAACTTCCCCCGGATGTACGTTCTTTAAACTTGTCATTTGTGTCAATTTTAATGGTAATCAATGATCTCAACTTCGTATGCATGTCCTTTAATCCATTTGAATTTAATCCTCCATTGATCATTAATCCTCATACTGAAATAATTCTTTAATTCACCTTGTAGTTTTTCCAACCTGTTAGAAGGAGGAGCCAAAAGTTCTGATCATAATAACGCAATACGTTACTAACGTCAAAGATAACTAATTTTCGAACCCTGACAAGCAAAACAGAAAAAAGTCATCACCGCTTGGCCTTGTGCACCAAATCATTGCGTAGTTGCAGGAGTTTGCCCGAGATGCCCACCTTGTAAATATGGGGCCGCACAAAACGGCGGTGTTCC
>CAZMMX010000072.1:10103-11386 GCA_964567485.1 uncultured Prolixibacteraceae bacterium | reverse complement strand
GAAAATTTAGGAATTATTGAGCCCATTCTCAGAGCCTTAACGGCTGAGGGCTATAAAAACCCCACCCCCATACAGGAACAAGCCATCCCCATTTTACTTCGCGGCAAGGATTTGTTGGGTTGTGCCCAAACGGGTACGGGAAAGACGGCAGCCTTTGCCATTCCCATCCTTCAGCATTTGTACCGCGAGAGGCAGGAAAACAACCATATGCGGAAGATCAGGGCGCTGGTGGTGACTCCCACGCGTGAACTGGCGATCCAGATCGGAGAGAGTTTCACGACTTACGGCAAGTTCACGGGAATCAGAAACACCGTGGTTTTCGGGGGTGTTAAGCAGGGGGGCCAGGTAGATGCTTTGGAAAAGGGCGTTGATGTCCTCGTGGCCACACCGGGCAGACTGCTTGACCTGATGGACCAGGGATACATTTCCCTCGACCACGTGGCCTTTTCGGTTCTCGATGAGGCTGACCGTATGCTCGATATGGGATTTATCCATGATATCAAAAAAATCATTGCCCGGTTACCGCAAAAGAGACAGTCGCTATTCTTTTCGGCGACCATGCCTCCCGAAATCGTGGAGCTGTCGCGCAAAATCCTGGGAAATCCTGAAAAGGTAAGTGTTCAGCCGGAACAGACCACCGCGGAAAGGGTGACCCAGTCGGTGTATATGGTAAGTAAAAAGAACAAACCCGGATTGTTGGTTCACCTGATCAGGCAGAAGCCTGAGGCGGCGGTGCTGGTCTTTTCCCGGACCAAGCATGGTGCCGACAAAGTGGTGAGGATTTTGAAGAAATCGGGCATCGAGGCTGCAGCCATCCATGGTAACAAATCACAGGGAGCGCGCCAGACCGCCCTGGGGAATTTCAAGAGTGGCCTTTCGGGAGTCCTGGTAGCGACCGATATCGCCGCCCGGGGAATCGATATCGAGGAGCTCCCCATGGTCATCAACTTCGACCTTCCCAATATTCCCGAGACCTATGTCCACAGAATCGGCCGCACGGCCCGGGCAGGCGCCGAAGGAGAAGCCGTCTCCTTCTGTGATGCCGAAGAGGTCCCCTACCTGAAAGATATCCAGAAACTGATCCGCCAGGCCATTCCTGTTGTGGAAGACCATCCCTTTACCGGCGATGATGACTCCCGGGAAGACGAGGGAGAGGCCTATTCTGCCGATCAGGAGTCTGCACGGCGGGATTTTAGAGAACGGAGGCCTGCGGGGCGTCAATCGGCAGGGCGTCCTGGGGCCCGGCAGAGCTCAGAGGGCCGCCATCCTTCAGGGCAGAATCC
>CAZMMX010000072.1:7590-10003 GCA_964567485.1 uncultured Prolixibacteraceae bacterium | reverse complement strand
GGCGTCCTGGGGCCCGGCAGAGCTCAGAGGGCCGCCATCCTTCAGGGCAGAATCCCTCAGGACGAAGAGCGGCGGAACGTCAGCCGTCGGAACGAAATCAGCCAGTAAGCCCCAGAGGGCCGGAAAGAGGCGCTGACAGGAGCCTGGGAGCCCCCCCGGCACAAAGGGATTCACGCAAGCCTTCATGGTCACCCGTGCGTTCACGGTCCCAGACCCAGGCCCCTGACCCTCCGGCCAGAGATAATCAACCCCCGAAACCTGCCCCTTCCGGGGAGGGCCGCAGATTTTTCCGCTTCCGGAAAGGGTGAGAATTCTTTAGCACTGCCCCGATGCGGGGAGGATACCCTTCAAAAACATTTATTAACTTTGGTGTGGGGTATGAAAGTGATCGACGTCAATGATTTCGAAGCCGTATCACCGCTTTTCCGGGGGAGTGGCGGAAACCGGCTGGCTCGTTTCCTGATGCACCTGGTGGCCATCGACAAAGTGAATGAGGTCTATGACCATTCGGGACAGTTCTCAGGGGCGGCATTTGCTTCCCACCTTCTGGAAGATCTGGGAGTCCATTATCGTGTGGGCCATGCCTGGAGGCTGCAGGAACTGCCCGAAGGACCCTTTATCACCATCTCCAATCATCCTTATGGCGGCATTGACGGGATTATCCTGGTCGATCTCTTTGCCGGATTGCGTTCTGATTATCGGTTGATGGTCAATAAGGTTCTGGCCATGGTGAAGACCATGAAGGAGAATTTCATCACGGTCACCCCTGTGGGGAACCAGCGGGGAGCCCTTACGGCGGCCACCATCGCCGGAATCAGGGAGACTCTGGGGTGTCTCAGGGAGGGGCATCCCGTGGGGTTCTTCCCTTCAGGGGCGGTCTCCGATCTCCAGGTGCCCTCCTTCCGTATCAGGGACCGTAAATGGCAAAGGAGCATCCTTAATCTGATCAGGTCGGCCGGGGTTCCTGTCGTTCCTCTCCGTTTCTTCGACGGTAACTCCCCCTTGTTTTATTTTCTGGGGTTGATCAACTGGAGGATCAGGCTGATGAGGATGCCCCATGAAGTTTTCAACAAAAGAGACCAATTCCCGCGCCTGGCCGTCGGCGAGACGATCCTCCCCCGAGAATTCCGGAAATTCGGCAGTGTGGAAGAGGCCGGGGCTTTCCTGCGAAGAGCCGTCTATGAGATGCCCCTGCCTCAGGAGTGGACCCCCCGTTCCCTGATCAGCCCCGGAGAATGGTCAAATGCCAGGAATACCCACGATCACCCCAACTCCCCGCGCAATGCCGTGAGGAGCTGACTGCGGAATTTCACCCCGCCATGGTATACAATTCGTAGTACATCAACCATCACCGTAAAAAAAAACATATGCAGAGTCAAGGGCACCAACCGGTCAACGACGTGGTAAGAATCATTTCCCGCGACAGAAACCGCACCAACCTCCTCAGAAAATATGAGCAGAAGGCCATCGCCACCCTGGTGCAGTACATTCCTTCGTGGATGACCTCCAACATGCTGACAGGAATCGGCTTTTTCGGAAACATCATTATCCTGGGCAGTTTTTTGCTGGCGACCTGGGTGGACAAGCACTTTCTGCTCTTTGGCGTATTGGGTTTCCTGGTCAGCTGGTTCGGCGATTCCCTCGACGGAAGGATCGCCTATTACCGGCATAAACCCCGGAAGTGGTATGGTTTTTCCCTTGACCTGACCATCGACTGGATCGGCACTTTCCTGATCGGCCTGGGATTTATCGTCTATGCCGATTCCTATTCCAAGATTCTGGGATATGTGTTTGTCGTCCTCTACGGGTGGGAGATCATCATTGCCCTGATCCGTTACACCATCACGGGCAAATATTCTATCGATTCAGGATTGTTCGGACCTACCGAAGTGCGCATGGTCATCTCCCTGATCCTGATCATGGAGGTTTTATTCACGGGAACCCTCCTTTATTTTGCCTCACTGGCCTGCCTGGCCCTGCTGATCGTCAATCTTCTCGATTCACGCAAACTGCTCAGGAGTGCCGATGAAAGGGACCGCAGCGAGCATGCACAACACCCTTCCGCCCTGGAAACGAACCTGGAAACGAAGGAGTAAGACCGGTTTTCGGTTCATTGCATTGATGCTCCCGGGAATCCTTCCTGAGATCGCCAATGCCCCGGGTGCGGGCGTTTTCAAACCGGCCTTGCCATTTTTCAGCATTTTCAGCACGGCTGATTAAACCTTAAGGCTATCTTTGAGTCCAATTCACAAATCTATTTGAACCGGAATTTTGAAGAAGAGTAAGGGAACAGTATGGGCGGTGTTTGCAGGGATGGTCATGTTACTTTTTTTCCTTCCTCAGGCCACCAGGGCACAAGATATCCGTGATATCAGGGTCACCGGGCGTTTCCGCGGGAGTCCTCTTACCGCCC
>CAZMMX010000072.1:5064-7490 GCA_964567485.1 uncultured Prolixibacteraceae bacterium | reverse complement strand
GATATCCGTGATATCAGGGTCACCGGGCGTTTCCGCGGGAGTCCTCTTACCGCCCTGTTTGACACCTTGAGCCGCCATGAACAGGTGCGGTTCTTCTACCAGCCCCAATGGGTCGATACCATTTCCGTATATCGTGATTTTGACGGCACTCCCCTGGTGCAGGTGCTCAATGCCGTTTTTCAGGGGCGGGGCATCGCCTGGAAGAGTTTCCAGGGCGATGCCGTGGTGATCTTTCCCATTCCGGAGAGTGACAGGAAACGGTATATCGGGGAGTTACAACTGCTGGTCATCGGTGATCCCCTGAATGAGGGGAGATACCGGAGTGCCACCCTGGAGGGGCGCCTGGTCGACGGGAAAACCGGAGACCCGCTGCCGGGGGCGGTCATTTTAGAGACCCGCAGCAACAAAGGGGCTTCCTCTGACAGGCATGGCTTTTTTACCCTGGAACTCCCCACCGGGGAACATCATCTGCAGCTCTCCTATCTGGGATACCAGCCTGTTTTCCAGAAAATAAGGCTCATCGAAAACGGCTATGCCGAGTTTGAGATTTTTGAGGAGAGCCTCAATATCGGCGAGGTGACCATCACCGGCGAGTTTGCCGATATTTCGCGTTCCCAGATGAGCGTCGTACGCATGGAACTCCGCAAGATCAAAGATCTTCCCGCCCTGATGGGTGAGGTCGACGTTATGCGGGGCATGACCATGCAGGCCGGCGTCCAAACGGTCAGCGAGCTCTCTTCGGGATTCAACGTCAGGGGCGGCAACAGCGATCAGAACCTCCTGCTGGTCAACGGAAGCCCGGTTTTCAACTCCTCCCATCTCTTCGGGTTCCTCTCCCTGATCAACCCTGACCTGGTCGATAACGTGCGCCTCTTCAAGGGGGGAATGCCTGCCCGTTACGGCGAAAGGGTGGCCTCAGTGATGGAAGTCGACCTCAAGGATGGTAACACCCAGACCATGCGGCTCTCGGGAGGTGTGGGAATCATCAATTCCAGGCTGGCCCTGGACGGTCCCCTGGGAAAAAAGAAAAAACTCACCCTGACGGCCGGAGGACGCAGCTCCTATTCCGACTGGCTCATCAGCAAAGTGCCCAATCCCGATATCTCGCAGAGTATTGCCTCTTTCTACGATGTGGCAGGAAAGATGACCTACCGCTTCACCCCTCTTCACCGTATTTCGGCCATGGCCTACCAGAGTCATGATGAGTTCAGCACCAGCAGCCGCACCGTCATGCGCTACGGCAGCCTGATCGCCAATGTGCAAACCCGCAATCAGCTGGCTCCCGGGCTTCATGGCGAGGGAAACCTGGCCTTCAGCAGGTACCGCTACCGCCTCACCGACCTGGGAACCATCCCTGAAGAGGCCTATTACCTCTCGAACCAGCTGCAGTATGGCTCCCTGAAATATAATTTCCGTTACCGCCCCGACGACTATAAGACCTTTGAGGCGGGGATCAACATGATCCATTACCGCATTGACCCGGGCGAGGTCACCGGGAGAGAAGAGGTCACCGTCATCAGACCCACCCTTATCGACCGTGAGAAAGGGCTGGAAAGCGGGGCTTACCTCAGTGCCGACTTCAGGGTACTGCCCTCCTTCTTCCTGTCGCCGGGAATAAGATACAGCAGTTTCAGCAACATCGGCACCCCGGTGGTCTACCTCTATGATGAGGCACTACCCCGCTCTGCCACCACAGTCACCGACTCGCTCACCTTCGGCCCCCGGGAAGCCTCCAAAAGCTTCCACCGCCTGGAACCCCGCCTGATGATGCGTTACGAGCTGTCGCCGGTGAGCACCCTGAAACTGAATTTCCAACGAATCACCCAGTACCTCTTTCAGATCAGCAATAATGCCGTCATGGCCCCTGCCGACACCTGGAAGGCTGCCGGCTATCATCTGCCCCCCCTTACCGGGGACCAGGCCGCCCTCGGCTTTGAGACCTCCCTCCTGAAAAGCGGCCTCGAATTATCGGTGGAGACCTATTACAAAAAACTCCGTAACCTCCCGGAATTCAAAGACGGAGCCCAGCTGCTGATGAACCCCCGCATCGAAAGCAGCCTGATCCCTTCTGACGGGTACTCCTGGGGCGTGGAATTCCAGGGAAAGAAAAATATGGGACGCCTGACCGGATGGCTCAATTATACCTATTCCCGCTCCATGCGGAAAACCAGCTCCTCTTTTCCTGAAGAACAACTCTGGAACGGTAAGTATTTTCCGTCGGAATATGACCGTCCCCATGACCTTTCGGTGGTGGCCACCTATAATATCAGCAGAAGATGGCGCTTTACCTCCAACTTCGTTTATCTCTCGGGGCGTCCGGTGACTCTGCCTGAGAAAACCTACGGGTACGCCGGGGAGACCCTGATCTGGTATTCCGACCGCAACAAATACCGCATGCCCTCCTACCACCGCCTCGATGTGGCCCT
>CAZMMX010000072.1:1676-4964 GCA_964567485.1 uncultured Prolixibacteraceae bacterium | reverse complement strand
GACTACAATGTGGTCAGGCTGAACAGAACACTTGACTTCAACGACTATGGCCAGACTTATCAGACAGTGGATGATGCCGAAGTCTCCCTGGTCGACGGCTTTGGTCACGAAATCAGACTAAACGGGGAAGGCAGCGGCCTTTACAGGCTCTACCGCCCACTTGATGCTTCAGGTCGTTATCAATTGAAGATCAAGGCCGACGGAGAGGTCTTTGAATCGGGGTATGATAGAATCCCCGCCATGCCGTCTATCGACAGCATCTTTATGGTTCCGGGGGAGATATTGGTGGAAACAGGCACCGATGAGGCTGCCACACAGCTCGAAAAGAAAGTGGGAGCATGGTTGTATATCGACATTGACGCAAAAGGAAAGGATAATTATTATCGCTTCTCGGGCAGGAAAGTATGCCAGTATGTCTACAATATCCTGCCACCGGGATCACCCTTTGACGTACCCGTATATGGCTGGCTCTCCATCACTCCCTGGGAGACCTTCAACATTGCTGCACCTGCCGACTATTCCCTTGTGGAAGATGTCAGAAATCACCCGCTGGTCTTCCTGGAACGGAAATTCGATATTTACCGGGAAGATGAAAAACCGGTCTATTTCATGGGCTGGATCTATATCTGCCACCAGTATGCCATATCTGAGCAGAGCCATGATTTTTATGAAACCCTGAATAAGCAGCTTTCGGCCGAGGGGAAACTCTTTGACCCCCTTTATCCGCAGGCTAGGGGTAACATAAAGTGTACTTCCGATCCTGAGAAGGTGGTCCTGGGGAATTTTGAACTTTCTCAGGTGAAGGAACACCGTTTTTTTGTCGTTTACAGGGGAAATGACGACTACTTTGTCAAGAGGATCCCCTATTTCTGGGAGATTCCTGCCCGGGGGGAGATGGTTGATGAGATTCCGGCATGGTGGGAGGTGTCCAACAGGAGTTACCCCGACGGGGAATGGTGATTCCGGGCAAAATGAAAGCGATCTGATGAGACATAAATGGTTATTACTGATTCTGTTTTTCCTGGCGTCATTAACGATGGCGGCGCAGGAGGGAGAAAGCATTCGCGGGCCCTATCTGTTCTGTGACCGTTCCTGGGCATTGTCGGGTGATTCTGTATGGTTTGTGGTGGCTGGTGCCCCTGCACTTCCCGGTTCGGGAAATGTGGTGCACGTCAGGCTCGAGGATCACCGCGGTGATGCTGCCGGGCATGTGATGGTCGTCATGGCAGAAGGTTCCGGCATGGGATATCTGGTGGTTCCCGATTCCCTATCGTCAGGGGTGTACCGCATGAGGGCCTATACGGGCAATCCGACCGCAGGCCCCGGCGTGGCTCCGGTAGCCCGGTTGCTGACGGTATACCACCGTTTTGCAGAAGATATCCCCGCCCTTCCGGGTGCCCCGGGTCTGGAGTTTCTGGCCCCTGCGGAAGCCGACGGCCGCATCACGGTCGAAGGCGAATCCTTTTCCCCCGGCGACAGGGTCTCTTTCAACGTGACTCTTCCTGAAAGACTCCGCACCTCAGAGATGACGGTGAGTGCTTCCCTGGGTGAGGCCCCCGAAGCCTTAAAAGCTCCTTATCTCCTCGATCCTCCCAGAGCTGACACGGGGGGCCGTTTACTTCCTCCCGAGGAGAATGGCTTTTTCGTCGAGGGCAGGGTCCTTACCGCCGATGACATTCCCCTTCCGCGGCGTTCAATGGTCCTCCTTTCCATTCCCGGTGAAATTCCTTGGTTTGACTATTGTTTTGCAGACCCCGACGGCTATTTCAGGTTCAAGCTGAAGAATGCCTTTGGCAGGGGCGAAATCTTCCTCAGAGCCCTCGGTGAGCAGGGGGAGAAACTCAGTGTGGAACTTGCCCGCCACCGCAAGGGAAGAGGTGGGTACTTCACCGACAGTTTACGCATCAGTGAAGATCAGGAGAGGTTCGTAATGGAGATGATCGAGGCGGGCGGGTATGAACGCCTCTTTTCGGGCGCGGAACAGCACCCCGGATCGCATCTACAGATGGAGCTTCCCGGTCCATATCCTTTTTATGGTCCCCCAGAACAGCGCGTCTTTCCGGCACAATTCACCGACCTTCCCGATTTCATGGAGATTTCGCGTGAACTGCTGCCGGCAGTCCGCTTCCGCCAGCGGGGCAGCAGCTATTCCCTGCGCATCATCGATAACCAGGAGAAAGGATGGTTCGAAAAAAACCCGCTGCGCCTGATCAACGGAATTCCGGTTTTTGACAATCACATGATTTACAACCTGAAAAGTACCGATATCAGGTATATCGACATTGTTTACCGGGAAAGGATCTTCGGGGACATCAGCTTCAAGGGGGTGTTGGCCATCATGTTGGAAAAAGAGGCTGAATCCCGTTTCCTGGACCAGACAGATCTCTTTAAGTTCCCCCTGGACTGCCTGCAGCTGCCGGTGGCCCCGCCTTCCTCACGACAGGCAGAACCCGTCACTGCCGGGAACCTGCCTGACTTCCGCCGGGTCTTTTTGTTCCGGAAGGTGGAAACGAAGAAACCCCTCCATTTCAGCTTCACACTTTCTGACCTGAAAGGAGCGGTTCTTATTAAGCTGGAGGGAATCGACAGTAACGGACTTCCCTTTGAGATGACCCGAAAAATCATGGTACAATGAGACTTATTACACCTTTGTTGATCCTGTGTGCGGTGGCTCTTTCCGGCGGAACCGCCTACGGCCAGATGGACGATTTCGCCTGGGGTGACTTCTCACGTGCCGGAAACAGCAACAACGGAAAGCTTACCGGTACCCGGTTCCTGATGGAAATGATCACCACTCCCTATCATTTTTACCACACCTCATGGATGGAGGGCACCGTGACCACCGCAGAAGGAGAGACCTATGATGGGCTCAGGCTTCGTTATGATGCCCTTCATGATGAGCTGGTCGCCTTCAACGACCGGGTGAACGGTTTATATGTGGTCGATAAATACCGGGTCGCCTCCTTTACGGTGACCGGCAATGACGGTGTGATCAGCCAGTTCAGGAAGTTCTCCCCCGATAGCAGCCAGGAGAAGGAGAGATACTATGAAGTACTCTACGAGGGCAGTGTGACCCTGCTCTGTTCCCACAGGATCGTGGAACGGCAGACCTCGCTCTACAGGAATAAGTATGGTAGGCTCGACAACCGCTCCTTTGAACCCGGCATGCTGTTTTTCCTGGTCGGCGGGGACTCCCGGCTCCTCCCTGTTTTCCCCTCCCGCCGTTCGCTCATTTCGCTGTTTCCGGAGCAAAAAAGGGAGGTCAGACGGTTTTTCAGGAAACAGACC
>CAZMMX010000072.1:0-1576 GCA_964567485.1 uncultured Prolixibacteraceae bacterium | reverse complement strand
CGTTTTAAAATCAGCCAACTCATAAAAATGCCAGCTATGAAAAACCGAACCCTATTGATTCTGCTCTTCCTGATCCTGGTGGTTGCCGGGTTGACAAGTTTGTGGGCAGTAAGGCCTGAAGGGGGCCGCAAAGCTGCCGGGAAGGAGAGAGCCGCTGCGAATTACCAGAAGTATTGTGCCGGGTGCCATGGTGATCACCTCGAGAAATTTGCTGCGAAAGCCTGGATGGAAGAGGAGGGTACAGAACAGGTCTTCCGGAGTATCAAATTCGGCATCGAGGAGTTTGGTATGCCCGCATTCCAGAAAACATTCAGCGATAAGGAGATAGAGGATCTGGCGGCCTATGTGAAGGCCGGGATCCCTGAGGACCGGGGTTCCCTGAAGCCTGCGGCGACACCGGGAGAGGTTATCACCTCTGAGGTACAGCGGTTTGTCGTCGATACCGTGGTGTCGGGACTGAACGTACCCTGGGGACTGGCGTTTCTCCCCAATGGCGACTTGCTGATTTCTGAAAGGGAAGGGAAGCTCTACCGTTTCTCGGGGGGGAAACTGTCGGAGCCTGTCGAAGGAGTGCCTGCCATCATGGCGGCAGGCCAGGGTGGGTTGCTTGACCTTTGCCTGCATCCCGATTATAAAGAAAATGGCTGGATTTATATTTCCTACTCCTATGAAGAGTCAGTGAAGCCCAAACGAACAGGAAATACGGCGATTATGAGGGCCCGGCTGGAAGAAAACCGCCTGGTCGATCAGGAGGTGATCTTTAAGGGAGCCCCGGCCACCGACCGTTCCCACCATTTCGGCTGCAAACTGGCCTTTGACCGCGAGAATCACCTCTTTTTCGGCATTGGCGACCGGGGACAGCATTTTATATTTCCTCAGGAATTGGGGAATCACAACGGGAAAATCCACCGGATCAACGACGATGGCACCATTCCCACCAATAATCCCTTTGCCGGTCAATCGGGTGCCATGGCTTCCATATGGAGCTACGGCCACCGCAACCCCCAGGGAAACTGCATCCATCCCGAAACAGGAGAACTATGGGAATCGGAACACGGACCGCGCGGGGGTGACGAACTCAACCTGATCCTTCCGGGGAAAAACTACGGCTGGCCGGTCATTTCCTACGGCATCAACTACGACGGAACGGTGCTTACTGAACTTACAAAACAGGAGGGGCTCGAACAGCCCGTCTTTTACTGGACCCCCTCGATTGCCCCATGCGGCATGACCTTCCTTGCCGGCGATCGCTATACCAACTGGAAGAATAACCTTTTCGTGGGGTCCCTGCGGTTTCAGTATTTAGAGCGGGTGGAACTCAACGGTCATGCGGTCGTCCACCGTGAGAAACTGCTGGAAGGCATCGGCAGGGTCCGTAATGTGGTGGAGAGCCCCGACGGATTGCTTTATGTGGCCATCGAAACACCAGGGAAGATCCTGAGGCTGGTTCCGGTGGAATAAATGCCGGAAAGTGTTGCCATGATGCAGAAATCCTCCGTTTCCATGCATTCCGGTGCGCGTTTGCTCCGTAGGCCCGGCCACAGGGTGAACAATGATACTCAGGAAGAACCTGACG
>CAZMMX010000071.1:10157-11685 GCA_964567485.1 uncultured Prolixibacteraceae bacterium | reverse complement strand
GGAGAAGGGGGTGAAACCGTTTCCGGAGATGCGGATGAGGTAGACTCCTTGGGAGAGGTGGGAAAGGGAGGGGGTGACTGTTTGTCCGGTCATTTGTTGACTCCATATTTTCACACCGCGAAGGTCGAAGAGGTCGATGGAGGCCTTGGAGGCTCCGGCAGGCAGGGAGATGCGGAGTTCTGAGGTAAAGGGGTTGGGCCATACCTGCACCGTGGGGGTGGTGGCAATGGCGGGGGTGGCCACGGGAATGAGCCATTGCGAGTCCATCCAGGTGAGACGGCGGCTGATCCAGTCCTTGAGGAAATATACCTCGGCGGAGTAGGTGTTGCGCACGCCGCTGTTGGGCCACACATACTGGCTGAGGATCGGCCATTTTTGGAAATTCCGGTCGACGGCGTCACCCAGGTAGGCGGTTTGTGTGTCGATAAACGCCATGATGCTGTCGGAGTGGAGGATGCCACGGCGGAGGATGCTGTAGCGCAACTTCACGGCGTCGCGGTATGCGGGGTCCTGCATCAGGCGATACCACCAGTGCATGCAGTGGTCCTCGCGGGTTCCGTAGTTGGTATAGAGCCAATAGTTGGTGGACAGCCGTTCCGGGGCGTAGTCCACATTTCCGTAGCAGAGGTCGAAATCCCAGAGTGGTCCGGCCACCAGTTTTCCTCCGTCGGAATCCTTGTCTTTGTGGAAGAAGGTGCTGTAGCGGTAGCCGTCGACGTTGTTGGCCAGTTCGTTGACGATTTGGAAGTCGATGAACGAGGGCACGTCGAGGTATTTGGGATACCCCGAATAGGCAGAGGCGAAGTTGCTGCTGTTGATGGCATTTTCGACGGTTTTGATATAACTCTGGAAGTAAGCCTTCTGGGCGGGGGCGATATCTTCGGCCTTGGGGGTGTCCCAGCTCCAGGCGTAGGCCCGGCTGTTGGGAAAGGTGTTGTCGGGATAGCTGATGAAATATTCGGAATAGAGTAGGTCCTGGGTTTTGTCGACCTTGACGATATATCCGCCGGTGACGTCGTCGCCCGTGAGTTCGTCGGGGTTGAGTTTGGCGATATCAACGCGGTTTTTGTCGCGTTTTATCTTTTCGGTCAGGGCGTAGATGCCGGCATAGTCGCCGTTGATATAGAGCTCGCAGAAGCGGAAGCGGGGCTGGTATCTTCCCAATCTGCCCCCCAGGGAGAAGGTGAGGGCGTTGCGGAGGAGCGTTTTGTCGCTGTAGGGGGCGTAGAGGATCCAGTCCGACTCTTCGGGCATTCCCAGAAGGGGAGTGGTGACTTCGTCGCCCATCATGTTGCGAAGTTCAAAGCCGTAGCTTTTCTTGGGGAACATCTGTGATGACTGTCCGCGTATTTCGATGGCCGCGTATCCGGAATAGACATTTCCGGGGTCGAAAATGGAGTTGGACTTTCCGGGGCCGTTGTCGATGATTTTCATGTCGACGGTGACCTTGGGTTCGTCGGGGATCTGCATTCCGTAGGTATCGATGAGCACCAGGGGAAGGTGGCTTTTTTCCTGGTCGGGAGAGGTC
>CAZMMX010000071.1:7173-10057 GCA_964567485.1 uncultured Prolixibacteraceae bacterium | reverse complement strand
GTCGGGAGAGGTCCAGTCGGCCGGGGGTTCGCTGGTTGGGGTCAGATAGTTCCATTGGTTTTCGGCCCTGACCAGCGCCTCCCAGTGGGTGATGGTCTGTCCGGCGGCTTCTGCGGAAGAGAGCAGCCACCATAAGGAAAGCAGAAATCCCATCAGGATCCTGAACAGGAAGGGGCGTATCATCAGAGGTAAATTTCCGGGGTGCATGATACAAAGGTACAAAGAAATTTCACCCTCCCGGAGTGAGGTCTCCTTCCGGAAGCAGATAGAGGACGACAGAAGTAAAAAAAAGCATTTCCGGGTATGCCGGCGTTGAAAGCCGTCTTCCGGAGAGGGACTTTAGGCTTTATTTCTTTTTCAGGGCGCCATAAATGATCAGAACGAGGATGGCACCACCGGTGGCGAGCAGGATGCTGCCCAGGTTAAAGCCGCTGACGGTGCCCAGTCCGAACAATGTGCCGAGCCAGCCACCCAGCAGTGCCCCCACGACACCCAGGATAATAGTCATGATGATGCCTAATCCCTGTTTCCCGGGCATGATCAGCTTGGCCAGTAGTCCTACGACCAGGCCCAGAACGAGCCATGATAAAATTCCCATAATAGTGATGTTTTAGTTAATTATCAGACCCCCATAGTTACACATAATATCGGAGATCCCCAAAAAAATACCCGGGAGAAATGCTTCTTCCCGGGTATAAATGGTTGAACGTATGTTTATACGTTTATTTGTCAAATACAAATGTTTCGGTGTTGGTGCCCCAGTCGGAGGATGACGTGGAAACCACGGAAAGGGAGCCGTCGGTGAGGGAGAATTGTTCGGTGATGGTAATTTCGCCGGAGCCTTCCATGGGGATGGCGGACTTGACGGTGAGAACCTTTTTGTCGTCGGACCAGGTGGCTGTCGATTTTTTCTTGGTGCCCTGCCATCCTTCGTTCAGGCATTCTTTCCCGTCGAAGGTGTATTTGTCCTTGGTGACGAATTCCTGTCCCTGGAATTCAGAATGGCGCTCCAACGTCAGGGTGGCGGCATCCTGGACCAGGACCATGCTCTGGGGGGCCATGCTGAACTGCTCGCCGAGTTTACTCTTGTCGCGGTTGAGTTTCCAGGTTCCGGAGAAATCGGCACACTGCGCCTGTGCGGCGGTGGAGAAGAGAAGGGCGATCAGGAACAGCCCTGCAATGCGGGAAAGTGTTGTAACATTCTTCATGGGTCTTACGGTTTTAATTTGGTGATGAATAAATTGAGTTTATGGTTTTCCAATTAGATACGAATACTATGAGTATAATTTTAGTCCGGTTAAGTTACACTGTTTTTCATTTCCGGATGAAAAAAAAGAGGGGAAAGGCATTTTTATCCCTGGCTAAATCTCCGGAAGTGGCTGAATAATTGCTTATTCACGAATAAATTTTTAATTTCGTCCCCTCAAAATGAAAACTAACATAAGATGAAGAAAGTCCTGATGATGATGCTGGTTGCCGGGGTGGCCACAACCGCCTGCACCAACCAGAAAAAAGAAACCACAACGACTATGGTCAATCCCTTTTTCACGGAGTACACGACTCCGTTCCAGGTTCCGCCGTTTGACGAGATCAAACTGGAACATTACATGCCGGCCCTTGATTCAGGGATAGTATTGCAGGAGGCGGAGATTGCCGCCATTGTGAACAATCCGGAGGAGCCCACCTTTGAGAATACCATACTGGCGTATGACAACTCCGGGGAGTTGATCCGTAAAGTGATGAGTGTTTCGGGTCCCCTGAATTCGGCCATCACCGATCCTGAGCGGCAGGCCCTGGCGCGCGAGATGACGCCGAAGATGACGCGCCACCGTGACAATATCGCCCTGAATGCCGGACTCTTCCAGAGGGTAAAGGCGGTGTACGACAAGCGCAACGAGCTGGGACTCGATGCCCAGCAGCTGCGGCTGGTCGAGAAGTTCACCCAGGATTTCGAACGCAGCGGCGCCAATCTGTCGGCCGAAGAGCAGGCCAAACTGCGCACCCTCAATGAGGAGCTGTCGAAGCTACAGTTGCAGTTTGGTGAGAACCTGCTGGCCGAGAGCAACAAAAATTTCAGGCTGGTGATTGAGAATGAAGCCGACCTGGCCGGACTGTCGGAAGATGTGGTCCTCAGGGCTGCCGATCAGGCCAAAAAAGACAGCATGGAAGGGAAATGGGTCTTCACCCTTGACAAGCCGAGCATGCTTCCCTTCCTGCAGTATGCCGAAAACCGCGCCCTCCGCGAGAAACTATACACGGGGTATTTCATGCGCGGCGACAACGACAACGAATTTGACAACAAGGAGATCATCAAAAAGCTGGTGCAGCTGCGCCACGAGAAGGGGCAGCTCCTGGGCTTCGACAATTATGCGGAATACGTGATCGATGTCAACATGGCCAAGACGCCGGAAGCGGTCTATGATTTTCTGCTGAAGCTCTGGACCCCGGCCATGAAGATCGCCGCTGCCGACCGCGATGCCATGCAGCAGATCATCGACAGCGAAGGGGGCGACTTCAAACTGGCGCCCTGGGACTGGTGGTATTACAGCGAGAAGCTGCGGAAGCAGAAGTTCAACCTCGACGAAGGCCAGATCAAGCCCTATTTCACCCTCGACAATGCCGTGAACGGAATTTTCTATACCGCGAACAAGCTTTATGGCATCACCTTCGAGAAGAGGGATGACGTGCCGCTTTACCATGAGGAGGCGGTGGCCTATGAGGTGAAGGAAGCCGACGGCCGCCATGTGGGGGTGTTGTTCATGGATTTCCATCCGCGTGACGGAAAGAAGGTGGGAGCCTGGTGTACCGGATTCCGCTCTTCGGGGTACAAGGATGGCCAGCATATCTATCCCATCGTCTCCATGGTGATGAATTTCACCCGTCC
>CAZMMX010000071.1:0-7073 GCA_964567485.1 uncultured Prolixibacteraceae bacterium | reverse complement strand
CTGCTGCGCAAGAGGGGACTTTCAAACTAAGAGACTGAGAGACTAAGAGACTGAGAGACTGAGGGACTGAGAGACTGAGGGACTGAGAGACTGAGAGACTGACCTGCCTGCGCAACCACCTCCGGTTTACTTCGGTGGGCATAGAGGCTTCAGCAGTCAAGGGGTAATCAGTCATTATTAAAAGGATAAAAAGTCAACAAGGAGGACACCTGGAACATTTGGTTCCCGGTGTCCTTTTCTTTTCAGGGGCATCAAATACCAATGGTCGGGAATTTGTTATTTTTGTAAAAAACAGCTCAGCCCGAATGATTTTTGAAAAGACTCCACGCTTCCGCTTTTTCCTTACTAACCTGCTGAAAGGGCTGGTGTGGCTCTCGCTCATTGCGGGGGCGTATATCCTTTTTATGGAGCTGGTATACAAGGACAATCCCGAATACTGGATTGACAAGTTCTATTCGAAGCCCGGACAAATATACGGGGTGTACCTTTTCTCGGAACTCTTTTTCGGGTTGCTACCTCCGGAACTCTTTATGATCTGGGCGCTGCACAAGGGAAGTCTTCTGATGTACGGACTGAATGTACTCTTCTTTGCGGTGGTCTCGATGGGGGCGGGAGTGGCCACCTTTTTCCTGGGGAAATACCTGAACCGGGCGTTGTATTGGCGGTTCTTCCAGCGCAAATTCTTCGTTAAACTGATGCCCATGGTGCGCAAGTGGGGACTTTTTCTGATCGTGGTGGCCGCTGCCACGCCCCTTCCCTGGTCGGGCACCTGCCTGGTGGTGGGCGCTTCAGGATACCCTGTCAGAGGCTTTCTGCTGGCAGCTCTCACCCGGTTGGCCCGCTTCGCGGTGTATGGGTACGTTATCTTCCAAACGCACCAGTTCTGATATCAACAGGGGGCAATAATTTACTCAGGAAGGTTATTCATGCCAATGAAATAGGATCTCAGAAGACTGTTAACGGCTGAGTCGGAACGGTCACCCATTTCTTTTAGCCATTTGGCTATATCTTCATCAACTTTAAGATGGATAGTGACTTTCTTGCGTGGATAAAGTATTTCTGCATCTTCCCAGAATTTCTGGTCGGTAGAGGGAATGTCTGAATAGTCAATTTCAGAATCATCTTTTTCCATCAATTTGTTCCAATTATTTTCTGATTTTTTCATTGTAGATATCCCGTTCCTTTTGGTTTGCTTTTCTTATTGATATTATCCTGATTTTTTCCCTTCTGATAGTAAATATCAGGACAACCACTATATCTTTTAATAATCCGATTGAAATCCAACGTTGTTCTCCATATTCACTCCTAATATCCTCCTTTATGAGCATTGGATACTTAAAAATGTCATGGGCGTCAGAGAAATCAATGCCATGTTTAGCGATGTTGGAACGATTTTTATGCTTATCCCATTCAAAATCCATTCCTTTTCTAACAAATATACGGAGAATAAAGTTTCTTGAACAACTTTGTGTCGGAATTGTTTTGTGTGGGTAATGTCACTGTAAAATGGAAAAATTTGTCAGGCAATTTTGGGTTGCCGTTATATTAGTAATGATGGTTAGCGGAGTAAAAGCGATGGAAGAGAGAAATGATAATGTTGTAATGGACGGTTCGGGGAATGGTAAATATGAAAAGGCCACTTTGGGGGGAGGATGTTTCTGGTGTACCGAGGCGGTGTTCAAGGAGGTGAAGGGTGTTTTGGAGGTGCAGCCGGGCTATAGTGGCGGGCATGTGAAGAACCCGGCCTACCGGGAGGTGACCACGGGCCGCACGGGCCATGCCGAGGTGGTGCAGATCACCTTTGACCCTGCCGTGGTTTCCTTCGGGAAGATCCTGGACTACTTCTTCGCCACCCATGATCCCACCACGCTGAACCGGCAGGGGGCCGACGTGGGGACCCAGTACCGTTCTGCCATTTTCTATCACTCTCCGGAACAGAAACTGGCCGCCGAAAAACTGATTCTGCAGTTGGAAAACGAACGCGTGTATGACCGTCCGATGGTCACCGAGGTGACCCCATTCACCGCGTTTTACGAGGCTGAGGATTACCATAAGGACTATTTTGAGCGCAATGGCGGACAGCCTTACTGCAGGATGGTGGTGGCGCCCAAGGTGGACAAGATAAAGAAGATTCTGAGTAAGGAATAATTAATCAGAATCAAACGCTTTAATAATACCAGGAATCATGAAGATAAGAACGGTGTTTTTTTTGTTGCTGATGATGATCGGCGGAACGGTGGCCGGGCAAACGGCGCAGCGGGAGTTTACGATGACCGAAGGGGATACCACCTACACGATGAAACGGTATGTTTTCATGCTGCTGGTGGCTGGTGAGAACACACAACAGGATTCGCTGACGGCGGTTAACCTTCAGAAGGGGCATATGGACCATATCAACAGGATGTCGGAAAGCGGAAAGCTGGTGGCTGCCGGTCCCTTTGAGGAGGGGGGCCAATACCGGGGCTTGCTGGTTTTTGATGTGGACACCAAAGAGGAGGCCATCGGTATAGAGGCGGAGGACCCGGCTGTCAGGGCAGGCCGGCTAAAGATGGAGACCTTTTACTGGTGGGCTGCCAAAGGCACCACACTCCCATAAGGCACCACGCTCCCATAAGGCACTAAGCTCCCATAAGGCACCACGCTCCCATAAGGCACTAAGAGACTAAAGGACTCCTACATTCAGGATTCCAACATTCCAGACTCAGGATTCCCTCATTCAAGACTCAAGATTCAGGATTCCCCGTGAGGGTCCTGAAGAAGTCTTCCACGATAGCGTCGCGGTTGAAGTGGTTCCATATGGTGATGGTGCGGGCGTTGTCGGGGTAGATGGTCCAGGCGTCATTTTCGTAGTAAGGGGCGGGGATTTCCTGCGCCACCGCCCATTCGGGGTTTTTGACGATAGCAACGGCGGCCATGTCGAAAAGGGCGCGGCTCTCTTCGGGACCGTGCAATTCGCTGTGTTCGAAGAGACTGATGGAATAATCGCCGAAGTTGAAATACTCCCCTCCGTCACGGCCGATGATGGAGGCTTTCAGACGATTTCCGGCGTTGGGCATGTTCTGGCGAATTTCCGCCTGAGAGACCCTGACGGCATCGGTGCCGTCGCCCTGTCCGTACCTGACCAGCACCATCTCAAAGGGGACATCGGTGGAAAGGACGAAGTTCATGGCTTCGATATCGTTGTCGAGGTTATACTCGCCGGGATCGGGGAAGTTGGAGCCCAGCCACACCAGACGGATATTCTGGCTGATTTCCGGGGCCTTATGGAGGGCCAGGGCTATGTTGGTGAGCTTTCCGACGGCAATAATGACCAGTTTTTTCTCTTCGGAAGCTTTGGCCCGGTCGATGATGTACTCCACGGCGTCGATGCCATCATAATACTCCTCTTCCAATTGTTCGCGGATCTCATCAAAAGAACGGTCGGCGCCCTTCAGCAGGGGGCAGATTCCCAGTTTCCCCACCAGGCGCATCACCCGCTTGGCCTCGGCATACTGCTCTTCGATACCTCCGCCGCTGTGAGTGGCATTCACGGTCACCGCCTCCACCTCGAAGAGGTCGTCGTTCTGAAGCAGGTAGGCCAGGGCATGCTGGTCGTCGAGTTCGTTGTTGGTGTCGGTGTCAAAAAGGACCCTGATTTTTCCTTTCTGTTGCGGGGCACATCCGAATAGGAAGATCAGCAGAAGGAAGAGAGCCGGAAGTTTAAGGCAGTGCGCAGAGTTCATATTCAAAAGCATAAATCAAAGCAAAACTAATGAATCTTGTGTAACCGACTCAAACTTTTTCCTTACTTTTGGATTAAGATGAAGAGTTTACAAGTAAATCTGATAGAGGCGGGAGAAAAGGTCACCCTGCAGGGGGCCTCTCTTTTGCTGGAGAATCTGGCGGGGCTGAACCGGCTGGAACATACCAACTGGGGTGCCTACCCTTACAAGCCTAAGGTGGAATTCAGGATCGGGCATACCGATGATATGGTCCTGCTGAAGTTTTACGTGGAGGAGAAGGCGGTGCGGGCTGAGGAGACGCAGATCAACGGGGAGGTCTTTAAGGACAGTTGCGTCGAGTTTTTCCTGAGCGTCGACGGCCGGAATTACTATAATTTCGAGTTCAGCTGCATCGGAACGCCGCATGTGGGCTGGGGAGAGGGGCGGCAGGGCCGTCAGCATCTTCCCGTGGAGACAGTCCGCCGCATCCAGGTAAAGTCCTCCCTGGGCAGCGCGCCCTTTGGGGTAAAGGAGGGGGATTTCCGGTGGAACCTGGTGGCCCTGATTCCGGCTTCATGCCTGATCCATGACCCGGATCTCACCTTTTCGGGATTGTCGGCCACCGCCAATTTCTATAAATGTGGCGATGCCCTTCCGGAACCCCATTTCGTCACCTGGAATCCCGTGGGGACCCCCCAGCCCGACTACCACCGTCCCGAGTATTTCGGAATGGTGGATTTTGAGTAGGGCGATGACCTCCATCCCGGGTAATTCGGCACGATAGACCTCGGGTGGAACGAAGGATGGCGGTAGTGAACATCTGCAGCATTAATTTCTATCTTTGTTCCAGTCCGGCGGCCGGGTGGCCGGCGGTATAAACCCAACTGAACGATGAGCGTCGAAGTACGGGAAGTCGCCACATCTGCCGACTTCAGCCATTTTCTCTATCTTCCGGAGAAGATTCACCGGGGACATGCCAACTGGGTGCACCCCATTTATCTCGATGATCGGGACTACTTCAACCCGAAGAAGAACAAGTCGTTTGCCTATTGCGATACCATCAGGCTCCTGGCCTGGCGTGACGGGCAGCCGGTGGGCCGGGTGATGGGGATTATCCATCATCCCTATAACCAACTGCACGGGGATAAAGATGTTCGTTTTTCGTGGCTTGAGACGTGGAACGACCCGGAGGTGTTCGCCGCGCTGATGGGGTTTCTGGAGGAATGGGGCCGAGGGAAGGGGATGGCCCAAATCGTGGGGCCGCTGGGGTTCTCGGACAAGGACCCCCAGGGTTTCCTCACGGAAGGGTTTGATGAGCCGGTGGTGCTGGCGTCGAACTGTAACTTTCCCTGGATGGCGGAGCTCTCGGAGCAATATGGCTTCGCGGTCCGGACCAGGCTGGTGGTGTACAAGATTCCCGTTCCGGAAGTGCTGCCACCCATCATTGCCCGCATCGAGGAGCGGTTCCGGCAGCGCGACAGCGGATTGCAGGTGCTGGAATTTTCATCGCGCCGGAAGGTGCGGCCCTACATTCACAAGGTGCTCCACCTGGTTAACCTCACTTTCACGGAGATCTATGGTTTCTGGCCCTACCGGGAGGATGAGATGGACGACTTCGCCAACCGGTTCCTCTACCTGATCGACCCCCGGTATATCAAGGTGATTGTCAACCGGGAGGACGAGGCCGTGGCATTCATTGTGGGGATGGACGACCTGAGTGAGGGAATCCGCAGGGCACGGGGGCGGTTGCTGCCCTTTGGGTGGATCCACCTGTTGCTGGCGGCGCGCCGCAGCAGTCAGCTCAACCTGATGCTGGGGGCCATCCACCCCGACTACCAGGGACGGGGCCTCGACATGCTCATGGGAGCCCGTATGCTGGCTTCGGCACGGACGACGGGCAAGACGGTGATGGACTCGCACCTTGAACTGGAGAGCAACACCAAAGTGCGCGCCGAAATGGAACGCATGGGCGGAAAGGTATACAAGAGATTCACGATTTATACAAAGCCCCTCTGACTGGATAAATCGGTGAGTCCAGTGATTCATCAGAGGTAGAATTATTAAGCTTCCAGGGGGCCCGGGACCAACTTATGGGCCCTCCAGCCGGCACCAATGATATTTATGGTAAATTAAATAATCAATAATATGTTGTAGAACATATTATTTTATTATTCACCATAGAAGTTAAACCCTTACTTTTGGTTTGGATTTAAAAATGTTCGAGGGATTGTAAGTAATAGATCTTCTTGATTTGGGCCTCTTAACTCACCTTTCCTCCTTTATGTAACTGATTGAAAAGTACCTGACACATCATTCTGAAGAGACGAAATTTCTGTTTATCAAAGTAATCAATATGTTAATATTTGCCGTTGGGATTTAGAAGGCGAATGACATTTTAAGAATTAAATATTTCAAGGGACTATGAAAGATTTTAATGATTTTCAGTTGGTAAAAGTATTACCGCTTTTACCTCTTCTGTTTATTTTCCTCACAATAAGCATTTATGGCAATGCCCAGAATGTGGTTCACTATCCGGCTTTTCTATCAAAGCATTTGAATTCTGATGATCCTACCATGAAAGCTGAAGGAAAACATCTTCAGAGCCTGGTTTCAGATAATTTGCCGACGGAGTCTCTCAAATGGGGGCAACAAAAGAAGGTCGGGGAGGGGACTCCCAGGGTTGTACAGTTTGATGCCCATTCAGCCGGCCGGCTTTATGGCCATAATCCTGCCTACGCGGGAGTGGAGTTATTGAGGATTAACATCACTACACCAGATGAGCTGAAATCGCCCATCGAACTGGAAAAACTGAAAGGTTTCGAAAGCCTGAAATACCTTTTAATCAGATACACCTTTGATGTTTGCGGCAATGGTTCTGCGGATTGCATACCATCCATGGTCGCAAGAAACGTTACCGGGAATGAATCGCCGGTGATTGTATTATACGAACTCTCCATTCCACAATAAGTTACTCCTAAAATCAAACATTATGAAATCAGCTGGCCATATCCTTGAAATAAAGGGAATGCCGGGGGTATTCTTTACCCTGGTCTTACTATTATTAGTGCCTTCTGTTGCTTTCTCTCAGGTGCTAAAACCGTTTACCCAAAGAACATCCATCTACACGCCCGAAAAGGTGATTTACAATATCAAAGGGGATTTCACCATGATCGGAAATACCAATCTTACGTTGCAAACTTATAGTGATAATGAGCCCAACAGCAATAATCAAATGATTTATGTGGATGTGGACGGGGATGCTTCAACCCTTAATTCCTCCTCGGCCACCCTCCAGTTATCCACAGAGAATGGAGCCTTACCTGAATGCTCCAATATCATTTATGCAGGATTGTACTGGACAGGCCGGGCCCA
>CAZMMX010000070.1:0-12294 GCA_964567485.1 uncultured Prolixibacteraceae bacterium | reverse complement strand
TGTCCATGCAGCACACCCTCTCCGACCGCCTTTCCCTGGGGTACAACCTGGGAACCGAATGGAGCGGAAATTCCAACAAGCCCACGTATATCTATTCCCTGGCTTCCGGAATTTCGCTCACTCCTCAGCTGGGAGGATTCATCGAGGTGTACGGGTACCTTCCCGTGGAAGAGGATGCCGATCACCGGTTCGACTGTGGAGTGACCTATCTGGTCAGCAATGACCTCATGGTTGACCTGTCGGCAGGGGTGGGGATCACTAAAAATGCCCCCGACAGCTTTATCTCCCTGGGTTTCTCCTGGCGGTTTGATGTGAGGAAGGAGTGACGACCCGGGGCACCCTGTCGTCCGGGAAACATCAATTATTCGCAGTACATTGCGAATAAAACACTAATTATTCGCAATATGTTGCGAATTTTTCAAAGTGGCACACCAGGACATTCTGTTTGTCGCCGTGCCAGTTGTGGAAGCCGTTTCCGCGGCAGTCTTTGAATTCGCTGCAACGGGCGCATTGACCCCTGCGCATCCAGTTGCGGTCCCTGAAGGGCTTGAATTGTGATTTCCATACCTGGAAAAAGTTGTCGCGGTAGATATTCCCCTGGGCGAAGGAGCGGTCGATGTTGGGGCAGGCGGAGATCGAACCGTCAATCAGGACCGATCCGATGTTGATGCCCGCCCTGCAGAAGAAAGGGGTGTCGCGGACGAGGGATTCATAGGGACCGACATATCCCTCGCAGCTGAAGCTGACCTTTATGCCGCCTGTTTTCCGGGCTTCAGCGATGAATTCCATGAGACCGGTAAATTGCTCGTCGGTCAGCCGGAGTTCCGGGATATCCCTGGCCCTTCCGATGGGGATGATGGTAAAGAGCCGCCAGGCTTTGACGCCCAGATTCAGGAGGGTCTCTCTGATTTGCGGCAGCTCGCGGAAGTTGATCTGGTTCACGCAGGTCACCACGTCGAAGTTAAGGCGGGGAGAGGCGGCAGCCAGGGTGATGGCTTTGGTCACCCTGTCGAAGCTGGCGGAAGAATTCCGGAGCCAGTTGTGAGAGCTTTCCAGTCCGTCGAGGCTGATGGTCAGGGCCCCCAGTCCGGCCCCCAGCAGGGAACCGTGCCTTTCTTCGTCGTAGAGATAGCCGTTGGTCACCATGGACCAGCGCATGCCCCGCTTCCTGATCTCCTGACCGCATTTTTCCAGATCCTTCCGCAGAAGGGGTTCCCCGCCGGTCAGGACGACCGTCAGATTCTTCGCCGGTTTTTCGATGGTATCGAGTGCCGCAAGGAAGTCTACCAGGGGCATGTCGGGGAATGCGGAATCCTGTGAGCAGTCGCTTCCGCAGTGGCGGCAATGAAGATTGCAGCGGGTCGTGCATTCCCAGAAGAGATAATTCAGTTCGTGGTGGCGCGTTTCCGCTTCCCGGAATAGGCGGAAGGCCTGTTTTCTGAGCGCGGTAAGCATTTATTTGGGGGAAAGCATCACATTCAGCTGCACGCGCTCCTGAGGAAGGGCGATCAGGGTGTCTTTTTTGAGGAAGGCTCCGTCGGCAGTGAGGTCTGTGTCTTCGAAGGAAACCCGGGTGCTGTCGGTGAACATGGTCCACAGGGAGTATTTCCCGTCCTCTCCGGTGATTTGCGAACTTCCGGTCTCAGGGACGGAGACTTTGATTCCCTTGACGGGGAGTCCCGAGGAAGCAGATTTCACGGTACCTTCGACGAGCATGTCAAAATTAAGGTCCTGCGGCGTGCCGTAGCAGGCCTGAAAGATGAAAAGTGCCGAGCCGAAGCTCAACCCGCCGATCAGTTTACGAATCCATCCTCTGTTCATTGTAACGTTCTGTGATGTCAGTTTTTTGGTGACCTCCCGGAATGAATACCATGCTATCATGGCAGGTTAAGGCCTCAAAGATGCGGTTTCAATCCATTGGTCTTACTATCAAGACTCAAAGATAGCGATAATGTTGCGTCAAGGTTCCTTTTTAACAATATATGACCTTCCCTTGCTTGGGGTAACCGGAATTGCGATCAGGGTGTCCGGAAAATCACTATATTTGATAAAAAAGAAACCATGCAAACAGTCCGGTTAAGGATCAACGACAAGATTTACGACAAACTGATTTGGCTATTGAGTAAATTCAGCAGGGATGAAGTCGAAATTATTCCTGAAAGTGAAGACTTCATCAGAAATCAGAAATATCTGGCGGGTGAACTGAATGAAATTGTGTCCGGGAACGCTAACTTTATGGAAATGAACGAAGCTGAAACCAGGCTTGATAGCCTAAATCAAGAAGCAGTAACCATAAAAATCAGCCCTGCAACAACCAGGGGAGAATATCTTATCGGATTGCTCAGAGATCTTTCTCACACAGGAAAAGATATTAAATTTGACATTATCCCAAATGGTGAGACGATTCAGTCTGTTAAAAATGCGAGGGCAAAAAAGGGATACAAGGCCAAAGATGTGAAAGACCTCTTTAAGCAACTCGAAGATTAGTTATATACCAGATTCATTATACATCAAAGTTTAAGAAAGATTTCACCATTGTCTCAAAACGGAAATACAAACTCATTCTGCTGGAGAAAGCAATAATGTTTCTTACTGAAAAAAGCCAGTTGCCTCCCAACTATAGACCACATAAATTGAGCGGAGATTTTGCCGATACTTGGTGCGCCCATATTAAGCCTGACTGGTTGTTGCTTTATCTGATTGATGAAACCAATGCTGAGATCTGGTTAATCGGAACAGGTACCCATTCCGACTTATTTTAATAAGATCTTGAATCTCATTTTCATACTGGATGTTAAGCTGCTGCCTGATTTGCTGTTTCAGCGGTAAAGTACAGGGATTAGTCATGTAAAATTTTCTATTATAAACGAAAATATTGGTTTTTTTGTAGAAAATTTCGGCTATGGCAAAAACAGATGAAATACACCGGTTAATGCAGGAAGCCATCAACCGGCATAAGGGACCTGTCACAAAGGATGTACTGGACTCGATTGCAGCTGAGGTAATGAACCGCATAAACAACCGGCCGTTACCAGAAACAGAAGGATTGTCTCCAATTCAGTTACAGGGATTGTTGTACCATTTATTCGGACCGCAATCCCTGGTAAAAGTCAGCAGGAATGTAAAACTTGGCCAGGATGTTCAGTCACCATTTCTAAGCTTTTGTTTACATTACCTTGATATCCTGCAGCGGGAAAAAGAGGTGAAACTGACCAAAACCGGTGCACTGCCGGTGAAATTTGTCAGGGAATTGGCCGATTTAAAAATAGTGGAAGACATATGGCATCATATTTTGATCCCGGTCAGGACAGAAAAAGACTCTTCTCCCATACTGATGACAAGATGGTTGTGCAGGGATTTGGGATTGACGAAAATCAGAAATGGAAAGTTATCACTTACCCATAAAGGAAACCAGCTGAAAGACTCACCCTCAGAATTGCTGGCAGAATTGACCATTGCTTTGTTTACCAGGATATCATGGGGATCCATGGATGGATATGAATCGAGGATGGCTGGTCAGTACGGGGCTGGATTTACCTTGGTTTTACTTAAACGTTACGGGAAAGAAGAACGTTCAGCCAATTTCTATGCTGAAAGATTCATGAAAGCCTTTCCGGTGGTGTTGGATGAATTTAATCCGCGTTTCGGAAGATCCAGGGAGGAGGTATTCACTGATTGCTATACTTTCAGGACGTTCGAACAATCCCTGAATTGGCTGGGTATCGTAGAAACCAGGGAAACGGGAAGTTTCCGGGAAATGAATATTCAGAAATGGGTAAAAACCACACCGTTATTCGAAGAGTTGTTTGTTTGGGATGATATATTCTTTGATGGTTATTCTTAATACATTTTTTCCTGAGACAAATCAGCAACATCGCAATGACATAGTGTACCTGGAAGGTGAGCCCACTGAAAAGCAGAAAAGTGTAATAATTGGTACTGACCTTGATCCTTTACAATCAAAGGCATTATTGACCGGGATTATTTTAAGGTTTAAGACCAACAAGACATTGTTGGAAATTCAAAGTGAAAAAGCCGGAATAATTCTTATCGGCATGAAAACCCTGATTCAATGCATGGAGGAAATAATTCACTCATCGGGTGACTTCAATTCACCCGGTGAGTAGTACATTCATGATACACTCTTTGAAATATCAATGTTTTAGGCTAATTAAAAGGATTAACTGCTTATGGAATAGGCAGTCCCATCCTCTCTTCATGGCAGTGTTCTCAAATGTCAGTTTGTGGGGCCTTCTGAATTAATTGACTTCAATCATGCCTGTTTAGGCATTAATGATTTGCTTTCATTCCAAAGGTTTTGATTAAAAGGCGCAAAAATAGCGGAGTTGTTGCGTCAGTGTTCCTTTTTAACAATATATGACCTTCCCTTGCATGGGGTAACCGGAATTGCGATCAGGGAGTCTGGAAAATCACTGTATTTATACCGGCTGGGAAAGTAATTAGATTTTATATCTCTGGATAGTCCAGGGAATGCCCGGAAATTTAAAGCTGAACTTCTTTCAAAAATCAAGAGGATTCCTTCAAATCCATACCGATACAGGAAATCAATTTATTTTGAAAATGCCAATATCAGAGATCTGATTTACAAAGGTTATACTGTTGTATTCCTTATAAGTAATAATATCGAGGTTTTTGGCTTTGTGAAATTTCAGAGAAACCCAACTGATTAGAATAGTGCTAATTAGAGATTCTTAGCGTTTCTTATATAGTGATTTCTTATTCACTTTTTATCGTAAACCAAAATCCACATGGTAGTGGTCGTCGTGCAAACGGTCCACGGCGGGTGGCAGGCTTTTGGAAAAGGGGATTCCCCTGCGTCTGATCTCCCTGCCCGGCGCTGTCTGAAAGAGATCGTCCTTCAGGTTGATTTTCAGGATCACCTTTTTGATGAACAACCCGTTCGCCCGGGCGGCATCGTCCAGGACAAGGATATGTTTTCCATGGTCTCAAAATCAATGCGAACATTCTTATCCAATTCAAGCATTCCCTCTTCGTCAAACTCCAGAAGATAATGCCAAAGACCAATCCGGTCGAACAACCTGAATTGCTTTCCGTTTTTCTCCTTGGGAACCATAAAACCGACACTCAAACCGTTCTGGTGGGTCTGGCTTAAGCAGGACCAAATGGCTGTGTTGTTTGGCAAAGCCCGTACTACTATTACCGAACATATTCAGAACGTCTTTAAGGAAGGTGAGTTAAATGAAGAAGTGGTATGACGGAATTTTCGGCATACCACTTCTCATGGTGCTATAGAAGGGAAAGCTCAGGAAGTTACAGTGAAATATTATAACCTCGATGTGATTATATCCGTTGGCTACCGGGTAAAATCGCTTCAGGGGACTCAATTCCGTATTTGGGCAACCCAGCGCCTTAAAGAATACATTGTTAAAGGTTTTGCCCTGGATTATGACCTGACGGCCCTGGGCACCTTCTACAATCCCGGGTTATCGTTCAATGGGTTTACGCCATAAGAAATGTGGGCATTCCCGCGAAAGCGGACTTCCTGATGGTCCATATTATGCAGTGATTCCGGAGAAGAAATCCGGAAGGATCGCATGCGTGAATACCACAGAAAATCGCCGGCAGGCTTATCTCTTTCTGCACTCGACCGGGCATATCAGGCTTCTCATGGTATACCTCTAAGGCAGGGTTTCCGGAGGAGCAACCCAGGCGGCTCCCTCAGGAGTACGCCGCCAGGCAAAATAAGTGTCGAGCACCTTAAGGGCTGCTTCATCGGGAACGGGTCCGGGCGCAACGGTAGACCCGAGATGCATGACCATCGGGTTCTCCTTCGTGAAGGCCGGCCATTCGGGCACCCCCTCACCGTTGGGATGGCCGTATTTGGCAAAATTGGTCCAGTAGGTACCTATCATTTGGCTCACCTCCGTGGCTTTCTCCGGAAGGTCTGGTTGATTGGGATCGAGATGCATAAAAACATAGGCCACGTCGACGCCATGGGGTGTGCCATGGTCGGCCTGGGGCGAATCTGCAGGATATGCGGGGTGCTGGTCGAAATAGTAATAGTAGACCGGCGTCTTTCCGGTCCCGGACTGAAGGTTGGCCCAGGCCCAGGTGTGCCATCCGAAGGCGGCATCGCGCATCAAGTTGCGGGCGCTCCGCGGAACGCCGTTTTCCCCGAAGGGATAGGCCGTCATCAGCGTGTCGGCAAAGGGGCCAAACCGCTCCCGCACCCCGGCAATGGCCTCTTCGGGCGTGCGGCCGGGTGAAAAACTCAGTCCCTCGTCGGAATTGTACCCGATGAGGACGGGCACGTCGTTGTAATTTCCGGCTTCGTACATCCGGTACTGGTCGTCGGGGATCACGTAACCGTCGACGATGGGCCAGGCGTTCCCCATGCCCCATTCCATAGGCAGCCTGGCGGCGTCCATGTTCCGGAGTTCCGCCAGGGAGGACACCCCGGCTTTTTCGACAAATTCAATACCGGCCTGCTCCGCCTGTTGCAGGGTTTTCATATTTTCGCCCGGAAAGGTGACCGGCCGTGTAGGACCGAAGGAGCCGCCACTCTGGGCTATGGCCCCGTGAAACAGCCCTTTGGCGAGGGGTGAGGCGCACAGCATGCTCACCGAGATGCCGCCGGCCGACTCGCCGAAGATGGTCACCCGAGCCGGATCGCCCCCGAAAGCCGCGATGTTGTCACGGATCCACCGCAATCCCGCGATTTGGTCGAGGATCCCGTAATTGCCCGACACCCCGTTGGGATCTGCTGCGCTCAGCTCAGGATGGGCCAGAAACCCCAGTTGTCCGACACGGTAGGCGATGCTCACCAGCACTACTCCCTTCCGCGCCAGGTGCTCCCCGTTGTGGACCGGCTCCGAGGTGGATCCGAAACTGAAGCCTCCCCCGTAAATCCATACCAGCACCGGCAGCTTCTCCTTCGGCGATTTGGCGGGGGTCCAAATGTTCAGGTAGAGGCAGTCCTCGCTTTTCCCGGAAGGGGGATTGCCGGCCTGCATGGGTGCCGGCGCATATTCGGTGGTTTGCAGGATTCCCTTCCAGGGTTCCACGGGTTGGGGGGCCTTCCACCGCAGTTCACCCACGGGCGGAGCGGCGAACGGAATTCCCTTGTAAATGGTCAGATCTTCCGTGACCGTACCCTGGATCAGGCCGCCTTCGACACGGACCTGCCCCGGCCGGGGCTTGTGACACGAGGTGATGACCAGCAGCACCAACGCCGCAGCCAGAAAAATGGGATGTTTCATAGTACAGTTGTGTTTAAATTCAAATGGAGAAAATTGGAATCTAAATCCAAAAATATCAGATAATATTGGAATCACATTCCCAAAATTCCTTAATCTTACTGTTTACTCCGGAAGGTATCGTTTTCCGGTTTCCATAATTTATATAAGCATTGCCGGAAAATCGTTAGCCATGATTTTTCCCTCCTGGAAGTATTCAGACAATTCCCGCCTTCTTAAACTCGTCCCGGAGAGCTGGCAGCCGTGGTTGTGCATTGTACAGAAAAAGAATGCTCTCCCTGACCTTTTCTGATTTGCCGGGAATTTTACGTGCACTCCTCAGCAAACGTGCGACATACCTGTAGGTCTCCCTTTTCCGGGTTACTTTCATATACCGGTTTATTTCCTCTACTATCAATTCCCAGGCTACCTGCGGACGGTCACGGAAAAGCCCGCTGACAGCGGTTTCGAAGTCGAAAGAATCAAAGGAGAACCTGCTTCTGATGATATCGCTGATCATCTCCTCCAGTTTATCAAACATCATTTCATACTTGTATATTTTTGCACGCAGATTGTCATCTCTTACCAATTTAATGAACTCATCAATCTCTTCTTTAATGGCAAATTCCCTGAACTCCTTATAATACTTTATGTCCCCGGTCATGTTGGTTTTATCTTTCATTATCCTGAGATATAACGGAGTACCTTTCCTTACCTTTTCAGCCAGGTAATTAGTGGCCATATTTCCGTATTGATCAGAGAATTGCTGAGCTTTAATGTCAAAATCGGGATCATTCTGCGCATAATAATGGTCCAGGAGTTTAATGGAAATTTCAAAATTCTTCAGAAATGAATTTTCGAGACAGTGAAGCCACAAAGTGTTATCTTCGAGAAGATGTGTAATGTGTTCCAGAATGACAGGATCAGTCTCTTTTTCAGTTTTGTATTTTTCAATGGCATTCCAGGCAAACCGGGCAGTTGTCTTGTCCGTGATGACCATTTTCAAAAATTCTGACAGCAATTGCGAGAAGACGGTTTCGTTACTGTAATGGACTGAAATAAAATAGAACAGGAAATAAAAACTGTTTTGAAAATCTTCATCTGAGAACTGACGGCTTCTGACCTTTTTAAGTTGACTGGCCAAAATGTCGTTTGTCGACTGTACAAAATACTCATAGGGTGGATCTCCCAGGCTGTTATAAGGATCATTGATATCAGCCAGAAGCGCACCATGAAATATAGCCATGGTTTTCATGGTTATTTCGGTCATATTTCCATGCTTACAAACTCGTTCAAGTGCTTTTCCGTAATCACTGAAGACCGCATCAGCTTCCTGTTCAGCCAATTCTTCGGCTACTTCGTATTCGGGAACATAATGATCGGGATATTCATAGCTTTCCCAATCCGGGGTTTCCAGGTCCAGCTCTCCAAGCTCTTCCATCAGTTGTTCTGCCTCCTGAATTACCTGCTTCATCATCTGCTCAGGGTCAAATACCTCTTTCCCCTGAAGCCTGATGGTCTCCATCTGAACTTTGAATTCCTCCAGAAATTCACTCTTTAGTGATTCATTTCCTGACAGAAGCCGGAAAAGGTATTCTTCCTTCCTTTGATGTGGAATCGAGTCAAACAGTTTTTTGAAATTGTCCATTATCCTTATGTAAAAGATGTGAGATCTTCTGATTTATCCAGTTTTTTAATTGACTTGTCAAAATCACTCTCATAGGTTTTATCCTGTAAAGTTCTACATACCTGGTAACTCCGTGTGTACTTTTTTTGAGTTGTTTCCATTTTGGAAACAGCTGGATTCAGTTATCATTAAAAAGGTTCCTGCCGCCATGCTCCAGTTTCAGGAGGCGTTGTTTGACCGCCAGTTCGCCGCTGTAGCCCGTCAGCTCACCCCTGCTTCCCACAATGCGATGACAGGGAATGACGATGGCCAGGGCATTGGCGCTATTGGCGGCGGCTACCGCCTTTACGGCCTTCTCGTTGCCGAGGGATTTGGCCAGGTCAAAATAGGTGGCGGTCTTTCCGTAGGGCACCTCCGTCAGGGCGGTCCATACCGCTTTCTGAAAACCGGTTCCCACCATCAGGAGGGGAAGATCAAAGCGGGTCCGGTTCCCGGCAAGGTACTCTTCAAGCTGCATTCGTGCTCGCGATAACACTTCATCCTCTTGTTCGATGAATTCCGGTGAGCGCATTCCCTCTTTCAGGCGAGACGGGGTAAGCGAACAACGCCATAAGGAAGTCTCTGACGGAACCGGATTCGTCGCCGACTCTGCCGCGAGAAACTTCAATTCCGCCTCCACTCCTTTCCGGATCCTTTCATCGACCGCCTGCCTCATCTTCCTGTACCGGTAATCCAGCAGGCACAGCTGCCCTTCGAAGGAGCCCATGATCAACTCTCCGATCCCTGTCTTGAAATACTGAATGTGGATGTGGCTCATTTTGTTCAATAAAACCTTTATCAAAAATAGCAACTATTGGCTTTGGACCTGAATTGCCTTTATCTAAATAGTTATTCCGGAAAAGTGAAAAAGTGTCAAACAAGGGGAAAGGATTTTCTGTTTGAAACAGCTGTGCTATATTTATGCAAAAATCAGGCAAGATGAATCATAATACTGATCTTACCAATTATTCTTCGATCAGAAAGCATTGTGAAACGGCAAGCCGGATCACCGCAGACCTTATCGATGGTTTCCTCGTCCCCTTTGCCGCTAAAAGGTATGACCTGGAAAGGAAAATGGAACTCCAGTTTAACATTTACCGGCATGTCTTTTCCAGGTTCAGGAAACAGGATGTCAACCTTTTTAAAAGCCAATACATCGCTCACGGGATTTTTAAAAGAGGGGGCATTCTGGAAAAGATCCTGAAACACCCGGCCTTAAAAGACATCACCACCCCGGAGCGCGAATACCTGGAGAGGCAGGCTGAAATTCCCTGGCGTTTCAGTTTTTCGGAAATGACGGCTCAGCCGGAAAATGATTTCTTCAGGATGAGGGATGTTTTCACGGGTGAGGAATATCTGCTTTTTTCGCGCGGCACTTCTCTGATTATCGCCGAAGGCCCCAAATCCCTCTGGTTAAACCTGATCGGATTCAACGGTGCCTGCTGGCAATGTTTCGGTCCGATCGGGGCGTTTCAGAGCTTTGATTCCGATGATATATTCTTCTTCGCCACGGAAAAAAATCGGGATATTGAAGAGGATCAGCAGGTGCAGGATGACCTTGATAAAGATCCTTTGCCCTATCTGGCGCTGATCTCCGGGGCCGCTTATCCCCGCACTGTCAGCCGGGGCTTTGAGACGGTGGTCGTGATGACGGAAATTGATTCGGAAGCACCCGACAGTAACGTCATGAAAAAGAAATTCACCATTGAATACAACGACGGAATTTACCGGTACACCCATAAAAAATGGGGGGAATTTCCTCATTTTGCCCACATATATTACGATGAGAAAGAGGAGATCCTGTTGTTCCAGGCGATGACGGAGCATGCTTTTGACCACCTGGTCAGGGATTTCAACGCCCTCGGTCACGGTATTCCGGAAATTCCCCAAGTGCGTGTACACATGCAGATGGTGACCACTGCGGAATCGATCCTTAAAAGAAAAGTCGTCATTAACGAATACGAAGATTTGTTTAGAAAGGATCCTGATCCGGCCATGGCAGAACATACTGACCGTATGAATGAATTCCTCAGGTTGGTTACCCCCGCCCTGAATGAGGGCCGTGATCCGGATATCAGGGAGGCCGCGCTTAAAGCGGGATTGGATCCTGAATCGGCCGCAGAGGTGGTCCGATCCGTCAGAGACATGATGGCGAAGTATGACAAGCCTGGCCTTCCGCAGGCAAAAAAGGTACCACCCGAAAAGTCTACTTCCTCAGAGGTGAATCCTGCAAAACCCGGTGACTCACGAATAGTACCTGCAAAGCCTGCTGACCGGAATGCAAGGATTTACACCGCCGCTCAACAGATTTGCGATCTGGAACCCTGGGCTGACCTTTATGAAACGCAAAATTTCGGGGTGCGAATGCCCGGAAGTGGCTTGACCTGGTATATTTCTGTCATGGGGCACATTGGTGAATACACGGCCATCTCCGCTTACCGCGGAGAGGAGGGATTTATGGGATTTCAAAGGCTCCAGGAAAATGCCGGTACTTTTCAGGGTATGGAGCTGATGACCGTTCCCCACGTGATGATCTCCTTCATCGACCGGAATGAATTGGACAAAAAGGATCTTTCAGCCATCAAAAAGTCAGGTGTCATTTTCCGCGGAAAGGGACGCTGGCCTAAACTGGATGAGGTCATTCCGGGATATGTCCCTGATTTTCCCGCTGAAGAAACCCTGACCCAACTGCCCGATTTGCTGGAGCAGGTATACTTTGTACTGCAAAAGGCTAAAGGCAATCCCCGCCTCCTTAAAGCCCGGACAGGCATGAAAGATGAAATCCTGATCAGGATTCCCCGGATTTCAGCCGGACCGCATCATTGGATGGACAGCTATGAGGTGCCCACCACGAAATATACTCCCATAGTTTACCTGCCCGGCTGGAATCCTGAGAGTGCCGAGAAGGTTTCTAAACTGAAATTACGGCAGGTTACCCTGCAGTGCGACCTGGCCCTGCTGCCCGCACCGGTGAAAATGACAGGGAAAAAGGGGTATTTCCCATTTGGGCTTTTACTGATCGACAAGCAGAGCGGACATATCGCCGGGATGTCCCTGTTGTCACCCATACCTGACTTGGATTCTGCATATGGAAAATTTCCCCAGAAACTGCTGGAGGAGATCCTTAAACTGGGCTTCAGGCCTGAACGATTGGAATTCCGCTCCAAGCTGCTCTTCAATCTGGTAAGTAAGGTCCTGAAACAGGCAGGATGCCCTGTATTCCTGACCAGTAACATGCCTCTGATGGATGAAGCCCTCGGAACCCTTTTCGATAACCTTGGAAAATAAATAAAGAATATAGTACTTGTTTTGTGAAGGATTAGCGTGTGATTACCTATGGGATTTTGCCTTTGTCAATTTACCGGTTTGTTCCTTTTTGTTAGCTTTTTACCACGCACCAATAATTGATGA
>CAZMMX010000069.1:0-12399 GCA_964567485.1 uncultured Prolixibacteraceae bacterium | reverse complement strand
ATGATCTCCACCAGGTCAGAATCTCTTTTGATCCGATAGAAAATGAAATGGGACTATTTTTTACTATGAAGATAGTTAAGGAATGAATTCCGGTCAAAGTCCCGCACAAATCCAGATTCTTCACCTTTTTTTAGTTCGTCAATCAGTTCCGATTTCTTCCATTCTTCAAACTCAAACAGTCTTAAAGCAGCCCTTACCACTTCACTGGCAGAAGCGTATTTTCCCGATTTCACCTGATTATTGATGAAATTTTCAAAATAATCACCGAGTAGAATTGATGTGTTTTTTGCCATGGTATTTTTCATCAAATATACCAATTCCTGGTATATTTTACGACTTCCTGGGCTCAAAAAAGCATTAAAATAACTTGCGTGGTATAAAATTGATGATAAGGTACTTGGTGAATGGGAAGATCTTTCTTTTTCTTGATGAGGTACAACAAGTACTACCTGAATGATTTGGCCTTTAAGAACACCTTGACCTCAAGTTGTTATTCGTTGAGCGGTGGCGATGAAATACTCCTTACTCCACAGGTTCAGGATAGGAAGGGAAGATGGTGAGGGTGTCGGGCTGGGAGACGTGGATGCGGTAGCCTTCCCCTGAGCGGAAGGTGCCGATGGAGTTGTGCCATCCGCCCCAATCTCCCAGGTTCTCAATGGCGTGGCCTTTTTCATCCTGGACCTTCACCAGGGATCCCCGGTCAATGAGCTGCCTGATGACTGCCATGCCGACTGCTGATTCCACCCATCTTCCCCACATTACCGGTTTGGCCCTTAATTCATCTCTGGCGTATACCGAGCCGGCTGACATCAGGGCTGTATTGTGGACCTGTAATTTCGCACTGGAAGCGTGCCTGCGAATTTTCGATGGCGAAAACTTTTCCAGTCCTCCCAATAAACCTGCGGTGAGGTCAAAGCCATATGCTTCCTGCATTTCGAAAAAGGACCAGCTTTCTTCAGAACTCTTTCAAACATAGTGTTACAAATTACTCAATGTCTTGAGAAAATTTACTCAAAATTTTTGAGAAAATGCCAAAAGTTCTGATATATGAATCAGGCACCTGGCACTATGCCAGTAAGGTTAAATTCTGGACCTTCAATTCTATCTTATTACCGGCTACTTCCGACCTCAGGCTGAAGGCCGACATGGCCGCCATGCAGAGTGCGACGGAGCGCCGTCTCTCGGTGCTCGAGGAATTACCGAAATCCGAGGGAAAATAGCTTCGTTATATACATCCATCAAGAAGTTATTTTTTTTATGTTGTTGTTTTTATCATAACTTTTTCCGTAAATTGATCAAATCTGTTTTATGTCGGGATGAAAATGCCGTAAATCATCTTGAACATGAAAAAAAATCAGGTATTTTTGAATTTTCACTTTTTTGGGATGTCTGACCGAATCAGGTCTAGGGAACTGAATGAAACTTGAAGTATTATCCATAGAACAAATCCGTAAAGGTGACGAACAGGCTTTCAAAAGATTTTTTGAAAGTTTTTATCCATCATTATTCGGTTTCGCAGAGAAATATCTTCACGATGAAGATGCCTCCAAAGATGTTGTACAGGATGCTTTTATTTATTTCTGGAATAAAAGGGAGGACATATTTTCAATCCCATCGGGGAAAATATACCTTTATAAGTATGTCAAGAATCATTGTCTGAATTACTTGCGCGACAAACGGGGAATGGATTCTAAAACCATTACGGCATATAATTCAGAGATTTTTTACAGGGACTCGGTCTTAGAAGAAGAAATATACCAATACATATATAAGGCCATACAAACATTGTCTCCACAGGGGAAAATGGTCATGGAACTTACTCTTGAGGGACTGAAAAACAGTGAGATCGCAGAAAAATTGGGGATTTCTCTTAATACTGTAAAAACCATCAAAAAGAGAGCTTTTAACAATATACGAATAGAAATGGGTGAGCATATGATATTAATGCTTATATATGCTAAGCACCTGAAATCTCTTCGCTATAGTATGTAAGCATTTTCACTGGCTTTACCTGAATTTTTTTTTAAAAAAAAGCGGAGATGAATGTCACCCGTTTCCCATTCTTATGTGCTTAAATGAAAAGCATGGATAAAACATCCTGAATGGAAAGTATATCAGATTATAAAAAAATAGCCAGTCTGATCCTGAAAGATATCGGAGCAGGGTTGACCGATAAAGAAAAGAAAGAACTGGAAGACTGGATTAATGAAAAAACTGAAAACCGGTTGTTATACGAAAGGTTGGTTCATTCAGATTATTTTCAGAATTGGAAGGAAAGAAGGGAGCGGCTGGATATTCAGGAAGGATGGGAACGGGTCATTTCTGTTGTAAGGAATGAAAAGCGCAGAAATCTCCGGTTACGTTTGATGAAATATGCAGCCATATTTATCTTCCCCCTGGTCTTTGCTGCTGGTTTTTATTTTTATTATTCCAAAATTCACGATGATACAGCTATTGCAGGAGTAACCACTGAGATTAAACCAGGAGAAAGTAAAGCAATGCTCGTCTTAAATGATGGGAAAGAGATTTCTCTGGATTCACCTGATCAGTTGGTTTTGCATGAAAAAGACGGAACTGAGATACTTAAGGAAGAAGGTTGGTTAAATTACTCTTCGCTGGATCTGAAGAAAAAGAAATCCGAGATATTCAACACCATAAAAATCCCCCGGGGAGGGGAGTATCATCTGAAGCTTTCTGACGGAACCCATGTATTTCTGAATGCGCAGAGTGAATTCGTCTATCCTGTTCATTTCAACGCAGAGGTCAGAGAAGTGACTCTTTCGGGGGAAGCCTATTTTGAAGTGGCGTCTTCTGATATTCCTTTTATTGTCAGGACAAAGGATATGGACATAGAGGTATTGGGAACTACCTTTAACCTGAATGCTTATGAACAGACAGATGAAGTGGTAACCACACTTGTTGAGGGGAAACTTAAAGTTGGATCAAGAGATAAAGCAGTAGGAAGCCGCGTGATATTTCCTAATGAGCAGGCTGTTTTCAGGATGTCACAGCGGAAAATTGAGGTGAACACTGTGGATGTAAATCTCTACACTGCATGGAGAAATGGGGAGCTCATTTTCTATAATATGCGCCTTGAAGATATTATGACCACCCTGACCAGATGGTATTCAGCCGAAGTCTTTTATATGAATCCTTCGGTTAAAGAGTTGCGTTTCAGTGGTAGTTTGAACAGGTATGAAAACATCAATCAAATTTTGGACATTATAGCATCAACACAAACCGTAGGAATCGAAATTAACAAAACAACCATTGTATTCAGGGAGAAATAATAAAGCAGGGGATGCTGCGAACATCCCCTGCGGATAACTCTGGGTTTACAGAATTAGTAGTGTTACACTAACGTAGCAAAGGTATGAAAAAAAACAACTTTGAATCCTTTCAATGGGGGAGGGTTCTCATTAAGTACATCATTATGATGAAGGTTGCATGGGTTCTGATGATAGCTTCCGTTTTACAAGTGACAGCTGGCAATACTTTTTCTTACTCACAGAATTCGAAATTAAGCCCGAAATTGGAAGATGTGACGCTTGAAGAGCTAATATGGGCGATCAAGAAAGAGACAGGTTTCAACTTTTTTTACAGCTCAGGGGACATTGCTTCAGTGAAGCATCTATCTATCGAAATGAAAGATGCCACCGCCGAGGAGATCCTTAGACAAGCGCTGGAGGGAACCGATCTGGTCTTTGAGATCATTCATAATACAGTGATCATCAAGAAGTCCAAGACCCCTGTTCTTGAGATGGTTGTGAAACCTGTCGAACAACAGCCACAGACCAGGGAGGTCAGAGGGCTGGTCAGAGATGACCGGGGGAGTCTGCTGCCAGGGGTTTCGGTCGTTGTAAGAGGTACCCTGATCGGGACCAGTACCGCCACCGACGGGACATTTCGCCTGGAGTGTCCTGTGACTTCCGAGGTTTTGGTGTTTTCGTTTATCGGGATGAAATCTCAGGAGATTAACATAACGGGAAAATCCCATGTTGAAGTGAAATTAATCTCAGAAACGGTAGGTGTAGATGAGGTGGTGGTCGTGGGATATGGAACACAGAAGAAGGAAAGCGTGGTTGGCGCTATTACCCAGGTAAATAATGAAACGCTGGTCAAATCGGGAAATCAGACGATCACCAATGCCATTGCCGGAAAATTGTCGGGGGTGCTTACCATTCAGCAGACCGGTGAACCCGGAGCCGACCAATCGGAAATCATTATCAGGGGTTTGTCTAGTTGGAATGGCTCGGAGCCATTGGTGTTGGTCGATGGGGTGGAGCGCGATTTCAAAGATTTGGATCCCAATGAAGTAAATACCATTTCTGTTCTGAAAGATGCCTCTGCCACTGCTGTTTTCGGGGCTAAAGGAGCCAATGGGGTAATTATTGTGACTACAAAAAGAGGAATCCTCAGTAAACCCAAGCTCAGCATAACCGCTTCTTATGGGATGGAAAAAGCCACCCGGATTCCTGATCATATTGATTCTTATACCACCATGCAATTGTTGAACGTGGGAACGATGAATTCTGCTCTTTTTTCCGAGTTGATTTCTCAGAATGTGCTGAATGAGTACAAGTTACCTTCATCCCGGTTGAATTCGCTGCGATATCCAAATGTTAATTGGTTTGATGTCATCAGTAAACCCTTTGCACCCACCGCGAATGCCAATGTCAATATCCAGGGGGGAACAAGTTTTATCAAGTATTTCTGTTCACTGGGATATCTCTATCAGGGAAGCTATTTCAACCAATACACGGATGGGGAATATCTGGATACCCGTTACTGGTACAAGAGGTTCAACTACAGGGGGAATATTGATTTTACCCTGACCAAATCCACCAACCTTTCCTTTAATATTGGGGGTGATGTTGACGTGAAAAATGAGCAGAGGATCACTCCGTGGAGATATTTGTTTTCGACTTCACCTGCCAGGTACCCGGCCTATTTCCCTGAATGGGTCCTGGAGGAAGTACCTGATCCCGATTATCCTGACGATATTGGGAAAAGGTTGGTCCTTAATTTCGGGGAGTTCAGCCCAAATCCCTATACACAGATGAACAACGGGCAATTCAACCGGTATACCGGTTCCAAATTGTTTACCGATCTGATTCTGGACCAAAAACTGGACTTTATCACCCAAGGATTATCGGTGACAGGAAAGGTCTCCCTGAGTACGTATTTCAATGCAAGGACTCTATATTCCACTTATCAATTTCCGGAATACCAGTTAAATTACGAGGATATCGGCAAGCCCGGTGTAAATCCTTGGTATCGCAATAACCAGAGCAATGAGGTTTTCTCAATGGAACCACTGGCACTCAAAATAGGAGGCCTTTCAGATAATTATTACAGGGATCTTTATTATGAGTTTGCCTTTAATTATGCCAGATCATTCGGATTGCACTCGGTAACGGGGCTTGCCCTGATGAACCGTCAGCAGAAAAACATCGGAACGCAGTTTCCGTTTTATAATGAAGCCCTGGTGAGCCGCGCAACGTATGATTACGCACACAAGTACCTTCTTGAGGTCAATGTGAGTTACACCGGTTCTGAGCGTTTTGCTCCATCAAACCGTTTCGGGCTGTTCCCATCGGGAGCTGTCGGGTGGACCGTTTCCGAAGAGAAGTTCTTTAAGAATGTCTTGCCATGGGTCAATAAATTGAAAGTCCGCTATTCCGATGGACTCACCGGAAGCGATTACGCCACCAACCGATGGTTGTATGTGAGCGAATACGTACGCGACCTGAATGGGCACATTACGGAGGATTTGCTTCCGAATACAGGGGCTCAGTGGGAAGAGGCACGGAAAAGGGACATTGGACTGGAATTGGGAATCTTCAACTCTTTTTCACTCACCCTCGATTTGTTTGATGAGCAGAGGGAGAAGATGTTACTGACTCCGCAGAATGTAACCATGTTGGTTGCCAGTTCATTCAAGGAACTGAACTTGGGAAAACTGAAAAAACACGGTATTGAGATAGAAGCGGAGTTTAACAAAACAAATAAAAACGGGCTGAATTACTTTGTCAGGGGTATATTGGGGCTGAACGAAAACCGGATCATTTACAAGGATGACCTGATTTATGCTCCTGATTACACGAAAGCTGAGGGCAAGCCACTTGGGGCCCAATTGGAAGGGATTCAGCTCACCGGATCGGGATATTATACCTCTGTTGATGATATCCACAACAATGTGGCCCCTGTGGGTATTGGAAACATTAACGTTGGGGATTACCTTTTCCTGGATTACAATAGTGATGGAACGATTTCGGTATTAGACAAGCATCCCATCGAAGGGTCCATGTATCCTCCGGTCAGTTATTCATTGTCGAGTGGTTTCCGGTATAAGGGGTTTGATTTCAGTTTCATGTTTCAGGGAAATGCCGGTAAGTATGTTGAGTTCAATATGCAGTATGAGACTGAGTTCTTACAGGGGAACTGGCGGGTGCACAAATCACAGCTGGACTATTGGACGCCCACAAATCCGGATGCCACCCATGCTACGATCAACTGGAGCGGGAACGGTGCCGATCCGATGCTGGCATGGGGCGGAACGGCACAACTCCAGGGTTACGCCACCTTTATCGAAGACAGGTATTGGAGAAATGCCGATTACCTGCGTTTAAAGGAGGTTTATCTGGGATATACCTTTGATTCCAGATGGCTGGAACAGATGATGGGGGTGAGCAATATCCATTTTTATGCCACTGGAAATAATCTGTTGACCTTAACCTCATTGATCGAGGGAGATCCGGAGCGTAAAGATTTTTATGCAGGTTTTTATCCCCAGATGTCAAGCGTGAAGATTGGAATGAAACTGAATTTTTAATCTAAAAAATCGAGGGAGTATGGAACGAAAATTCACAACCATTATTATATCCGCAGGTTTGGTTCTGTTTTTCTTTATGTCTGGATGTATCGAGGAGTACCTGGACAAGGCACCAGAATCGGGTTTGAGCAAGGAAGAGGTTTTTTCTAAAAGGGAAAATTTCAGGAATTATTTCGAAGCTGTATATAACGGTGGAAGAAAAGATGTGTATGGCACAACAGGAGACTGGAATATCAGGTGTGCTTTTCCTTTGAAAATGAACCTTATGAACGATTATCCCTGGTCCTGTCTGACCGATGAAGCTGACGGTGGCCGATTAAAAGATACGCAGACCATCAGGCAAGGTAGGTTGGGTTCCTATCAGGGGCACCGGCATTTTACCTATAATTGTGGTTTTTATGCCCTGTTGGGGCCGATGTTCAGTGTGATCAGAACTGCCAACACGGCTTTGGAGAACATTGGGATGCTGAAGGATGCCAGTCCGGAGGAAAAATGGGACTTGATAGGACAGGCACATTTTGTCAGGGCATTTGCTCATTTTGAGCTTTACCGGAACTGGGGAGGCATGCCTTACATCGATTATGTGATCGGGTCAGATGACGAATGGGATATTCCCCGACTTACCAATTTTGAGACAGCCATGAAGATAGCCGCCGATTTTGACAGTGCGGCTATTTACCTGGCGAAAGCCCACAAAATGCGGCGTGATCCGGGGCCGGGCAGTGCGGGTCATCTTAATAATTCAGAGCAGGAGATCCCCAATGGGGTAGCTGCGCTTGCCTTCAAGTCAAGGGCACTCCTTTACGGTGCAAGTCCGCTCAGCAATACGGACAACAATATGGAAGCATGGAGAAATGCCGCCGCTGCGAGTTGGGAAGCTATCCAGGTTGCTGAACAATATGGTTATGCGTTGCAGGATTCGGCCGGATACAAACTCAATTTTGTGGGGACCACTTATACCAATGAACAGATTTGGGCATGGTACGCCCTGGAGTTTAATTATCGGTATTATGGGACCTTTTTGAATCCGGGTGTTTTTGCTAACGGAAAGACAGGATGGTCGGGGGAATGTCCCACTCAGAACACGGTCGATAAATTTGAAACCAAATGGGGCGATCCTCTCCGTACTCCGGCAGATAGAGAAGAGGCTGTCGCCCAAGGACATTACCATGAGCAAGATCCATATTCTAACAGAGATCCCCGTTTTTACATCGACATCATGTACAACCAGGCTCCGATTTTGGGCTTCAATCAGGCAGACATTTATTATGAAGTGGTTGACGGGGCCATTCAGTATGGACAACTGATTGATCCCAGCTATGCAGGAATTACACGAACAGGATATTACACGCGTAAAACCTGGGGTGACCAGAGTGTCAACAACCAGGTGCTGGTGAAAATCACCGATCCCCTTATGCGTCTGGCTGAGCTTTACCTGAATTATGCTGAAGCCGCCAATGAGGCTTATGGGCCAAGGACGCCTGCTCCCGGCGCTTCAATGTCGGCTGTAGAGGCCGTGAATCTGATCAGGAACAGGGTAGGTATGGCCGATGTATTAACAAAGTTCACCGGCAATAAAGATATTTTCAGAGAAAGAATTAAAAACGAGCGGTTTGTGGAGTTTTGTCTTGAGGGAGGCCATTATTTCCACGATATCCGCAGGTGGAAGGATGCTCCCAGGATATATGAAGGGCCGATGATGGGCATGGAAATTGAAAAAGTGCCGGTCAGCGAAACCTATCCTACCGGATTCAAATATACACGCAAACCTTTGGAAGCAGCACGTCAGATTCAATGGCGTGAATATATGTGGTATTTCCCGTTTGATGATGCCGACAACTTCAAAATGAGAAAGTTTGTGCCCAACCCGGCGTGGAACTAACCAATTAAACCAGAAGTTATGAGATTAGCATACTTTAAATATCAGTACATCAGGATTGCCGGACTCATTATTCTGTGCCTTGGCCTGGCCTTCCCCGTGAGATCACAGAAAAATGAAAGGAAAGAAGAACCTGTCATTGTAAACCTGAAAGTATCAGGGGAAGACGGGAATCCCCTTGCCGGTGTAAATGTGGTAGTGGGAGAGGGTGTTCTCTATGAGGTGACCGATCAGGAAGGAAAGCTTACTTTCACGGCTCTCCCGGGTGATTTTGTAACCTTGTCTACCAGTGGATATGATAAGCAGGTTATCCTGGCGGGAGATGCTGCCCGTAAGGAAGGGATCGTCCTGAAAAAGTCCGGGTTGTTTTTGAGTTCTGAGGATGAAGTGCCACTCCCCTTTATGTCTCTGAAAAAAAGAGATATTACAAGTGGTTCGAATGTTTTGTTGACCGATCAGTTGGCAAAATATCCCTCTACCGATATCCGGAATTCGCTAACAGGTTTGGCCGCTGGGTTGGAGGTTATTGAGAAAAATGGTTCTCCCGGGTTTAGTGCTGAGGAAAGCTTAGGGATGCTGGGGATTACCGAAAAGATTGCCATGGTATCCCGGGGCAGGAGTGTTCTTTTCATTATAGACGAGATCCCGACCGAAACCACAGAGATGCCTCTTGACCCCAACGAGATTGAATCGGTGACGATCTTAAAAGACATTGTGGCCAAGGCCATGTTTGGTCCTGAAGCTGCCGACGGGGTTGTATTCATCAAGACCAAACGTGGGAATAAAAACGAACGGATCTTAAAGGTGAATCTGGAGAGCGGTATCAGTACTGTGGACCGGATGCCTGAATGGGTGGATGGTGCAGGCTATGCCAGACTGAACAACCTGGCAAGACAGAATAGTGGTTATTCCCCTTTATACAGTGACCAGGATATCGCTGCCTTCGAAAGGAATAATCCTTACGACATGGTTCATCCCACTATCAACTTTAAAGAAATGATGTTGAAAAACAGCATGGCTTTCCGTCGTGCAAATGTTTCGTCAGGGGGGGGGAATAATGCCGTCCAGTATTTCTCCTATCTCGGCTACAGTGGAGAAGGAGATATTTACAAGATTGGGGCTACTTCTGATTACAACAGGATCAATACCCGTTCTAACATTGATATTAGGATCAATGATTTCATCAAGATGCAGTTTAATATCTATGGAGGGCTGACATTCCGCCGATCGCCCAATTATGGGTATGACAGCGATTTCACGTTAGAAACGACTGATAATGCAGCATTGAATATCATTGAGTTTCCCTCTGTTATTCAGGATATCACCACTATACCCCCGGTTGCATTTCCTATTTTTGCCAACAATGATCCTGCCCTGAAAGCCCCTTGGTATGCAGTCAGCCCTACATACACCACCAATCCCTATGCTAATCTGAAAGAAAACGGGTATTACACGGAGATGGGGCGCACCGGAGCCGCTAACACGGCAATCGATTTTGATCTGAAAAGTATTCTGAAGGGGCTGAAATCAAGAACCTATATGGGATTCAACCTGTACAACCTGCTGCGGGTGGGCAAAGCAGAGGATTATATTGCTTACCAGGTATCTCCTTCATCAACCCAGGCAGGGGCTGATACCACTCTCCTGATCAAGGTGCATGATGGTGTGGACCAGGCTGATCAGGCAAAGCTCCACGACTATTACTATCAAAGGATAGCTTTTTATGAGAGCCTGAACTATGAAAGGTCTTTCGGGAAGACAAGGCTGCAAACTGCGATTACCTATTATTTGTCCCGTTCCACCAGGGATAACCTGGTCCAGCCCCAACGCCAGCAAAATGGAATCTGGTCGGGCGTGGTCAGCCTCAGGGACACATACAGTTTTCAGTGGGCGTTGAATTATGCCGGAACATCAAGCTTAGGAAAAGGTACCCGCTATGGATTGTTTCCGACAGCAGGCCTATCCTGGGTGCTGACAGAAGAATCTTTCATGCCAGACTGGAAATTTCTGGATTATTTGAAGCTAAGGGGAGAAGCGGGTATACTGGGATACGAAAATTACATGCAGCCCTATTACTACCGTGACAATTGGGTTTATACGGGAGGGTCCACCTTTGGTCCCTATCCGACCGGTACCTGGTTTGGTACAGCAGGTGGAGATTATGTTGACCGATCCTACCCTGCCAGAACAGGAAACCCAGACCTTACCTGGGAAAAGCGCCGGGAATTTAATGCAGGTCTGGATGCTTCCCTCTTTAATCATAAATTGTTGTTTGAAGTATCCTATTATAACAACATTATAGATGGCCAGATCATTTCTGTTCAAAACTATATTCCGTTTGTGGCCGGGATATCGAATGCTCTTCCCAGATTTAATTACAATAAAATCAGGTACTTCGGGGTCGAGTCGGGGATCAGTTATTCTGACAGGATTGGTAAGTTGAAGTTTCAGTTGGGAGGGAATGCCACCATCAGGAATGCGAAATACCTCAAATTCGATGAACCTGCATATCGTTATGCTTACCAGTTCCATGTCGGCACTTCACCCGATACCTATTGGGGGCAGACCTATGTGGGCAAGTTTGCCAGTGATGAGGAAGCCATCGCTGTGCCACAGCTTTTTGATGAAGTCCTCCATGCCGGTGATCTGAAATACAAGGATATGAACGGTGACGGTTTTGTGGATGACAATGACAGGAGTCCAAGAGGCCACACTTCCCCACGACTGTTATATGCGCTTCAGATGCAACTCTCTGCCGGTGGTTTTGACCTCACCCTGGTGGGTACGGGAAGGGCCTTTTATGATATTCCCTTAACCAACAGATACTTCTGGAACGGATGGGGTGACCATACCTACTCGAACTTCGTTCAGGAGAATATCGGAGGAGCCTATCCCCGGCTCACTTACAACAAGGTCAACAATAATTTTATTGCTTCCGATTTCTGGTTGGTGAATGGAGGTTTCTTCAAGCTTCAGAACGCAGAACTGGCATACAATATCAGGGTCAACAGGTCGAGTCTAACCGGAGTGAGGGCTGCCCGGTTATTCATCAGGGGCGCTAACCTTCTGACTTTAAGCGGTGTGAAAGACATCGATCCTGAGTCGATTGACTCAGGTGTCGAGGTATATCCTTTGTTCAGAACATTTACGGCAGGTATTAAACTAACTTTTTAGAGGCATTCATACCGTCGTTTCGCGGAATGAACCATAACAACGAAATATTTTAAAGTGATGAATAACCGAAATTTGAGATTGGTATTAACAGCTTTAACCTTTCTGGGATTCTTTTCCTGCATGGACTACCTGGAGCCCTATCCCAACGGGGATGTTCCGGGAGAAGATATCTGGAAGTACCAGGACAGGGTACAGGGGCTGATTGGTGAGTGTTATGATTACATGGCCAGGAATTACAACGACAACGAAGGCTCTTATCTTGACTGTGCTACTGACGATGCCGTAGCAACAAGCTCCACCCACATCATGAGGAGGCTTGCCCTGGGATCGCTCACGACCACACTCGATCCTTTTGAGGCATACTGGAAGCGTGATTACCGTGGATTGTACCTGGTTAATCTGTTTCTGAAGGATAGACGGGGATTCAACACCCGTTACCTGACCGATGCGCGCCTTGACAGTTTGTTGAAATACCGGTTGCAGGGAGAGGCCTTTGCTTTACGTGCCTGGT
>CAZMMX010000068.1:0-12465 GCA_964567485.1 uncultured Prolixibacteraceae bacterium | reverse complement strand
AATCTGAGCCTCTCAAGGGACTCGAACCCTCGACCTGCGCATTACGAATGCGCTGCTCTACCAACTGAGCTAAAGAGGCTTTTTCAATATGGCGGCAAATTTAACTATTTCTGGCATTCTCCACCATCCCTTCCCAAATTTTTCGCTGTTCCTCCAGGGCCTTCACCTTGTCGGCAGGATCGGTGCGACATTCGAGTAGCACCCAACCCCTATAATCCATGGTGACCAGTTCATTCATCAGTTCCTGGTAGGGGTAGGAGGGGTCTTCGAGTTCCCTGACATGGACGGTATCCCCCAGGCGGTCCTTCAGAAGGCGGAAATTGGCCTGGAATCCCCGTCCATGGAGGTCTTCGGGGTTGCTGTTCCAGCATACTGTGGCGTTGGGGTGGTCGGCCACGTCCATGATGGCTTTGATATTTTCGATTTCCTGGGTTTCAATGCCGTGGACCTCCAGCCTGATCTGCTGACCGTAGTCGGCTCCATAGCGGGCCAGCTGGCTGATGGACCTGCCGATTTGTTCGACGGTGCGCGATTTGGGAACCCCGGCATGAAACTGGTTGGGTTTGACTTTTACGCCTGTTCCGCCGATGTCAGCACTCAGCCTGATGAACTCCTTGGTCGTTTCTATCGATTCCAGGAGTTCATTGCGGTCTGGAAAATCAAACTGTTGGTTGGTGCCGATGCCCACCACTTCGATACCGCTGCGCTTGAATTGTTTCCTGATTTCCTTGCGTTGGTCTTTATCCAACACAGGGGTCACGCCGTGGGCATGGTCGACGCGGAGCTCCACCCCGTAAATTCCTGCGCTGTTGAGGTTGGTGATGATGGCGGGAATATCCCAGGAGGCTCCCCAGTTGTATGTCACCATCCCCAGTTTCATCCTGATTTTTTTGGGTTTGGCGGGGGCCGCCATTCCTCTTCCCGGCAATAATAACAACCCCGAAATCAGGGAGATATCCCTGATAAAGATCCTTCGGCTCACCGGATTTGAAAAATAGCTCATCGCGAAATATTTATGCCATAAAATTACGTCAAAACGGGATACACGAAGGGTGGCTCCGTAAGAAATTTATGTTAACATTTTGGTGTTTCTCTGTTGGTCTTTAATTCCCCGCGGGGAGCCAAACCGCCATTTCCCCTTTGCCGCGGTGTGACCATTCATAGTAGGGAATTGCCGTGATGACGGCTGATTCCCGTACTTTATCCTCTTCCGTTCCGGAAAGCGACCATCCGTTGAGGGAGAGGGTCATGGCCGGACCGGGGAGTTGGTCATTCCAGCTCACGGCGGGGGTATCCTCCTGTGCGATGATGAGATCAAAAACCGTGCCTTTCGGCTGGTCGGCATATTCGGCACAGTAGACCAGGGGTCCCCTTTGGAGGGCCATCTTCCCCCGGTTGTCGGAAATTGCTTGGTGGGCGGTGATTTTTCTCACCCCTAAGGGGAGGTCGATAGTGGCGATATCTCCGTTTTTCCATTTTCTGTCGATGACGGCATAGCCGTTGACCACTTCATAACGTACGGGGACCCCGTTAACGGCGACAACGATTTCTTTGTCAGGTTGGTTGCCCCAGGTGTAAAGGTCGCCAGGAAAGGGAGCGGAAGTGGCCCAATGGGGGATGCGCAGGTGCAGACGGGTCCTGACGGGATGTCGGCTCTGTAAGGTGATGGATGTTTTGCCCTCCCACGGCATTTTGCTCTGTTGCTCCATGATGAGGGTGTCGCCGTCCACCGCAATTTTTGCGCAGCTGGGGATATAAAGGTTGACGAAGAGGTCATGATCGTCGGAGGCGTAGATATATCCGGGCATAGAGGGGATGAAACGGCAGATATTGGAGGGGCAGCAGGCACACCCGAACCATTCACTGCGGGCATGGCGGCCGTCCGATTCCAGAGGGTTGGGATAGAAAAAACGATCGCCACTGAGGGAGACTCCTGAGAGGACGTTGTTGTACAGTGACCTTTCCAGAGCGTCGATGTATTTTGATTCGCCGGTCATCAGGAACATACGGTGATTCCAGAAGACGTTGGCGATGGCCGCGCAGGTCTCACAATAAGCCCGGGCATTGGGGAGCTCATAGGGACCTCCGAAACCTTCATGGCCTCCTTCGGCGCCGATTCCTCCCGTGATGTAAAATTTCTTATGGACCACATCCTCCCATATGCGGCTGATGGCACCGATGTAGGCAGAATCGCCGGTGAGGGCGGCCACGTCGGCCATCCCGCTCCACATGTAGGCGGCTCTCACCGAGTGACCCACCGCTTCACTCTGTTGGATGACGGGAAGGTGGGACTGGTTGTAGGTGTTGGGAGTCCCTGTTCCCCGTCCGCGGATGTCGAGGAAGAATTTGGCCAAGTCGAGATATCTCTTTTCTCCCGTCATGCGGAAGAGCTTTACCAGGCCAATCTCTATTTCCTGGTGGCCGGGCCAGTTCTCTATCTTTCCGGGACCGAAATCCCTGTCCACCAGTTCCGCACTTTTTATGGCGATATCCAGGATCTCTCTTTTTCCGGTGGCCTGGGCCCAGGCCGTGGCTGCCTCATAGAAATGGCCCAGGTTATAGAGCTCATGACTCAGGTCGTCGACCAGTTCCCACCGTTTGCTCCCTGCCCAGGGATGGCTCTTGTCCCCCATGATCGTCCGGTTGGTATAGAGATACCCATCCTCCTCCTGGGCCAGTCCGATCAGCGTCACCAAAGTGTCGATGGTGGCTTCCAGGGCAGGATCAGGAAACATCTGGATGGAATAGGCCGCACCCTCGATGATTTTGTAGATGTCGGAATCATCAAAGGGGTAGGTGGTCCGGAATTCCCCGTCGAGCAGTCCCGCAGCGACTTTAAAGTTGTCTATTCTTCCGGTTTCCCTGCTTTTCTGCAGGGCAATGGGTATGGTCACCCGGTGGTTGGTCTCTATACGCCGGGCCCAGAAATCGTCGGTCACTTCCACCCGGGTAAAGGGAACCGGCTGGATGGGATACTCGTTTTCCGGGGGAGCAGACTCTTTCTTTCCACAGGAGAAGAGGAGAATCAGGATGGCGAGGCGGCTGAGGTGCTTCATGTTTTTTAGGTATTAAAACAAGCACAGAGAACAAGGAAGTAAACGGGTCACTCCCTGCGCTCTGTGCTTATTATGGTTAAGAAACGGTATTGGTTACCATAGCAGGAACCATACCGGGCGGGGTGTTATGCCGGCATATCGGGCAATGACCACGGTTTCCGGTAGGTATGCTTGATCAGTTCAGCGGCGAAATCGGCAGCCGGCATCGGGTCGGTATAATCCTTTTTAAAGGTCGGGTGCCCATCGTGGATGGCGAAGCCGTCTTTGACCACGGTTCTGATCTGTTCAGTACCGATGTTGGTGAATTTCATGTTGAGACCATCCCATTCCAGTTCCTTGTTGAGGTTCTGGAGGCGAACCGCCAGGACGCCCATGACCACCATTTCGTTGAAGGGACCGGCTTCACTGAAGTCGGAAGCTGTCTTGACGCGGTTTTCGGGGCTTTCCTTACATGCGCGGACCCAGTCCATTTCATGGCCTCCCTCGGTCGCTTTATCAATACGGCGACGGAATTTGGGAGCTTCGGGCACACGGCCTGAGAGGAGCCATGGATTGACCCCATAGCATCCGCAAATCAGTTTGTCCTTGGTGCCGTGGAAGATCACTCCGCCACCGGCGTCATTCATGGTGCGGCCTGCGGGCCATCCTTCGGGCTTCATGGGCTGAAGACCGCCATCGTACCAGGTGACTTCCACCTCCTGGAGGGGGGCGTTCTTTTTCATGCCTTTCCAGGGGCGCTTGGGTGTGCGGGCCGGGAAGGTCAGCCTGACCATCTGGGCATTGGGAGCGCAGTCGTTGAGCAGCAGGGTGGAACTACCCTGGGCTTTGGTGGGGTATCCCAGTTCGAGACCCACGAAAACAGGGTGGAGAATATGGCAGGCCATATCGCCGAGGGCGCCGGTGCCAAAATCCCACCATCCGCGCCAGTTCCAGGGCGTGTAGAGGGAGTGGTAAGGACGCATGGGGGCCGGGCCGATGAAGAGATCCCAATCGAGGGTGTCGGGAACCCACTGTCCCGGTTCGGGACGGTTAAGACCCTGCGGCCAGATGGGACGGTCGGTGAAAGCTTCCACTTTGGTGACTTCCCCGATTTCTCCATTGGCGAGCCATTCGCAGACCAGATTGACTCCTTCACCCGAAGAACCCTGGTTCCCCATTTGGGTGGCGACCTGGTACTTCCCGGCCAGCTTGGTGAGCAGCCGAGATTCGTACACCGTGTGGGTCAAGGGTTTCTGAACATAGACATGCTTGCCCATGGTCATGGCCTGGGCTGCCGTGATGGCATGGGTATGGTCGGCGGTGGCAATCACCACTCCGTCGATCGACTTGCCCATTTCATCGTACAACTTACGCCAGTCCTTGTACCATTTGGCCCCCGGGTACTCTTCAAAAACCCCGTTCTGTTTGCAATACCCATAGTCCACGTCGCAAAGGGCAACAATGTTCTGCGATTTCAGGTTCTTCAGGTTGGCATTTCCCATACCTCCAACGCCTATACCGGCGATGTTCAGTTTGTCACTCGGAGCCACATGTCCCAATCCGGCGACGACATTGCTCGGAAGAATGGTGAAGCCGGCAGCAGCAGCTGCCGTAGTCCCTAAAAAAGCCCTGCGGGAGATCCCGTTAGTTTCTTTTTTTTCGCTCATAGCTAGAAAGTTGAAGTGATTAAATATCTATTTTGGTTTTGTCTGATTAAAAATCTGTTAAATATAGGGAAAAGCTTGCTTTTAGAAAAGGATATTTCTCCGCTTTTTGTCATTCGTCCCAACAAAAAAAATCCGGTTCCCTGTTTTTACCGGGAATCGGATTCTTCTTCAGCCTTTTCAGACCTACTGCAGTATAAATTTAAACTGGAATTTTAACCACCGGCCTTTGAACCCGGGAATGGCGATATCGGGAAGGTCACGCACCTGCAGAGAAGCCTCATCATTCAGCAGGGAGCTTTTGTTCCTTGTTGGAGCCGGGGACTTTGCTCCCTTTTGAGGAGCTTTCGCGTACCCCACAATCACCACTTCATCAATGGAAATAGCTTTATCGTCAGGTTTTTTGTCGGTAATCCTGATGATTTTTCCCGTCTCGCTGACATAACCGTAAACGGTTTCTTTGGACTGTAACCCCGATTCCTGTGCCTTTACCGGGTATCTGATTTTCGAAGCCAGATGTTTTCGAAGTTCATTCATGGAATTCAACGAGGCCTGATGCTCCTGATGAGCATTTTTCGTGGTGATTTCAATCACCCCGTTTTTCCCCTTTTCCCCATGGGCGGCGATGGCCGACTCCCCCTTCAGCACATTAATCATTTGGATATCTTCAGGGTTAATCTCGTCTACTTTTTTAGTGGTCTGCTTACCATCGAGGAAGATCAGCAAGTCATCAGGAAGGGCTTCCTTCTTTTTAGAGGTGATAATGATCACCCCGTGTTTCCCTTTCTCCCCGTATAGGGCGGTGGCCGACTGGTCCTTGAGTACGGAAATGCTTTCGATATTTTCCGGGAGGATCTCTTCGATCGATGTTACGGGTTTACCATCAAGGATATAGAGGGGCTGGTTTCCCTTATCACTTCCAGTGTCGATGACCGAACGGATTCTGATGGTATCCCTGGAACCCTTTTCTTTGTTGATGGTCGTGGTGCTGACGATGATCGAATCGGCTGTGAAATCAGCGGTAAAATTCTGCCTGTTTGTTGTCATACCATACCCGATTACCCTGATTTGGTTGTAAGAGTTTTTGATGCTGTCAGAGGAGAAGCCCTGGAGCATATTTTCACTCAGGGCTGTAAGGCCGTTGACGGTCCCGGCTGCAGCCTTGTATTCCTTGTTTGATAACCCCACGATCATCAGGGCCACGAGAGGGAGAAGGGCCATCCGGCGGATCCCCGTGTTTTTGTTTTCTGTTTTCTGTTTCATCATGATTATTCTGTTTTTTAAGTCTGTTCCATTCAATGCGTTGAGAAAAGGGGTCACTCCTTTTTTATCGGCCAGGGAAACCAGGGCCAGCTGGTAATCCTTCATGTTGGTATGTCTGATGACCTCCTCATCGGTCAGAAACTCGATGTTGTTCTTTACCGCCTCCTTGTGAAGCCAGGCAAAGGGATTAAACCATTGGAACAGGAACATCACCTCAGACAACATGATGTCGAACGTGTGTTTTTCCCTGGCATGAATGTTTTCATGTTCCAGAATCATGGATAACCGGGGATGTTCCGTGGTTTCACGGGCGATGACCACCTTGTTGAAAAAGGTAAAGGGATGGACGGGGGTCTCCGAAACCAGCAGGGGGGCATCGTTAATAACGGATTTCTGGCAGTGACGGATGATCTCCCAAGCCTTCAGATGGCCTGCCACCAGACGAATGAGAAAGAAAACCGCCCCTGCCAGGTAAAGGTAATACAGAAACTCTGTCAGCGACAGTGGGTTTTGCGATGGTATCAGGGCTGCTTCTGGAGAAGGCACACCGCCATCTGTCAGAATTACGATCTGCGGAAGTTCAGCCCTGGTCACCGTCAGCGTGATCAACGGAATGATGAATCCCACGGCCATAGAAAATAAAAGGTAAAACCGGTTGAACCGGAACTGTTTCCGTTGGCGGAACAACACCCTGAAGGCCAGGTAAAAAAGTGCGGTGGACAGGGAGACCTTCCCGATATATAGAAGTATCTGTTCCATGGCTTACGGTTTTTTGATCATCCTGATGATCTCTTCCAACTCTTCGGGCTTCAGACCCTTTTCATTGACAAAGAAGGCGACTGCATTTTTATAAGAGTTGTCAAAGTAATCGCTGATCACCGCTTTCATAAAGGACTTGCGGTATTCCTCACGTGACACCAGAGGGTAGTACTCGTAAGTATTCCCATACTGGGTGAATCCCACAACCCCTTTCTCCTGAAGCAGGCGGACCAGCGAGGATATGGTGTTGTAGTGCGGCTTGGGGTCGGGATACTGCTCTACAAGGTCCTTGACAAAGGCTTTCTTCAGCTTCCAGAGGATCTTCATCAGCTCCTCTTCCTTACGGGTAAGTTTGTGCATGACCATATTGTTTTATTTAACCTGCACAAACATACAACTGATTTTGCAGTTACGCAACTAAAAAATCAGTTTATTAACTGAAAATACCGTTAATAAATGTTAATACGAATATCCCTCTATATTATATGCCCTCTATCTTTCTGGTATTCTGGGCCTAAGATTCGTGACTCCATACTCAGGATTCCGGACTCAGGATTCCAAACTCAGGATTCCTTTACCTCCATATCAGCCCCTTCGGTCCTCCGGAAGGCTGAGAAAATCCGGCAAATGAAAAATGAAGTATTACAATTCCTGTTAGCTTCTTCATTGTTTAACCTTTTACCTGTTCTTAAGAACAAATAAAAGACGAACAGGTATGAAAAAGCTTTAACGGATGATTTTTTAAAAGTAGGTTAAAGAGCATATCATATAATATCATTTCATATAGTATAATATGCAGATAAAGAGATGGTTGTGTTTATCTGTTTTGGTCTTGGCGGTGATGGTATCTCTTAAATTTTAAGCCTCACAGCGATTTTTCCCAATAAACCGGTCAGCCACACGATCAGCAGGGCAAAAAGGAAAGAGCGCAGGAGTCCCGGCACACCGGAAGAGAGGAGGGCAGGCCATGACACTCCGGCGAGGGCCATGGCAGGGTAAACCAGGTAGGGGAGGAGGTAGCAGGTGAGGGTGCTCTTTCCGGCCGGAGATATGGGGTCGGCCCATTTGGTGAACCTGAATTTGTCGGCGATGATGAAGAGCAGCGCGTAAAGGGCCATGCTGATGGCCGTGCACAGGGCCGTCCATGAAGGAGTGGCTTTAATTTTGGAAATTCCTCCGAGGGGACGGACATCGAAGCCGTAGGTGGCGAACATGATGGCAAGGAAGATGAGCACTCCGGCGTATATCCAGGCTTTCTCCCTGAGCGGAGGTATCCTGTCGAACATGGCTGAGGTAAAAACGCCGGCCATCACCAGGGCGTAGTTGGAAGCGCTGATGACCAGTTTAAAGGAGGGCAGGTTTTCAAAGAGGGGACTGACTTCTGCATAGTTAAGGAGGTTAAAAAGGACCAGGGCCAGGGCAATCAGCCAGAAGCGGTTTCCGGCGAAGAGGGAGATCAGTGCCGACACCAGGTAGGCCCAACCGATCAGTCCCAGGATTCCCCACCAATGGGGTCTCATCCATTCCGGGTTTTCCGGGGTTCCTCCCTTGTAGAGGAGGGCCAGAAGGATCAACAGGGTGATGCCTGCCCCCTGGAGCCATGACGTTTTAATTTTTCCGGCGACAGTCGGTTTGGGATAGAGGTTCCAGATCAGGAAAAAGGCCACGGTCAGCAGAATTCCGTAAACATGCCGGGAAATGAGGAGCCCTTCGCGGCTGATGCTCTCGAGGTTGACCAGGAAGAAGCCCATAACGATCAGGGCGAGCGAGCGCAGACCAATGTGACCGGCGATTTTAAGCCTGCTTTCCCCTTTGGCTAAACGTGCCCTGATGGCATGAGGTATGGAAAGTCCCACAATGAAGAGAAACGCCGGAAATACCACATCAGATAACCCCATTCCGTCAAAATCAGCGGCCGTATGTTTCAGCCATTCCGGAATGTTGGCCAGTCCGGCCATGTCGTTGACAAAGATCATCAGGAGCATGGTGAGTGCCCTGAAAATGTCGACCGAGGCCACCCGGCCGGGTTTGATTGCAGGGATGATCATGGAAATGTAATTTGGCGTGAAGATAGGTTTTTTCAGCGATCATTCTCCCCTGATACCGACCGCGGAAATCATCCTGCTGATGCTTCAGGGGCACTGGAACAGGGCGTCCTCAAACGTTTATTATGGCCGGGGCTCTCCTTTTTGATAGATGCATCCAATTGTGTTGCCCCGGCAATGATCGCTGCTTCCTTGATAGTGAGTAATGGTTGTTCCCGTTTAGAAATAATTATTTGTGAAGAATAGATTTAAAAAAAAGAATTTTGCACCAGGGATTGATTAATTTTGATTCTGGAATTCCCCGTCAGGGAAGAGGCTGACCGGCCTGAGACCCTGACTGCGGACCCTGCCGGAAGGTCAGGTGAACATGAGGGATATAAGAAATGGAGAAAATGAACGTTATACTATTTATCTATATTTGAAAAGATGAAATATCCATGGGGATATTGTGCACCAACGGGCAGGATTAACCACATGGCTATTTAATGTGTATCACGGAATGAACCATTATAACTTAATATTTAAATACATGAAAAAGTGGATATTGTTTTTTTTGGTGGTTGCTCTGGCAGGATGTCAGCAGAAGCAGCATCAGGTGGACCGGCTGAATGTTGTGCGTGACAGTCTGACCCAGGTGGCGTATGAGAAAGATTCGGCGATCATGGAATTTCTGACAGGGTTCAATGAAATCCAGGAGAATCTTGACTCTATCAAAATGGTGGAGAAGCTGGTAACGGTCACCAGTTCACAGTCCGGAGAGCTGAAGGGAAGCCAGAAACAGCAGATCATGGAAGATATTGCTCTGTTGAACGAGCTGCTGAAGAAGAACAAGGAGCTCACGGCCAATCTTCAGAAGAAGCTGAGCGGTGCCAATGCCAAGGTTGGTCAGTTGCAGGGTATGGTGGTCGAATTCGAAAGGATGGTGGCCAACCTCAATACCCAGATAGAATCGAAGGATGCTGAAATTGCCCAGTTGTCGCAGGATATCCAGCGGCTCAATATCGATGTCAGCCAGTTGACCAGCCAGGTGCAGCAGGTGACCGAGGAAGTGCAGGAAAAGACACAGGTCATTGAAAGCCAAACCGTGGAGTTAAATAAGGCATATTATGCCATGGGATCCGTGAAGGAGCTGGCCGACAACAACGTCCTCGAAAAGTCGGGGGGTGTACTGGGGATGGGGCGCACCCTGAAGATGAGGAAGGACTTCAACAGGGATTATTTCTCGGAAGTCGATATCCGCACCTTTGATATGTTGCCCCTGATGGTAAAGAAGGCCAGGGTGGTCACCGTCCATCCGGCCGAGTCCTTCCATATTTCCGGGGAGAAGAAAGCCGACACCCTGTTTGTCGACAATGCCCAGGAGTTCTGGAAGGCTTCGAAGTACCTGCTTATCGTGTTGGACTAATCCCGGTCAAAAAGGAGTCTTTTGCCCCTGACTTCCGGATCTACATTTCCGTTCCGGAAGGCCAGGCGGCCATTGACGAAGGTGTGGGTTACCCTGTGTCTGAAGGTCACTCCCTCGAAGGGGGACCAACCACACTTATATAATATAGTGTCGGCCGCAACGGTTGTCTCCTGTCCGGGATCCACCAGGACGAGGTCGGCGTAATATCCTTCACGGAGGTATCCGCGGTCTTTCATCCGGAACAGGTTGGCGGGGGCATGACACATTTTCTCCACGACTTTTTCGGGGGTGATCCTGCGGCGAAGGGTCATTTCAAGCATGGCTACGAGAGAATGCTGAACCAGGGGTCCGCCCGAGGGGGCCATAAAGTAGCCGTTGGCTTTCTCCTCCAGGGTATGGGGGGCATGGTCGGTGGCGACGACATCTATCCGGTCGGTCAGCAATCCGTTCCATAACCCTTCGCGGTCGGCAGGGCTCTTGATGGCTGGGTTCCATTTGATGCGCGATCCCAGTTCTTCATAATCTTCATTAGAAAACCAGAGATGGTGGATGCATACTTCCGCCGTGATTTTTTTCTCCCTGACGGGGCCGGACTGGAAAAGCCCCATTTCCCGGGCTGTCGACAGATGAAAGACGTGAAGGCGGGTTCCGAATTTTGAGGCCAGTTCCACGGCTTTCGAGGAAGAGGCATAACAGGCCTCTTCATTTCGGATAATGGGGTGCCAGGAAATGGGGACTTCTTCCCCGAATTTCGTGCGGGCCGTTTCGGTGTTCCGGCGGATGATGCTCTCATCCTCGCAGTGGGCAGCGATCAGCATCGGGGATTGTCTGAAAAGCTCCGCCAGTACTTCCGGGTCGTCGACGAGCATATTCCCCGTGGAAGAACCCAGGAATACCTTAATCCCGCATACGGTGGCCGGGTCGGTTTTCAGAACTTCCTCCAGGTTTTGGTTGGTCACCCCCATATAAAAGGAGTAGTTGGCGGCCGACACCTCACTGGCACGCCGGTATTTATCTTCCAGCAATTCCTGGGTGATGGTCTGGGGGATGGTGTTGGGCATCTCCATGTACGAGGTGACTCCTCCGGCCACTGCTGCCCTGCTTTCCGTCATGATGTCCCCCTTGTGCGTCAGCCCGGGTTCCCTGAAATGGACCTGATCGTCGATGACCCCCGGCATCAGGTAGTGATGTTCGGCATCGATCACCGTGGTCCCCGAATAGTCAAAATCCGATGGCAGCCGATAGGGGTAGATCTTCGCAATCCTCTCCCCGCTGATCAGCAGACTCCCTTTATATCGCAGTCCGTCGTTAATGATCGTGGCATCTTTGATCAGCGTTTTCATGGGGTATCCTTTTTTAGGGGTTGGAAAGGCCTGAACCAGCTGTTAACCTTCATTTTCAGCACTCCCCACAGGGCTTCACTGAAAATGCCCCCACTCATCTTAGAGGTTCCCTCCTTACGGTCGGTGAAGATGATGGGAACTTCCACGATCTTGAATCCCAGTTTCCAGGTGGTAAATTTCATCTCGATCTGAAAACCGTACCCCTTAAGCCTGATGGCGTCAAGGTCAATGACTTCCAGAACCTGCCTGCGGTAACATTTGAACCCTGCCGTGGTGTCCATGATCCTCATCCCGGTCACCATTCTTACGTAAACCGAAGCAAAGTAGGACATCAGCACCCGGCCCAGAGGCCAGTTGATGACGTTGATCCCTGAAATGTAACGGGATCCTATGGCCAGGTCAGCGCCGTTGTGGACGGCGATAAAGAGCCGCTCCAGATCTTCGGGATTGTGTGAAAAGTCACAGTCCATTTCGAAGATATAGTCATACCTATGTTCTACAGCCCACCTGAACCCGGTGATGTACGCCGTTCCCAGGCCTTGTTTCCCCTTGCGCTCCACCAGGTGAAGCCTGCCGTCAAATTCCGGCTGAAGCCCCTTGATTATCCCCGCCGTGCCGTCAGGGGAGCTGTCGTCAATGAAGAGCATATGAAAGGGGGTCTCAAGGGAAAATACCTTGCGGATGATCTTCTCAACATTCTCCTTTTCATTATAAGTGGGTATGATCACCAGGCTTTTTTCGGAAATTCTCATAGTATAGTGCTTTTCAAGCCACGAAAGTACACTTTTCTTTTATATGGTAACCCCACGAAGTCATGGAATGTTAACTTTGTGTTTTTAGCCTAAATAATTCATTATCAAGTCATGAGAAAAATATCTCCAGAAACTTTTTAAAATTGTTTGGAAGTTTTAAAAACGGGATTACATTTGCAGCCGCGAAACGAAGTTCATT
>CAZMMX010000067.1:0-12530 GCA_964567485.1 uncultured Prolixibacteraceae bacterium | reverse complement strand
CCTTACTATGAATACTTTAAGAAAACTAAAAGAATTAACACATCTTAGAAGAAAACCAGCATTTATGCTGGTTACCTATTTCTTTCTTTTTTGCTGTGCAGCGTTGTTTTCCTGCAGCGAAGATCCTTTTGACGCCGACTCGGGCCAATTTACCGACAAACGCGACAAAAATGTATACCAGTGGGTTAAAATTGGCGAACAAATATGGATGGCCGAAAACCTGGCCTATATGCCTTACGTTTGTGCTCCCGACTCGCAATGTGGTATTTGGGTATATGATTATTCTGGCAAAGGTTACCCCGGAATCAATTATCAAATTTATGGTTGTTTGTACAATTGGGAAACCGCAATGAAAGTTTGCCCCGAAGGCTGGCATCTCCCCTCTGATGAAGAATGGATGGAACTGGAGCTTTTCCTGGGCATGCCCGAAGATGAACTCGACCGTAGCGGTATACCTCGGGGACAGGAGGCTAATGTTAGCGGAAAACTTAAAGAAAATGGATCTATCCACTGGAAAGATCCCAATGTTGGGGCAACTAATGAAACTGGCTTTTCAGCTTTACCTGGAGGATATTTGAATGAAAATCGTAAATTTTCATCATTAAAAAGTGTAGCCTATTTCTGGTCATCGAGTCTGAATGAAGAGAATGTCGGCATTTCTCGAATGTTACACTATGACGGAAATCATGTCACCAAAAAAGGCAAGGAAAGAAACAATGCCCTATCAATTCGTTGTATTAAAAACTAACCTATAACCAAAATAATATGAAATTTCTAGTTACATTCTTGTTTCTTTCAATTTCCATTATGGATGTTCTTTGTCAGCCATCTACATTTTCTTGGTTTAGTGATGATGAGGAAGAAAGATTTAATTACATTTCCCCTGCCAAAGATCAAGGAGAACAAGGGCCATGCCGGATTTTTACGGCTGTAGCCGCAGTGGAGGCCATGTGCCATATTTATTACAACAAGCCATTTCCTTCAGGAACCAATGGTACAGACCTGTCTGAAAGAGAGATTTATTCCTGGTGTTCGGGGTATGGGGGACCGTTAGGTAGTGTTCCATTTTGCGTACCGTGACCTTGGTTTCCCGTCAAAATCCCCCACAAGCTTGTGCAAAGCTGCTACATGAAAAAAGGAGCCACAACTCTTACAATTGCAACTCCTTGATATTCTTTCTTTTACTGAGTGGGCCCAGCAGGGCATGATCCTGCGACCCCCTGATTATGAGTCAGATGCTCTAACCAACTGAGCTATGGGCCCCAACGGAGCGCAAAACTACAAAAATCCCGCATATCTTCAACCCGTCTCCCCAAAAAAAGTCTAATATCAACGGCTCCTGTTCTCCCAACTCCACAAAAATCTCCTGCATCAAAGGAACCTCTTCTCCCAACTCCACAAAAATCTCCTACATCAACGGCACCTCTTCTCCCGACTCCCGCAATTCCATCTTTCCATCGATGCACCAGATATCCACAAACCGGGTCTTATCCATATGGATCTCCTTCTTCCGGCTCTCCCCTCCCTTTACGGCCACCTCGAGCTTAACCGGACTCTTCCTCACGTCGATCGTAACGGCATCGGCAAAGGAAATGGTCAAATCGGTACTGATTCCTGTCTTGTGATAGACCTTCCTGCCATTGGCGGTAATCAGAACGGTATCATCCTTGAATCCGTCCCGCAATTTTAGGTACAACTTCATACTCCCCCTGATTAACTGATCTAAGGTACGCTAAAAGAGCAAAATTGCACTACCGGCAAAGTGCTCTGGTCTTTTCCTTAAAACGTTATTTCCCGGGAAAGGTTATACCACTCCCGGGAATATCATGATCATCATCACCGGTGGAGCTCAGGCCATCATGGCCGTCAGCATGTCCAGTGTTTTCCTGGCGGCCGTCTCATCCCCTGACCTGACCTGAACCTCCGCCAGGTTCGACAGGGTCATCTGGGTGGTGACGGCATCCAGCACTTTGGAAGTGGCTGCCGTAGCCAGCAGTTTAGTGCTCTCTCCCAGCTGGGCATCACGTACCGTTACCATGGATTCACCATGGATCGTTTTGAAATCACGGGAAGCATTGATGCCTTTGATTAAGCGGGCATAATTGGCCAACGGATGTTTACCATGCCGGTCAATCACCTCGTCAAATGCAGCGTTACCATTCCTGAGAAATTCGCTGTCCGACCCCAACAAGTAAAGCAGGGTTCCCTGGTCCTGCCCCATGAAGAGGTCGGCCAGGGAGGCATCGGCAGCGGTCACGGGGTAACGTACCCTTACCCTGATCATATCGGAGAGGATCTCCGACCCGTCACTGGCGGCATATACCGCCCTGATGAGGTATTGACCGGGTTGTCCAAAATAAAACCCTCCCTTTCCGAAACCAATGTAAGCACTGTCCTTTACTGGTTGAGTTCCGTTGATCACAACATCCCTGGCCCCCACCAAATGATCGATCAGAGGTTCGTAAGTCACCACTTCACCATTGGGCTTCTGGATCACCACCTTCACCATCCCGAAGTTGGGGTGCAGCCACGAGTGGACTTTCCGCAAACCTGTGGTGGTGGTCGCCAGTTCAATTTCCAGAACTACCGGTTCTCCAAGGGCAAAACTCTCCTGATGTGTCGAAATAGTAAGCCTCAGTCCGGAATCGTCACGCACCGCATCGGGCAGGACATCGCGCCCCAGCGCTGATCCGGAAGCAAAATTACTGCCTCCCATGATGATATTGCTTCTGAAAGCATGCCGCAGGTGAATCACCTCTTCACTGTCAAACTGAAAGGCAAAATTACTCCAGAAGGCTGCGGCCCCACCCTCGGGATAGTTCCAGGGATAGTTCATCCAAGATAGGGAGTTGGGCCGGTTGGGCTGCGGGGGAACGGCCAGGGACTTCTGCCAGGAGTGGAGCAGATTGAAGCAATGCCCCAGTTCGTGGACATAGGTATAGAGTTGCAACCGCAGTTTCTCATTGGTGACTCCCCCTATGCCTTCGTGAAAAACGGCACATCCCTGGCGCTGTTTGCCCTCCTGGTCAAACATGATCCCGTACAATCCGCTTCCCAAGTCATGCAGCCTGGCTACCAACTGCCATACCGCCCACTGTGCCTGGTTCTGGTAGAGGGTAAAATGACTCACCATGGCGGAATGCAACTCGGCATTACTCCAGCTGGCATTAGCCCCTGCCGCAGCAATATTGATCACATTGCTCCCTGCCGTGGGAATCATCTGAACACCCGCCTCGGCATATGAACTCACCACACTCAAAGACCGCGAAGAGCCTCCCGAAGGAAGGGATCCGGTGTTGTAACTGCTGAAGACCGGGGTGGCCACATCTGAGACACTGTCGGTCTCCAGATAAACCGTCCGGAAAAATGCCGAGGCAAAGGAACAACTATAAAGGGCGCCGGGAGTTCCTCCCGCAGAATAAAATTGTAGTGAGGCGGGCGCCTGCGCCTGAAAAATCGTGCGCCGGGGTATGGTCACCTGAACCACCGGAGCAGAAGCCACAAAGGTAAAAGTGCCTGTTCCCTTCACCGTCACCGAGGATGCCGTGACCGTCAACACTACGGAGTGGACGATGAAAGATCCATAATAGATCGTCGTGGCACCACTCACCTGGAAAAAATCACCGCTCAGACGGTTCATCGGCCGGGTTCTGTCGACATCTACCCTGAGCTCTATGCGGAAAGCCCCCAGGGTCCCCTCATAACGCCCACTCACCGGCCTCTTCCGCTTGGTTAAAGGCCCGGGAAAATCAGGAGCCACGGGAACTGGCGTGAGAGGAACCGGAACTTCCTTGTCAGAAGGGGAGTCATCGCGGTTTTGCGTAGGTTCAGGGACCCTGGCCTCACCAGCAGCCCCACTCTGGGTCTCCTCAAGGGAATAATCCCCCGGGTAAACCACTTCATCAACAATTTGCTCAAACGTCGGATCTGATGTAAACATAGACAATCCTCCTTTTTTTTTATGATGGGTTATTAAGGGTACCTTGGTGGCCCTGCCTGAAAATTTCCCCCAGGCTACCACAAAGACAGAATCGGTCAGAACAGCAGCGAAACTTAAAGAACTGGTTTTGTATCAGGATGTTCAACCAATCAATTTACGAAAAATAATCCTCAAAAACAACCTCTTTGTCTGCGGAACCCTCTCCAGTTTTAAGTTTTGCGCATACTCCCCGGGAGATCTCTTCCTGAAATTGCCTTTTTGTGATTTCCTGCTACTTTTGTGGCTGATAATTTTTTGACCAGCAACACTTATTCCCATGGAAATACAGAGCAAGTACAATCCCGCGGAAGTAGAAGCCAAATGGTACCAGTATTGGATGGACCGGAAGTTGTTCCAGTCGGTTCCCGATAGCCGGGAGCCTTATACCATCGTGATTCCTCCTCCGAATGTGACCGGGGTGCTCCATATGGGGCATATGCTCAACAATACCATCCAGGACATCCTGGTACGCCGTGCCCGCATGACGGGGAAGAACGCCTGCTGGGTCCCCGGCACCGACCATGCCTCCATTGCCACGGAAGCCAAGGTCGTTAATAAATTGCGCGACCAGGGTATCGAGAAGCAGGACATCGGCCGTGAGGCCTTCCTGGAACATGCCTGGGAATGGACCCACAAACATGGGGGTATCATCCTGGAACAACTCAAAAAACTGGGAGCTTCCTGTGACTGGGACCGCACCTGCTTTACCCTTGATGAACCACGCAGCACATCGGTGATCCGTGTTTTCGTCGACCTATACAACAAAGGGCACATCTACCGGGGTGTCCGCATGGTCAACTGGGACCCGAAGGCCAAAACAGCCCTCTCCGACGAAGAGGTGATCTACAAAGAAGTACAGTCCAAACTCTATTACCTCCGCTACCTGGTGGAAGGGACTACCGACCAGTATGTCTCCATCGCCACCACCCGTCCCGAGACCATCCTCGGCGATACCGCAGTATGCGTCAACCCTGCCGATGAGCGCTTCCGCCACCTGGTGGGCAAAAAGGTGCTGGTGCCCCTCATCAACCGTCCGGTTCCGGTCATCGAAGATGAATACGTCGACATGGAGTTCGGCACCGGATGCCTGAAAATCACCCCCGCCCACGATCCCAACGACTACCTCATCGGAATGAACCACCAACTCGAGTCGGTCGACATCTTCAACGACGACGGCACCCTCAGCGAAAAAGCCCTTCTCTTCATCGGGGAAGACCGCTTTGACGTACGTGAGAAGATCGTTCCCGAACTACAAAAAGCCGGCAACCTCGTTAAAATAGAAGATTACACTAACAAAATAGGCTTTTCGGAACGAACCGACGTCATCATCGAACCCAAGCTGTCGGCCCAGTGGTTCCTGAAAATGGACGGACTGGTGAAACCTGCCCTTGATTTTGTCATGGACGACACCATCCGCTTCCACCCTGCCAAATTCAAGAATATCTACAGGCATTGGATGGGTAACATCAAGGACTGGTGCATCAGCCGTCAGCTTTGGTGGGGCCACCGTATTCCCGTCTTCTACCTCGCCGATGGCAGCTTCGTGGTGGCCACCACTGAAGAAGAAGCGCTCACGCTGGCGCGCGCCAAAACCGGAAATCCCGCCCTTACCCCTGCCGACCTGCAGCAGGAAGAGGATGTCCTGGACACCTGGTTCAGCAGCTGGCTGTGGCCCATCTCGGTATTCGACGGAATCAGCCATCCTGACAATGAGGAGATCCGCTATTATTATCCCACCAGCGACCTGATCACGGCCCCCGACATCATCTTTTTCTGGGTGGCCCGCATGATCATCGCCGGATATGAGTACCGCAACGACTTCCCCTTCAAAAATGTCTACTACACCGGCATGGTGCGCGACAAACAGGGACGCAAGATGTCTAAGTCGCTGGGAAACTCCCCCGATCCGCTTAAACTGATAGACCGGTACGGCGCCGACGGAGTCCGCGTGGGCATGCTCCTCTGCTCTCCCGCAGGCGGAGACCTCCTCTTCGATGAAAGCCTGCCCCAGCAGGGAGCCAATTTCACCACCAAGATCTGGAACGCCTTCCGGCTCGTGAAAAACTGGGAACCCTCCACAACACTGGAACAACCCATACACTCCCGCCTGGCCCTGGAATGGTTCCACCATAAACTCAACGAAGTCAACACCACCCTCAACGACCACTTTGAGAAATTCCGCATCTCCGACGCCCTGATGCTCGTATATACCACCTTCCGCGACGAATTCTCAGGATGGCTCCTCGAAATCGTCAAACCTGCCTGGCAGCAGCCCATCGACGCCGTGACCCTGGCCGACGTGACCAGCCTCTTCGACCGGCTCCTCCGCATGATGCACCCCTTCATGCCCTTCATCACCGAAGAGATATGGCAGCTCCTGGCCGATAGGAAAAATGGAGAAAGCATCATGGTGGCACAGATGCCTGATGTGGAACACTTCGACCCCTCCCTCCTCGAAGCTTTCGAAAATATGAAGGAAGCCATCACCGGAATCCGCAAAATACGCCTCGACAACAATATCTCCCCCAGAGAACTCCTGGAACTGAGGATCCAACCCGGGGACAAAGGCCACGAACCCCGTCTGGAAAGCATCCTCACCAAACTGGGAAATCTCAGCTCCTCTTCCCTGGTCTCCGGAGAAGTCAAAGGAGCTCTCTCCTTCAGGGTGAAATCCACCAGCTTCTTCATCCCTATGGAAGAACATGCCGACCCTGCAGAAGAACTGAAAAAACTGGAGGATGAGCTGGCCTATACCAAAGGGTTCCTGGCGACGGTACTGAAAAAACTGGACAACGAAAAATTCGTGGGCAGCGCCCCAGCCGCCGTCGTGGAAAAGGAACGCACCAAACAAGCCGACGCGGAAGCCAAAATCAGAATCCTCGAAGAACGCCTGACGGCCTTGAAAGAGCTTTAAATAGCTTTGTAACCCGTGATCGGTGACCTGCGGTCCGGTAATTACCGTTAAATAAGCTTAACCTTTCGGCCTGAAAATTGTTATTCCATAAATTTGTGCGATTTTCGAAGCCGATGGCGAGATTTCTGACATATTTTCTGGTTTTGTTTACCCTATTTCCGTGGCAAGGCCTGAAGGCCCAGGATTCGGGAATGGACGAAGACCCCATCCTGGTCAGGCTGAAAGCCAAACTGGTCAGCGCAGGAGACAGCATGCCTGTTCCCTATGCCAACATCGTCTATCCCCGGTACCGGACCGGAACCACCACCAATACAGGAGGTTTTTTTTCTGTGGAAATGCTCAACGTCGACTCTCTGATCATCTCGGCCATGGGCTTCAAATCACGCACACTCAGACTTCCCCGCAACTACAACGAATCCACCACCCTAACCGTATACCTGCAACCGGTGGTTTATGCCATCAGGGAAGTCGAGGTGACGGGTGAAAAAAATACCCCCAACCTCGACGGAGTGCCCATAGGTAAACCTACCGACGTGCCTGTCGAACTCCGCGGCGACTCCTACAATGAAAAACCTCCCGTCCTGGCAGCGATCTTTAACCCCCTCTCTTACTGGCAATACTACCTCAGCAAGAAGGAGAAACAGAAACGGGATGTCCGTGAGGCCGTGGCTCTGGAAAAAAACTGGGAAATGCACTCCCGCAATTACAACAAGGAGGTGGTGAAAATGCTCACCGGCCTCAGCGATGTTGAAGCCGACGAATTCATGGTCTGGTTCAACGCCCAAAACGTGCTGCCTTACACCTCATCGGAATATGAAGTGCGTGCCGCCGTCAGACACTACTTCGAAATATTCCGCCACGAAAAGAAGCCCGACTAACCCCTGCCGACAAGCTTCAAGGGCAGAAATCCCGGGAAAGGTAATGCATGTCATCATTTTCGTCTCCATTTTCCCTTATTTTTATGACCTGTTTTGGTCACGCCCATTCTCCCCGTGGTTGAAATGATGATCAACCATTAACACGGAACAGAATTCACCGGGGAAGGCTGACCGTAACCTGTCAGAAAACCAAATAATAACACATATGAGAAAAATTCTGTTTCTGACCCTGATGGTCACCCTCTTGTCTTACCCTGGCCAGGCCCAGAAACCTGACAAAGCGAAGGGAGACACCCTGATTACCAGCAGCCTGGTGAGCGGACTGAAATTCCGCAGTATTGGCCCGGCATGGGCCAGCGGACGCATTGCCGATTTCGCGGTGAACCCTCTTAACAAGGCTGAATATTATGTTGCCGTGGCCAGCGGTAACGTTTGGAAAACTGAAAATAACGGCACCACCTTCAACCCGGTCTTCGACCAGTACGGGGCGTATTCCATCGGCGTGGTGAAAGCCGATCCCACCAACTTCAACACCGTATGGGTGGGCACCGGAGAGAATAACCACCAGCGTGCCCTCGGCTATGGTGATGGCGTCTATAAATCGACCGACGGAGGCAAGAGTTTCAAGAATATGGGGCTCAAGGAGAGCCGTCAGATCGGGGGAATCGTCATAGATCCCCGGAATTCCGACATCGTCTTTGTGGCCTGTGAAGGCTCTGCCTGGGGCCCGGGTGGCGAACGCGGCCTCTACCGCACCGCCAATGGCGGCAAGACATGGGAGAAGGTCCTGGACATCAGCGAAAACACCGGCGTCAACAACGTGGTGATGGATCCCTCTAATCCCGACATCATGTATGCCACGTCGGAACAGCGCCGCCGCCACTACTTCACCAAAATCGGCGGAGGCCCCGAATCGGCCGTCTACAAATCGACCGACGCAGGAATGAGCTGGTCCAAAATCATGAAAGGCCTTCCTGCGGTCCATATCGGGGGAATGGGCATCGATGTCTCCCCAGCCAACCCCTCGGTAGTCTACCTCATCGTGGAAGCCGCCGAAGGAAAAAGCGGCTTTTTCCGCTCCACCAACAAGGGGGAGAGCTGGGAAAAAATGAGCGACCACGCCAGCTCAGGCCAGTATTACAACGAAATTTACTGTGATCCTCATGATGTTGACAAGGTTTACTCCATGGAGACCTATTCCTTTGTGACTGCCGACGGCGGCAAAACATGGAGCGCCCTGAACAACAACGACCGCCATGTCGACGACCACGCCCTCTGGATCGACCCTTCCAATACCCGTCATTTCATGATCGGGGGCGACGGGGGCATGTATGAGACCTGGGACAATGGCGGAACCTGGGATTTCAAGGAAAACCTCCCCATCACCCAGTTTTACCGGGTCAACGTCGACAATGCCTGGCCCTTCTATAATGTCTATGGCGGCACCCAGGATAACAACTCCATGGTAGGCCCCTCCCAGAGCCTGAAAAGAGGCGGTGCCTCCAACGACGACTGGACGATTACCCTGGGAGGCGACGGTTTCTGGATCGACACCGACCCCAACAACCCCGACATCATCTATACCGAATACCAGTATGGCAATCTCGCGCGTTTCGACCGCAAAAGCGGCGAACAGGTCAGCATCAAACCCCTGGAAAGAAAAGGAGAGGAGAGCTACAAGTGGAACTGGAACGCTCCCATGTTCGTCAGCAAGCACTCCCCCACCCGCCTTTATCATGCGGCCAATAAGGTGTTCCGCAGCGATAACAGGGGAGACTCCTGGCAGGTCATCAGCGACGACCTCACCACCCAAACCGACCGTAACAGCTGGCCTGTCATGGATAAATTCTGGAGCGCCGACGCCGTGGCCAAGGATCTCTCCACTTCCCAGTGGGGAACCATCGTCGCCCTGGCAGAATCACCCCTCAACGAAAACCTGCTCTTCGCCGGTACCGACGACGGCGTGATCTCGGTCACCGAAGACGGCGGCAAAAACTGGCGACAGGTGACATCCTTCCCCGGAATCCCGGAATATACCTTCGTCTCCCACCTTCATGCCGACCGTTTCGACGAAAATATCGTCTATGCCTCCTTTGACAACCTGCAGCGCGACGACTTCAAACCCTACGTCCTGAAAAGCAGCGACAAAGGAAAAACCTGGAATTCCATTGCCGGAAACCTCCCCATCAACGGCACCGTCAACTGCCTGGAACAGGATTTCATCACACCTCAGCTCCTCTTTGCCGGAACCGAATTCGGAATTTTCTTCACCATCGACGGGGGAAAGAACTGGATCCAGATGAAATCGGGAATTCCCACCATTGCCGTACGCCATATCGCCATCCAGCAAAGGGAGTCGGACCTGGTTGTGGCCACCTTCGGCCGCGGTTTTTACATCCTCGACAACTATGCCCCGCTGCGGGAACTCTCCAAAGAACTCACCGACAAGGAGGCACACCTCTTCGCCGTCAAGGATGCCCTGATGTTCAACTTTGCCGGAAACCAGGACAACCAGGGACAGACCTATTATACCGCTCCCAACGCCGACTATGGGGCCACCTTCACCTATTACTTGAAGGAAGCTCCCAAATCCAGGAAGGCAGAGCGCCAGGAGGCCGAGAATAAACTCTTCAAGGAAGGAAAACCCATTCCACAACCCACGTGGAGAGATCTGGAACTGGAAGAACTGGAGGAGAATGCCCATCTTATCTTTACCCTCCGTGATGAAGAGGGGAATATCGTCCGTCAGCTTTTCCAGGCTCCCGGAAAAGGAATCAACCGCATTAACTGGGATCTCCGCTATTCCATGCCCACGGTCACCCGCGTCAGCGGAAGATTCAGCCCCGTGCAGTCAGGGAGCGGAGGCCGCCGCGGTGGAGGTGCCGGCATCGCCGTCATGCCCGGAAAATACTCCGTGGAAATGGATCTCTGGCAAAATGGGGAAGTGAAAAAACTCGCCGGACCGGTGAGCTTCCAGGCGAAAAAACTCAACAACGTTACCCTGCCCTCTGCCAACTATGCCGAAAATGTGGCCTTCGCCAAAGAGGTCAGCAAACTGGCGGTGGCCATGATGGGGAGCGACAGATTGACCGCCGAACTCGCCGCAAAGGTCGAACATTTCAAACAGGCGATCTATTCCACCCCCGACGCAGGCCAGGAAGTGATGAACAAGGCACGCCAGACAGCCCAGGAGCTTGAGGAGATCCGCTTTGCCCTCAACGGACTGAATGCCAAGGCCAGCCAGGAGGAAGTCCCCCCGGCGCAGGTATCCCTCAACAACAGACTGGGGAATATCATCAGCGCCCACATCAGCAATTCCGCAGGTATCACACCCGCAGAAAAAACAGAATTCGCCATCCTAAAAGAAGAATTCCCCCCTGTTCTGGCAAAGCTGAGAAAAATCGCCGAAACCGATATCCCCGCCCTCGAGGCAGAACTTAACAGGCTGAACGCTCCCTGGACCCCCGGAAGAATCCCGGTATACAACAAATAATTTCTTCCGGGAATAACCAGTTCTGCACAATTTTTGTAGACTTTCAGATATCCGGTAAAACGGGACCAGCCTTCGGGCCGATTCCGTTTTACCGGATAAACCTGGAGGAATGATAAACCGGATGAAACCAGTTACCACATATATCACTCTTGCGCTCACAGCACTCCTTCTCATAATCGGAGAAAATGGCTTTGCCCAATATCCCGAAGCCCGGAGTGACCTCGACCGTAAAGTGCTGGCTTTTCTTACCCACCAGTCGGGAGAATGGAGAGACATGAATGTGCCGGTCACCGATGGCAGAATTCTCTACGACCTGATTCTCGAGGGGAAATACCGCAAGGCCTTGGAAATAGGGACTTCCACGGGCCATTCGGCCATCTGGATCGCCTGGGCACTCTCTAAAACCGGCGGCAAACTGGTGACCATTGAAATAGACAAGCAACGCTACCTCCAGGCCTTGCAGAATTTCAGGAAAGCGGGGCTCTCAGGATATATCGACGCCCGTCTGGGTGACGCCCACGAACTGGTACCCGCCGTCGACAACGGATGGGATTTTGTCTTCTGCGATGCCGACAAGTACTGGTACAAGAATTATTTCATGGCCATGGAGAACAAAATGACCAAGGGAGGCTGCTTCGCCGCCCACAACATCAACACCCGGTCACCCGACATCAGGGAATTCCTGAAATACGTGCAGGCCCATTCCGGTTATACTACCGGCTTCAGAACGGGAAGCCGCGCCGGCATCTCTGTCAGCTACAAGAAATAAAAGGAAATCCCCCCAAATGGGAACTCCTCGCCGCAGAGCAGGGGAATCCTCTTCCCTCAAGGATTTTTCTAGTCTCGCTCACCCCGTCTTGCCACAGGCGGGAGGAATGTGCTCGCCGGAATTTAGTGCACGTCAGCCAGGGCCTCCTTGATCTTGCGGATATGCTCGGGCGTGGTGCCGCAACACCCCCCGATGATGTTGGCCCCGGCAGCCCGGAGGGCTTCAACATGTGCGGCCATTTCCTGTGGACCTTCCGGAAAGATGGTTTTTCCATCACGGTAGAGGGGAATCCCGGCATTGGCATGCACCAGGATGGGAATCGACGGATGGGCCCTGCGGATCTCTTCGACCACGGGGATCATGCCAGCCATCCCATTGCCGCAGTTGGTCCCCACCATGGAAGCACCTGCGTCTATCAGGGGCTGGATCATCTCAGAGGGTGAAATCCCCATCATGGTGCGGTATTCCGAGGTAACCAGCTTATCAAAAGTCATGGT
>CAZMMX010000066.1:0-12690 GCA_964567485.1 uncultured Prolixibacteraceae bacterium | reverse complement strand
ATACAGAAAAAATACAGGATTGGAGAACAACATAAAATAGAACGGCCTTTTTCATACGTATATTTGCTATTTAATGTATTGTAATTCAATTACATATCGAGGTAATGCCTAATCGGTTCTTCACGCCCATGTAACTCGCATGGAGTAAATATACATGCCCTTTTGTGTTTGAAGCACCATGCTCGTTTCATGTGTTTAAATTATTACGTTCATATGGCAAATCACTGGAAACACATGTAATACCCATGTGGTTAATCATCACGGTTGGTGCATAAATGATGCATGGGTATTTCATCTGTTTAAAATATTATGTTGTTATGGTAAATTCCACGAACCCGTTGCCATACCCTTGCGGTTAACCTTAGTGGTTGGAACACAATGGATGCATGGATATTTCACATAGGATTAGTGGCTTAAGTGGCAGAAACAGGTAACGCAAACCCGTGACTAACTCGAGATCAATATATAACAAAATGAAAAAACCTCACGCGATTTTAGTTTGATTTTATGTTTGTTTTTCCTAAATTTAAGGTTGCATTTTGCCGAGGACTTTGTGACCATGCTGCCATTCTTATCCATCACCGGAATTTCCGTATTGATCATCCTTTTGTATTTCAATGTCAGGAAATACCCCACCTCGCTATATCTGGGCCTCTACTTTCTCCTGGTCAGTTTATATGTCTTTCATGTGTATGCCTTTTTTTATTCCCATTCCATAAAACTGGTGAGTATCACCTATATCCATTTCGGATTTCTCGCCTACCTGATTGGGCCCATGTTATACCTGTACATCAGAAGTGTTTTGAGAGACGATTCCCGCCTGCGGAGAAATGACCTTTGGCATTTTGTTCCCATGCTGATTTCTCTGATCACGACGATCCCCTATATCCTACTGCCTTATGAGGGAAAATTAGAAATCGCCAGACAAATTGTCAACACCCCCAATGATTTGGGAAGTCTGCACCCCACCCTTCTGTTTGATACCCTATCGCCCAAGGTTGTTTTTATGAGCCGTCCCTTTCTGATCCTGGGTTATACCATCTGGTCATCTTTCCTGTTGGTCAGATATATCCTTCAACCACAGAAGTCCCTGGCCTTGAAACAGCATTATTTCATGACAGGATGGCTTACCGTGCTGCTGGGATTCACATTTCTGTTAAATATCTCCCACCTTCTTTCCATCTCCAAGACCTATGCCGATGAGAATTCTGACTTGTTCTTCTCTCTGCACCTGCTCCAGATCTTATCGGCCATCGGGATTTCCGGACTCATCATATCTCCCTTTTTCTTTCCCCGGATTTTATATGGACTGCCCCTGTTACCCGGACCGGTGGATGTTCCGGCACCAAAGGCCATATCAGCAAATGGGACAAACGGAGAGAGTAAAAAAAACACTTTGAATCTGGAGGCCGATTACCTTCAAACCATCGGGCAGAAAGCCGATGCATGCATGAAAGAGTTACAACCTTACCTCAAACCCGAATTCAACCTCATCCAGCTCTCTGTTCTGATCGATATTCCTGCACATCACCTGGCTTATTACTTCAGGGAGGTCAGAAAAGAATCCTTCATGGATTACCGTAACGAATGGCGAATAAATCATTCCAAGAACCTCTTGCTAAAAGGCATGGCCCGTGAGATGACGCTGGAAGCCATCGGAGAAATGTCGGGTTTCTCAAATCGCAACTCCTTCAGAATCACCTTCGAAAAAATGGAAGGCGTCTCCCCCAGCACTTTCGCCCCAAAAGAAAAATAAAATTCTGATTTGAAGCTCCTCGCGGCAGAGCCTGCGAGGAATCCGATTCCGTCAGGGATTTTCTTATTGCGTTGTTCGCTATGCCGGCAGCAATGCTCCCGATGGAATACATCACCGGATGGCTGCATTCATTTTACAAAACCGATGCAAGGATCTTCATTTCATGGATTCATTCTACCCCCATTTCTCCGAAATTGTATAATAAGAATTGGATAGTAATGGTGGGACTTTATGGAAATGCATGATGGAACTCCATCAGAAGCGCTCAAATGAGATAAACCGGGAAAAACCGCAAGAAGGGAACCTCTCCCGAAATTCTTCTGATCCGCACGTATAGCCTGCCCCTCCGGTACAGATCAACAGGGAATTATAAATCGCAAACAAGTACCCAGAAATTTATGGGTTTTAAAATCTGAATTTGTTAACCAAACAATTGGGGTTCAAAACACTAATAACCAATTTATTAATTAAACTAAAATTAAAATTGTCATGAAAAAGTCACTGTTACTTCTTATTGTTTTTTGTCTGAGCCTTTCACTGTTAGCTCAGAATGGGATCAGTTTCCAGGGGATTGCCCGTGATCCTTCGGGGAATGCCATCCCGAGCCAAACGGTCACCGTAAAATTTACCATCGGTAGTTTTGTGGAAACGCAAAATCTGGCCACTGACAATTTCGGGATCTTCAGTGCAACGATAGGATCGGTGAATACCACTGCCTTTAACAACCTGGTTTTTGCCAACATCAACGACAATCTGAAGGTGGAAGTGGACGGGAACATCATTTATGATGACAAATTCAACACCGTTCCCTATGCCAAGGCTTCGGAAAATGGGGTTCCTCCCGGAACCATCGTTCCCTTTGCAGGGCCGAAAAGCAACATTCCGGCAGGATGGCTCTATTGCAATGGCGCTTCTTACGCAACCACCGGAATGTATGCTAAGTTATATGCCGCTATCGGATTATCGTGGGGAAGCGATGGAGGCAATTTCAGGGTTCCCGATTTACGGGGTTACTTTTTGCGCGGCATGTCAGACGGCACCACCATTGATCCTGACAAAGCGGCCAGAACTGCAAAATATAGCGGAGGGAATACCGGGGATGCCGTCGGCAGTTACCAGGCCGATAATTTCGGAAGTCATAACCATACCGGAACGGCAAATTCCGCAGGAAGCCACAGTCATAATTTCGGAACACGCGGGTTTGAGACAAATGGCGCTCCGGGAGCAGATGGATCCCATGATGATACCGGCCATTACACAGATGCCGCCGGAGAACATACCCATACATTAGCCATCGCCAACAACGGAGGGAACGAAACCAGGCCCGAGAACACCTACGTGATCTTTATCATTAAGTTTTAATCAACCTTCGAACCCATTGATAATGAAAAAGCTACTACTGCTTTTATTCGGAATTGGTCTGGTTTTCATTTCACCGGGACAGGTCTTATCACCTGTCATGACGGGAAGTGTCACAGGCGGGAAAGTGCTTTCTGACAAAAAGATCACTTTCAACGTGGGTTCTCCTGTTCCCTACCTCTACCAGGGAGGGAGCCATACTAAACTCCAGGTGGGTTTTCCTTACAACGTTCTCTATATGGATAAAACCTTCCCTGGGGAGTTGTTCGTTTCCAAGGGCTACTTTGCCGACCAGATACAAATCAGATGGGAGGTAACGAATAACGCCACCCTAATTGACCATTTTGAGATCTTCCGGAAGAAAATCAACGAAAAGGATTCCATGTGGGTCGACAACGTGGAGGCCAGCGGCCGCAAGTGGGAGGATTTCTATGCCGAGGCCAATGAAATTTACAAGTACACGGTCATTGCGAAAGGAATTCCCGGGGAACAGCGTGCCGGGTACACCCGGATCGAGGGCATCGGTTTCAGAACGCCTCTGGGCACCATCACCGGAAGGGTGAGTTTCAGCGGGGGAAATGGTGTTAAAAATGTGGTCATCACCGCCTCCACACCTGACCAGGTCCCTTCGCAGTCCATCCACCTGGGCACCTCATCCTACCTGGAAATTCCTCAGGATGCCGACGCAGATTTCTCGGAAGGATTCACCTTCCAGGCGTATCTGAAGTTCTCTTCCACGGGTAATGCCGGAATTTTCAGCAAGTCAGCCAATTTCCAACTGGATTATATCAGCGAAAAGTTCGTTTTTAAAGCCGGCAGCCAAACAGTGGAACTTCCCTTTGAGGTTCCGACTGACGGATTTGTCCATGTTTCAGCCATCTTCACCGGAGATTCCGCGATATTGTATATTCCGGCGAAGATCACCGATGATTCGGGCCAACTGACCGACACGCTGTTTATTGCAAAAGCGGCCATCACCAATGCGGTCACGGCCAACAGCAATCCTATTCTTCTGGGAAAGAGCCCCGATTATTCCTTCTCCGGAAATATTGACGAAGTGAGGCTCTGGAAACGGGCCCTGGAAAAAGAGGAGATCCTGAGGGATTACAACCGTACCCTGATCGGCAGGGAGGAGGGCTTCTTTGCCTACCTGAAAATGAACGAGGGATTCGGCAACCGGGCATATGACATCTCGAAGGCAGGGTCCTATTTCAATGAACACCATGGCGACTTCATGGGAACAGAGACCAGCTGGTCCACGGTGGTCCCCACCATCGAACAACTGGGAAACCGGGGAATCACCGACGAGGAGGGTAACTACATCATTGCCGGGGTTCCTTTCCTGACCGACGGCTCGCCCTACAAATTCACCCCAATGCTGGCGCCTCATGAGTTTGACCCGGGATACCGCATCCTGTTTCTGAGCGAAGATGCCGTGGTTCACAACAATACCAACTTCACCGATATTTCGGCCTTCAACGTCAACGGATCGGTGGCCTACAGAAACACCACCCTGGGGGTCAGGGGGGTTCAGATCCTGATCGACGGGGACCCTGTGTACGGTCCCGACACCAAGCCCGAAATGACCGACGAGCTGGGAAGATTCGAAATCCAGGTCCCCATAGGCTCCCACTTTATCAGCCTGAAAAAAGAGGGGCATGAGTTCGACAACGGAGGCCGGTGGCCCTATGATGAAGCCCATCCCGACTCCATCGTGCGCCACCCTTTCAACCAGAACCTGACCTTCGGAAAACCTTTTATCGACACCACCCTGGTCACCGTCGTCGGAAGGGTCATCGGGGGTACCAGCAGCAACAATATCCCCATGGGTTTTGAACAGGCGGAAAACAACATCGGAAAAGCCACCATTACCCTCAACCACAGGAGTGACAATCCGGAACTGACCTTTAAAAATCTGGGCGATGCCCTGGGGGATCAGTTTATCTCCTACCCTATCGTTTCTGAAATCGACGATGCCGGCACCCGGAAGTACACAACGATCTCCCACAAGGTCAACCGCATCGATAATGAGACCATGATTTTTACCTCCACAGCGTCGGGGGAGTTTATGGCGAAACTGATTCCCGAGAAATTCTCCATCGTCAGTATCGATGTCGATAACGACGGGGAAAACGAGGTTAAGAATTTCTTCGGCAACAGGGTCATTGACCTCTCCACCAATCCCGCCCTCAACAAGGAATACTCCTACGATAAGGAGGGAGAACTGCTGGACTCGCTCCAATACCACGTGAAGCTGAATTACATCTTCCAAACACTTCCCGACATCAAGGTCACCAATATCGACGATACGCAGCTCTTTTACGGGGAGACGGAAATTCCCTACACCAATCCGGTGAACGGGGAACAAACCAACATTGTCGTCGCCAACCACTTCCGGTATCCGGTATTTGAAATGCTCAAAAACTATTCACCAAAAATTTCCGTCTTTGAGTCCTACACCAATTTTGACAAGAATGAAGAAACCTACCAGTCGGTAAGGGAAGCTGAGATTCAGATCATCAACAATCTGGCACTTTCTGAAAATGAGAAGGTTTACCAGCTAACCCCTGAAATGAATGGCGTGGTCGTGGACACTTTCAAAGTGGGGATGCCCAACATCACCAAAAGTGAAAATGACTACACCTCATTCAGCAAAACGATGCAGATCAATGTCAAGGTTGACGGGAACAGCTATTCCTGGATGCCGGGGGGTGAACTGTACCGGGCTTATATCATGGGACAGCGGCCCAAGGGGAACAATTTCTACACCCAGGGGCCCGAAATTCCGGAGATTATCCTGCGCGACCCCCCGGGGTCCGCGTCTTCGGCTTACATAGAAAAGGGCTCCAGTTATTCGGTCAGCTCCAAGTTCTCTACCAACTTCGAGAACGGATCGGGATTCGGCCTTGAGATCATGCTGGGCTGTGAAGCCGCGGCAGGGGGCGGACTGGCAGGTCCGGTCATTAAGACGGAAAATAAAAATTCCGGAAAAACGAATCTGAACTTTTCCACCTCCATTGCCAACAACGGGGAATATGTACAGACCTTTGAATTCACCGAGAAGGTGGAGACCAGCTCTGATCCGGGAATGGTAGGCTCCATGGCCGATATCTACATCGGGAAAAGCTACAACTACTTTTACGGGGAGACCGATTTTCTGAAGATCGTTCCCAAGGAGCTTGCAGAGGATAACGGCATCATTGCCCTGGGAACTTCGGAACTGAACAGCGGCGCAGAGTTTACCCTGGGCCTGGTGGAAGGATTCATCATGAATCCCGACAACTCCGACACCTATTTCAAATACACGCAGGCACATATATTGAATAAGTTGCTGCCCGAAATAGAAAGCCGCCGCAACAACCTGTTCGTCACCTCACTCCGTTCCGATAACACCCTGAAATACACCACCAATCCGGTCATCCCCGGACCAGAAGACATCCGATACGGCATTGCCCACAGCTATACCGTGGAAGTCAGCGGAGCCGATACCATCGTCCATGCCTGGTACAAAATGACCGAAGATGACAGCATTGAGACATACAGTTTCAGGCCTGAAAGGGTCACCATCGAGGATCTCAACCATATTCTGGATGATTCCATCTTCGAGATCGATTCTATCAGGTATTACAACACCCAGATTGGGATATGGATCGATGCCATCAGGCTGAATGAGTCGGAAAAGGCGGCCGCCATAGAGGCCAAGGAACTGGAGCAGAATATCTCCTTTGACGGTGGTGTGGGGTCCGTCAGCCGCAAGGAATTACAAACCATTGCCTACAACAAGGAGGAAGTGCGCACCAAAAAAATGGGCTTCGGAGCCCAGGGGTCAGTCGGCTTCCTGTTCAATAAAATGGGCGTGGTCGGCACCGGCGAACTTAAAATCGCCCATGAACTGGGGGTAGGAACCAGCGAAAGCTTTTCCCAAACCATGGAATACGGGTACACCCTGTCGGATGGAAATGTCGGAGATTACCTGAGCATTAACATTTTCCGGCGGCCCGACAACGGGATCTTTAACGCCAAAGATCTCCAGGAGACCAAAATGGAGATGCCCACTGGCTTTGATTTCGGAATCTTGGGCGCTGCCGGAGGGGCCATTGGCGCAGGTGCTGTGCTGGTAGGAGCCCTGGCGGGCTATTTCACCACCGTATCGACGGCAGGAGCCGCCGGAGGGGCCGCCATCCTGGGCACCGCAGCTACCATGGCCGTCGCCGCCGGACTCTCTTACATTCCCTATGTCAGTTGTAAGGATGAGGTCCTCACACAAGGGGAACTCTTCAGCCCCGGAGAGATCAAAGTCTCCAGTTTTGACATATCCAGCCCCATCTTTTCCACCCTCGGAGGCGCCACCATGTGCCCCTATGAAGGCATGGAACACACCTTCTTCTACCGGAAGGAAAACGGAGACTCCGTGGTTCTGCACAAGGCCACCATGCAGCGTGAAAAGCCAGAGATTACCGCGGAACCTGCCGAAGTTTTCAATGTCCCTTCCACGGAACCGGCCCTCTTCTACCTGAAACTGGCCAATAACTCAGAAACCGGAGATAACCAGTGGTATGCCATCGACGTCGATGAGGCTTCTAACCAAAAGGGGGCCATGATACTGATTGACGGGGAATTATCACAGAAACTGATCAATGTTCCCGCCAATACCACCCTCACTAAACTGGTCACCGTTCAGGGAAACAATGCCGCCGTGATGGATTATGACAGCATCGGAATCATCCTTCACTCGACTTGTCAGTTCGATCCCACCGATTTTATACCTGAAATTGCCGACACCGCCTATATCTCGGCCCACTTCCAGGCGGCATGCACCAGTGCCGAAATCCTGGAACCCCTTGACAACTGGGTGATTAACGTCCATAACGAAGACAAGATGACGGTCAGAATCGGAAATTACAACCTCGCCCATGACTCCTTCCAGAGCTTCCGGTTTGAGTACAAACCCACCTCCGGAAGTATTTGGGTGCCTGTGGTTTATTTCGTGAATGACCCCGTGTTGGCCAATAAGGATGATATCCCCGACACCCTGCTGATCAACGGTCAGCCTTCCGTCACTTTTGACTGGAACATGAACTACCTGAAAGACCGCTCCTACAACATCAGGGTGGTCTCCTACTGCACCGACTATTCCGAGAATGAATCAGCCATCCTGACCGGGATTCTGGACGGCTTGCGGCCCCAGGTTTTCGGATCGCCCCAGCCGGCCGACGGCATCCTGAATGTCGACGAAAACATCAGCATCCAGTTCAATGAACCCATAGAAGGGAGTCTGCTGAATACGTTCAATTTCGACCTGAAAGGGACCCTGAACTACGACCGGCTCAAACATGAAGCCTATCTGGAGTTAAACGGGTTGACCGATTACGGCGTCATTCCCGAGGGAATCTCCTTTAATAACAAGTCCTTCACCGTGGAATGCTGGATCAGGCCCGAAGATTACGGAAATGGCGTGATTTTGTCACAGGGCTACGATCAGGCGGCCAGCCTCGAAATGGGATTGCGCGACTTCAACAAAACCTACCTCAAGATCGGCGGCATGGAATGGGAAGCCCCCCTTCAGTTCAGCAGTACGGTACTTCCCGGCGACTGGCAGCATCTGGCCTGGGTTGTGGACTACCAAAACGGCGATGTTTTCATTTACCATAACGACCACATCATTCTGGAAGTGAGGGGGACCACCGTGGACCTCAACAACAGCGGAAAGATCTTCCTGGGAAAATCACCCTTCAGCAGTGACCTGTTCCGGGGGAATATCCACGATCTGAGGATCTGGTCGAAATTTCTCACCCTGGGAGATGTCTACGCCCAGCAGTACAAAGTCCTGACCGGCAATGAGGTGGGGCTCTACGGCTACTGGCCTTTGGATGAGGCCTTCGGGATGTACGGCGTCGACAAGGCCGCCAGCAGGCACATGGAAATCCATGCCCAGTGGCAGGCCTTCCCGGGAGGCGTAGGTTGGGACTTTGCCACCGGCAATTTCCTCACCTTCGCGACAGGCTATTTTGCCATCATTCCCGAAATGGACTATACCATGGAGTTTTGGTTTAAAGCCGCAAATCCTCAGGACACGGTCTGCCTCTTCTCCAGCCAGAAGGGGGATGGCCTTGACGGCACGGGATATATGGAAAGAGCCCTGAGCCTCTTTGCCACCCCTGATGGGAAGATATGGATCAACAGCCGGGGGTATACCTTCATGGCCGTTCCCAACGACTATTTCGACGATTCCTGGCACCATTTTGCCCTGGTCCTGCGGCGCCGCGGAAACGTCACCGCCTATGTCGACGGCGAAGTGCAGAACGAAAGGGAAAACACCATCCTGGGAGGAATCGCCGGAAGTCAGATGGCCCTGGGGGCCAGAAATTGGGACAACATCAACGGCAACGGAACCGACCGGTACTACCACGGCAGACTGGACGAATTCCGCCTTTGGAACCTGGCCCGGACCAGAAAGCAGATCCAAATGGATATGAACTCCAAACTCTATGGCAATGAAACCGGGCTTTTAGTCTATTTCCCGTTTGAAGTCTATCATTCCGATGAGGCCGGAGTGATGAGCCAGGAGTCCTCCCTGGAGAACTTCGTGGACGACATGAACGCCTCGGCTGCCGTTCCGGCTACGGGAGGGAACACCTTTTCATCCGATGCTCCCCACATGAAGGACACCCGGCCCTCTCAAAGCATTGCCTATGATTTTGTCTATTCCGAAGACAAGATCATCATCAACCCGAAGTCTTACCTCTATCCCCAGCTCGAGAAGAACATCATCGAAATCACGGTGCAGGATGTGGAGGATAAATTCGGGAACAGCATGGCATCTCCGGAGACCTGGCTCGCCTGGGTCCATCGGAACCAGGTCAGGTGGGAGGATGCCTCCCGCACTTTCGCCAAGGAAGTATACGCCCCCCTGGAATTTGTCGCCTCCATTAAAAACACCGGGGGTCAGCAGGTGGGATATACCCTTGAAAACCTCCCCTTCTGGCTGACCGCCCGTCCCTCTTCCGGCTCAATCGACCCGGAAGCCACCGTGGAAATCACCTTCACCGTCAATCCGGCCCTGAATATCGGAGAGTACCAGGAAGACATCATCTTACGTACAGAAAACGGTTTTGACGAGAAGTTATCCCTGACAATCAGGGTCTTTAAGACTCCTCCCGACTGGAAAATCGACCCCTCAAGATTTGAGGCCTCCATGAACTTCGTGGGGAAAATCAAGGTCAATGGCGTCTTCTCGACCGACCTGTCCGACATGGTCGCGGCCTTTAAAGAGGGCACCGATTCCATCAGGGGAGTGGCCCGGCTGCGTTATATCGAAGAGTTTGATTCCTACCTGGTCTTTCTGACCGCCTATGGCACCACCGGGGAACCTCTGGAATTCCAAATCTGGGATGCCAGTGCCGGGCAAATTTTGGATCAGGTCTTACCTGCAGGTCAGCTGCTGACAGACCATGCCGTGGTGGGGACGACCATTGACCCTGTGATCTTCGAATCAACCGGGAATTCCCGGCACCACATCATTCTGAACAAAGGGTGGAACTGGGTGTCGTTCAATAAAGTCTCACCGCTCATGAGCAATTTGTCGGAATTCCTGTGGGCTTTAGAACCCTCCAATAAAGACATCATCAAAACCCAGAATGGCTATTCCCAATACAGCGGGGCAAGCGGAAACTGGTCCAAAGGCCTGACTTCGGTGAGCTATCTCCTGGGTTACCAGATCATGATCAGCAAGTTGGATACCATCGTCTTTGGCGGCACTTCCCTCATTCCCGAGGATACTCCTATTCCGGTATCTGCGGGATGGAATTACATCGGGTATATTCCCGATCTCACCATGGATGTCAGGGAGGCCATGCGTCTCTACACTCCCCGTGAATCGGATATTATCAAGAGCCAGAATGCCTTTGCCATGTACGATTCCCGAACGGGATGGCTGGGAACGCTGGAGGTCATGCGACCGGGGGAAGGGTATATGCTGAAAGTCAACGGCACAGCCGGCACCCTCACCTACCCCAACAGCACTCTGCTGAAAAGCTCGGGGATAAATCGAACCTTTGCGGCACCTCCCGGATGGGAATTTCTTTCCGGCGAATATGAAAGCAACCTGTCGGTGGTGGCCCGCCTCGATTTCTCCCGCTTGCCCGAAGTGGTGCAGAACAGCCAAATGGTCGTGGGAGCCTTTATCGGCGGTGAATGTCATGGCTACACCTCTTCGCTGCCCTACAGCGGACTGGACTATGATCCTTACTTCCTGAACATCGGCAGCAATCTGCAGGGGGAAATGATCGGATTCCGGGTGTTTGACGGACTCACCGGTAACTATTATACCGTCCAGGAAAAGAAACCCTACCTCCAGAATGGCGTCTTCGGAACCACCAGGGAGCCGCTGTTGCTCACCGTGCAGGGACTGACCACCGGCGGGGAGGAGCTCACCAGCCCTGCGACCTTCCGCTGTTATCCCAATCCCTTTGACCATAGAGTCCTGATCGAATTCAGCGGCTTTACCGGAAAGGTGACCATTGACGTGATCAATGCGACCGGGACCCTGGTGAAAAACCTCTACAACGGCGAAGCGGGGTCAGGAATGCACACCCTGTTGTGGGACGGCACCAACGGCGCCGGAAACATGAAGATGGCCGCAGGCCTCTACACCATCAGACTGGTATCGGAGAACCGGGTCGAAACCACGAAGATCACAAAACTAAGATAACCCGGTTATGCGGTTCTTATCTTACATTTTTCTCTTTTCACTCAACGGGTTGGGCTTCATTACGATGGCCCAACCCGATTGGAGTGTAAACCCGTACGCCTATGAATTTACCATGACCATCACGGGCAAAGTGGTCGTCGATGGCACCCTCTCTACTGATCAGGGAGATATCGTGGGGGTTTTCGCGGGCGACGAATGCAGGGGCGTCACCCCTGTCGCTTTTGACCAGGGGGTCGACGGTTACTTCGCCTACTTGATGGTTTACAGCAACAAAATGGGAGAGACCCTGCACTTCAGGGTGTACGATGCCAGCCGCGACGAAGTCCTGAGCGTCCATAATTCGCTCCCGTTCACCGTCAACGGCATCGTGGGTTCTCCCGATGAACCCTATCTCATCAAGACCGTCTCGATGACTCCTTCGGCAGAATGGCCGGGTCAGAAAATCAGGATATTCCCGAATCCCTTCCGCGATGAGCTCAGGGTGGAAATTCCAGAGGAGAAAGGGAAGCTATGGATAAAACTCACCACATCCGATGGCAGGTTGGTGAAGAGATGGCTACAAACAGGAAGCAGCTCCGGCACCATGGATACCCATACATTTCCCCCGGGCCTCTATTTTCTGGAGTGGCGGGGTCCTCAAAGCGCCGGAAAAGAGACGCTGATCAAAAAATAACAGCCAGGGATTACCATTGTGTTGACAGGATCACCGGGAAGGAATCGCCGGGTTTGCCGGTGAATGTTTTAACGACTTTCCCCTCCACCGCGAGCGTGGCTGTGATGCCTTTTTCCTGCCGGAATACTGAAATCGTAAATTCGGTGCCAAAGGCCCTGATTTTTTTCAGCGACATCTTCTCCCAGGCGGCAG
>CAZMMX010000065.1:0-13209 GCA_964567485.1 uncultured Prolixibacteraceae bacterium | reverse complement strand
TCAGTCGGTCTGTTCGATGTCGCTCAACGAGGAGGGGTTCAGGGAGATGAACAACGAGGTGATGTATTGTATGAAAAGCATGCTCGACCTTCCGGAAGAGGAGCAGGAGGTGAAACCGGGCAAATAAGCCAGGGCAAGAGGAAAAGCCGGACTAATTCCGAAGGTGGAGCTGGAGGTGTGACGGGGCAAGTCACAAAGTCTCCGCTTATGGTGAAACCGGGGAAATAAAGACGGCTGGGTATTGGTAGGTTCGTGACCCCGGGTCAAACTTCAACTGGCAGATTAACGGGGCGCCGGACTTTTAGAGCATTACCACTTGGTGTGTTTTATTCCTTCACCCGCTTTTTCCATATTCGTGGATTTCTGCTTGTATGGAATATGGCAAGGACTTTTATTGTATTCTCACTAACCTGATAATAAATGATAAACGGAAATTTTTTAATGGTATATTTTCTTAAACCTCTATGAACGACAGGAAATGAAAAAGGCGTACTTCTTATGGTTGCCAGACTATTATTTACGGACTGATAGAAGGCATTTGCTACTTTGGGGATATCACCGAAATAAAACTGATAGGAGTTTTCAAAATCATTCTCAGCCTCTTCGGAAAGTTCAATATTAAATTGTCTTTCCTTCATATTTTTTTTTGACCATCTCCCAATCCCTGAAAGATGTCTTGCCTTCTTCTACCATTTTTAGTCTTTCATCAAGCAACATCCTGTGCTCCTCAGGGATATCGTAGGTATCTTCTTTGACGTCAATGATTTCTATGTAGTCAAATTTCCGAAGAAGGTTCAGAAATGAAGTAATATATTTTTTGTCTTTTATGTTAATTGTAAGTTCCATCTGTTCATGATAACCTTATCAAAGGTACGACAAATTATGAAAAGGTAAATAAATCTTGCCATTTTCATCGGGGACAAGTTCGATTTCCTTAAAAATTATGCCAGCTCTGTTCTGTTGTAAGTGGAAACGTTCCGGAGTGCAAATAGCCAGTAAGCAGGTTGGCGGCAGGTTCACCGCAATTTGTTCACTGATAATTAACGTTCATTTTCAATGAACAAACATCAGTAGTGAACAATTCTCAAGGGAAAAAACAAAATATTCTGACTTTTTCATAGAAATTAATCAAAACTTCCCATCAAAAAGACTCGGCCCGTCATTCCGGCGGCGGAGGAGGAGTGGCAGCAGGAGTTATAGTAGGAGTTAAGGTATGGTTTAAAAGTGAACTAAGTGCCGTATCACTATTTTGGGACCAGGTTGGGACTAAGTTGGGACTAGGTTGGAATAAGGCAATTGGTATCATTCATCCATCTCTATTTCAGTATTTTCAACTACCTTCCACCGGTTACCTGAAGCATAACCTTTAGTCCCCATGGCTACAGCAAGAGGTATTCGATAGAAGACCAGATTATCGTTCTGAACGGCCCTAAATAATGCGTTAGCCAGGTTTTTTCGCAAACAAACAAATTCCAGCAAATAGCCTAATCGCTGGAGTGTCGTGGATTGACAGTGATTCAATAAATCAGAAGAAAAATCAGAAGGACGGAGTTGCTCTGCCAATTGATATAATACGGTGGCCACACGGTTGATTCCCCCTACCCTCCTTTTATATTGAACCAGATCACATGCGGTTAAAACAGCACTTGACACATTCAAATATCCTGCCCGGGTCTTTCTCTTTTCAATCAGTTTGTCAGGAATGCTTTTAATGCTTAAGTAATTAATTTTTAGTCCTTTCTTATAGGTTGGCCGTAACACCGGGAAATCAGTCATTACAAAAAATTCCTGGGGTTGTTGGTGGGATGATCCATGAAAAACTGCTGCCGAGAGCAAAGAAACATAATAAGACCTTTTCAGATGTCTCATCATTGCGTCCAGAAAAAGTTCAGGTGGCAGAATTCCTCTGGAAGCGTATTGCGGAGGAATAATCAGGTAATACCCTTTGAATACTGATATGACCTTTTGTTTATTCCCGAGACGCCTTAAAGATAATTTTATAGCGGCGTCACTTAAATCCTTATTTTGTTCCCTGCATTCCGATAGGGCAAAACTATACCTCCCTCTTGCTTGCAATGAGTCTATCCAACTGGAAATATTATTGTAAGTAAATCGTGTCAATATTAAAGTTATTTTTTGCGAAAGGTATCACTTTTCGGTGATTTTCGCAAATAAATTATTTCATTTTTATCTCGTTCAACCAAAAAAATAAGTCTGAAAAACCAGACTAACATTTTTCTTAGTTTAGAAAATGGCCAAAAACTAAACTAAGATCTTTTTATATTTGAGAATTATCCAACAATCATGAATACACCCATCACAAAGCCCTTTCTCACCGAAGCCATCAAGTCGGCGCTCTTCGGGGTGGCCGTGGGCGACGCCCTGGGGGTGCCGGCTGAATTCAAACCAAGAGAGTTCCTGAAGGAAAACCCTGTCACTGACATGATCGGACACGGCACGCACCACCAGCCCCCCGGCACCTTCTCCGACGACAGCTCCCTCACCTTCTGTCTGGCCGAAGCGCTGACCGGAGGATTCGACCTGCAAACCATCGCCCGGAATTTCGTCCGCTGGCGAGACGAGGGGTTCTGGACCGCCCACGGATTTGTATTTGACATCGGGGGAACCACCGGACAGGCCATCGGACGCCTCCGGAAAGGGGTCCAACCCGACCTCGCCGGCGACAGCGATGAACAATGCAACGGCAACGGCTCCCTGATGCGCATCCTGCCCCTGCTGTTCCACCTGCATGACAAACCCGCCGGAGAACGGTTCGACCTCACCCGCCAGGTCTCCTCCATCACCCACCGGCACATCCGCTCGGTCATCGCCTGCTTTTCCTACCTCGAATATGCCCGGCTCCTGTTGCAAGGTGCCGATAAGTGGGAAGCCTATGAACTCCTTCGGAAGGAAATCCCCGCCTTCCTGCGTTCCATGAATGTGGATCCGGCGGAAATCGCCCGCTTCGACCGCCTGCTGAAGGGCAACATCGCGGAGGAGCCTGAAGTGGACATCAGGGGAAGCGGCTACGTCCTCCACACCCTGGAAGCCAGCCTCTGGTGCCTGCTCACCACCTCCAGCTACCGCGAGGCCGTCCTCAAAGCGGTCAACCTGGGGGAGGATACCGACACCACGGCGGCGGTGACGGGCGGACTGGCCGGACTGCTCTACGGATGGAACACCATCCCCGAACACTGGCTACACCAACTGGCCCGGCGGAATGACATTGAAGACCTCGCCGAACGGATGGCCGCTAGGATCAAGCAATATGTTCAGAAATGAGGGACCAGAACCCGGCACGACGATTTCTGGGACAACTGATTCTCCAACTGGCCCGTCGCAACGACATCGAGGACCTCGCCGAACGTATGGCTAAATGCGTTGCCCCCTGGCACTGAACTCCGGAGATTCGTCCAATAACCATTTCCAAACAGGCTTTATGGAAACCATATATCCATATTCTTCTCTGGAAAATTCCTGGTCCCATGTCAGGATCAGCAGGTCGTCACATGAAAGCTCTTTTGCGGCTTCTACCAATGCGCTCATTTCCCGTTTGAACGTTTTGGGGTCCGACAGGTCAAAACATACCTGCACCAACTGAACAATCTGGTGTCCCTTTCTGCAAAGGAAATCAACCTCCCTGTCGTTATTTGTCCGGTAATAAAACAGGTCCAGTCCTGGCATAAACTTCCGCCTGATTAATTCAATAAAGACCAGGTTTTCCAATAACCTGCCCCTGTTTTGCGATAATTCGAATGATTTGGCGTACACGAAACCCGTGTCTACCACATATCCCTTTTGTGCGGACTTCTGCTGGCTTTTTACTTTCTGCATATACCGCGGCAGGTAGAAGAAAAGATAGGGTTCAGATAAAAATCCGGTATACTTTTGAAGTGTGGTTACACTGTTAAAATCCAAACTTTGTGTAAGTTGAGTAAAAGTAAATGGATTGCAATAGTTTGAAAGCAAATACTGAGAAAGTTCATAAAGTTTCCGGGGTTGTCTGATCTGAAAGCGGTTGGCTACATCTTTTAACAGGATCGAATCGAATAAGGAGGAGAGGTAGTTTTTTGTGATGGACCTTGCCTGCAGAGTTTCAGGAAAACCTCCCATCAACAGGTAGTCGTTCATATATTGGATAATTTGGCCAGCTATCTGAGGTGTCATAGAGGTTTCATCCGGAATTTCTATTTTGTAAAAATCCAGAAATTCAGCAAAACTGAAAGGAAGAATTTCAATCAGAAGATACCGGCCGGTGAGATATGTGGCCATTTCTTTGGATAACAAACGGGCGTTGGAGCCTGTGATGATCAAATTTACGCCCCGACGGTGCAGCTTATTGACCCATAGTTCCCAACCCACCAAATTCTGGATTTCATCAAGGAACAAATGGGTGTAGCCGGGATATACCTCTTGCAAAACCTTCGTTACCTCATCCTCCTGAAATGTCTTTATAAGCTTGTCATCATCAAAATTCAGGTAAGCATAGTTCTGGTCTTTCAGAAACTGAAGAGCAAAAACAGATTTCCCGGATCTTCGGGGCCCGGTAATCAACTTGATGAGTCCCGATGTGAGAAAATCAGCAGGAATCCTCGGGAAAAGGCGCGGCTGATAAGGTATTCCGGCCAACAACTCCTTTTCCTCTTTTTGCTGCAAAATGACATTTCTGATCATTATAGTAGCTTATACTGGATAAAATTAGGATATTTTATCCAGTATAACAAATATATTGAACATTTTTATCATTTTCGTCGTATCCTTTGAACTTTTAAAAGTGCCCGCCGAAAGGATGGCTGCCAGAATCACTTCATGGTATCGAAGAAGAAAATGAGTATTATTGTTTCGGTTTCGCAAAAAACAGCACATGAAGATTCTCGCAATGGGTGCCTCCGGCAGCAAGGCCTCCATCAATAAACAGTTTGCCGCCTATGCCGCGGCCCAATTTGAAAATGCCACAGTGAAACTGTTGGACCTCAATGATTACGAGGCTCCGCTTTTTTCCGTCGATATCGAAAGCCAATCGGGCATTCCTCCCGTAATCCGTTCATTTGTCCGGAAGTTTGAACAAGCCGACTTCATCATCATATCCCTGGCAGAGCACAACGGCAGTTACACCACCGCTTTCAAAAATATCTTTGACTGGGCTTCCCGGCTTGAAATCAAACTGTTCGGAGGGAAAAAAGTGCTGTTGCTCTCCACCTCAACCGGTCAGGGCGGTGGCAAAAGTGTGCTGGAAAGTGCGGTGAAAAGATTTCCGAAACATGGGGCCGATATCGCAGGGCACTTTTCACTGCCCCGGTTTTTTGACAATTTCTCCCCGGAAAAGGGAATCACAGACGAACAACTCCGGCAGGATTTTGACAAATTGATGAATACAATAAAGGGAACTGTATGTCAGGCATTGAAATGATCATTTCCGAAAGAGAGGCCGGTATCGGCCACTTTAAAGTAGGGCGGCAGCTCCATTATAGACCATTTTTATCCGGTTTTCGTCTTAGGAACATCTGAAAACCGCTTTCACACCTTTTTTGCAGCGATATAATTCTCAGGAGTCATGACCCCAATTGAACTTTTTTTGTAGTCCTTCACATTTCGGGTTAAACCGGCATCACCGTCAAATAGCCGTTCCTCCCCTTTCGCCGGTGCGGATACGGATACACTCTTCCAAAGGAGAGATGAAAATCTTCCCGTCACCTACCGTGCCTCCCGGACCGTTGGTGCGGGCAGCTTTCAGAATGGCATTTACGGTGATGTCGACAAATGCCTCATTGACTGCAATTTCTATCTTTATCTTGGGGATCAGGTCAGGAATCACAATCTGACCACGGTGCAGCTCTTCGACGCGCTGCTGTCCGTGACCCGAGACCCGGCTGACGGTGATCCGCTTAATCTCCGCCTCGATCAGCGCTTCATGGACTTTATCGAGCTGTACTTCCCTGATGATGGCTGTAATAAGTTTCATCTGTTTAAAATATAAGTTATTATGGTTTACTCTATGAAACAGATGTAAAACCCATGTGGCTATATCATTCCTGTTGGTGAGATCATTTGCATGGGTATTTCATCTTTCATACGTGTTAGTGGTTGGATAATTAACTGGGATTCAACATGCCGTAGCCTCTCTCCCCATGGTAAGTCCGGTCGAGTCCAGCCATTTCTTCTTCTTCGGTCGACCTGAAGCGGACGACTTTGTTCAGCAGCCAGATGAGGATAAAGGTCACCACGGCGGAATAGAGGATGGCGATAACAACGGCCAGGGCCTGTACGCCCAGCTGGCTGAGGAGTGACCAGGTGCCGCCTGAAGTGGCGACAGCTTCGGCCATCCACGAGGGCCGGATGAAGAAAGTGAGCAGAAGGGCTCCGGTGATTCCGCCGACACCATGAATGCCAAAAGCATCAAGGCTGTCGTCATAACCCATCCTGTTTTTTAGCTGGATGGCCCCGTAGCAAACCACAGAGGCCAGGATGCCAAGGGCCATGGCGCCATAAGGCTGCACCACCCCGGCGGCCGGCGTCACCGCCACCAGTCCGGCCAGAATGCCGCTGGCAAATCCGAGGGCCGTGGCTTTCCCCTGGTGAAAACTTTCGATGATCAACCAGGTCATGGCCCCCGCGGCGGCCGCCACCTGCGTGGCGGTCAGCGCCTGGGCCGTACTCAGTCCGCTGGAAATACTGCTCCCGGCATTGAAGCCGAACCAGCCCACCCACAGTAAGCCTGCACCCAGCATGGTGATGACCAGGTTATTGGGTCTGATCACCTGATAAGGATAGCCGCGCCGTGCGCCCAGGAATAACGCCAAAACCAGTCCGCTCACCCCGGCCGAGATGTGCACCACCGTGCCCCCGGCAAAATCAATGGCTCCCCGGGCGCCCAGATTATACAAAAAACCATCGGAGGCCCATACCCAGTGACACAACGGATTGTAGACGAAAATGCTCCATAGGGCAATAAAAAACGCATAGGCTTTGAAAGAAACCCTTTCCGCAAATGCTCCGGCAATCAGGGCAGGGGTGATGATGGCAAACTTCCCCTGGAACATGGAAAATACATATTCCGGAATGCCTGCTTCCATGATGTTGGTATCAATCCCTTTCAGAAAGAAATAATCCCAATTCCATCCGACCCATCCTCCGGCGATGTTCTGCCCGAAACACATGCTGTACCCCACAATCACCCATAGCACACTGATGATTCCCATGGCGGCAAAGCTGTGCATGATGGTTCCCAGCACATTCTTGGTCCTCACCAACCCCCCGTAGAACATCGCCAATCCCGGAATCATCAATAACACCAAGGCCGTGGATGTCAACATCCAGGCCGTTGCCCCGGTATCTACCGTGCTCCCGTCGGAAGCACCGGCTACGGAGAACCCCGCAATGAGCAGAATCCCCACCAAACCCAATTTTTTCATCCCTGATCGCATCTGTTTAATTTAAGTTGTAAGTAAGTGGTCTGTTTTAATTTCAAATTTATGAAATCAGGGGGGGTATCGTGAATTTTTATATTATAATCTCGCGATACCCCTTTAATTTAATATTAAGATAAAGTATATATATCAAATTTAAGATTACACCCCATGTATAATAGGGGGTGTAATCATTTTTCATATAATATTCATTAGAAAGCCAATTCTAAAAGTTTCAGGAGATATGGTCGCGGTTGACCCACGCGTTCATCGTGTCAGGAACCGGTAGGGAGATGTCGTCACCACATCAGGAGAAAAAACGGCACACTTCATCAACGGAATAACCCAGGTAAACTGGATCACCCCTGAGAAAACAGAGAATTAACCACAATGCATTTCAAAAACCGCAAAAAAAAATCTGACTAAATGAAAAATCTTTCACCCAGCAACTTACTGCGAAACTCACTGGGGGTCAGTCCTTTCTTGCTTTTAAATGTCCGGTTGAAATTGGCCATGTTGTTGAAACCCGATTTAAAGGCAATTTCGGAAATGGAAAAGGAAGTGTCGATGAGCATCCGGGTAACGTTCCCCAGCCTGATTTCATTTAAATTGTCGATGAAGCTGAGTCCTGTATGCTTCTTAATAAACCGGCTAAACGAGGCTTCTGACATATTGGCAATTTCCGATACTTCTGACAAGGAAATGTGTCTGCTAAAATGATGGGTCATATATTCTATCACCTTTCCAATGCGGTTATCATCAAAACTATTTTGATTAGATGAAAATGACGGGTTTGAAAGTACCCTGGCGTCTTTTGAAATGGAAAGATCATGAAGAATAGAAAGCAGTTCCAGAATCGAATCAAAGCCTCCTTTTTTATATAGTGCCGTTATTCGGGAGGCCATATTATCCGCTGTGTCAGGATGAAACAAAATACCACACTTGGCATTCTCAAACATATTCCGGATGTCGATCATCTGATTTCGCCGAAGAAACTTCTCATCAATTAAATCAGGATGAAACTGAATGGTGATTTCCCGGGTATTCTTACAGGCGCATTTGTTGGTAAACCAACCGTGAGCCAGATTGGAGCCAATAAAGACCAGCTCCCGGTCTGATATCTCCTGGATATGGTCTCCAACTATGCGCTGCGCTCCGCCACCATCTAAAATCAGATTCATTTCAATATCTTCATGCGTATGTAGCGGGAAGTTAAACTCTCTTTTTTCCCGGCTAAAAATGGTGAAACAGTCGTATGGGGTGAGTGGCGTAATTTCTCTGAGGATATTCATTTTAGGTAGACTTAATCGGAAATTTTACAATCGTTTTTTAACATGTTATTAAATAGTATTACTAATGCCGATGGTTGGAATCTCAAAATAAACCATTTATTTCTAAACTCACAAGTTATTTTAATGAGTTCATTCCCACGGTATTAAATAGTTCTCTTTCCCAATTTCGATTTTCGGCCATGGATGTTAATGCTCATATTCCCCAGATATTTAAGCGAATCCTCCTGATTTGATTTAAAATAGTATCAAATCACTATTCTACCATCAAAAAATCCTCATAAATCATGCAATTTGAAGCGGCCATGTGAGTTATTTGCCTGATTTTCTGACATTATAACCACTTATCTCCATAATCTGGGGTGAACCATTAATATTACGAAATGACAATATACTATTATTACCCTTATGGGGGGTTGCCTATCTTTGAAACATGGGCTATTCAAAGAAAAATAGAACCAATTTCATTTCCAGATCAACATAAATCAATTATTATGATACGTAAGACTCTGAAAATCGTTTTCGCGTTACTGGTCGCCACAGGCGTAACCAAAATATCCGCACAAAATGGACCGCAAAGGCATATCGAAGCATGGGTAACGACCAATGACCGTTCTTCCCTTTTCACAAAACAGGAGGAGACACACAGTTTTAAGGCTGATAATGAAGGCAGGGAAACGGCCATTATCATTGATGAAAATCAGAAATTTCAATCGATTGACGGATTCGGTTTTGCACTAACCGGCGGAAGTGCAGAACATCTTATCCGCATGAATCCGTCAGAAAGGAAAAAAATCCTCACCGAGCTGTTTGCCACTGATGGAAACAACATCGGTATCAGCTACTTACGCTTAAGCCTCGGGGCTTCTGACCTCAACAGTTTTGTATTTTCATACAACGATTTGAAGGAAGGTGAAACTGATTTTGATTTAACAAAATTTTCTTTGGCGCAGGATTTAAAAGACGTAATTCCGGTTCTGAAGGAAATTCTGGACATCAATCCTGAAATTAAGATCATGAGTTCCCCATGGTCTGCACCAGCCTGGATGAAAACAATATATGATGTTCGTGGTGGCAAATTGAAGGAAGAATGTTATGATGTATATGCCCGGTATTTCGTGAAATATGTACAGGAAATGCGGAAACAGGGAATTACTATTGACGCAGTGACGGTGCAAAACGAACCCATGAACTCAAGAAATACTCCAAGTATGTCATGGTTTGTATACGAACAGACGGCTTTTGTGAAAAACAATCTCGGACCAGCATTTAAAAAAGCAGGATTGAACACCAAGATCATTGTGTTCGATCATAATTGCGACCGGCCTGACTACCCCCTGGGAATTCTGAACGACCCCGAAGCCGCACAATATATCGACGGTTCAGGATTTCACCACTACCGTGGCGATCTGGAAGCCATGAGCATTGTGCATATGGCCAGGCCTGATAAGAACATCTATTTCACAGAACAAATGGTTACCGAACGACCAGAAAGTACAAACATCAATATCACGTCACCAGTAAAAAGACTGCTCCTGGGAACCACACAAAACTGGAGCCGCAATGTCATATTGTGGAACCTGGCTGCCGACCCCTTGAACGACCCTCATACCGATAACGGCGGATGCTCCATGTGCCAGGGCGCCATTACAATAGATGGAAATATGGTAAACCGCAATGTCGCATACTATACCATTGCTCATGCCTCCAAGTTTGTCAGACCCGGTTCGGTGCGTATTTCTTCAACAAACAGGGGGGATAAATCTGTGAATCTGTATGAAGATGAACAAAGACCGGGAGTCTATCGCGTGGGGGTCGTGGAAAATACTCAAGTGTACCCTAATGTGGCTTTTAAGACCCCTGAAGGAAAAATCGTCCTCATCGTTGTTAACGATACGTGGAACAACAACGGATTAAGAATCCAGTACAAAGGTCAGTTTGCCAACCTCAAACTAGCCCCCGGTGCTGTGGGAACTTATGTTTGGAATGAATAACCTTATTCGGAAAACCAGAATAGTATCATGAAATACCCATGCCTTATTTATGCACCAACCGTGATGAAATTGCGAAGCAATTCTTTGCGGCTGCTGAGAACGGGCAATAACCTCATGGTCATTACATCTGCTTCACGAATTTCACCATATTAACTAAATATTTTAAACAGATGAAATGACCATGCACGATTATGCACCAACAGTGATGATTAACCACAGGGTCATTACATGTGTTTCACGAAATGAACCATACAACGGAATAATTTAAACACATGAAAAATTCTCTCTTTCTCATCCTCACCAGTCTTATTCTGATAACACTGAATCTTGAAGCACAGACCGGCAGTTCCTTTAGTACCCAGGGTTGGTGGAAACCCGTTGAACCGAAATTTTCTCCCGTCGTAAATGCCGATAATACGATAACTTTCAGAGTGACGGCACCACGCGCCAAAAAGGTTTCGCTCATCTTTGACGAATGGGATGCAAAGCCTCAACCCATGCGAAAAGAGAAAAACGGCGTTTGGACCATTACCATAGGACCGGTGAGCCCACGCTTATACCAATACAGTTTTCTGGTTGACGACCTGAAAACCCTTGATATGGTGAACCCTGATGTAAAAGCAGGCACGATGGTGTATGGGAGTATTGTGGAAGTCTGTGGTGAAAAACCCAGATATGATGAGTTGCAGAATGTTCCTCAGGGGGATGTGCACATTGTTTCTTACACCTCCTCCTCACTAAAGTGCCCCCGGAAAATGCATATTTATGTCCCTGCGGCATATTATGATCAGCCGGAACGGAAATTCCCGGTTCTTTATTTACGGCATGGCGGGGGAGACAACGAAGGGAGCTGGATTAACGATGGACGCGCAAACGTCATTCTCGATAACCTGATTGCTCAGAATGAAGCTGCAGCCATGCTAATCGTTATGACCAACGGTTTTACAGATGGATCCTGGGCCGGGGGTAGTTCCGTAGAAGGAATGGCTCTGCTGGAAAAAGAACTCATCCATGATGTGATCCCTATCATTCAAAAGAAATACCGGGTAGCCAAAGGCAAAAATAATCGGGCTATCGCAGGATTATCGATGGGAGGAGGACAGGCTTTTATCATCGGCTTGAGAAACCTTGACCGGTTTTCGGCCATCGGAGAATTTAGTGCCGGAATTTTAAGTGACGCCGACTTCGACTACAACAAATACCTCCCGGGGATATTGGATAATCCACAAAAAGTCAACAAGGAACTTCGTCTTTTATGGATCAGCTGCGGTACAAAAGATCCCCGTTATCAGGGACACCGGAATCTTGTCGATCACTTACGGCAAAAAGGCATTGAAAATGTATTCCATGAACAGCCTTTCGGTCATGAATGGGAATTCTGGAGATCACAACTTCACGACTTTGCCAAAGAAGTATTTATAAAGGAATCCCCGGGTTTATCCATGGTCGATAAAAATGCGACTCCGGAGACCCGGGCGCTGTTTGCCAATTTATTAAAGATCCACAAAAAGGGGGTCATGTTCGGCCATCATGATTACCCCTCCTATGGCGTTGGCTGGCGGGGTGATGAAGGCCGAAGCGATGTCAAAGACCTGGTGGGCGACCACCCGGCTGTTTACAGCCTTGACATGAACCGCATTAACAATGAAAAAATAGAACTGATCCGCCAGGTTCATAAGAGAGGGGGAGTGAGCATGCTGGTATGGCACCAAAATAATCCCCTGACGGAATCTCCCGAGGCAAAGTACCCGGTCGGAACAGCCTGGGACAACACAAAAGTGGTGGACCAAATTCTACAGGAAGGCAGCGAGATGAACCGGAAATACAAACAACGCCTCGATCATGTGGCTGAGGTATTCCATTCCATGAAGGATGAAAATGGAAAACTCATTCCAGTCATATTCAGACCCTTGCATGAACATACTCAAGCCTGGAACTGGTGGGGATCCAAAGCTACCACAGAAGAAGAATTTATAAACTTCTGGAGATTCATCGTCACCTACCTCCGCGATGTGAAAAATGTCCACAATGTGATCTATGCCATTTCACCCCAAATGGATGAAGTGTATGACGATCCCGAAGGCCGGTTGCTCTTCCGGTGGCCCGGGAATGATTACGTTGACTTTCTGGGGATGGACTGCTATCATGGTTTGAATACAAAAGCATTTATTTCCAACGTAAACGCCCTTTCAAGGTTAGCCGACAAATTGCTGAAACCTGTCGGAGTCACTGAAACCGGACTAGAGAATAATCATATTGCTGATTATTGGACTAAAGATATCCTTCCGGTAGTGACCGGAAAAAACTGCTCTATGGTGGTGGCCTGGAGAAACGAAAAACCCAGTCATGCATTTGGCCCCTACCCTGGCGACGCTTCTGCCGACGATTTTAAAACCTTCTACAAGAGTCCGGTGACTCTTTTCGAAAATGACTTGCCCAATATGTACTCTAATCCTGAATAAGTAAACAAGATCTTGAAAACCAAACCAATTGGTCATGGTTTATGGTATGGGGATATTT
>CAZMMX010000064.1:7008-13726 GCA_964567485.1 uncultured Prolixibacteraceae bacterium | reverse complement strand
GTCATTTATCAATCGGGAGTAAGCCGTTACGGCGCATTCAGAATAATCCGCAACAGCAGGTATCCCCTGCCCTTTTCCTTCTTCGGTTTTATCTTTTACAATCCTGTCAATTATGGAGATGAGGATTTAACGGAGATCCTGGCTCACGAAGAGGTGCACATTCGTGAGAAACACTGGGCAGATCTGCTGCTTGCCGAATTGTACACCGCCGTTTTTTGGTTCAATCCTTTTGTTTGGTTGCTCGAGCGCTCGATCAGGCAAAACCATGAATACCTCGCCGATGAGGGTGTCCTTGCGCAGGGACATTCCCGGGGAAGGTACCAGGCGCTATTAATTAACCAGTTGATGGGCGTCACGGTGATGGGTCTTACCCACCACCTTCATACTTCCATCAATGCAAACCGTTTTAAAATGATGACATTAAAAGAAAAACCAAAAAAAAGGGCATTGCGCCTGATGTGGGCACTGCCCGTTATGGCCCTTTTATCGGTGGCCTTTGCCGAGCCTGTTTTTGAAACGCAAGCGCGGGAGAAGCTCGTTTCACCGGCTGATGCGGCTTTACGTCCTTCCGGGGAGGTAAAAGTGACCGGGGAGGTGGTCAAACCCGACGGAACCCCCCTGCACGGAGCCTCCATAGTGATCGGTGGCTCCACCGTGGGAACGATGTCGGGAGCTGACGGTATATTCGAATTGGTACTCCCCGGCAAGGATGCGGTGACGCTTTACATTTCCTTTGTCGGCTACCGCACAGCCACGCAAAAGATCAGTGGAGGAGAACCTTCGGACCTTCACATCATGATGAAAGAGGAGCTGTTCGTCCTCACTGCCGATCCCGCAAAGTCTTCGGTCCCTCCGCCGCCCCCTCCTGCTGAGAAATCCAAAACCACGGCTTCCGGGAAAGTGGTACCACCGCCGCCGCCACCACCTCCTGCTGAGGAATCTAATACTCCGGCCTCGGAGGAGGAAGAGGTTTTCATTGTCGTAGAATCCATGCCTTTATATCCGGGCGGTCAGGCGGGGCTGGACCAGCTGGCGTCTGCGGTCAGGGTCCGGCTGAAAGCCAAAGGGCCCCTGAGTGGCAAGGCCAAAGTGGAGTTTACCGTCAATGAGGAAGGAAACGCCGTGAATCCCATCGTCAGGGAACAGAGCAATGAAGCGGCCGGTGAGGCGGCGCTGACCACCGTCAGGGAGATGAAACCCTGGAAACCCGGCATGCAACGGGGTAAACCCGTCTCCGTGAAATATCTTCTGGACCTGGAATTCTGACCCGACCTCCTTTTACCATCTCGTTCAACATCAACGCACTGTCCATGGACCATCTTCCTGGCCGGTGCGTTGATTATTTCCGGAGGTCTTATGATCAGCCAACAGGGGCAGCGAAGGGTGAAAGATCGCCAAGGGAGCTGTTTTTTTGTTATTTTTGAAATATCATCCTGCGGAAGCCGGATGTTACAGAAGGGTCCCCGCGGATCCATGGTTGTGCATGCATGATAAATTTTGACGCTTTATGAGACCTGTTTTTACGGTTACCGCCAGGGCGGTATTCCTGGCCCTTCTTTTCCTTCACCTTATCATGTCCGTGAGTGGGCAGCTGCTGCCTTACCGTGACACCTCCCTTCCTTTCGGGGAGAGGGCTGCCGACCTGCTGGGGAGGCTCACCACAGAGGAGAAAATCTCGCTGATGATGAACGATTCTCCGGCCATTGAACGTCTGGGGATCCCCAAATATGAGTGGTGGAATGAGGCGTTACACGGGGTAGCGCGTGCCGGCCGGGCCACGGTGTTTCCCCAGGCCATCGCCCTGGCAGCCACCTTCGATGACCGGGCTGTCGCCGAAACCTTTGAAATGGTCTCCGACGAAGCCCGTGCCAAACATCACGACGCCAAAAAAAGAGGCGATTTCAGACGTTACACGGGACTGACCTTCTGGACCCCCAACGTTAACATATTCCGTGACCCCCGGTGGGGACGGGGGATGGAGACCTATGGCGAGGATCCCTTTCTGACCGGAAGGATGGGAGTGGCCGTGGTTCGCGGACTCCAGGGAGACCCCGGGAGCAAATACGACAAGAGCCATGCCTGCGCCAAGCACTATGCCGTCCATAGCGGTCCCGAGTGGAACCGCCACAGCTACGACGCTAAAAACATCTCCCGTCGTGACCTGCTGGAGACTTACCTCCCGGCCTTCCGCGAGTTGGTGCAGGATGCCGGCGTTAAAGAGGTGATGTGCGCCTATAACCGCTACGAAGGGGAACCCTGCTGCGGCAGCAGCCATCTGCTTACCACCATTCTCCGCGAGGAGTGGGGATTCGACGGAGTGGTGGTTTCCGACTGCGGCGCCATCGCCGATTTCTGGGTTAAGGGAAGGCATGAGACCCACCCCGACCAGTCCTCGGCATCGGCAGCTGCCCTCCTCTCAGGCACCGACATGGAATGCGGCAATCATTATACCGCCCTGATGGAAGCCCTCAGCAAAGGCCTCCTTGATGAAGCCGCCATTGACAGGGCAGCACTGCGGCTGCTCACCGCCCGTTTCGAACTGGGCATGTTCGACGATGACAGGGATGTGCCCTGGGCATCGATTCCCATGTCGGTGGTCGAAAGCGAAAAACATAAACAGCAGGCCCTGGAGATGGCCCGTAAAAGTATGGTCCTCCTGAAAAACAGCCATCATACCCTTCCCCTCTCCAAAAACCTGAAAAAGGTGGCCGTAGTAGGCCCCAATGCCGACGATTCGGTAATGATGTGGGCCAACTACAACGGCATCCCCACCCATACGGTGACCATCCTGGAGGGAATCCGTAATAAGCTCGCCGCTGGTACCGTCATCCACGAAAAGGGATGTGACCTCGCCAACGACAAGGTTTTCACATCCCTGTTCCATGAATGCTCCTCGGAAGGAGCGGCAGGATTCAGCGCCACCTATTACAACACTTCCGACTTCTCGGGAGAGGTCGCTGCCAGCACCCAGGTCACCGCACCCTTTAACTTCAGTACCTTCGGGAATACGGTTTTTGCCCCCGGGGTGGCGCTCACCCACTTCTCGGCACGATATGAGGCGGTATTCATTCCTTCGGAAAGCGGGGAGGTCACCTTCCGCCTGGCCGGGGATGACGGTTATAGCCTGAAAATCGATGGCCGCGAGGTATTGACGGCCAACGAGAGGGGCAGCCGCAATTTCAACCGCAGAGAATATCTCCTCGAAGTCACCAGGGGACGCCCCTACAAAATAGAACTCTCTTATTACCAGACCGACCGGTGGGGTGTCCTGAACTTTGACCTGGGAAGGGTGACCACCCTTGATTATGAGGCCATCGCCACCGAAGTCAGCGATGCCGACGCCATTATTTTTGTTGGAGGGATCTCCCCCCGTCTTGAAGGGGAGGAGATGCCCGTGGATGTTCCCGGGTTCAGGGGGGGCGACCGCACCACCATCGAACTGCCACAGGTCCAGCGGAATCTCCTCAGCGCCCTGAAAAATACGGGGAAACCGGTGGTTTTCGTCCTCTGCACAGGCAGCGCTATAGCCCTGCAACCCGAAGATAAAAACCTCGACGCCATCCTGAATGCCTGGTATCCCGGACAAATGGGAGGCACTGCCGTGGCCGACGTCCTCTTCGGAGACTACAATCCCGCCGGCAAGCTGCCCGTCACCTTTTATGCTTCCACGGAACAACTGCCCGACTTCGAGGATTATACCATGAACAAGGGAAGGAGCTATCGCTACATGAAGGAGGAGCCCCTCTATCCCTTCGGTCACGGAATGAGCTATTCCACTTTCCGATATGACAGGGGTTCCCTGAGCCATAAGGAGATCAGACCCGGGGAACCCCTCGCCCTCCGGTTCAGGCTTAAAAACAATGGCCCCATGGCCGGGGATGAGGTGGTCCAGGTATACATCCGCAACCTCCAGGATCCTGAAGGACCGGTCAAGTCGCTCAGGGCCTTTCGCAGGGTTCCCCTGGAAGCCGGAGAAACAAAAAAAATGACGGTCGACCTGCCGTCAAAGGCCTTTGAATTCTATAACCCCTTGACAGAATCGGTCATGGCCATGCCCGGGGAGTATGAAGTTCTCTACGGCGGATCGTCAGCAGATGAGGGGCTTTCGAAGATAACAGTGAAGATCAGCCTGCCATAAAGGGCCGGGAAAGATGCATATGACAAACATGAAAAAAATGGACTGGAGTGTTCTGCTCTCTTCCCGGCGGCTCGGGAAAAGCCCCGCAGGGGAAGAAGCCATGAAAAGCGAGGACCGGAGTGAGTTTCAGAGGGACTACGACAGGATTATCTTTTCGCCTGCCTTCCGGAGGATGCAGAATAAAACCCAGGTATTCCCGCTTCCCGGGAGGATATTCGTGCATAACCGGCTGACCCACACCCTGGAAGTGGCCAGTGTGGGCCGCTCCCTGGGGAACAAAATTGCGGAGATGCTTTTCCGCGAACGGCTGATCACCGATCCCATATTGCTCACCCAGGTGGGTGCCGTGGTATCGGCCGCATGTCTGGCCCACGACATGGGAAATCCCCCCTTCGGCCATTCCGGGGAAGCCGCCATTGCGGCCTTCTTCACCGACGGAGCGGGGAAACTTCTTAAAAACGAGATGACCGAAGCCCAATGGAAGGATTTCACCCATTTCGACGGAAACGCCAATGCCTTCAGGCTGCTCACCCACCCCTTCCGGGGAAAACGGTCGGGAGGCTTTGCCCTGACCTATACCACCCTGGCCAGCATCGTCAAGTACCCCTTTGAATCAACGGGCGCCACCCATCAGAAATTTGGCTTTTTCCAGTCGGAAAAGGAGACCTGGCGGGAAATCGCCACTGAATTGCAGATTCCCGTACTGGAGGAGAATCCCCTCGCCGGGGCACGCCATCCCCTGGTTTACCTCGTTGAAGCCGCCGATGATATCTGCTACCAAATCATGGACGTCGAAGATGCCTTCCGGCTGGGCATCCTCGGGTATGACGACACCAGGGATCTGCTGACGGCCTTTTTGCAGGACAACACCCCGGAAAGGAAAAAGGAATCGGAGAGGACCCTCCATATGGTGAGCGACCCCAATGAGCAGATCAGCTACCTGCGTGCCGGCGTTATCGGGGAACTCACACGGGAATGCGCATCGGTATTCATCAGGAACCATGAGGAGATCCTGAACGCCCGTTTTCACAGCTCCCTGTTGAAAAATATCTCCCCCTCCTATCTGGAAGCGATGAAAAAGGTGCAGGAAATCTCCCGGGATAAGATTTACAACCACCGCTCAGTGGTAGAAATTGAGATTGCCGGTTATAAAATCATTGACACTTTGCTGACGGAATTCACAGGGGCCCTGCTCCATCCCGGGAATAGGCTGAGTCAGAGGATTCTGATGCTTCTTCCGGGGCAGTACCTGCAGGAAAGGGATTCCACGTATCACCGGGTGCAGTCGGCTGTCGACTTCATCTCGGGGATGACCGATGTCTATGCCCTCGACCTCTACCGTAAAATCAGGGGAATCAGTTTGCCCGATATCGGTTAACCTTCGAGCAGTTTGCCCAACAGGCCGGCACCGCCCTCTTTTTTGGTATTGCTGCCGAAGACCGACAGCCTGCTGATCAGTTTTCCGATGGGCATGCTCTGAAGCCACACCTTACCGGTGCCCCGCAGGGTAGCCAGGAAGATCCCCTCGCCGCCGAAAACCATGGAACGGAGGCTTCCCGACTGTTCGATGCTGTATTCCACCTGAGGTTCGAAGCCCACGATGCATCCCGTGTCTACCCTGAGGACCTCATTGGAGAGCTGGCGTTCGATAACGGCTCCCCCGGCATGGACAAAGGCCTTTCCGTCGCCCTGGAGGGTTTGGAGGATGAATCCTTCGCCACCGAAAAAGCCAGATCCCAGTTTCCGGTTAAAGGTAATGGACACCTTAGTGCCCAGGGCAGCACACAGAAAGGCATCTTTCTGCACAATAATGCGGCCTCCCAGCTCTTTCAGGTCAAGGGGCACAATGGTTCCCGGGTAAGGGGCCGAAAAAGCCACCTTCTTCCGGCCATACCCCTGGTTGGTGAAATGGGTGATAAAAAGCGACTCTCCGGTGATCACGCGCGATCCCGCAGACAGGAGTTTATCGAAGAGGCCGGCGCGGGGATTGGTACCATCACCCATCTTAGCCGTGAAAAAAATACCGTCTTCCATATAGAGCATGGCCCCCGCTTCTGCAATAACGGTTTCGCCCGGATCCAGCTCTATTTCTACCAGCTGAACCCCTTCTCCCAGGATACGGTAATCAATCTCATGTGATTGCATCTCTTTTCTGTTTTAGTGGTTTATATCAATATTGGTTGCAATTTAGGGAATTCCGTAACACTCAGGTCAGTTTTTTTACGACCTTTGCAGCGTAAAATTAAAAGTATATATGAGCAGAGATTTTCAGGGAGGAAATAGCGGCCGGGGAAAAGCAGCCGGAAGAGCAACCGGAAGGGAGCAATCAGCACCGGGAGGCAAGCGATTGCAGAGGTCTTCATCGGAAGGCCCCAGACGTCCGGGGGGTTCCTTTACCCCGGGAAGGGAAAACCGGCCCGGGAACCCGGACCGTAACCGGCAGGGAGGCTTTTCCGGAGGTGAAAGAAGAGGTTCCGGCTTTCGTCCCTCTTCCGGTGGACCACGCTCTTTCACCCCGGGATCCCGCTCATCGGCTCCCGGACAGCGTTCCTTTACCCGTGGCGCAGGCTCACCAGAATC
>CAZMMX010000064.1:0-6908 GCA_964567485.1 uncultured Prolixibacteraceae bacterium | reverse complement strand
CAGCGTTCCTTTACCCGTGGCGCAGGCTCACCCGCCGGAGGATCCCGTTTTTCTTCGCCGGGAGTAACCCGCAGGCGCACCCTCGGAGACGAGAGGGCTGCCGCCGGAAGAGCTTCCTCTTCCTCGCACCAGGAAGGAAACAGGGAGAGTGGCAAGAAACTGACCCTCAAGGGGGACAGGCGCCCCTCCCGGCACGAGATCCTCAGGGAACTCGGCCGTTCCACCGAAAGAAAAGAAACGGTCAGGTCCACACAAAAGGAGGAACTTATCAGACTTAACCGCTTCATCTCCAATGCCGGCGTATGCTCCCGCCGTGAGGCCGACAAATACATCACCGCAGGAGTGGTGACCGTGAACGGACAAATCGTCACTGAGCTGGGAACAAAAGTCTCCCCCAGTGATGAAGTACGCTTCGACAACCGCCTGCTCACCCCGGAAAGGAAAGTCTACGTCCTGCTCAATAAACCCAAAGATGTGGTGACCACCACTGATGATCCCCATGCTGAACGCACCGTGATGGAGCTGGTCAAAGAGGCCTGTGACGAACGCATATATCCCGTGGGAAGACTCGACAAGAACACCACCGGACTCCTCCTGCTGACCAATGACGGAGAGTTGTCCAAGAGACTCACCCATCCCAGCCATAAAGTGGAAAAGGTGTACCAGGTAACCCTTGACCGGACGGTTTCTGTTGCCGACATCCAGAAAATGACCGATGGCATCGAACTGGAAGACGGTCCGATCGCTGCCGATGCCGTCAGCTTCATCGAGGGAGAAGACAAGGATACCCTGGGCATTGAAATTCACTCAGGCCGCAACCGCATTGTCCGCAGAATCTTCGAATCACTGGGATACAGGGTCAGGGCTCTCGACAGGGTTTCCTTTGCCGGCCTCACCAAGAAAAACCTTCCCCGGGGGAAATGGAGAATGCTCTCCCCCCGCGAAGTCTCTTTTCTGAAAATGAAATAGCAGATGCTGTAAAACACCTCTCAGGGGTGTAATCCATTAACGTTGTCAGTTACTCATAACCTGGCGTGGAAAAGGAGTTTTTGGAAATAATCAGGGCCAACCAGGGAATTATCCATAAAGTCTGCAATATCTATTGCGATAATGAGGATGATCGGAAAGATCTGTTTCAGGAGATTCTGGCCCAGTTGTGGAAGTCGTACCCTTCCTTCAGGAAAGAGTCGAAATTCACCACCTGGATGTACCGTGTTGCCCTGAATACGGCCATTACCTCCTTTAAGAAGATCCGCAGGCTTCCGGGTTTCAGCCGGTTGTCGGGAGAAAGCCTCCTGATTGCCGATGACCTCCATATTCCCGAGCAGGAAGAGAATATCCTCCTCCTGAAACAGGCAGTGGCCCGCCTCAGCGGAATCGAAAAATCCATCATCCTCCTCTTCCTCGAAAATAAAAGTTACGAGGAAATCGCTGACATCACGGGAATCACCCAGAATTACGTCAGGGTGAAAATGAACCGTATCAAGAAAAAACTCAAGATACTGATGACCTCAGAAGATTAATACCATGGATATCAAAGATCTGCAAAAAGCATGGAACAAACTGACTGACAAGACTTCGGAACAGCAAATGTTGAACGAAGAGCAGATCAGGAATTTGCTGAGGAGCAGGACCACCACCCTGCTTGACCGTATAGACCGGAATATCAGGATTGGCTTTGTGGTTCTGCTGGTGGCTATTTTAGGTGGACTGGTCCTTGATCTTTTAACGGTGACCGGTATAACCAGGGCTTCCACAGTTACCGGGGGAGTCCCCGGATGGGTGGCCACCCTTGACATGAGTGTTAACCTGCTGATCGTCGCCCTTTTCGCCACTTTCTTCATCCATTACTGGAAAACACGCCGCGTGTGCAGGGGCGTATGCGATCTACGCCATACCCTGATGAAAACCATCGGGGTTCTCAACCTCTACCGTCGTCTCTTTACCCTGGCCCTGGCCATTATCCTGATGGTATCGGCCACAGGATTCATCGCGGGTTATTTCACCAGCATTCAGCAGCACAACACCATGGAAGGGTTCTTCATCCCTGCCCTGATCATCGGGTTGTTGCTCATGTTCCTGCTTTCGGGGTTATTGTTTTTACTGCTGCGGTGGACCTTCCGGAAGGCCTATGGCAATTACCTGGCCCAGTTGACCGAGACCCTGGCGGAACTCGACGATCTCGACGATCACGAAGAGTAATTCACTTTCCGTCTGTTTTGCGCACCATTTTCCACCCAAAAAGCGGATAGTTTTCCGGAACTTCCTCCGGAAACTTCTATTTTTGTCCTCACCAACAATAGAGACAAATTATGGCACTGATCAAATCGATTTCAGGGATCCGGGGAACCATAGGTGGCCGACCGGGAGAAGGGCTGAGTCCCCTTGACGTAGTGAAATTCACGGCGGCATATGCCACATGGCTCCTCGACCAGAAAAAGGGAAAGAGAGTAACCGTAGTGGTGGGTCGTGACGCCCGCATCTCAGGGCCCATGGTCAGCTCCCTGGTCATCACCACCTTAACGGGGATGGGTTGTCAGGTGACCGACATCGGCCTGGCCACGACGCCCACCACGGAAATCGCCGTCACGGAAGAGGGGGCCGACGGGGGGATTATCCTCACGGCCAGCCACAATCCCAAGCAGTGGAATGCCCTGAAGCTCCTCAACGACCGCGGGGAATTCCTTTCGGGGGCCGAAGGGGAGCGCATCCTCGCCATCGCCGCTGCCGAAGACTTCACCTTTGCCGGGGTCGACGACCTGGGAAGCGTCACCACAAAAGATTACACCGGCCGCCACATCGAGTTGGTCAAAGGGCTGGCGCTGGTCAACACGGAAGCCATCAGGGCGGCGGGGTTCACGGTGGCCGTCGATGCCATCAACTCAGTGGGAGGGATCGTCCTGCCCCGCCTCCTCAGGGAGCTGGGTGCTGCCGTCGTGGAGATCAACTGCGACCCCACAGGGCAGTTCGCCCATAACCCCGAACCCCTGGCCGAACACCTGACCGAAACGTGCCATATCATCCAAAACAGCGGGGTTGACGTGGGTTTCGTCACCGATCCCGATGTCGACCGGCTGGCCATCATTAACGAAGACGGCACCCTTTTCAATGAAGAATATACCCTGGTCGCCTGTGCCGATTATGTGCTGGGCCACACCCCCGGAAATACGGTTTCCAACCTATCCTCGAGCAGGGCCCTGCGTGATGTCACCATCGGCCATGGCGGCAGTTACACCGCTGCTGCTGTGGGCGAAGTCAACGTGGTGAAGGTCATGAAGGAAACCAATGCGGTCATCGGAGGCGAAGGCAACGGCGGCATCATATACCCGGCCAGCCATTACGGCCGTGATGCCCTCGTAGGCATCGCCCTTTTCCTCAGCCACCTGGCCCTGTCAGGAGAAAAATGCTCTGAACTGCGCATGAGATATCCCGACTATTTCACCTCTAAGAATAAGATCGAACTCACCCCGGGCATCGACACCGACAGGCTGCTGAGCAGCATTAAAGAGTTATACAGGGAGGAGAAAGTCACCGATATCGACGGAGTCAAGATCGATTTTCCCGAATCATGGGTACACCTGCGGAAATCCAATACCGAACCCATCATCAGGATTTATGCGGAAGCCCGGACCCGTGAAGCTGCCGATGCCCTGGCACAGCAGATGATCACCCGCATCAGGGAAATCGCCGGTATTTAGTCCGGGGAGGTTTCCTATAGAAAACAGGGATATCAGAAGTTGAAATTATCGGGATCGGCTCCGATGCGGGCATGACGGTCGAGCCGGTCTATCTTTTCCATGTCGGCTCCGGAAATCTCAAAGTCGAAGATATCGGCATTGGCGAGGATACGTTCGCGGTGTACCGACTTGGGAATGGTGACGATCCCCTTCTGGAGTTCCCAGCGCAGGGTAATCTGTACCGGAGTTTTGCCATACTGTGCCGCCAGAGCCTGCAATACGGGAACTTCGTTTACCCTTCCCTTCATGATGGGGCTCCAGGCTTCCATGACAATCCCCTGTGCCCTGCAGAACGCCTGCAATTCAGGTTGCTGGAGGTAGGGATGAAACTCCACCTGGTTGACCATGGGCCTGACCTGGCAGGCAGCCAGAAGCTCCTCAAGGTGATGAACCAGGAAATTGCTGACGCCAATGGCTTTGATCTGTCCTGATGCATATATCTCTTCCATGGCTCTCCAGGTTTCCAGAGAGAGAGGCCCCTTTGGCCAGTGGATCAGAAAAAGGTCGATATAGTCGGTATCGAGCCGTTCAATGCTCTCCCTGAAGGCATCAAATGTGGTTTCGTAACCCTGATCGGAATTCCACACTTTTGAAGTAATGAAAATGTCACCCCGGGGAATGCCGCTGTTTCGCACCGCCTTGCCTACCCCCCTTTCATTGCCATAGACCGCTGCTGTGTCGATATGCCTGTAACCCGATTCCAGGGCCGATAACACGGCTGTTTCCACTTCATGCCCCTCCTTGCTCATGAAAACACCCAGTCCGAAGAGAGGCATTTTCTTCCCATTACTCAGGTTTACAGTCGATTGAATATCCATGGCGCACCACATTTAAAGGTTTCTGTAAGCCAATATACACTTTTTTTCAAAACAAAATCCCTGTTCTGGAACCTCTTGGGCTTCTTCACCTCGAAAAATCGTAGTTTTGCAACATTGAAAAAGTGAAGAATAATCAAATGAAAGTTTACAAGTTTGGCGGGGCTTCCATTAAGGATGCGGCAGGCATCAGGAATGTGGCATCGATCATTGCGCAAAGCGAGGGTGACCTGGTGGTAGTCGTTTCAGCCATAGGGAAAACCACCAACCTTTTGGAGACCTTGGTAAAGGCCCACTTCAACGGATGGGATGAGACCCTGGAGATCTTTGATGACTTCAGCAAATTTCATCTGGGAATCGCCGCCGAGCTCTTCGGCAGTGATCTGATTCCCGACACTATTACGGCCATGCTCGGCGAGATCAACAGGCGGCTGCAACTCCCGCCTTCCCTGCTTTACGATTTCGAATATGACCAGTTCATTTGTTATGGAGAGCTCCTCTCCTCTCTGATCGTCAGTCATTACCTGGAAGTTTCAGGACAGCCCAACCGATGGATCGACATCAGGCTGAGCCTCCGCACCGATGATAAATACCGTGATGCCTCGGTCAACTGGAAGTGGACCGAGATGCTGGTGAACAACACCTTTCAGTTCAATGGCGCCTCCATGTACATCACCCAGGGATTTATCGGTTCTACGGTCACCAACCTGACCACCTCGCTGGGGCGTGAAGGGTCCGATTACACGGCGGCGATACTGGCCCATTTGCTCAATGCCGAAAGCGTGACCATATGGAAGGATGTGCCCGGAGTACTCAACGCCGACCCCAAGTTCTTCCCGGAAACCGTCCTACTCAAGGAATTGTCCTACCGTGAAGCCATAGAAATGACCTATTCGGGGGCGCAGGTGATTCACCCCAAAACGATGAAACCCCTGCATAACAAAAATATCCCCCTTTATGTGCGCTCCTTTCTGAATCCTGCGGAACCGGGGACCATCATCCATCAGGTGGACCATCTCCTGGAGCTGACTCCGGTCTTCATCACCCGGGGAAACCAGGTACTGATCACCTTTTCACCCTATGACTTTTCCTTTATCTCCTCTGACGATATTTCCAGGGTATTTTCCCTGTTGTCGGGGAAGGGACTCAAAGTGAACATGATCCAAAAGTCGGCGATCGACCTGAGCCTTCTGGTTGATGCCCCCGAGCTGGGGCTGGAGAGCATCATGCTGGATTTCAGAAAAGAGTACGAAGTTAAATACAACACCGGGCTTACCCTGATAACCATCCGCCATTACACTGCCGAGGCCATTGAAAAATTAACGGCAGGCAGGAAAATCTTCATTGAACAGTACAGCCGTCTCACAGCCAAGATTGCCGTGAACTAAAAAATTAATATCATGAAAGTAACAGAGGCCCTTAGCCAGTCCGACCATACGATTCTCTCCTTTGAGCTGCTTCCGCCGCTGAAGGGGAGTGATGCCTCGCGCATATACCGTACCATCGAAAACTTGCTGGAGTTTAATCCCCGGTTTATCAACATCACCACGCACCGTGATGAAATTGAATTCAGGGAGCAGCCCGACGGGACCATAGAGCGCCGGGTGGTGCGCAAGAGGCCGGGGACCGTGGCCATTGCCGCCTCTATCCAGCATAAATACGGAATCCCTGTCGTTCCCCACATCGTATGCGGCGGCTTTACCCGCAGCGAAACAGAGCATGTCCTCCTAGACCTGCATTTCCTGAGCATCGACAATGTGCTGGCACTCCGGGGAGATGGACTCAAGGGGGAGCACATCTTCCGTCCTGAACCCGGGGGAAATGCCCATGCCATCGACCTGGTCAGCCAGATTTCCCAACTGAGGAAAGGGATTTACCTCGATCCGGAACTCAAAAACACCACTCCCCTTGATTTTTGCGTCGGGGTGGCCGGGTATCCCGAAAAACACGCCGAAGCCCCCAATATGGAAACCGACCTATGCTACCTGAAACAAAAGGTGGATGCCGGGGCCGATTATATTGTGACCCAAATGTTTTACGATAACCGGGTATTTTTCGATTTCGTGGAGAAATGCCGTAAGATGGGCATCACCGTTCCCATCATTCCGGGCATCAAACCTATCGCCCTGATGAACCAAATGACCGTATTGCCGAAGATCTTCAGCATCAGCCTGCCGTCAGAACTCAGCAAGACACTGCATGGCTGCAAAAACGACAACGACGCCAGGGAGGCCGGCACCGAATGGGCCATTCACCAGGCCAGGGAACTGATCGCCGCCGGGGTGCCCGGGTTACACATCTACACCTACGGGATCTCTGATAACGTGAAAGAAATCGCCAAAGCGGTTTTCTAAAA
>CAZMMX010000063.1:0-13780 GCA_964567485.1 uncultured Prolixibacteraceae bacterium | reverse complement strand
GCGGAGAGTGAGGGATTCGAACCCCCGGAACCGCAAGCGGTTCAACAGATTTCGAGTCTGCCCCGATCGACCACTCTGGCAACTCTCCATTTGCGCCACAAAAGTATAATTTTTTCGTAAATTGCAACCCTTTTAACACAAGCCATGAAGAATTCAGACTCACCCTCAGGAATAGATCGGTGGCTTCCGTTCCCGGCCAAACCGAATGGGATCATCATCCCCCAAGAGCCTTTAGCCCCTCCGGAAAGGGATTTTTATCCTCCACAAGCCATCCGTTACTGCCGGAACAAGGGGACCGGCCGGGAAGGGCTGAACAGGGTGGCAAGCAGGTCTTTCCGGACCACGGCCTTAGTTCTGTCCCTGGTGATGTTCCTCTCCTCCTGCAGCACCCCACGCTACATCCACGATCCGGCGAGTTATGAACTCCAGAAGGAGATCAAAAACAAAAGAGTGGGCAACGTCTTCGGCGATGTTTTTCTCACCGCAGGATCCACGGTTCTGGCAGTGCTCACCGGATTCTTCATGTACATGCCCTCGGGGCAAAGCCTGAAAAAAGTCGCCCTCCAAAACACCGGCACCGACACCCTCCAGGTCAACATGCTCACCGACATGGCCTGGAAAAACGAAAACTACGCCGACATGATGGATATCCGCATCCCCCCCGGGAAAACCGCACGCCTCCTTCTTCCCGCCGGCGCCCTCTATAACCTCTATTTCAGCAACACCCCCGGCACCGAAGAGGACGACGAATTCCTCGTCTTCGACACCGCCACCATGCGCAAGGTCACCCTCTACCCCGGACTCACCCTCCCCACCGATTCTCTATACTTGCAGAACCCTGCACCCTGAATACTCAGTGCACCAATGACCTGTCTGTCAGAGGATACAAGCTACGGTTCAGGGATTTTACTGTATGCCTGCGATGACTAATTACAGCCACTTCTTCCGGCGGAAATAATACACCATGCCCGCTCCAAGCAACAACATGACCCCCCAAATGGCAAAATAGCCCCACCGCCACTCCAGTTCAGGCATATTCCTGAAATTCATGCCGTAAACCCCGGCTATAAAAGTCAGCGGAATGAAAATGGTGGAAATAATGGTCAAAATCTTCATCACCTCATTCAAGCGGTTGTTTCCGATCGACAGAAAGAGCTCTATCAAGTTGGAAATCATCTCCATATAAGACTCCACGGTTTCGATGACGATGGTGGTGTGGTCCTGCAAATCCCTGATAAAAGGAAGGGCACTCCGGCTGATCAGGGGAGATTCGGCCCGTTCCATGCGGGAAACGACCTCCCGCAGCGGCCATACCGACTTCCGCAGCACCAGGTTCTCCCTCTTCAGGATATAGATTTCCCTGAGGATCTCCTGCCGAGGGGCATTCAGAAGCTCTTCCTCATATTTCTCAATGTCGGCACCGATCCTCTCCAGAATCACATAGTAGTAGTCCACAATCGTATCCATCAGACTATAGGCCAGGAGATCAGGTCCCATACTCCTGAGCTGGCCCTTATTCTTCCTGAGCCGGTCGCGCAAGGCATCAAAGATATCCTCATAATTCTCCTGGTAGGTCACCACATAATTGTTGCCCACGATAATACTGATTTGTTCGGCCTCGATGAGATGCTCCTTTTCGTTGTATGAAAGCATCTTGAGTACGATGAAAACATGGTTCTCAGAAAAATCGATTTTCGGCCGCTGGTTGGTGTTCATGATATCTTCCAGAACCAGGGGGTGTATTCCGAAGAGCTTTCCTGAGGTTTCAATGATCGCCGGATCATGTATCGCCTTGATATCGATCCAGTTCACCGCAAACCCACCACCCGGCATGGGCATTCCCCCGAAACCCCGGAATTCTTGTTCTTCCAGTTGCTCCGGATTGTAGCGGGTCATGCGCACTCTCACCTCTTCTGTTTTCGGGTTGCCCGTAAATACCAGGCTCCCCGGCTGCATCCCCTTCTTCTTGCTCAGTTTTTTCATTCTCGCCTATTGTTGTAAGTCACCATCGATCATTTCTGTTACAAATTTCTCTTTTTCTAAACCAATATGTCTGCTGAAGACGAAAATTTCTCAAAATACTATTTCGGTACGGCCATAAATGGAAATTAGCGGCTGCCTTACCACGAAATTAAATTTCTAAAAATCCCCGTTTTGGAATGTTGGATTCCCTGTTTGTTTTCCTATATTGGCATCTGCTTTTTGTAGGATGACGCTTTATTTTAAGAAAGATGCTGAAAACCTCTGAGAATGAAGATAGCAAATGGTTGACTATCCTCAGAACCATTCCCGATCTGTTGTTTCTTGTCGATAAAAACGGCAGGTTTAAACCTTTCGTGGAGCAGGAAAAAGCAGGATTTGTATACCCCTCTGAAAAATACACGGGAAAGACATTTCACGAGCTCTATGACCAGGATCTGGCCGATCAGTTTTTGTCGGCCGTCAGAGAGACCCTCCTGACAGGTGACTTTGAGTTAGAATATCAAATATATAATGAAGGATGGAAGCACTATTCAGCCCGATATGCCAGACTGAACGACAATGAGGTGATTTGCTCGGTCAGGGACATCACTGCAAAAAAAGAGAACGAGCACAAGCTTCAACAAACACTTGAAAACCAGCAGAAGTTTTGCTCTATCATCGCCCATGACCTTCGCGGACCGGTCAGCAACTTTATCCCCGTACTGGATATCCTGACCCAGAATGACCTGAATGAGGAATCCAGGTACGAATACCTCGAAGAGTTGAAAAAAGCTTCTATCTCCACCTTTAACCTGCTCGAAAATCTGTTGAGCTGGTCCCGCCTCCAGGCCTGCTCCCTGCAAATCACCCCTTCCCACTTTATCATCAACCATCTCATCGCCGGCAACCTGGAACTGCTCAATTCAGGAGTACGTGACAAGTCCTTATCGGTTACCTTTGGCACGCAGGAGCTTCTCCCAGTCTACGCCGACAAGAATTCGGCGAACCTTGTCTTGCGCAACCTCCTTAATAATGCTCTGAAATTCACCCCCAGGCATGGGAACATCACCGTTTCCGTCAGCAGACGCGGACCTGATGTAGAGATCCAGGTAGCCGATACCGGGGTGGGCATTCCCGCAGAGATGATCGATAAGATTTTTGACCAAAAAGCCTTTTATACCACTTACGGGACGGACTATGAGAAGGGGTCCGGACTGGGACTCATCCTGGCCAGAGAATTTCTGGAGAAAAACGGGGGCACCATCGGCGTAGACTCGGTGGAAGGTCAGGGCAGCCGTTTCTGGTTTACCCTTCCTGCCGGAAATGTTGACGCCTGCACCCCTGCAGAGCAGAGGCAGATGAACCACCACCCCGGACCGTGGCTGACCGGAAAACGGATTCTGCTGGTAGATGATGACCTCTTCAGCCAGAAATATGGCCGCAACCTTCTCGCCACCTGGCACACGGTCGTGGACACCGCTTCCAACGGGGAAGAAGCCCTTACGATGCTGCAGAAAAACAGCTACGATATCATCCTGATGGACATTGAAATGCCTGCTCTTGCTGGCTTTGAAGCCATCAGAATCATCAGGGAAAGACTCGGACTGAAAACCCCTGTCCTCGCCCTATCGGCCAGCATCAGCGACCTGACCATCACTGAGGCCATCAGCCTCGGCTTCGACGACTATCTGGTTAAGCCCGTCAAATCTGGAGAATTGCGCGCAGCACTGGCCCGGCATGTAAAAAATAGCCCTCCAGTTGAGGATAACAATACCCATTTCAGTGATACGGTAAAACTCTCCCGCGCTTTGGGGAATGATGCCGCCCTCGTCAGGGAAATGGTCACCAGCTTCCTGGAAATCACCCCCGCTTACTTCGAAGAACTGACATCAGCCCACGCCTCGGGAGACCTCCTCACCGTCAAAAAGAGCTCCCACAAACTCAGGTCAAGCGTCGCCCTTCTGGCGGCCGGAGAAACGGTCGCTAACCTGGAACAGATCAACGCCGCCGCAGGCGACCCCCAGCGCCATGAAGAGCTGCTCCCCCTGATCAAATTCCTGAAAACCTGGTATCCCCGGCTATGTCAGGAATTGCAACTTTTCAGCAGTTTGTCATAACCCAACATTCCTGCGTAGGCCCCACCCTCTTATAAGAACCAGGTCCCAGAACCATCAAGGGCTTATCTTCCGGCTTGACCGTAAAAATATTTTACAGCTAAGCCTAAGGTCATTTCACATACTCCTGTAAACCTGACATATACGATTCGCGGCACGAATTTGGCTTTACCCTTCTGATGTCATTTTACAAAACACGCCAAATTTTAGAGAATGTTCCCCATTAACCTATCCCCGGAAGGGATATATCCCAGTCATGGGTATGACAGGGAAGTGCCTTATCCTGAAAGGATAACCCCAGGGCACCCCTTATCAGGCAAGAGAGTTCTGGTCGTAATCTTTTGATAAATTATGTAAACATTCTTTACACCTCACCACAGGGACAAAAACATAACCAACTGATTATCTGAACATTCAGTTTCGTGGCACAGAAATAGTTTAGTTCATACCATCGTACAGAAGAAAAATAAACATAAAAAAGATTAACCATTAAAAATGAAAAAGATGAAAAATGTATTTTCAACCCTGGCCGCAATCCTGATCTTCTCAGGAATGGCCCTTGCACAGGACAACAACGACGCCAGCACCGACAACCACAATGTGGCCATTAAAATCAACCCGGTAGCCATTCTGGATATCGAAACCGAAGGTTCTGATGTCGAGTTCATTCCTACGGCCCCCACAGAAGCCGGTTTGGGATTTGACTTCAGCGCCACCAACAACAGCCTCTGGCTGAACTTTACCTCCACGGTATCAAAAAACGACAAAGCCCGCGAGATCCAGGTCAGTTATAGCGGTACACTTCCTGCCGGGGTTACCCTGAAAGTAGCCACCACCACCAACGCTACGGGCAATGGAAAAGGCAACAGGGGATCCAGCACCTATGTAGGTACACCCCTTACCCTCACCGATAAAGACCAGGACTTCATCACCGGAATCAAAACCGCCTTCACCGGCGATGGTATAAATAACGGCTACCAGCTGACCTACTCCATGGGAATGGAAGAAAATGATTACGAAACCCTGCTTTCGGGCGACTATAATGTAGTGGTGACCTACACCATCACCGGCGAATAAGAAAACAAAGATATTGCCAGGAGGCTGTCTGATTCGGACAGCCTCTTTTTTTGAGATTTCCCCTTCCCCCGGGTAACCGTTTTTATACCTTTGCGCTATGGAATTTCTGACGCTTTTCACCTTATGGTAATGCACAAAACCATTAAAAAATGAAACCATTTCGTCCCTGCTTACTGACCATCCTTATCATGTTCACTGCATTCGCCATGCCTGCCAGGGCCGGAATCGCCGTGATCAACGGATTGTCACACGAAACCAGACTGATGCCCGGAGAAGAATGCCGGGGAAGGATAGAGATCCAAAACACTTCGTCACGCTCTACCACCATTAAGCTCTCCCAGGCCGACTACTGGTTTTCCCATACCGGGGAAAGCCGTTACGATCAGCCGGGGAGTTCCCTGCGATCAAACGCCCCCTGGATATCGCTGGAGGATAACTTCATCACCCTGGAAGCCCACGAAAAAAGAAACGTGGAGTACAGAGTGACCGTTCCCCATTCCGACACCCTCAGGGGTACCTACTGGAGTGTTATCATGGTCGAAGGAATGGCGCCCCCCGATACAGCCACACACAAAAAGGGAATTAGCGTATCCACCGTCACCCGCTATGCCATCCAAATCATCACCCACATCGGGGAGACCGGAAACAGCGACCTGCAGTTCCTTCATCTCTCTCTCGAAAAGCAGGAAAAGACGCCCCGTCTGAACATCGACATCAGTAACTCCGGTGAACGTGCCCTGCGCCCCGAAACCAGCCTGGAACTCATCGATGAAAATGGCATTTCACAGGGGATACTCAAGCTTGACCGTAAGCGCATCTATCCGGGAACGTCGGCCAGGTTCACCTTTGACCTGCCGGCCCTGCCGCCGGGACGCTATGCCGGCGTTCTTGTGGCCGACTGCGATGAAGACCTCATCTTTGGCACCAACGTGACCGTCGACCTCTGACATGCGGAAGTACACACTGCTGATCTTCCTCTTCCTCTCAGGGTTATGGGCCTCGGGGGCATCCCCCGGCGATTCTCTGGCTGTGGAGCTCATTACCAGGGAACGTTCCCTGGAACCGGGAAAACTCCACAACCTGGTCTTCAAACTCACCAACAACACCCACGACACGCTCCATATTAGCAGCTCCCTCTCCCTTCCCGAAGGCCTCCGCCTGGCCATTCCTCCCCGGGAAGTCTCCCTCCTGCCGGGAGCTACCGGACTAATCATGGCCAGTATTGCCCTTCCCGGAAGTTTTCCCACCGGAAAATATTCCCTTAAAGCCTCCTTTTTCTCCCCACCAGGCAGAACTCTCCTGGCAGAAACGGAAGGAGACTTCAGCGTGAAAGCCAAAGAGGGCTTCTCCTTCGAACGCCTCACCGCCCCTGATTATGTCAGGGGTGGCGAAGAGATCACCGCCACATGGACGCTCAGAAACAACGGCAACAGCCGCCGCAAGTTCATCCTCACTCCTTACAACTGCAATCTGGTAACCCCCGCCACGGAGACCCTCGATCCCGGCGAGTCAGTTACAGTAAGGGCAAAAGTCAGCACCAGCAAGGAGGTCTCCGCCCTCTCCAAACACACCTTCAGTGTTGAGGTTTCCCTGGCCGCCCCGGCAGAAGAAGCGACAAAGACAACCCGCCGTGATTTCCGCAGTGTTACCATTTATCCCCTGCGTGAGGCCGAAGACAACCTCTGGTTCCGCTATCCTGTCACCCTCTCGAGTCGTGCCCTGGTGCGCGGAAAAGACGGCAGAACAGTCAGCGGATACCAATTGGAAGCCAGGGGCTCGGGCTTTCTCGACACCGCACGGCTTCATAAAATAGAATTTCTGGCACGCGGTCCCAACAACAGCGACCTCTCATTTCTGGGACTGTATGATGAATATTCCCTGGCCTACACCAGCCGCAGATTCGAGTCTTTCATCGGCGACAAGTCATTCCACGTCACCCCCCTGATGGAAACGTCACGCTATGGGACCGGCACCGAAAATACCTATATCACCGCCAAGGGATCCAGAATAGGCTTTCTCTACGTAAAACCCCGCTTTTACAAAGAGATTAACAGCGAAGCTGCCGCCTATGCCGACTTCCGCATCGCTGGCGATAACAGGGTGGGAATCCATCTTCTGAGCAAAAAAAACCACCATCTTCCCGAACCAGCCACACTGGGGAGTCTCACCGCTCGCCTGATACCCTTCAGAAACAGCTCCGCAGAATTCGAATACTCCCTGGGGAGCAGTGAGGGCAAAAAGGACCACGCCTACAGAATCTTCCTTCACGCCTACCATCCCGTTTTCACCCTGACTGGCAGCTATTATAATGCCGGACAGTTTTACCCGGGATACTATAACAATTCAGTCTTTTACAACGGTAACTTCAGCCTGAACCTCACCCGGAAATGGAGCCTCGGACTCTCAGCACGCGAAGATTTCTCCAATGCGGCCCAGGATACCCTGCTGAGTACGGCACCCTATTCCCGCATGGTGATGGCTTCTTCATTCTACAAGGCCACCCAAAATCTCTCAGTGAGACTTTACTACCTCGACCACTCCTCCACTGACCGGATGCCCGAAAAGAAATTCGACTACCGCAATACCACCATGAACGCTGAGGTTGACCACCACATCCGCAAGTTCAACTACACGCTGAGAGGGGAATATGGCCAAACAACCAACTTTCTGGGAGCAGCGGGGGCCCTTACCCAGAATAGCATACGCACCAGTTTTCACCTGACCTACCGCCCCAACTATCTTCTGAATTTCCAGGCGTTCACCTCCTGGTCCAACATGAACAGCTTTATCGCCCAAAGCAGTAAAAACTGGATCTGGGGCTTTTCAGCCCACGGACAACTGGCCAGAAACCTGAGAACCACCATGCAGGTCCAGAATAATTATACCATTGACCAGTATTATCTGAACCGCAATCTTTTTCAGCTATCCTTTGATTATCGTTTTCTGAAACGTCACAGTCTCACCTTCGGCAGTTATTACATGCTTTTCCAGAATAAAACCGAAAATCCGGAATTCACCTTCTCCCTGACCTATGCCCTGAAATTGGGGATTCCCCTGAAGAAGACGGGCGATGCAGGCACCCTGTCGGGAAGTCTCACAAAAACTGACGGAACTCCGGCTGCCGGCGTGATATTCACCCTCAACGGCCGTTCTGCCATAACCGACGGGAACGGAACCTTCGAATTCAGGAACCTTCCTCCCGGAAATTACCAACTCATCTCCGGAAGGGGAAAAATGGCCATTGATGAAATTACGGATCTCCCCATGCCGCTATCCCTGGAAATACGCCCCCGCGAGGTGACCGGCGTCTCCCTGAGGCTGGTCAAAGCCGCCAGAATCAAAGGAAAACTGGCCGTGCAAGGAGTGCCCGGAAATAACCAGGCTGGGGAACCACAAACGCCCGGACTGGGGAACATCGTCGTGGAGCTTCGCGACAGCCTGGAGACCATCAGGATCGTCACCCAGCCATCAGGCGATTTTGAATTCCCGCGCCTCCGTCCCGGCCACTGGACCCTTCACGTCTATAAAAACAATCTCGACCCGCGTTATACCCTCCCGCAAGAGAGGAGCTCCTTCACCGTCACGGCCGGGGAAACCAGAAATGTGTTGGTCCCGGTGGTCCCCAAAACAAAAACGATCATCTTCAAACCGGCACCGGTACAGGAGGTACCCTCACCCGACGCCACCCGAAAAAATAGATGACATAAAAGAAGGTTCCCGAATATGACCAAAAATAGAAAAGCCACATCTACGAATAAATATAAACAGATGATATAGCCATGCACCAATTAGGCATCAACCGCGATGATAAACAACATGGATATTACATGTGTTTCACAGGATTAACCAGAATAACAAGATAATTTACACACATGAACGGTCATTTAAATATTAGTCACGGAAAGCGAATGAGGTTTTGGGGAGTTCTCCTGGGGCTTTGGTTCATGGGAGGAGCGCAACTCGGGGCACAACCCACCCTGATCTTCACTGTGCCGGTGCCGGCGATGGCACTGGTCGATGTAGAGCCAGAAGGAGACAACCACATCACCCTGACACTCACCACTCCTGCCGAGGCAGGGCAGGCTATGAACAACAGCACAGCCACAGATAACTCCCTCTGGCTGAACTACACCTCCTCGATTACCCAGGGAGGCAGCCATCGCAGTGTTTACGTCCAGGCCTCCGGAACCCTTCCCTCAGGGATCCGGCTGACGGTCACCGCCTCTCCCCGCTCTTCTGCGGGAGGGAAAGGCGCTTTTGGCCTTGCGGCAACGACCCCTGTCACCATAAACAATGCCCCTCAGCTGCTCATCTCGGACATCGGAGGATGCCATACCGGCGACGGTACCGGCTTCGGCCACCAGCTCCTCTTTTCCGCTGACCTGAACGGCGAAGAATTCGACGAACCGACGGAAAACACCGTGATTCAGGTATCTTATACCATCACCGACCACTAAACTACAGCAGAGATGAAAAAGATAATTCTGTTGGTTTTACTTACCGGAGTACTGGTCACCGAAACAGCCGGACAAGTGACCGTTAGGGTCACCGGCTCTCCCCTGTTCAATACCTCCGGACTGATGGTCACCGAAGCGGGACTCGATTTTCCAGGAGAGATCACAGAGACCGTACCCGCCACAACCCTTAACATTGAAGACCTGGGAAAGAAAAACCGCAATTATGTGGTCTACGCCAGTCTCTCTGAGATGCAGGGGACCATCTCCCTGAAGGTCAAACGCCTCAGCGCCGGCACCCTTCCCAGCGGGGGACAGGCCTCGGGGAAAATATCAGGAGGCGAAACCTATATCCCGCTGACCACCACCCCAGTTCCCTTTTTTGAAGGAAAAGGCGAACGTATCAATATTCAGCTGGGCTTCGCCCTCGAAAACCTGTCGGTGACACAACCTGCCGGGAACCTCCCCTTTGCTGTGATCTTCACGGCGGTGGAGAAATAACTCCCGGCCTTACGATGGTCCCAAACAGATCTTCATTCCCGGAAGATCGGATCCCGTTCCGCAAGAAAAGGAAAGGCAGGAGACCCTTACAGGTTGAATTCTTTAATATAGCGGTAAACGGTAGGCCGGCTGATTCCCAGCTGACGGGCCACGGCGGTGGGATTGTTGCCGTTCTTGCTGAGACTCCGCATGACAATCCTTTTAATATGCTCCTGAAGCGGAAGCTCCTCGCTGCCTGAATCTTCTGACCTTTTCACCGGAACAAAACTAATGTGCCTGGGGGTGATCACCCCATCATCACTCAGGATAATCGCCAACTCAATCACCGCCTTAAGCTCCCTGACATTTCCGGGATAGTGGTACCCCATCAGCTTGGAAACCGCCTCCTCCGAAAAGGTTACCTTTATCCGTTTGTTTTCGCGGCAGAACGTCTCCGCAAAAAAAAGAGCCAGTTTCATGATGTCGTTATCCCGCTCCCGCAGCGGGATCAGATGAATGGGAAGCCCCATCAGCCGGTAGAACAGGTCAGCCCTGAAATGCCCCTTCTGCACCTCTTCGGCCAGATTCTTATGAGTGGCCGTAATCACCCGCACATCGATCTTCACCGTTTGGCTTCCCCCGATCCGACGAACCTCTCTCTCCTGCAACACCCTGAGAAACCGCGTCTGCAAATTCAGATCCATCTCAGCCACTTCATCCAAAAAGATGGTTCCCCGGTGGGCATCTTCAAACAAGCCCGTCCGGCGGCTATTCGCCCCGGTAAAAGCTCCCTTCTCATATCCAAACAACTCACTCTCCACCAGTTCTGCCGGAATGGCCCCTATGTTCACGGCAATAAAGGGAAATTTCTTCCTCTCTGAATTATAATGGATCGCCTTGGCCACCAACTCCTTTCCCGTGCCTGTCTCCCCCGTAATCGAAACTGTGATCTGCGATGAAACTGCCTTTTCCATCATAGCAAAGGCCTGTTTGATTCCTTTGCTGTCCCCGATCAGAATATTCGAAAAATCAAATTTCTTACCCACCTTCTCCCAAAGATGGGCATTCTCGGTCCGAAGGGTAACTTGTTCACGGTATAGTCGCACCGAATTCCAGATCCTGTTCCGGGTATTCTCATTCTTGACGATGTAATCAAAGGCCCCCTCCTTCAACAACTCCACGGCCGTATCGATATTCTCCTGCCCTGAAATAATCAGGACGGCCACCTCATTCGAATAACTCCTGATCTTTTGAAGAAGCTCCTTCCCGTCCATGTCGGGCAAAAAAACATCCACCGTCACCATCGATGGCTTCTTGTACAGATTGGCAAGACACTCCTTTGCCGTCCCGAATTTCTCAATTTCAAAATCAGAATTCAAAGCCAGGGTATGACCAATCAAATTGGCATACCAGGGATCGTCTTCCACGATGAAGATTTTAAACGCGTCCATACCCTTACATTCTCATAAAAACCCGCTCACACGGGAAAATCCTTTTTGGAACCTTACACAGGGGTAGCGAAAGTTCCTCTCCAAAGATATTATTTTTTCCCTAATCCACTTCCATGAGAATCAGCGGAGGGATGAGAGATAATTAGTGGCTTCCGGCCCTGAAAATCCCAGGGTAAAATTTCCATTTTATCCAAAAATGACGTAACTTGAAACGTAAGCGACAGTCAACCGGTATCTATCAACTTAAATCTTCTACCATGTTGAGACATTTCATTCCATTACTGATGCTGGTCCTTCCCCTTCTGGGCAACGGCCAGGTGGAGTTCACCGCATCCCGTCAGCCCGGCCTGCAGATCTACCAGGCCAAAACGGTGCATGGCAATGTGGTGGTGCAGCTTCCCGATGACATGCGCCCGGGTGAAATCATTTCCGGGTCGGTGATTTCCGAGCCGGCACCGTCCAAAGATCCGGAAAAGGTCAAACGCAACCAGGCCGCCCTGGATGCCCTGCAACTCGCCTTCGCAGGCGTGAATTTCCTGGCCGGGGAGCAGTACTTCCAGGCGAAACTACCCACAACACCGCAGGCTATGCTCACCCTGGCCGGAGAAAAGGGAATCCCGGGCTCCACACCCGTCGAAGTGCTTGCCGAAGGCAGGCAGGGAACGTTCGCCAGCCCTCTTTTTCCCGAATACCTCCGCACCGGAGAATTCCAGAGAATCCTGGGCAACTTCGACGGCAGCCGGGACAACACCACGGTGATGCTGGGGGATACGGAACTCCCCATTCTGGCCGAGTCGCCAGGCGGCATGGTGACCATGATCCCCGGGGAGATCGTGGGAAAACAAACCCTGACCCTTACCGAAAACGGAGAAACCTTTGAAAAGGTGCTGCACGTGATCCGTCTCGATATGGCGGTCGATGCCCCCACCCTGAGAAAAGGCCAGTCCACCTCCCTGCATGTCAGCGTCTCCGGACTGGAAGATATGGGACAGCCGGTTACCGTGGAAATCGAAAACCTGAGTCCGGCAAATGTCAGCCTTACAGAGGGCAATTACCAGGAACTCGTCATTTCCCCGGCGGAGGTATCTCCCGACGGCACCTACCACCATACCCTCCCCATTCTGGCGACCGCTTCAGGGGGATTCACGGTGTCAGGGATCCTCAGTGAACCCCATCTCATGGAACCCGTAGAACCTGTGGCCATCGACCGTGAAGGCCCCCGGGAGAAATGCGGAAAGACCTGGGAAACGATACGGGACGTGGGAAAACCCAAGGGACCCATGCGCGACAAGGAGAATCCCATCCCCAACCCCACACCCGAAAAGCAAAAAATGCGCTGCGAACAATGCAGCAAGAAAGTGGCGGCCACCATCTCCACTTACCCCTTGTACAATTACCAGAAGCAGGAGGTGATCACCTATGTCTGCTCCATGGACAAGGGACATTTGGAACCCTGCCATGGCAGCGGAAAACTCAGCTATCGCGAAAAACGGGTCGGCCCCGTAGGCTATGAAAGGGAAGCCCGCTGTCCGAAAGGCCACCTGATCTGGAAGAAGTGACGGGAAGGCGCTGACCGGGTGCCGGATTGGCCGCCCGGAGGGAAAAGCCAAGTACGTCTGTATGACCGTATGGCTGCCCGATCTGACGGCTATTCCACTTCCATGGGAATCAGGCGGGCGTCGATCCCCCTGACCAGGTTGAGCTTCCTCAAATCGCCTAAATGGCATATAATTTGTTGGATGATTGGAAAGCAAAAGAGATTCGTTCATTGACAGCAACAGAAATGACAAAAAGGTTGTATCTTTGCGGTACATATTGGGACTGACCGGTTTTGACAGCGGGCAGGAGAGGTATGGAAGCATGCCGGGCTTTGATCGCACAGCCCGTCAACAACGGCGTTCAAACAACAACTGGCGAAAACAACTACGCTCTCGCTGCATAACCGAACCAAGTAGGTTATCTTAATTTCGGCACGAGGTGCCGGAACGGGACGTCACCCCGGAGGTCACGACTTCAGCCTTCCGGATCAGGTGGCGCAGCAATTGAAGGATAGTCCGCGGAAAGCTCCGGGCCGCGGGCGAAATAAAGGAGATAAGGTGCAGGTAGGTGGCCCTGATCCGGCCTGCACTCGAAAATCAAGTCGGGGATAAGCATGTAGAAACCATATGGCTTCCCCGTTTGGACGCGGGTTCGACTCCCGCCAGTTCCACTTAGCCGATAAATTCACAGCGGTTTGTCGATA
>CAZMMX010000062.1:0-13803 GCA_964567485.1 uncultured Prolixibacteraceae bacterium | reverse complement strand
CCGCCTCCGCCAGGGCCGTCCGGGGTGTCTCCCCGGTATGTCCCAGGTGTCTCCCCGGTGTGTTCCCGGTGTGTTCCCCGGTATGTCCCAGGTGTCTCCCAGGTGTGTTCCCGGAGTATCCATCACTTTTTGGTGTATTTTTCCAGGAATGGTTTGGGCTGGTAGTTGCGGTCAATGATCAGGGGGTAGTCGGTGCGGCCCCGCACCGGCCAGTTGTTTTTCCAGCTGGTGTTGTCGGTGGTTCCCCAGGCGGTGACGCGGGTGATGATGTCGCTGTGTTTGAGCAGGAGGTCGAAGAATTCGCCCATTCTGTTATTCCAGGCCACCAAGGCAGAATCGGGGAAACCCTCTTTATACGGGTTGAGTTTTGCCTGGTATTCGAAGCTGGCCGACACTTCGGCGCCCACTTTTGGATCGGGGAAGGGCAGCAGCGACATGTCGAGTTCGGTGATCATCACGGTAGCTCCGGCGTTACCATAAGCCACGATGGCTTTTTCATACTCTTCAAGGGTGGGATGGTCCATTCCGATGTGGGCCTGCATGCCCACGCCGTCGATGCGGAGGCCGCGTTCACGGAGCTGTCCGATCAGCTTCACGATGGCTTCCACTTTCCCCGGATACCATTCGTTGTAGTCGTTGTAGTAAAGTTCGGCGTCGGGGTCGGCTTCATGGGCAAACTGAAAGGCCAGGGGAATAAACTCCTCGCCCAGGATCTGGTAAAACCGGCTTTGGCGGTAGGTGCCGTCATCGAGGAGGGCTTCGTTGACCACATCCCATCCCTTCACCTTGCCTTTATAGCGGCCTACGACGGTATAGATATGGTCTTTCATGCGTTGGGTGAGCACTTCCGGGGTGACGGTGTTCCCCAGGGAGTCGGTGAAGAACCAGCGGGGAGCCTGAGAATGCCAGACCAGCACGTGGCCGGTGATGAACATATTGTTGGCTTCACCAAAGGCGACCATCTGGTCGGGCAGTTCCCATTTGAATTCTCCTTCACGAGGCTGTATCGGTCCGGGCTTCATGCAGTTTTCGGCCACGATGGCGCTGAACTGTTTTTTGATGACCTCCACACCGGGGGTATCCTTTCCGGTGATCTCCCAGGCGTTCATCGCCGTACCAATGAAGAACTTGCCGTCAAAGGCCTCCTTTAAAGTGCCTCCGGAATTCACCTTCCTGGGGGTGTTACAGGCCATCAAGGCCACGGCCGCCAACACGACCATCAGGAAATTTCTCAACTTGCTTACCATAATTTTCTATTGTTTTCCGATTAATACCCAAATTTTAACGGTTGGTGCAGTGGCTTTTTCTTTTGGTGCCACTTTCCGTTTTATCCCATAAAGATAGTAAAAACCAGCTACTTCCGGCGCTCCTCCAGTTCCTTCTGGATCTGGGTTTCCATTTTGCTGTTGATTTCGTAATAGAAGAGGCAGATGGCCACGGCCACGCAGAAGGTGAGGAAAGGATAGATGCTCATGGCGGTTTTGATGCCGTTGATGGTGGCCTCATTCTGCACGGGCAGGGCTTCCTGGTACCCGTAGATGGCGAGAATTCCGGCCACCAGGGCGCCGCCGATGGCCAGTCCGGCCTTAAGGCCGAAGATCATGGCCGAGAAGATGATGGCGGTAGCGCGGCGGTTGTTTTTCCATTCCGAGTAGTCGGCCACGTCGGCGATCATGGCCCACAGGATCGGGGTGCCGATTCCGTAGAAAAAGCCATGGGCCAACTGGGTGGTGAACACCAGTCCGATCGATTGGTGACCCCAGAAGTAGAACATCAGCTGCATGAGGGCCGCCACGAAGAGGCTGTAAGCGAAGACGTCGCGTTTTCCGAAGCGGTCGGCCAGCGGCTTGGAGAGGGCGATGCCGATGAGTCCCATAATAATCCCTCCGGCATTGAAGAGGCTGAAGGCCGAGGTGGGGGCATCTTCAGGCCAGGTGAAGCCCACCAGGCCCATGCCGGTCAACATACTGTTCAATCCGGCGATGAACTGGTTGAAGCCCACATTCTCGAGAAAACGCGCCAGGGCCTCCTCGTTCAGGTAATTCTCGAAATAATAGACGTACATGCCCCCCTTGAGCGACAGCGTGACAAAAATAGAGATGGTGATCAGGAGCATGGCGATCCACGGTTTGTTGTGGAAGAGGTCCTTCAGGTCGGTTTTTACGCTCGTCTGCTGTTCCTGATTGGGCACGATTCTCTCGCGGGTGGTCAGGAAGGTGATGATGAAAAAGACGATACCGGTGATGGCGAAAATGAGCATGGTCTTCTCGAACCCCACCGTCTTGTCCCCGTTGCCGAGGATGAGCACCAGGGGAAGCAGGAGGCTCTGGACGATGAACTGGGCGATGTTAACGGCCACGAAGCGGTAACTCGAAATGCTGTTGCGCTCCTTCATATCTCCGGTCAGCACCCCGCTAAGCGAGGCATAGGGGAGGTTGTTCATCGAGTAGACGACCACCAACAGGATATAGGTGATCAGGGCGTAGGCCACCTTACCGTTCAGGCCGAAATTGGGAGTGCTGAACGCCAGAAGGGCGATCACCCCGAAGGGCACGGCGGTCCAGAGGATCCACGGGCGGAACTTTCCCCAACGGGTGTTGGTGCGGTCAGCGATGATGCCCATCACGGGATTGAAAAAGGCGCCGAACATCCCTCCGGAAAAGATAATGGCAGAGGCCCACCCGGGGGGAATTTTAAAGACATCGGTATAAAAGAAGGCCAAAAAGGTCATCAGGGTTTGGAAAATCAGGTTGGCTGAGAAATCGCCCAGACTATACCCGATTTTCTCGAGCACAGAAACTTTCTGAGAAGGTGAATTCATGAAGACAAATTTTATAGGTTGTTAATTATTGGCTTAAATGGGTCGTTATCTTATGGTTTACATTGGTCGGCTTTTTTGCATCACCTCACAAAGATAAAAATCTCTGAAACATGCTTTCCAATAAACTGGGAAATTGTTAAAAATACAACCAGGGAGTGGGCAGGAGCGCCAAGGTGTTTCGCCCGGCCACCACGAAACAGCACCATCGGGGGTGTCAGTTGAGGTCAACGGGGGGAATCAGAGGCCGGCGTAGTTCTAGCCGGACTGTCAGCGGGGATATGGCAAAAGCTTCCCCTAAGAGGAGAAAAAGGGTGTGTTTGGAGGGAAGCAGTTAAAAAAGGGGAATAGAGTTTCAACGCAAGGCCATCGCCTTGAAGAAAATTGTGTGTCTGGGATTAACAAAAGAACGAGGGGAGAGGGGGTCGGGGCTGCTTCAGGGGGTAGATTTCATCAGCAGCCCCGAATATCTTATATGTCTTTCACAAGGCAAAGATACCACACCGCTTCAAAAAGCGGTTACCGGGGAAGGCGTAATGTACCAATGGGGGGATTTCAGGGACGAACCGGCGGTTTCAGCCAACGGAACGATGTCTCCCGGGGTTCAAAAATGGGTATTCCGGTTGTTAGGGAAGGTTCTTATTGCAGAACCGATGGGGGATTTCACTCAGGAATTTCTTCCGGTCACAGTTTTTTCAGCATTTCGGCGCTGCCCTGGAGAGTGATTTCCTTACCCTGGAAGAGCAGGGTACAGCTCTTACTGCGGCGGTTCACGGCCGACAGATGCTGGGTGTTGACCAGGATGGAGCGGCTGATGCGCTGGAAGCCCCCCGGAGGCAGTTTCTCCTCGACCACGGCCAGGTTCACCGAAACCACCAGTGGCTTTTCGGGAGAGATGAAAATCTGCGTGTAGTTATGGTCGGCTTCGCACCAGAGGATATCACCCGGGTGGACCAGCACGAAGCCGGAGGTGGTGTTGAATCTGATTTTTCCGGAGTAGTCCCGTATGAAGTGCCACAATTTTTCCTGCTGGAACTCGGCGTCGCGTGTCGCCAGAAACCGGTCGGCAGCCCTGACGAGGTCCTCGCTGGTGACGGGTTTGAGGAGATACCCCAGGGCGTTGGTTTTGAAGGCCGCCACGGCATAGCGGTCATAGCCCGTGACAAAAATAAAATGGGTTTTGCAGCGGTCGCCGCACATTTCGGCGATGATGTCGAAGCCATTCATCCGGTCGACCTCGATATCCATGAACACCAGGTCAGGCTTGTATTTCTGATAGTTGCTGAGGGCCTCCGCGGAACTGTTGCAGGAAGCCACGACCGTCAGGAAAGGGCAGTTTTCGGCGATCAGGGTGGAGAGATATTCCACCGCATCCTGTTCGTCGTCAACGATCATGCAACTGTTGACTGTGGTCATAAAAACGCAGTTTTATCCAAAGGTATTATTTTTTTAGTTCGCCTTCGCGGCTCTCCTTCAATCCCAGGGGCACACGAATGACCACCCGGGTGCCGGCGGGATTCTGTTCCTCATCCTTTAAGTCGATGACTTCCTGTGAGATATTTGATTTTCCCTGCAGGTTCAGGCGGTCGAAAATGGCCTTGAGCATCTTGAGCCCCTGCCGGGTTGAGCCGGGGTTCAGTTGCGCCGCTTTCTGCCTCCCTACCCCGTTGTCCTCCACGGAAATCAGCAGTTCTTCCTGATCTTTTGAGATATCGAGGGTCACTCTTCCCGTTTTGTCGAGTTTCGCAAGCCCGTGTTTCAGGGCATTCTCGACATGGATCTGCAGGATCATCTTGGGAATCAGGGCGTTCATGGGAACACTCCGGTCGACATGGATGCTGAATTCCAGTTTTTCCTTGAAGCGGAGTTTGTTCAGCTCGAGGTATTGGCGGGTCATGTCGATCTCTTCGCTGAGCGGACGGGTGAAGCGGTCCGAAAAATCGAAGTTGGAACGCACCATGCGCGAGAACTTCATGAAGGCCTCATAAGCCTCTTCGCGGTTGCCGTTTTTCAGCAGCAGGGCCATGGAATTGAATGCGTTGAACATAAAATGAGGATCCATCTGCATCCGTAGCGACTTGATTTCCAGGTCACGCATCTGGGCCTGGATCTCGTACTTTTCGCTGAGCTGTTTCTCGCGGGCCGACTGGATCAGCCATACAAAGAAGAGCGAAAGGGCATAGATAAACAGGTAGACCGGGTATTTCAGGTAGAAGAGGACGTTCTTTCCGAAGCGGTAGATATATTCATTGTTGTCGGTCTGGACCATAAAGTGATCGGGCCCTTTTCCTATTTCGAGGATGACGTTTCGGACGCTTTCGTTGGAGAATTCCTGAACCACTTTGCAGTTAAAATCCTCGGTATAGAGGCACACTGTTTCCGAGAGCAGGTCGCTGGTGGCCATTTCAGGGCACCCCTTTGCGCGGATGGGATTCCGGTACATCTGGGCCGAAGGGTCGATCTTTTTCTCCGCGACGATCTGTAATTCGTCGTTGATCTTCACCATTTTGTCGCCGGTATAGAGCCAGAATCCGGTGGTTCCGGGGTACACCTGGAACCGGAACCGCTTGCCGTACTCCGGAAAGAAGGCCGAATCCCTGACACTTCCCTGGAAGTCGACCGTGTAAACGCCCACGATCTTATCGCGCGGCCGGCCTCTGTTGAACTGGAACACCAAAATCTCGCGCCTGTTGGACAGTTCAGGCATGATATGGAGGTTGTTTTCGACACCCGGAGTGAAAGGGATCGGCGGCCAGAACTCCTTCATTTCATGGTCAAAGATTCTGAGGTAAGGCCTGATGTCCTCAATCGGGGTTCCCGTTGAATCGCTCTGGTGGTAGCCCACATTGCTGCCGGTGAGGACTTCCAGGGTTCCGTCACGGTCCAGGTCGTAGTACACCATGAAATAGGGATTGACGCCCAGGTCTTCAGAAGTTATCAGCTGGCCTGTCTCAGGATGGTAAACCACTACGGTACGGGGAAACCGCGAATACCCGGTGATGATGGAAAAGATAATCTCATCATCGCCGTCATGGTCCAGGTCGAGCACATTGAAACGGCTGATGGTGAAGTCAATCTTGTTTTTATCGAAGGTCCCGATCCGGGTGATGAAGAGGCTTTCCGTGCGGTTCGAAAGGGGGGTGACCAGCTCGGCCCAGTTGAGGAAAAGGCTGTCGCGCCCCAGGGTAAAGCCGTAGATTTCCACTTTATGGTTGTTGTTGGCATCCCCCACATAAACCAAGGGAACGTTGTGAGTGAAAGAATGGGGAAAGTTGATCTGATTGACCATTTCGCCGTTGTCGCCGAAATACTGGCAGCAGAGCTGTCCGGCCCGGTTGCGGAAGGAGTAAATTTTTTGGGTGATGCCGGTTTCGTCGAGATCACGGAAGAGGATCCGGTAAAAATCGGCCTGAGCCGCCGGTTCCTGAAGCACCAGCGAGATCTTGTACTTGTTGAACAGATCAGGCAACAGCAGGATCACGGGAATGGCAAAGGCCAACCCCAGCATCCAGACCGACAATAAAATGCGTTTTAGCATCCTCAGGAAATTCTCAGAACCCATCAAAGGTAGAAATTTAAGATTCACAAAAAAAACATAAAAAAAGATCTTCCGGAGAGATCATCTGAACCTGTTTTATTCCTAACTTTATTCTGGCTAAATGAGAAAGGCCCGTCAGGGCCCTTCGGCATCAGCCTAACCGTTATACTCAGCCTAACATTAAACTAAATTGCATCGTGGTGGGCTTCACCCCACCACTTCAAGACAAAACAACCTGATATTTCAACCCATGTGAAAGAAACACAGCGGAGCCAATAACGTATGTTTTTACAATAACCACAATAATAACCACGTGGCCATTACATTTATTTCAAGGGATGAACCATATGAACGTAATAATGTAAACAAATGAAAACCAAAATTTCCATTGCATTGTACATTTTGATGATTGCGGGAACCTGTCAGGTGCTGGCGCAGGCACCGGAATGGAGTCGTTTGCTGCAGAGCAGCAGCTATGGGACCCCTAACCTCCCCTGCATATCGGGGAACGAAGATTACGTAGTCACCGCAGGGGCATTTTCAGGTCCGCTGAATTTTGACGGAACGTCCATGGTCAGTGAAGGCCGGCGTGAAATGTTTGTGAGCGTGAGTTTCACCTCGGGAGATCCGCTATGGATCAGGCACTACACCTCCACGGAAAACATCGTACCCTCAGCCATCAAAATGGACCAGTCAAGTAACGTCTTTTTTACCGGGGGTTACTCGGGAACAGCCAACATTGACGGGCACACCCTATCAGGAACCAATGGGTACATGGCCAGTCTCGACATCTACGGGAATGTCAGGTGGGCGGTTCCCCTGGCAGATGCCAGCACCACAACAAGCTGCATCGAGGTCGACAGCGAGGGCAACAGCTACCTGGCCAGCAATACCAATAAGCTCACGAAATTCGCAGCCAACGGCACAATTCTGTGGGAACAGAACTTTCCGCAGGGTACGTTGCGCACCATCTCCATTCATGAGAACCGTCTCTATGTGGCAGGAATTCTTCCTGTGGGGACCACGACCATAGGGCCCTTCACCTTCACCAAGAGTTTTAAGACCGGCATTATCCTGAAGGCCACCCTCGACGGGGAATACTTCGATTTTCTGGAAGTCGGGGGAACCACCGCTGCTTCCAACGGCTCCTCGGTCATCTCCATGGAAAACGACCCCGACGGAAACCTCATTTTCACCGGAGGATACTATGGAAACCTGGAATTCCGGGGGACCACGTGGTACTCCAATTCCAATGCTTATTATCCCTTTCTGGCCAAGTGCGACACCTCCCTCAACGTTATGTGGGCGCAATCAGGAAATAACATCCTCTATTCCAACATAACCTCCTTCAGGCTATTCCTCGACAACTCCCGGAATATTTACACCTGTGGAAGTTCGTCAGGGTTTGAGTTTCCTCCGGTGTTTGTGGGGAATGGCTATTTTTTCCTGCAATTTGACCCTGATGGGAATGCCCGGGAAGCCGTCAATGCCTATACGACCATCAACGCCGCCTTTCTTTCACCTACCGGCGATTATTTTCAAACAGGCATTTATGGTTCTGAAAACCCCGATCTCCTGGGCAACGTATTTTTAAGGCAATACAGTTGGCCGGGCAATCTGCTGTGGCAGAAGATTTCTACGGGCAGCCAGGCGGGCAGCGTCAGGATAAATTATGGGATCCATGACGAAGCGGGGAACCTATATACTTCGGCGAGAATCTCGGGGAATGGAGACTTCTTCGGGACTCCCATCAGTGCCCCCGTTCCGCAGACCCTTTTTGCCAAGTTTGACGCTTTCGGCAAATTAGCCTGGAGTACCGCAGTGACCGACCAGCCAGCCGACGATAATAACTTTCCCTTTGGTCCCCAGGTGTGTGTCGATAATGGAGGAAACCTGCTGACTTCCGGGAAATTCGACACCCAGCTTAAAATAGGGTCCACCACCCTGGTGAACGAGAACCTCAACCGCGACGGGTATGTCGTGAAACTCTCACCCGAAGGGGAGGTGCTCTGGGTCACCCAACTTCATGCCTCTGATCAGTGCGACATCCAGGGAACCGTTACCGACCACAACGGGTATGTCATTGTTACGGGCTATTTCGCCGGGCTTTTAAAAGTCGGATCGGGAATCCTCGATTCCGGTCCTAACCAGGGGGTTTTCGTCATAAAACTCGATGACCAGGGAAATGTGCTGTGGGCCCAGTCGTATCCTGGCGATCTGATCTATCTGGCCATGCCGGCCGTCGACGGGGATGGCAACATCTATGTCGCCTGCGAGTTCTATGATAACTCAGGGACCGTCACCTTCGGAACTGTTTCCACACCCCAGGGTCCCGAAGACGGGGGAACGGTACTGGCGAAAATCGACCCCACGGGAACAGCCCTGTGGGTGCGCACCTTTGCAGGGTCTGCCCTGTTTGGCAGTGCCAGCGGATGGCCGACCGACATAAAAACCGACGCCCTGGGAAACTGCTATCTGTGGGGATGGTGCTTTAACGAGGTCACCTTCGGAAGCACCACCTTTACGAATCCCTATGCCGGGTCAGTCTGGAACAAATACCTCGCAAAGATAACTCCTGCGGGCGACCTGGACTGGGGCACGGTGATCCTTGAGAAGGCCTACAGTTTTAATTATGGGGACATGCTGGACCTCGATGGTAACGGCAATATATATGTAGGCGGCCATTTCAAGGATTCCATCGAAGTCCAGGGGCATCAGTTCACACCGCAAACCACCAATGACCTCTATCTGATGAAGTTCACCAACGATGGAGACTACCAGTGGATTAAAACGGTGCCCACCGGAGGGTACAACATCAACTGTATGAGTGTTCTGAAGGAAAATTCCCTCACCATCAGCGGGATTGCCGGCCAGGCCACGGCTTTCGGGCCTTTCCCGGTGGTCAATAAAGGAGGGATGATCTCTGTCATGGCCACGCTGGGTGACCTGTTGCCCCACTTCGTGCCGGTGTGGAGCGGCAATGGTGTCGACCAGATGAACATCAACATCACTTCCGCCCTGCTCGACGGCCTCGACCTGGAACACGGCGACGAAATCGGCGTCTTTGACGGGGAGCTGTGCGTGGGTGCCGGGGTGGTTGACCAGACCATCACTGCGGGCAACCTGCTGACCCTGGTAGTCTCCAGGAATGATGGAACCGGAAATGGCTATACCCCGGGGCATCCCATCACCTACCGCTATTTCGACCTGAGTGCCAGCCGGGAGGTGATCCAGGTCACGGCCACCTACGACGATGAAAACCCGGAATGGAGCACCAGCGGCACCTTTGAAGCCGGGGCCACCGCTTTTGCCGCCCTGAACGGGGAATCGACGAGCCTGCTGACGCTCAACCTCAGAGAAGGGTGGAACCTGATCTCCTCTAATGTCACCTCCGCAGAGCCCGATATGGAGGTGCTTTTCTGGCCGTTGATCAGCGCTTCCTGGCTGGTGAAGGTGATGGATGAGGGCGGGAACACCCTCGAGGACCTGGGCGATTTCGGAGGTTGGCAAAACAGCATCGGCGACCTGGCCCTCACCGAGGGCTACAAGGTCAAGGTCACCACCGACTGCCGTCTGAACCTCGAAGGAGAACCGGCCTCCCTGCCCATGGATATCCCCCTGACCACAGGGTGGAACATCATCGGATTTCCCTATCCGTGGTCCGTCAATGCCATGGACCTCATGCAGCAGCTCATCACCCGGGGGACCCTCATCAAGGTACAGGACGAAACCGGCCACTCCATTGAAGATTACGGTTCATATGGCGGGTGGATCAACAACATCGGATCCTTCCAGCCCGGCAAGGGGTATAAGGTCAGGGTCAACGCTCCCGATGTGTTGAATCTTCCGGCCCTTATCTATAAATCGGCAGAAGTGCCGCTGACGGAAGTGGCGCCGCGTCATTTCCTTCCCGTCTTCCGGGGCAATGGTGTCGACCATATGAATATCAATTTGGTGGGGTTATCCTCAGGCTTTCTCCAACCGGGTGACGAAATCGGTCTCTTCGACGGGGGACTCTGCGTGGGCGCTGTCACCGTGCTACCCCGCCACCTCGATGCCCGCCTGATCTCCATTCCCGCCTCGGCCGCCGACCGTGGCGATAACCGCGGGTTCACCGAGGGCCGCCCCATCCTCCTTCAGCTCTGGAAAGCCTCCACCGGCGAACTCCTGACCCTGGAACCCGACATCATCAAGGGCAGCACCTCCTTCCGGAAAAACGAATCTCTCTTCGCCAGCCTCGAAAAGTACGCCATGACCCCAGCCATCCTCCCGGGCCAGGAAACCCTCCGTCTCTATCCCAACCCCACCAGCGGAAAAATCACCATCACCACTTCCGGAGGTGCGGAGGCCAGGCGAGAAGTGCTCGTGATGAACCCGGCCGGACAGAGGGTTCTCGACACCATTCTGGAGAGCAATGTGGGTGAAATCGACCTGTCAGGGAACGCTCCCGGACTCTATTATATCAGGGTTACCAGCGGGGACCACAGCCTGACAGAAAAAATTACCCTCAGGTAAGGAAAAGTGAAGAGATTGTGACAAAAAAGGCATAAATTTGATATGACTAACACCCACCGACCATGAAGAAACTGATGGTTACACTGGTCCTGGCCCTGACCGCTCTTTTCCTGTCAGGACAAGCCCATTTTGTTCCTGCTTTTGAGGGGAACGGACAGGACCACATGAACATTTATATTATTTCCGCGGAAATATCGGGGGTTCCCCTGAGTGCCGGCGATGAAATTGCCGCCTTTGACGGGACCATTTGCTGTGCCGTGCTCACGCTGGCCGGAACGGTAAGCCCCACTGCCCCGGGAGTACTGGCCGCATCGATGGCCGACATTAATGAAGCCAACGGCTTCACCTCCGGAAATCCCATCACCCTCAGGTTCTGGGACAGCAGCGCCGCAAAGGAGTACCCCATGGTGACCCTGGTATTTTACAACACCAGCCAGGAAGTCGTCTCCCCGGTCCCATATACCCCGTTAGAAAGCGCCTTTGTCGCCGCCAGCGCGAATACCGACATCACCCCTACCCTGACGGTCACGCCCAACTCGATGGACGGAAAGACCAATTTCGACCAGGTCATCAGGATCACCGAGTTGAACCAGGCCGATTCGGAAGGGGAAATCAGGGTGGTCATCCCCCGCGATTCACGGTGGACCTTTTCCTGGAATCCTGCACTGACGGAAGCCGGCGGGATAGCCGTCAATAATTCCGTGTGGAGTTACGACGGTACCGACATAGGCCTCCATATCTTCTCGACCACTGCCGTGGTCCCCGGAGGCAGCTCCCTGCTATTTGGCATTAAGGCGGTCTTTGACCCCGGAAGCACCAAGGGAATCAGCACCATCACCACCCAGATCATCCCGGGGAGCGGAAGCGACAGCCGCGCCTCCAACAACTCCGACTCCGAAGTGGTCAACTATTTCGGCGGAAACTAGAGAAATGAAGTTATGATAAATTTAAAAGGATGGGGAATCAATTCTCCATCCTTTTTTTTATTTTCGCAAGTGGGGATTTCCTTTCCCCCCGGGAAAATGGGAAATCTCCTGATGAATTAAACCAGTGTTATGAGAAGATTTCTGATGGCCTTTGCCTTGTTGATGGCATCGGCAACCCTGACATGGGTCAACGGTACTCCCCTGCCGTCGTCAGGGGGAGAGGGCTCCCTACGCAAGGTGAGTCCCGAAATGGCCGGCAGAGTCGCCGGCAATTATCTCGAAAAGGTCCAACCCCGCAGGTTGAAATCCGCCACCAGGGAACAATTCCGGTTCACAGCGGTCGCGGTGGCCGTTGAGAACCACGACACCCTTTTTTATGTGCTGAACGATTCGGTGAGCCGCAGTTTTGTCATTGTGGCTGCCGACAAAGCTTCACGGCCTGTGCTGGGGTATTCCCGCGGGGGGTTGTATGACCCCGGGAAGGTGCCTCCGGCCCTGAAGGCCTGGCTGGAAAGCCGCAAAAAGGAGATTGGCCGGCTGAAGCGGGCCCTTTCTCCGTCTCCTCCTTCTGTCGAATGGGAGGCCTTGCTGGCGGAGACGGAACCACAAATCAACACCTCAGGGGGAGCTGTCCCCGGGGGAAAGGACTCATTGCGTTCTTCCCATCCCACCCCGTGGTCTGCACAATCGCTTGAGGCCATCGCCTTCACAGCTGCTGAGGCCTCCGGGACTTCTTTTCCTGCAGTGGGGCCCCTGGTGCAGACCACCTGGAACCAGACCTGCTACTACAATGCCTCCTGTCCGGCCGATGCCGGGGGCCCCTGTGGTCATGCGGTTACGGGATGTGTGGCCACGGCCATGGCCCAGGTCATGAAATACTGGAATTACCCGGCCACGGGAACGGGCAGTAACTCATACACCCATCCCACCTACGGAACGCTGACGGCCGATTTCGGAAGCACCGTGTACCGGTGGAACGACATGCCGGTGTCCCTCAGCAGCGACAACACGGCGGTGGCTACCCTTCTCTATCACTGCGGGGTGGCGGTGCATATGTATTATGGCGCCTCGAGTTCCGCAGCTATCCTCTCCCCCGACGCCCTGGTCGCCACCTTCGGCTATTCCCCCGATGGACGCTATGTATTCAGGGAAGACTATTCCGATACGGAATGGACCGCTCTGATGAAGTCAGAACTGAACAGCCTGAGGCCGGTGCTCTACCGCGGTAGCGGTCCGGCGGGAGGCCATGCCTTCATCCTCGACGGATTTGAAGGCGACGACTATTTCCACATCAACTGGGGATGGGGAGGTTATTACGATGGCTATTTCTACCTCGGAAGCATCGATTTCAGCGAAGACCAGGGGGCCGTCACCAGGGTCTACCCTGCCGGACTGCCCGGGGGCACTCCGGGGATCCACGTCACACCCCAGGCCCTCACCCTGTCGGGATTAGCGACCTCAGACACGGTGACCCTCACCGCCACCGTCGACTGGAGCGCCACCACCGATCAGCCCTGGCTGACCGTTTACCCGGCATCAGGGAGCGCCGGGGTGACCCCATTGGTGGTTTCCGCACCCGACAACAATACGGGAACCCTCCGCACGGCTACCGTCACCATAGCAGCCAGCGGCCACAGCAGCCAGGTCATCACCGTGGAACAACAAAAGAAAACCGCCGTGACAGCCGGGAACCTCAAAAACCTGCTGGCCGGGGAGCTGGGCACCATCACCCATCTCACCCTGACGGGGACCATCGATGCCCGCGACTTCAAGACCATGCGCGATGAGATGCCCCAGCTGCAATCGCTGGACCTCCGTGGGGTGACCATCGTCGCCTATAGCGGAACGGAAGGAACAGGCGGGAGTTCCAACGTTAATTACCCTGCCAATGCCATTCCCACTATGGCCTTCTCCAATCTCTACGACCTGTCGTCAGTGGAACTGCCCCCGTCGCTGAGCGCCATCGGATCTTATGCCTTCCGCAACTGCACAGGAATGGGGAGCCT
>CAZMMX010000061.1:0-13984 GCA_964567485.1 uncultured Prolixibacteraceae bacterium | reverse complement strand
AAACAACTAAACTTAGTAACCAATCCCGGTTGTCGAAGAAAGGGGAGTATCATAGAAAGCATTATCAGTTTCGCACTGCAGGGAGGAAATCACGGTGTGACTTGACCAGATTCACGGTGTGTAACAGCAGGTTTTTTGTTTCTGCCAGCGCTTTGAAAAACAATAAAGAGTTCCGGGTATTTACCTCATTCTCCTTGATCCGTTTGATCTGGTCTTTTTCAAGATCATAAAGTTCCGTGGAAATAGTATTCCTGGCATAAATAAGATTGTCGAGTTCTTCGAACCGCTCTTCCCTGATGATTAATGCGGCAAGATCAAAAAACTGGCTGGCATTCTGAATCAGCTGTCTGATTTGAATAGATTGCGATTCGGTAAAAGGTTTGTGTTGGTTCTCCAGGTGTTCCCGAAGGGGCTCCACAAGAAAATGGACCGCATGCGCCATTTCCCGCTGATAATCCACCATTTGAATATAAAAATAACCGGAATCCAAGTCCAGGGGTTTCATCTTTGACAAGGTCGTGATGATTTTGCTTTTTTGTTTTTTCGTTTTATTATCCAGTTGATCAAATCGATTTTTGGCTTCACGCATTCCGGGGATATTTTCATTGAGGAAATTTTCAAGGGCTGTAGAGAAAATCAGGGAGGTGGCGGAAATGGTTTTCAAGGCCTGATTGGTTGCTTTTTCTGCCCTTTTGGGCAGTCCGTCGCGTTCGTTGATCAGATCTTCATCTTCAATTCCTTGAGATGAGCGGCGTTTGAAGATGATATGGGTTCTTATCACCAGGAATATGGAAAGAAGGATAAGACCGATGATGGCAGGCATTCCGCCTTTGCTGATGAACCATGCCAGCAGGGCACTTACCGAAAAGGCAATGACAGCGGTCAGAAACCAGCCTCCCACGACAGTTAAAACCCCTGATACCCTGTAAACAGCACTTTCACGGCCCCAGGCCCGGTCGGCCAGAGAGGTTCCCATGGCCACCATGAAGGTAACATAAGTTGTGGAGAGAGGTAGTTTCAAGGAGGTACCGAAAGCTATCAGACTGCTGGCGACGACCAGATTCACAGAAGCGCGCAATTTGTCAAATGCCGGAGCATCAGGAGCATCACTTTGCGGTATTGCTGCAAAACGGTCCATGATAAAACGGTTGAACTTCCCCGGGAGATTATTCTTTACTTTTTTGTTGAGCCGTACCGATCCACGCACTACAGCCCGGGCAAAGGCAGAAGTTCCAAACCTCTCCAGGCCTTCTGACTGTCTTCCCAGATTCACTTCCGTATCGGTGACGCTTCGTGCTTTCTTGCTGATGATCAGGGTAATGACCATTACCGCTCCCGAGATCAGCAGAAATACAAAGGGGGTTTCCACATCTCCCAGGAGCATTTCCATACTGAAGGATTCCGGGGCTAACCCTCCTGAGGCCTCCCAGGCCTGGAAAGAATTAAAACCGGCCACAGGCACCCCGATAAAATTGACCAGGTCGTTCCCGGCAAACGCCATGGCAAGGGCAAAGGTGCCCGCCAAGACCACCACTTTTAAAACGTCGATTTTAAAAAACCAGTACAAGAGCTGAATGATCACCGTCCATCCCATCAGACTCATTATGAGAAGTATGCCGGTATGGTGAGATATCCAGTCACTCAAGGGGACCCGGGCGGATCCAATGGGGATGGTGGCGAAAGAGCTGCCATCGATCCCCTTGATCAGAATGAAGTAACTGATCAGGGTGATGGCGATTCCTCCAAACAGCGATCCTGAAAATTTTAGTTTGTTTTCAAACCGGAAAGTAAAAACCAGGCGCACCAGGTACTGAATCAGGGTGCCAAAGAGTAAGGCAACAACAATGGAGACTAGAATTCCGGTGATGATGGCCAGTGCCTTTCCGGTATTGACATATTGTCCCAAATCTGCGATGGAACCCCCCAGACTGTCTATTTTTACCAATGATACTGCGACTGCCGACCCCAGCAACTCAAAAACCAGGGATACCGTGGTGGAGGTCGGCAGTCCCAGGGTGTTAAAAGTATCCAGAAGGATCACATCGGTGATCATTACTGCCAGGAATAACACCATAATCTCGCTGAAGGCTAACATGTCGGGATGAAAAACGCCCTTGCGGGCCACCTCCATCATTCCTGTTGAGAAAGTCGCTCCTATCAGAACCCCCAGGGCTGCTACGGTGTAAATGACCCATTTCCGGGCTGATTTTGATCCGATGGCTGAATTCAGGAAATTGACGGCATCATTGGAGACTCCAACGATAAGGTCTGATATAGCCAGAGCAAACAACATCACGACAATGATGAGGTAAAAATTCTCCATTTCCTGCAGTTTTATGTGAACAAAATTACATTAAGCAGGATTGCTGATTTGATTGGTTTAATAATGTAACAAAAATGTAACAGCGTGTTGATGTCGATGGTTCATGTCTGGAAAGAGTCCTCGTTCTCTTTTGGTTGATTGGTGAATATACGAGTCATTCTTTAAAAGTTATCTTCATTTCTGATGCTGGTGATTTTTTCAACCTCTAACTTTGGGGTGGCTCCCGGCTGGGTAGCCACGAAGGCTCCCGTGGCGCAGGCGAACGCCAGAGCTTCGGCGGGTTCTTTCCCTGAAAGCAGGGAGGCTATCCATCCTGCCAGGAAAGCATCGCCGGCTCCCACCGTATCGACGGCCCTGACCCTGTATCCCTGATGCTCATAAAAGTGACCGTTGTCCCATACGATGGCTCCCCGGCTGCCCCGGGTGACACAAACCAAATTTATCCTATAATGCCCTGCAAACCATTGCATGGTCTCTTTCTCATTTCCGGCATCTCTGCCATGCCAACATGCGATGGTTTCCAGTTCCTCACGGTTCAATTTCGCCACGTCGGCCCTGGCGAGCAGCAATTCAGCGACTTCCTGCCTGTCGTAAGGCTTCCGTAGGTTGATATCAATGACCCTGAGGGCATCCCCTTCGAGCAAGTGGTGGAGGGTGCCTCGGGTAACGGAATTCCGGGAAGCCAGCGTTCCGAAGATAATGATCCCGGCTGCCGCCGCCGCCTTCGCTAATGCAGGGGAGGGGCGGAGATTATCCCAGGCCACCGGCTCGCAGATTTCATAACTGGCATTGTTGCTTCCGTCAAGGTGCACCAGCACCTTGCTGGTGGGTAACTCCGGGTCGGTGTCGATCAGGGTGGTCTCCAATCCCGACGATGCCAAAAACGCTCTTAGTTCCTGCCCTGGCTGGTCATCACCAACCTTACTGGCGAAGGACACCATCTCTCCGAGTTGGTGCAGGTGGAAGGCCACATTCATGGGGGCACCCCCGGGTTTTTGCCCCGAGGGAAGATGGTCCCAGAGTACTTCTCCCACACAAAGGATACTTTTTGTCTTTATTTCCATTCCCAAGGGTAAAGATTCAGCTTTAAATGTAATAAAAATAGTAATCAGAAAAGGTAAGTGATTTATTATAGAAACTGTAAACCCCTTTGAATATGGGGCCTTCATGCTCCCATGCAATACCGTGTGAACTTAAAAGAAAGTGTCATCTCTTTACGGTATTCCCCGATGGGTTATACTATTCATGAGATATTTTATGGCGATTACCTTTGATAAAAACTCTATATTTTTGGAAAAAATCATCCTTATATTATGCAAATCTCATTACATATCTATATCTTTGTTAAACAATTCATTGTTTTGTTTCTGCAAACTGGTGGGGACTCAGGAAATGGCATGACAAAAGTCTGAAATGTGATTGTTATTTTGTTTCATTTTTGTGGGAATATGCATATTAGGATGAATTTCACTATGTTATAAATAGTTCTGCATTAATAGTTTAAATAATTCCATAGTATTAATTTAATAAATTTGAGAAGTATGAAAATTACATTGACCAATGAGCAGGTGAGCAGTTTGGTGGAGGTTGAATTCAACAAAAGGATCGAGGAGTATCAGGTGGCCTACCGCAAAGAGCTTGAAAAACTGGAGGGCCAGTTGCATGAAGCCCTTGCTACCGTAAATGCATTGATGGGCAACGAAATCGCGATTCAGAAGAAGAAAAAACTCACCAATGAAGAGTTTATTGAGAAGTTCAATCAGGGCATGACCAACAGCCAGATTGCCAAGGAAACGGGCTACAATCCCTCCTATGTCAGCCTGAAAAGGAAAAAACTGGTGAAGTAAATTTTTCTCCCTATCGGGGTGAAAGAAAGGCTTCATTGTACAAAACAGGATCCCCGGCAAGGCCCAACTTTTTTGAAGGGCCTGCCGGGGATTATTATTGAAACCGGTATCCGATTCCTGATTCAGTGATGATGATGGATGGTTTAGAGGGGCAGGCTTCCAGCTTTTTCCGGAGTTGGGCAATAAAGACCCGCAGATACTGAGACTGCTCCACATAGCCGAAACCCCACACTTCCCTGAGGATATACTGGTGGGTGAGTACTCTTCCCCTGTTTTGGGCCAGCAATGCCAAAAGGCTGTATTCCGTAGAAGTGAGCCTGACGATCTCCTCGTTTTTGCGCACCACATGGCTGGCCAGGTCAATGGTAATATTCTCTGAAACAATCACCGCTTCGTCTGTTTTATTTTCACTGCTTCTGAGGGCTGCCCTGACCCTGGCCAGAAGTTCGCCGGTCCGGAAAGGCTTTGTTAAGTAGTCGTTGGCCCCGTTATCGAGGGCCTTGATGATTTCCTCTTCTGCATTGCGCACCGACAGGATGATGACCGGTTTGAAATACCACTCACGCAGTTTTTTTAGTACCTCCTGTCCGTCGACGTCGGGTAATCCCAGATCCAGGATGATGAGTGCCGGGTGTTGCGTAGCTGCTGCCACCAGTCCCTCTTTTCCAGAAGTGGTCAGCATCGTTTTGTATCCATTGGCGTTCAGGGTAATATCCAGCAACCGGCGGATCTGGTTTTCATCATCTATGATCAAGATGTTCTCCTTTTCATTCATTTCTTTAATGATTTAAATTCCTGTCATGTCGGGCTGCTCCGATGGAATGAGTATCGTAAATTTTGCTCCTCCGGAAGCCAGGTTTTCTGCCGTGATGGACCCATTATGGGCGGTCACGAAACCCTTTACGATAGAGAGGCCAAGGCCTAACCCCCCGGGTTTGCTGCCGTGGGCCCTGTAAAACTTCCGGAATAAATCCTTTAGCTCCTGATCGGGAAAACCAGGTCCCTGATCTGTAACCTCGATAATCAGATTGCCTTCCGTGTATAAGCTGCGGATGATAATTTCCGAAGCGGCAGGAGCATATTGGGTGGCATTGTACAGTAGATTGTACAATGCCTGTTCCATCAGTCCAAAATCGAGGCGCACCAAGGGCATCTCCTCTGCCATTTCAGTTTTCATGGCGAAGGGTTTCAACTCATCGGCAAGATCAGTGGTCACCTTGTTGATCAGATCGTTGATATCATGCCAGTCGAAACGCGGAGAGATGTGACCGCTCTCAATCCTCGACATGTTCAGGAGGTTTTCAATCAACCTGTTAAGGCGCAGGGAGGCCGAGAAGATCTCACGACTCAGGGCGTCATGGGCTTTCCGTGATACCTGAGAATTGATCATGGTGTCTGAAGCTCCCATAATGGTGGCCACAGGAATCCTCAATTCGTGGGAGATGGAGTTGAATAGTGTTTTATACAACCGGTCTGATTCATCAAGAAACCGGACCTTTTGTGCCAGTTCTCCCAGGAATTCTCTTTCTATCGCGTTGGAAATAAGGGCGATATAGGTGTCCCAAAACGATTTTTGCTCTTCCTCAAAGCTTTTTTCCAATCGAAGGGCTACAACACCTGGGTTCAGCCGGGTTCCGGGCAGGGGATAAAAGGTAAAAGTGGTATTAAAGGGCTGGTCGGTAAAGGCTCCGGCTTTCCGGCAGTGGGTAAAAACCCAAAGAGCTGTCTGAACCTCTTCATCAGGGAGGTTTTTTCCTGGTGAAAGCTGGTCAGCTTTGGAAATACTGTTTTCTCCTTTCCGTAATAAAAAGAGCGGACGGAGGGAGAAATGAGATTCTATCCCATTGGCGGCAACCCTGACCACTTCATCCAAACCGCTGGCTCCTGTTAATTGCCGGGTAAGCTGAAACAAGGCATTGGTGCGTTTTTCCCTTTCCCTGGCCAGCATTTCCTGTCGTCTTACCCGCGTAGTCATCACTCCGTTTACCAGAACGATGATGAAAAAAAGGCCGAAAATCAGAATATCATCGGTATTTTCGATTTTGAAGGTGTTGTAAGGGGGAATGAAAAAGTAGTCCCATGCCAAAGCACTGAGGGTCGAGGCGACCAGGACAGGTCCTGTTCCAAGGAAAGAGGAAAGCAGGGAAACGACAAACAGCAGAATGAAAGAGACCAGGTGATAATTGGTGACATCTCCCAGGGGGAGGCAGAGAAGGATGGTAACCCCTATGGTCAGCAAAGAGAGGAGGTACTGCACTCTCCTTGAGTGGAGAATGCGCGTGGTGATTTTTCTGATTTTTTTTGTGCGGTTCATGCCCTGGTCTTTGATCAAAAGTAACGATAATTTGAGTGCGTTGGAGGATTAACTCTTCCAGAATTCCCTGGTGAACAACATTAAAACGGTATAAATTTCAAGCCGTCCCAACAACATCAACCCCGAAAGGATCATTTTCGCAGCATCAGGCAGATGGGCGTAGTTTCCAACGGGTCCCACGCTCCCCAGTCCGGGCCCTATCCCTGCCATACAGGTGGCCACGGAACTGGCCGATACCTGAAAATCTAGGCCCTGGATCATCACCAGAAGGGTTCCAGTGACGAATATCATGAAATACAATACAATGAAGCTGAGGATGGAGTTGTTCAAGGCATCATCAATTCCTCTGTTATTGATCTGAATGCGCATCACCGCGCCGGGATGCACCATCGTTTTGAGATAGCGTTGCAGGTTTCTGACGGCAATGAGATGTCGTGCCATCTTAATGCCCCCTGCTGTAGAGCCGGTGCTTCCCCCCAGGAACATGGCCAGAAAGATGAGGGTCCAGGCGTAGGCCGGCCATTGCATGTAATCAGCCGAGGCAAAGCCCGTGCAGGAGATGGTGGAAATTACCTGGAAGTAACTCTCCCTGATGGATTCTTCCACCGGCTTTCCCATAGTGAAATGAAGGGGGAGGGCGATCACCACTCCGATGATGAATACTACGGCAATGTAAAATCTCAGCTCATCGTTGGCTTTGATCCTGTTGAAATCCCCCTTGACCAGCGAATAATGGATCATGTAATTGACCCCTGATAAAAACATAAACAGCATGATGACATACTGGATATAGGGCGAATATTCAATGATGCTGGTGTTTTTGGGAGAAAACCCTCCCGTGGCGACAGTCCCGAAGGCGTGGCAGGCACTTTCAAAGAGGTTCATGCCTCCCAGCAGGAGCAGGAAAATTTCGATAAACGTCAGGGCCAGATAAATCATCAGCAACCGTACTCCCACCGCCTTGATCTTGGGGCGAATCTTCTCCTGAAGAGAAGATTCCAGGGTGAAGAGATGGTATCCTCCTATCTTCAGGGACGGCATGACCAGAATGACCAGCACGATGATGCCGATGCCCCCGATCCAGTGGGTCAGGCTTCGCCAGAGCAACACCGATTTGGGCAAGGCTTCGATGTCGGTGAGAATGGAAGCCCCTGTCGTGGAAAAACCGGATACGGATTCAAAGAAGGCGTCGACAAATGACGGAATACTGTGGGAAAGCAGGTAGGGAAGGGTCCCCGCCAGACTGATGATCAACCAGGAAGCAGTTACTGTAAGATAGGCATCCTTCCGGGTAATCTGAACCTCCTTTCTTGTACCCCTGGTGAAAAGATGTAACAGAAAACCCCCGGTGAGGGACGCCACGGCGGGAATCAACAGGGGCTCCATCTCTTCCCTGTAATATCCGGCAATCAGGGCACAGAAAAGAAGAAAACCTGAAACAATGAACAGGTTACTGCTGATCACCCTGAATACGATCCTGAATTTTATCGGTTCGCCCATTCTTAATATTTTGTAACAACCAGATTGTCAGTCTGTCATGCCGGACTTTAAAAGCATTCTTTCATTATTGCCGGCACTGCAAACTAACTGAGGAATGGATAAAAGCGGTATAAGGAATTGCCCGGGAGGTATAAAGATTTTATAAAGAGGGTAGGACTGAAGTAAATGCTACTGTTATGTTATCGACTTACAAAGATTTTATGGCACCTGGAGTCATTTTTATAAAGCCCTTATGGTTTCATACCCAACTTTGTATGACGCAAAAGTTGAGGGAGATGTTTGGAAAAACCTTGAAAATAGCGGGATGTCTGCTCATCCTGCAAGCGGGCATTATCATTCTGCCCTCTCTGATATCGCTGATCTACGGGGAATGGTATTCTGCTGCAGGATTTCTGATTTCAGGGATTATCGTGGGGGCGGCCGGTTATTTGATATACAGGCTTTTCCAGAATGCGGAGGACCCTTATTCCCATCAGGCTGTCATAATTGCTGCTGCCTGTTGGTTTGTTCTTTCAGCAGCAGGCGGTTTGCCATTTCTTGTCATTGCCTCCATTACCCCAATTGAAGTCATGCAGGAGTTCATTCCCCGGGGAGCAGCTTATGATTGTTCCAGCTTGTCCTATTTTACCCATCCGCTTCATTGCATCTTTGAAAGCGTCAGCGCATTTACCACTACCGGTTTCACAATGGCGGTACATGAACCGTCTATCGGCCATGGGTTACTATTTTACCGGTCGTTTGCCAACTGGGTGGGCGGGGCCGGATTTATCATTATGGTGTTGTCTGTTTTCAGGCAGTTTACAGGAAGAGGTGCACTAACCTTGTACCAATCTGAATCTCCCATCCAAAAACTCAGACCCAGGGTGATGGAGACAGCCCGGAGTATCTGGAAAATATACGCCCTGATCACCGTGTTCCTGGTTGTTTATCTGGTTGTGGGGGCAATGCTGATTCTTGACGGTTACCCAACCGGCGATCTCATATTTGATGCTGTTAACCATGCCATGAGCGGCATATCTACCGGGGGTTTCAGTACCCTTGATAACTCCATCGCTGATTATCATTCTCCTGCCATGGAGATCCTTTACCTTCTTCCCATGATGATGGGATCCTTCTCCCTGGCGTTTTATTACAGAATTGTCTTCGAAAAAAAAGGAAGAACGCTGTGGATAGACCACCAGTTTCGTGCCTTGGTCCTTATGTTTCTGGCAGGCAGCCTGATGATGACTGTGCTGCTTTGGAATGCTCAGAGCGTTCCGAAGCCTTTCAGAGAAGGGGTCTTTCAGTATGTCAGTGCATTATCGACCACCGGTTGGCAAACTTCATCCATCGCCCAATGGGATAGCCTGTCGGTTCTCTTTATCATTTTTGCCGGCATGTTCATTGGCGGTGCTTCAGGGGCAACGGTCGGCGGCATTAAGATAATCCGCGCATTGATCATTATCAAAGGATTAAAGTGGCAGGTGAAAAACCTCTTTTATTCTGAGCACACAGTCAGATTACCTCATTTCAATGGCCGATCCATGGCTCCTGAGGAGTTCAACAGTGAATTCGCTTCCGCCCTCTCCATGGCTGTCCTGTTTTTAGTCATCATGATAGGATGTGCTCTTGTCTCCATCCTCTTTTATAATTCTGGATATAATGGTTATTCCATGTTGTTCGAATCGGCTTCCGCCATAGGAACGGTGGGACTAAGCACAGGGATTGTGGATCCCTCCATGCCGGCGGGTCTGGAAATCCTATATATTTTTGAAATGGTGGCCGGAAGGCTGGAGGTGATTCCGGTTTTAGCCCTGATGAGGGCTCTGGTCAGCGGTATGCGATAGCCAGGGCGATGCGGATGCCGTCGGCGGCACTCGAAATGATTCCTCCGGCATAGCCACTCCCTTCTCCGGCCATGTAAAGGTTGGTGAACCCCTCGCATTTCCCGGTTTCATCGCGTATCACCTGCACCGGCGATGAAGTCTTGCTCTCGAGGCCCAGGAGGATGCCGTTTTCGTAGCCTTTCAGTTTCCTGCTGAAATCCTGCAATCCCAGGGATAGGGCATCGGTAACCTGCTGCGGGACCATCTCCCAGAGGGGAGCGGGGATAAGCCCCAGGGGGTAGGAGGTTTCGGGCTCTCCCTTGCTGATCCTGCGGTTGAGGAAATCGCGGATGGTGCAGAAGGGGGCGCGGTAGCCCTCGCTGTAGCGGTAGAAGCTCTCCTCGAGTTCCTGGAGCCTGTCGAGGGCTTCGGCGGCGCTCAGGGGACTCCCTGTCAGCAAGTCGGGGTGGAGTCCTGCCACACAAGCGGCATTGGCAAACCGGCCATTGCGGCGGTACAGGCTCATGCCGTTGACGATATTGGTGGTGGCATAGGCTGCCGCCGGAACCACCATCCCCCCGGGGCACATGCAGAAGGTGAAAACCGGCAGCTGCCCCTCATTGTTGGAGGTCAGCCGGTATTCTGCGGCTTTTACCCCCGGAAGTTCCGCCACTCCCCACTGTCCCCGGTTGATGATCGCCTGCTCATGTTCCGCCCTGAAACCCAAAGCAAAATTCTTGGTCCGGAAGGGAACCCCGCGCCGCATCAGCATCCTGTAGGTCTCAAAGGCCGAATGGCCCGGCGCCAGCATAAAGACTGATCCTTCCAAATCCCCGGCGGTGGTCACCGCATGCCTGACGCTTCCCCCTTCCACGTTTAAATCCTCCAGAAGGGTCTCAAAGAGGATGGTCCCCCCCAGTTCCATAAATTCACGCCTCAGGTTTTTTACCACCACCTTCAGGTTATCGCTCCCCACGTGGGGATGGGTCAGGTACAGGATCTCCTCAGGGGCGCCGGCGCGTACATAACTCTCCAGAATAAACCGTTTCTCACGGGAAATATGTTTCGAACGCGAGGTCAGTTTCCCGTCGCTGAAGGTGCCTGCACCCCCTTCTCCGAAGGCATAGTTACTCCTGGGATCAAAGAGACCCCTCGCCTCAAACTGCCTGATTCCCTGTTCCCGCTGCCCCACTTTGCTGCCCCGCTCCACGATGGTGGTCTCAAATCCGGCACGCTGCAGCACCAGGGCGGCAAAAAAACCGGCCGGACCGCTGCCCAGGACCACCGCCTTGCGGTGTCTGTTGATATGCGGAATTTCCAGGGGCGCTTCCAGCGGGGCGACGCCTCCTTTGATCTCCTTCGAGGTCACCGCCACGCGTACCGCCCAATGAATATTCTCCTTCTTGCGGGCATCGAGGCTCTTGTTCACGATCTGCCAGGTGAAATTTCTCAGCCTCAGCTCTTTGCCGATCCGCTGGTGAAGCATTTCCCCGCTGTAGCCGGTCGGAAGTTTCAGGTCTAGTTCTTTGTAACCCATAAATCCGGATTCAGGTTATGGAAGGGTAGAGAATATCCTGCCCACGGGATATCTTTTCCAGCTCTTCTCAAGCCAGGGGGAGCGGGTGTAGATAAAGGCCATTTGGGCGGCGTGGCTGGCGGCAAAGGCGGCATCCTCCTTCCTGCGCTCCTCAAGTCTTCTTTTGAGCTCCGGGATCTCCTCCAGGGTGCGCAGGGCGTTTTCCTCAAAACCATAAGGAGAGAAATATTCCCTCTGGTCGAGGACCGCATCAAAAAAGTTCCAGCGGAAAAAGGAGTCTTTGGCCCTGGGTTCCAGCATTTCGAGAAGGTAGCGCATTCCTTCCTGGCGGACGGGAACCAGCCAGTCTCCGGCGAAGTACCTCACTTCCTGCACCTCACTGCGGGTGGTGAAGCTGTCGTGATAGTAATGTCCGTTGTAGGGTCTGGTGGCCCCCTTCAAATCCTCAATATAGTCAACGGTCACCGTGATGACGGTATCGTGCTGCAGGACCGTATGGCGGATATGGTTCATGGCCAGTCGCTCAAGCACCGGTTTCCACGCCTGCGGAACCACATAATAGTCTGGCACGGGCACTGTTTCCGTGGGAACATACTTGTTGTAAAAACGGATGGAATCGGTGTATGGCCTGTTGCGGTCATAGCCTTTGCGGACCACCCCGGTGACCTGGCTCACCTGGTGATCTTCCATTTCGTAACCCTTGAATTCGATCATCTGATAAACCGTACTGTCGAGTTTCCAGGCGATGGGATACTCCCTGGCTTTGAGGGTCTGGCTGAGGGCTTCCTGGCGGAGAGAGCGTATCTTTTTCCCGTTCTCGGCGGTGTAGCGGGCCAGGGTGCCCAGAAACTGGTAGACCGACCGTACCCTGTCGGGGAAGGGCTTATAGATGAGGTTTTCGGTGATCATCCCCAGGGAGTGGTATAGGGCAGTGTATCCTGTGGAATAGCGGGGGGTCTCAAAGGTCCCCACAATGCCGCTGCGGGCATCCTCATAAAACCAGTCGACATAGGGGATAAGATCATAATCGCCCATTTTCATATCCTCGTACAGTGTGGGTAGCATCTCCATCCTGAGGAAATCGCCCATTGCCGGCGGAAACTGGTCGGGGTGGGGGGGAATCAGGGTGATGGCATACTGATGATCCGATCCGTTGGTGGTGTGGGTATCGAGGAAAACGTCGGGATTCCAGCGGTGAAAAAGCGCGGTGAAACTGCGGGCATTCTCAGAGTCACACTTGGTGAAATCCCTGTTGAGGTCGAGATTTCCATAATTCCCCCGGAATCCCGTCTCATAGGGAGTGGCCTGTCCCGACCGGTTATAGGCACTCCTGTTCAGAGCCCCGCCGATATTGTAAACCGGAATGATCACCACGACGATCTCATCGAGCCATTTTTCCATTTGCCGGTGATTCCGCAGGAGATCATCGGCAAAAAGCAGGGAAGCGTCAATCCCTTCGGGCTCTCCGGGGTGAATCCCGTTGTTGATGAGAAGAATCGTTTTCCCCGATGCCCTGATCTTCTCAGGATCGAAATTCCCCCCCTTGCTGATGATGAAGGTGTGCAGCGGCCTCCCGCAATCGGTCAAACCGGCTTCCTGCAAAACGGCATTGGCGTGGGCTTCGTCAAGCCGGCGGAACATCTCAATGGTCTCCTCATAGGTGGGGGAATAGTTTTCCTGGTACCGCAGCTGCAAAAGGGGGGCTTTCTGCCCGTATCCCGCGCTTACCGAAACTAACAGCAGCAACAGAAGGATGAAATGCTTCTGGGGTTTCATGCCTGGATTTTCTCTCATGTGGTCCATTCTTTTTTTTGCACTTATATTTTTGAGTAGCATCTCTTATATTTATGGCTGTGAAGTCCTGTCCCGGCACATTCATCTGTTGAAATCCGGCAGGCACCATGATCCGGTCTTTTCATCCTGTTGTTTCGGGGGCTCTAATCTCTTTCGAGATAGAGATAGGAGAAGGAGAACCCATTGGCGGTATCGAAATGGTTTTCCCTGCTGATCTCCTTCCATTCCCGGAAGTCGATTTCGGGAAACCAGGTGTCGGCTTCGAAAGGCTTGTGCACCAGGGTGAGGCAGAGACGGCGGGCTAACGGGAAAAATTGCCGGTAGACGGAACCGCCGCCAATGACAAATGCTTCCTCCTCACCCTCAACGAGGGAGACCGCCTCCTCTACGGAAAAGACGATCTCGCACCCCGGAAAGTCATCTTCCGGCTTGTCGGTGATCACGATGTTGCGCCTTCCGGGCAGCGGCCACCGGGGCAACGACAGCAGGGTGTTACGCCCCATGATGACCGGATGACCCATGGTGATCTGCTTAAAACGTTTCAGATCATCGGGAAGGTGAAATAAAAGCGCATTATCCTTCCCGATAGCGAAATTCTCTGCAATGGCTACAATGATGGTAATGTTGGACATAAATGGAATCTTAAATCTTAAATCCTATGTCTGAGTCTGAGTCTAAGTCTAAGTCTTGAGTCTAAGTCTAAGTCTTGAGTCTGAGTCTGAGTCTTGAGTCCTGAGTCTGAGTCCTGATTCTGAATCTTGAATATTGTATGGTGAAGCAGCGCCGGGTTTCTTGGTCAGACGGCCACTTTCCCCGGAATATGGGGGTGGGCCTGGTAATTGACCAGTTCGAAATCTTCGTATT
>CAZMMX010000060.1:0-14642 GCA_964567485.1 uncultured Prolixibacteraceae bacterium | reverse complement strand
GGTTTTGCCCAGAATGCCGATGCCATTGCCGGCATATGGTGGAACGATGAAAAAACCACGAAGATCAGGGTTGAGAAAAAGGATGGGAAATATATAGGAACCATTGTCTATATGATTCCTTCCAAACTGGTGAACGGCAAGTCACCCCTTGATGATAAAAATCCCGATTCGGCCCTGAAGACGAGGCCGGTGATAGGTCTGCAGATCCTGTCGGGATTTGTATACAACGGGTCAAAGAAAGAATGGGCCGGCGGGAAGATTTATGATCCTAAAACGGGAAAGACGTACTCATGTTTTGCCCACATGGACGGGGAAGTGCTGAAGCTGAAAGGTTTTATTGCCGGCATTCGAGCTCTGGGCCGTGAGTCGGAGTGGTACAGGACTACCCTCTGATCACCTTCAGGGTTTCCCTTTTTCCTCTCCGCTGATCCGTTTATCCCCATAGGCTGATTTGGGCTGAGTGGTCAACCTGTGAGGTGTTGACATTCTCTTATTCCGAAACCTGGACCCTGAAACCGGTGGCTTCAGCCTGCCGGGCGATCCCTTCCAGTTGTCTGGCGGGTACTTTTTCGAGAGTATCGACAGGGGTATCGCGCGCGATGGTGTAGATCATCACCAGTGAAGGCCTGATGATTTTCAGCAGCCCCAGCCAGGCTTCCACCTCTTCAGGGGTGGTATTGTCGATATTTTTCCCTTTATGGCTCCCCCTAATGAACATGGTTTGGAGGGTCACCCTACCCTCGAAAGCAGCCAGCTGTTTCACCACTGCGGGAAGGCTGAATTTTTCTGTGGGGCAGTCGAGGGTTCTGATGGTCTCTTCGAAGGCGGAGTCGAGTTTCTGGATGTTGTCGTCGACTGTCAGCAGGGCGTCGAAGACCTCCTTTTTGTGGAGCATGGTGGCATTGGAGAGGACGGCGATTCTGGCCTGCGGGGCATAGAGGTCGCGTAACCTGAGGGTATCGCCGATAATTCCGGCAAAGCTGGGGTGCAGGGTGGGTTCTCCGTTTCCGGCAAAGGTGATCACATCAGGAAGTCTTTTTTCTTCTTCCATTTTTTGGAGGGTCTCCTCCAGCCTGAGGGCCACTTCTTCCCTGGCAGGCATTTTCCTCCGGTTCTCGCCGCCCCGGGGATTCCTGCCGCATTCACAGTAAACACAGTCGAATGAGCATATTTTGGTGTCGGCTGGAAGCAGGTTGATACCCAGGGAGACGCCCAGGCGGCGGCTGATCACGGGACCAAAAATGATCTTGTCAAAGAGAAAGGTAGCCATGCATTGAAGTTAAGGCGGCAAATATACAAAATGATCACGCCAACCGGGTGATGGTGCTCCTGGAGTCAAAGATGGTGTTGGTCCCCTTTCCTGGGGTAATGAGGACCAGTCCCGGTTTTTTCCCCGGTTCCAGAGAACCCAGCCGGTCGCCCATTCCCAGGGCTTGTGCTCCGTTCAGGGAGGCCCAGGTGATAAGTTCCCCTTGGGGAATCTCAGGAAAGTGGCGGTGAAGGGTCACCAGTTCCAGGAAGACGGAAAGATGATGGTTGGAAGCCAAACTGTCGGTGCCGATGCAAACGGGGAGGGAGTGGTTGCGGAACAGGGCGACCGGAGGCAGCTTACCTTCGATGTAGAGGTTGGAATTGGGGCAGAGGACCAGCCAGGTATTGCCCTGGCGACGTTCTTCCCTGATTACCTGAAGGTCTTCGGCCGAAGTGTGGGTATTATGGACCAGCAGAAGAGGCTTATCGGCCGGCAGTTTTGGGAGGACGGTCTTCAGGCTGCTCGCTCCCGGGGGCTGAAAATGCGAGACATCAAGGCCCAGATTATGGATAAGGTGCTCCCTGATGGGGCCGCTGCCGCTCCTGAAAAAGAGGTTCTCAGCTTCACTCTCCTGGTTGTGCATGGAAAGGATGCTGCTTTTTTCAAGGGAGAGGGCCGCGATGGCTTCAAAAAGGGGGTCGCTGACCGAATAGGGGGCATGGGGGACTACCGATGCCTGAAGACCCAGGGTGGAAAAGGCTTTCCACACCTCCAGTGCCGTATTGAGGGCCCTTTCGGCCCGCGAAGGATGAAAGCCGAAGCTTTCCACGAAGGTAACCCACTCCAGGGAACTTTCCTTTTTTACCCCCGCGGTGATCGCGGTATTGGAAATGTCGCCAGCAGCGGAGATTCCCTGGCGAACCATCTCTTCGGTGGCCTTCCTGGCGGCACCGGTAATCTCTTCTTCGGGTGCCTTCCTGAGGCGGTTGATCGCCCCTATGAATCCTCCGATTCCTGTCCCTTCGGGAATCATCCCGCCCAGGTGGGAGAGTTCCAAATGAAGATGGGCGTTGACAAACCCCGGAACCAGGATCGACCCTGCGAAATGGGTGACCCCGGGGATGGCCATGGAATTTTCCGAGGAAGAGACCTCAATGATGGTTCCCTCTTCGTCGACCGTTACCGTGCCCTGGGGCAGCGGCGCCCCGGCAAGCGTGTAAACCAGGGATGCAGAATAGTGCTTCATTCCTGTGTGTTGGTGATATTAAGAGGCTGCTGCGCCTTTTCCTTCTGCTCACTCTCCATTTCCGTGAGACGGTTAATCACCCTGGTGTAGATCTTCTCGAACTCCTTGGGCTTGCTGGAGTAGTAAATCAGCGACTTCTCAAAAACAGAATCGGCCAGACTGTGCTTACGGAGGATGGTATAGTAAAAATCGGATTCTGAATATTTATTCAGTTCTTCGCTAGAAAACCTTTTGGTTTGGTATACCGCTTCGGCAAGGTGCATGTCGGTGAGCACAGAAATCATCTTGTCGCGTTTCACCAGATTGTGGGGTTTCTTTACCACTTCGTCATCACAGGCCAAGGCCAGAAATGCAGCGATAATGATCAGGAAGACGGGTTTAAGCCGGAATCTGCAGATCTTCATTTTTTTTTCCTGAAGGCGATGTTTCCTTCAGCAGGGGTAAAAATAGGAATATTTCCCTGAATTCCGGCGGGGGCATTTCTCGTTCGTTCTGTGGTGGGGAGTATCCATTCTGCGGGGTGCCTTTTCTGACGGCTCCTCTGTGGGGAGTGTTGTGCGCCGGAGCAGTGGACGGCGGAGATTCTGATGGTGGAGGGTCAGTGGAACAGTTTTTTGAACACATCTTCGACGCGGGTGACTTTGATGATTTCCAGGGGGAAAGAAGCGGCGTCGTACCCTTTATTGAAGCGGGGTACGAAAATCCTGGAGAATCCCAGGCGGGCGGCTTCGGCGATCCGTTGTTCCAGGCGGCCCACGGCCCTGACTTCACCCGTGAGGCCCACTTCCCCGGCAAAGGCGAAGTGATGGTCAACGGCCAGGTCGAGGCTGGAGGAGAGGATAGCCACCAGTACCGCCAGGTCAGTAGCCGGGTCGGTAATCTTCAATCCACCGGCCACATTCAGGAATACGTCACGTGAGGCCAGCCTGAATCCCGCCCTTTTTTCAAGGACGGCGAGCAGCATATTGAGGCGGCGGAGGTCAAATCCTGTCGATGAGCGCTGGGGCACTCCATAGGCGGCGGTACTCACCAGCGACTGGATCTCGATCAGAAAAGGACGCACACCTTCAATGGTGGCTGCAATGGCCGTCCCTGATACCGGATCGGAATCGCCAGAGATAAGGTGGTCGGAAGGGTTGGGGACTTCCACGAGACCGTTCTGGCGCATCTCAAAAATTCCCAGTTCCGAGGTAGAGCCGTACCTGTTTTTGGTGGATCGCAATACCCTGAAATAGTGCTGGTTATCACCCTCGAACTGGATGACCGTGTCGACGATGTGTTCCAGCACCTTGGGGCCTGCCAGGTTCCCCTCCTTGTTGATATGGCCGATAAGGATGGCTGTCATATGAGATCTCTTGGCATATCGCAGAATGGCCGCGGTACACTCCCTTACCTGGCCTACTGATCCCGGGGAGGACTCGATTTTGTCGGTGGCCAGGGTTTGTATGGAATCGACCACCAGAATATCCGGTTTTTGTTCTTCCACCACGGCCATGACCATCTCCAGAGAGGTCTCTGAGAGGAACAGAGCCTCTTTTCCTTTCAGGTTCAGTCGGTTGGCTCTGAGTTTGATTTGCTGGAGGCTCTCTTCGCCTGAGGCATAGAGGATTTTTTTTCCTTTCAGGGCGAGGGCCAGCTGGAGTACGAGGGTCGATTTTCCAATTCCCGGTTCTCCGCCGATGAGTACCAAAGACCCCGGAACCAGTCCGCCCCCCAGGACCCTGTTGAATTCGGAGATTCCCGTGTCGATGCGTTCCTGGTGGAGGTTGGAGATTTCTTCCAGGGGCAGGGGGATGTGGTCACCGGCGACCACGACCACTCCCCCTGTTTTCGGTGAGGTCTCCACGATCTCTTCGACATAGGTATTCCACAGGTTGCAGGAGGGGCAGCGGCCTATCCATTTGGGAGATTCGGCGCCACAATTCTGGCAGGTATAGATAGTTTTAAGCTTTGTCATTTTCCCTGGAGTCTAAGTTTTTCAATGAGCAGGGTGGTGGAGAACCCGGGAACCAGTTCCACGGTTTCCACGCGTCCTCCGGCAGAGGTGACAGCATCGTATCCGGCGATGGCTTCGGGAGCGTAATCGTTTCCTTTGACCAGGAGGTCAGGGAGGAGGGTTTTGATCATTTCCAGGGGGGTGTCTTCTTCAAAGATGACGACTGCCGCCACCGCTTCCAGGGAGGCCAGCATCCAGGCCCGTGATTCCTGGCCAGTCAGTGGCCGGCCGGGCCCTTTGAGGCGCGTCACCGATGCGTCGGAGTTAAGACCTACCACCAGACGGTCACCGCGGGAGGCCGCCCTGGCCAGAACCTCGGCATGCCCCCGGTGAAGAAGGTCAAAGCATCCATTCGTGTAGACGATTTTCTCGCCGGCTTCCCTCCATCTCTTGTACACTGGGAGAAAAGCCGCAGTATCTCCGAATATTTTTGCCTCTATCTTCCTGATATGGTCCATCTTTGAACTTTTTCATAAAAATAGTTAAAAACCTTTCAAAATGGGCGTCCGTGGAGCCTTACCCCTGATTAAATTGATTTTCCGGATATTTTCCTTAATTTTGCATTGATTTTAACTACATTGAAGAAGGTGATGGAAAACAAGAGAATTCTTTATATTTCACAAGAAATCACCCCTTACTTACCCGAAAGCGAGATGTCTGAAATTTCACGTTACCTCCCTCAGGGTGTTCAGGAGAGGGGGCGGGAGATTAGGACATTCATGCCCCGTTACGGGTGTGTCAATGAGCGGAGAAACCAATTGCACGAGGTGATTCGGTTATCAGGGATGAACCTGGTCATTAACGACACCGACCATCCGCTGATCATTAAGGTGGCCTCGATTCAGTCGGCGCGTATGCAGGTCTACTTCATAGACAATGAGGATTACTTTCACCGGAAGTGTGTCATGAATGATCCGGAGAACAACTTTTTCGAGGATAACGATGAAAGGGCCATATTTTTTGCCCGCGGGGTTTTGGAAACCGTCATCAAGTTGCGCTGGGCCCCCGATATCATTCACTGTCACGGGTGGCTGACCTCCCTGGTCCCCCTGTATATCAGGAAATATTATCATGACGACCCTCTCTTTGCGCAATCAAAGGTTGTTTACTCCGTTTATAACGACGATTTCGCCGGGGCCCTGAACAAGAACTTCAGGAAGAAGCTGATGCTGAAGGGGATCAACGGTAGTGACGTGAAGACGCTCGATAATCCTACCTATGTCAATCTCAGTAAAATCGCTATTTACCATTCTGATGCCGTTATTCAGGGAACACAGGAAATCAATCCTGAGGTAGCCCAGTATATCGGCGAGTCGGGCAAAAACTTTCTGGAATACCAGGGAAAAGAAAACTACATTGATGTTTACAATGATTTTTATGACAAAGTCTGAACGCTATTTCTATTTTTCATTTTCGCGGTTTATGAAGAGGATCGATTTCTTTTTTGGGGTCATCATGGTGATGGCCGTTTTTTTCCTGGTTTCCTCCTGTAATGAAGCCGGAATGGCCGGTATTGAATTGCTGCCGTCGACCGACCTGATCAATACGCGTAATGTGACGGAGAAGAGCGCAATTCGTGCCTATTCCTTCAGTGATGATTCCCTTCGGACCGACGAGTCGTCGACGAGTTTGCTCGGGGTATTCCACGATCCCGTTTTCGGGACAACCACCTCTGACCTGGCCCTTCAGTTCCGTCTCAACTCATTCCCCGATTTCGGAACTAATCCGGTCCCCGATTCGATATTCTTATATTTTTATTACCGGATGGTTTACGGGGATACCTCATCGGTACAGAAGCTGGAGGTTTACGAATTGGAAAATACTCTGGATCCCGATGCCAGTTTTTACCACGATGCCGATCTTTCGGCTTATGCCTCTCCGGTGAGGTTGGCGGAATATGATTTCAAACCGGAAGTAAAGCTCGACTCGACGTACAACGATACCGTATACCAGCTGGTGGGCATCAGGCTCGACCAGTCGTTGGCCCAACGGCTGATTTCAGCCGATTCGCTCGACCTGGTCAATAACGGAAAATTCCTCGATTTTTTCAAGGGGTTATATATTAAACCGGTAAGTACCCAGGGCCAGGGAGCCATCGTATCTCTGAGTTTGCTGGGATCTACCAACATGAGTGCTGCAGCAGTGGTGCTTTTTTATCATAACACTGAAGACACCACCAACCTGGCCCTTTACGTCACTGAATTCAGCGCCCGTGTCAACAGTTTTCATCACGATTATTCAGGTACGGCCTTCCACTCGAAGCTCAATCAGGAGGATATTTCCGACAGTCTCCTCTATATCCAGTCCACAGGAGGCATCCAGTCCAAGATTTATCTGCCCTTCCTGGAGGGGTGGAGAGACTCTTCCCGGGTGGCCATTAACAAGGCCGAGCTGATCTTTACCGTGGATACCATTGCTTCCGATTTCAGAAAATATCCCCTGCCTGAACAGCTCTTTCTGACTTACATCAGCGATGACGGTAATGAGTATCTTCCCAAGGATTACTCATTCCTTCCGGCGTATTATGGGGGATATCTTTATGACGACTACACTTATCGTTTCAATATCACGCAGCACATGCAAAGTATTGTCGATGAAGAAACCCCCAACAAAGGGTTTTATCTGACGCCAACCAACAAGAACAGCGAGATGCGCAGGGCCGTGCTCAAGGGCGCCACCAGTGCCAGCGGAGTGAGGATGATAATTACCTATTCTAAGTTTAACCAGTAACAGAACAGGCCTATGTGCGGAATCGTAGGTTATATCGGGAATAAGAATGTATTTCCGTTGTTGATCAATGGTTTGAAGAGGCTGGAATACCGTGGGTATGATTCTGCAGGCATTGCTTTGTCGAATCATGAATTTAGGGTATTCAAAAAAATGGGGAAGGTTTCGGAGCTTGAGAATTTCTGTTCTGACAAGGATGTGACGGGAACCGTGGGCATCGGGCATACCCGGTGGGCCACCCATGGGGAACCCAATGACAGGAATGCCCACCCCCATACCTCCCAGCATGAGAAGTTCACCATTGTCCATAATGGGATCATCGAGAACTATGCTGAGCTGAAGAATGACCTGGTTCGCCGTGGGTATTCCTTTGTCAGTGATACCGACACGGAAGTGCTTTCCAACCTGATGGAGTTTTTTTATGATTCCGGGGAAGAGATCACTGCCGAGATGGCGGTAAGGCTGGCCCTTTCCAGGGTGGTAGGAGCCTACGGGATTGCTGTCTTAGCAAAAGATGAACCTGAGATGCTGATTGCCGCGCGCAAGGGAAGTCCCCTGGTCATCGGGATTGGCCGGGGAGAGTATTTCCTGGCCTCCGATGCAGCTCCCATTGTTGAGCATACCGATCATTTGGTTTATCTCAACGATTACGATGTGGCCATCATGGAAAAGGGGTCCTTGACCCTGAAGAATATCGAGAATAACCCGGTTACCCTTAAGATCCAGCAGGTCGACATATCGATCGGGGTTTTGGAAAAGGGACCCTTTGAGCATTTTATGCTCAAGGAGATCTTTGAGCAGCCTGCCACCATAGAGGAGACTTTTCGCGGGAGGCTCAGGACAGGCCAGGCGGAGATTGTCCTGGGAGGATTGATGGATGTGATGCCTGAGTTGGTAAAGGCCCGGCGGATCATTATCATTGGTTGTGGCACCTCCTGGCATGCCGCCTTGATTGGGGAATACCTGCTTGAGGAGTATGCCCGTATTCCCGTGGAGGTGGAGTATGCCTCGGAATTCAGGTACCGGCATCCGGTGATTTATCCTGGTGATGTGGTGATTGCCATCAGCCAAAGCGGCGAAACGGCCGATACCCTGGCGGCGGTAAAGATGGCCCGAGAAAATGGGGCTTTGGTGCTGGGAATCTGCAATGTGGTGGGCTCCAGTATCTCACGGGAGACGGTTGCCGGCGTTTATACCCATGCGGGCATGGAGATCGGCGTGGCTTCCACCAAGGCATTTACGGCACAGGTGACCATTCTGACCCTCCTGGCCCTGAAACTCGCCCATGACCGGCAGACCATTCCGGAACCCCTCTACCAGGAACTCATTGATGAGCTGGCGGCTATCCCGGAAAAGGCACGCACCATCCTGAACCACCATATGAAGGTGAAAGAAGTGGCCGCTGAAATTATGCAAGCCGGTGATGCCCTATATCTCGGCCGGGGAATCCTTTTTCCCGTGGCTCTCGAAGGGGCCCTCAAACTCAAGGAGATCTCCTATATTCATGCTGAGGGGTATGCCGCCGGAGAGATGAAACACGGTCCCATAGCCCTGGTCGATGACAACCTTCCCGTGGTTGTGGTGGCTCCCCGAGACCACTATTATGAGAAAATCATCAGCAATATCCAAGAGGTCAAAGCCCGGAAGGGACATATTATTGCCGTGGTGACCGAAGGGGATGCCGCAATGAAGGAGATGGCCGGTTATGTGCTGGAAATCCCTGCTTCACATCCTGCCGTCACCCCTCTCCTCTCTATCATACCCCTGCAATTGCTGGCTTATTACATTGCGGTCATGAGAGGCTGCAGTGTTGACCAGCCCAGGAACCTCGCCAAATCGGTGACCGTGGAATAAGCTGACGTTATGACCTTTTCTGTAGAAATACCCCGACCATGATGACCTTCACCCAGTTGGTCACTTTTTTCATGATTGCCGTAGGGCTGAGTTTTGATTCTTTCGCCGCTTCCATTTCCATGGGAGTCGTTCGAAAAAAGATCTGCTTCATTCAAGCCTGTGGGGTCGCTTTTTCCCTGGCTTTCTTCCAGGCCCTTTTCCCGTTGGCGGGATGGCTGGTCGGCAGCTCCCTCCAGAGCCTCATCGAAGGGTTTGATCACTGGATTGCTTTCGGCCTTTTGGTTTTTATTGGCGTCAGGATGATTCTCGACGGCTTCCGGGAGAAACAGAAAGAAAAAAGTCTCGATCCTTTTGTATTTAGGGTGCTGATCGGAGTGTCGGTGGCCACCAGCATCGATGCCCTGGCGGTAGGACTCGGTTTCGGCTTTACCAATGTGCACATCGTCTTTCCCCTGTTGGTCATCTTTGCCGTTACTTTCATCGTCGCCATGCTGGGACTCCTCTTTGGAAAGAATATTCCCGGTGAAAAAAGCCATAAAAGCGTCATCATCGGAGGCATCATTCTGATCCTGATCGGGGTGAAAATCCTGGTGGAACATCTGACCGCCTGATTCCTTACCCCCTTCTGATTCCTGGCTCCCGTCTGATTATCTTTGCTGCCAAAATCCCCTTTTATTCCTTTCCCGTTATCCTGCCACAATAAGGAGAGGAAGAAAAGGAGTCGGGAATGAACCAGGTTTAATTTGCGGGGTTATATTTTGTTGAAAGGAAGTATGGCGGGAAAGTGGTGTTAATGAGTTATTTTTGCCTGCTGAAAGCATAATATAATGAAGATAGGAGATATTGAACTGGGTCGTCTGCCTCTTTTTCTGGCGCCCATGGAGGATGTGACGTACAAGTCCTTCCGGTACATGTGCAAGAAATTCGGGGCCGATGTGATGTATACTGAATTTGTGAATTCTGATGCGTTGGTCAGGAATGTAGCCAAGACGAAGCTGAAGATGGCCTTGTTTGATTTTGACCGGCCAGTGGCCATTCAGATATACGGTCATGATGCTGAAGCGATGGCCATCGCTGCGCAGGTGGCCGAAGAGGCAGCTCCTGATTTTATCGACATCAATTTTGGTTGTCCGATGAAGAAGATTGTCAGGCGGGGTGCCGGTGCCGCTCTTTTACAGGATTTGCCGGCGATGCAGCGTATGGCCGAGGCGGTGGTCAAAGCGGTAAAACTGCCGGTGACTGCCAAAACGCGCCTGGGGTGGGACGAACACGACAAGCCGGTGGTAGAGGCTGCCCTGCGTCTCCAGGATGCCGGCATCAGCGCACTGGCGATTCATGGCCGCACACGCAGTCAGCTGTATAACGGACCGGCCGACTGGTCCCTGATCGGGGAAGTGAAGAACCATCCTCATATTCATATTCCCATCATTGGCAACGGGGATATCAAAGGACCCCTGCGTGCCGAAGAGTTGTGGCGTCAAACGGGAGTCGACGGTCTCATGATCGGCCGTCCGGCCATCGGCCGCCCCTGGATATTCCGGGAAATAAAACACTACCTGGCCACCGGGGAGATCCTTCCTCCTCCTTCCGTGGAAGAGGTGGTTGAAAATGTCAGGGAGCAGCTTCACCTGAGTATCAGCTGGAAAGAGGACGAACGTCGGGGAATTCTCGAAATGCGCCGCCACCTGGCCAAATATTTCCCCCATCTTCCCAATTTCAGGGAGCTGAAAATTGCCCTCCTGCAGGCCGAAGACCACCAGACGGTGAATCAGCTGCTTGACCGTATCGCAGAAGAGTACTATGGCATGAAAGTTGATTATACCGATATCACATTGAATTGAAAGATGGAAAACCTTTATGCCCGTAAGTACAATGAGCGTTCCCTCCTGGCGAAGATCAGAAAATTCGCCCGTAAGGCGGGGCAGCAGGTGATTTATGCTGTGTTGCTGCTCTTTTATGTGATGAAGGATCCCGGGGTGGCCATGAAGACCAAGCTGACCATTGCTGCTGCTTTGGGCTATTTTATCGTACCCGCCGATGCTATTTTTGACCTGGTCCCCATATTGGGGTTTACCGATGACCTGGGCGTGCTGATCTATGCCCTGGTCAGGGTCTCATCTACTATTACCCCGGCTATCAAAGCCAGGGCCCGCGAAAAATTGCAGGAGTGGTTCACAACGCCCGATGAGAAGGAACTCCTGGCCCTGGAGGAGAAAATATCTGCCGGTAATCCGGCAGTCTGACCCTTCCGCTGCCCTCTCCCTGTGGTAAAAAGAAAGCCAGCCACGTCGCGTGTCAGGTAGATTTACCTGCGAACCATCATCTCGAAAAGCCCTGAAATTCCTCAAATGGTATTATATTTGGGGTATCATCGATATGGGTAAAGGAATTATCAAAGGATGCCTGGTGTTTATGCTGCTGTTGCCAGCGATGCTTCCCCAGGGTGTGAATGCCCAGGTTAGGGTAGCCGAGAAACCCGTGCCTCCCCGTGAATTGATGAAAATCCCGCAAAAACCCGGCGACGGTTATCTTCTTCTTCCCGGAAGGTGGGTATGGCATCGCCCTGCTAAGATGTATGCCTGGCTGACTCCTGTGTGGGTGAAACCCCCGAAGGGAAAGGTGTGGGCCCCTGGTTACTGGAAGGAAGTCCGTAAAGGATGGGTGTGGGTCCCCGGAAAATGGGAGAATAAAAAGCGTTTCTGGAACAGGGTCTGATGAGTTCATCCCCCGGTCAGGTGCTGGAAGATGTTTTCCAGGTTTTCCTGTTTTTCAGTCAGGGCGAGCAGGGTAATTCCTGAATCTACGGCAAATCGGAAGAGGTGTGGGCGGGCATCTTCCCCGGGGAGGGCCGAAAAGAGCCATCCCTTACCCTCTTTCACCACGTGTCTGATGCCAGGAATTTTTTCCAGGAGTTCTGAGGCCGGGGAAACGTCAAATTCGGCATATACTTTCTGGACAGAGAGCAATGATCTCTCCCTGAGTTGTGCAATGGGGCTGTCAGCGACCAGTTTTCCCTGGTTGATGATGATCACCCTGTTGCACAAGGCTTCGATTTCCTGAAGGATATGGGAGGAGAGGAGGACGGTTTTTTCGCGGGCTACGTGGGAGATGAGGCTTCTGATTTCCCCCAGTTGGTTGGGGTCGAGACCACTGGTGGGCTCGTCGAGGAGAAGGACCGGGGGATCATGGAGCAGGGCCTGGGCCAGGCCGACCCTTTGCCTGTACCCCTTCGAGAGGGCTCCTATCTTTTTGTGGCTTTCCTTTTCCAGGCCAGTCATGGCCATCATTTCCCTGACCCGGTTACGCACCCGGGGAAGCTTGTAGAAGCCTGCTGCGATTTCCAGATATTCAGCAATATAGAGGTCGGTGTAAAGAGGATTGTTTTCGGGAAGGTAGCCGATTTGCCGCCTGAGGGCCACCCCTTCTGCAGAGATCTTTTCCCCGTTGATGATCACCTCCCCCGAAGAGGCAGGCAAAACACCAGTGATAATTTTCATCAGCGTTGACTTACCGGCACCGTTAGGTCCCAGGAACCCTGTCAACTCCCCGCTATTCAGGGTAAATGACACCTGGTCAAGCGCTTTCTGCTCTCCGAAGTACCGGGTTATCTCCTTAATTTCTAATGCCATTCCAAATAAATAAAAACAAAAATAGTTGAATCTTTTTAAATTTGGGTTATGTGATTAATTTTGCATTCCGGGCTTTGAGACCACAATATATGGATAATCCTAATTTCAGGTATATCAACGATTTATGCAGGTATCAGCGTTACCGTACCCGTGAGGTGCAGGTAGGGTCGATACCCTTGGGGGGTGAACATCCGGTCAGGATCCAATCGATGACCGATACCGATACCAAGGATACCGAAGCTACGGTTAACCAGATCATCGAAATTATCAAGGCAGGAGCCGATTACGTCAGGGTGACGGTGAAGGGGCTCCGTGATGCCGAAAACCTGAAGGATATCAAGAAATCGCTGGTTGACAGAGGGTTTAACAATCCTCTCATTGCCGACATTCACTTCAACCCGAAGCTCGCCGAGATTGCGGCGCGGTACATTTCGAAGGTACGTATCAATCCGGGCAATTTCTATGACAAGCGGGCCAGCTTTGAGCATCTGCTGTATACCGATGAGCAGTACCGTGAGGAGTTGCAGAAAATTGAAGAGTTGTTTATTCCATTTCTGGAGATGTTACGCCAGAGCAACACCGCCCTGCGCATCGGCGCCAACCATGGCTCCCTTTCTGACCGGATCATGAGCCGTTATGGCGACACCTCCACGGGGATCGTGGAATCGGTGATGGAATTTCTCAGGATCTGCAAGCGGGTCAATTTTAATAATGTAGTCATTTCCATCAAGTCGAGCAACACCCGGATGATGGTTTATACCGTGCGGCTCTTCTGTTATAAGATGAGGCTCGAGGATATGGATTATCCTCTTCATCTGGGGGTTACCGAGGCCGGAGAGGGTGAAGAGGGGCGCATTCGCTCAGCGGTAGGAATAGGCGCGTTGCTGGCCGATGGCATTGGTGACACGATTCGTGTATCACTGACCGAAAAGCCGGAACGTGAGATTCCGGTAGCCATAAAGCTGATTAATCATTTCAAGTCGTATCACGATCATCAGAAAATTACGGCACCCCTTCATGCCCAGACCAACCCCTTTGAGTACGAGCGGCGTTCGACACGGCCGGTGCTGAATATGGGGGGCAGATCCCTCCCGGTGGTCATGGCTGACCTGGGAGAGAGGTCCCTTCAGGAAATCCTGCCCATTCGCGGTAAGCTCATTCCTGAATATTTCCTGTCGGGGAACAGGGTTCTGGATATGCAGGGCAACAGTTCTCCGGTGATCTCCCTCGAAGAGTATCTTTTTGAGAGTACCCGATGGGGAAGGATGAAGTTCATCCGCACCAACAAGATGGAGTTTGACCGCTTCATGGACCGTCATCCCGAAATCATGACCAAGCTCAAGCAGACCCGTAAGACCGTTCTGCTGATGGAGAGCCAGAACAGGAATCCCTTTGCTGAATTCAGGGCTTTTTTCATGATGCTGGAAACCCATATCTGGAAAGTGCCGGTGATCCTTTACCGCCGGTACAACGAACGTACCCTCGAGGATCTCCAGATCAAGGCGTCGGCCGACCTCGGGGGATTGCTCATCGATGGTTATGGTGACGGGATCTGCATCTCGAATGACCATGAAAATATCACCTTTACAGAGCTTAAAGACCTCAGTTTCGGGATACTTCAGTCATCGCGCATGAGGGTTTCCCGCACTGAATTTATCTCTTGTCCGGGTTGCGGGCGTACCCAGTTCGACCTGCATGAGACCACCCGCAAGGTCAAGGAGCACTTTGGCCACCTGAACCACCTGAAAATCGGTATCATGGGATGCATCGTGAACGGTCCGGGTGAAATGGGAGATGTCGACTACGGATTTGTGGGTTCCGGTAACGGAAAAATCAGCCTTTACAAAGGACTTCAATTGGTCAAGAGGGCCATCCCTTTCGAAGATGCCGTGGAAGAGCTGGAACGTCTGATCAGGGAGAATGGCGACTGGGCTGACG
>CAZMMX010000059.1:7983-14938 GCA_964567485.1 uncultured Prolixibacteraceae bacterium | reverse complement strand
GGTCATTACATCTGTTTCACGAATTTCACCATAGTAACGAAATATTTTAAACTGATGAAACGTAAGGACTTGCTCTTCCTCTTCATCGCCGGCCTGCTCATTACGGCCTGCGCCCAACCTGACTCCCCGCGCGAGATGGTCATGAATACCAATTGGAAATTTCTTCGTGCCGATGTGGAAAACGGTCAGGATCCTGCCCTCGATGACTCCTCCTGGCGTACCCTTGACCTGCCCCATGATTACACCATTGAGGACCTTCCGGCAGAAGAAGGGGTGAAACAGATCGGTCCCTTCTCGGAGAAAAGCGCCGGCGGACCATCCACAGGCCATGTGGTGGGCGGCACCGCCTGGTACCGCAAGCACTTCACCCTGGACACGAAAGACCAGGATAAATTGGTGACCCTGCTTTTCGATGGGGTATACATGGATGCCGATGTCTGGATCAACGGCCATCACCTGGGGAAACACCCCTATGGCTATACGGCCTTTTCTTTTAATCTGACGCCTCACCTCCTTCCCGCAGGTGAGGAGAACCTGCTGGCTGTGCAGGTCAAAAACGAGGGGAAGAACTCCCGCTGGTACAGCGGCTCGGGCATTTACCGCGATGTGAAGTTGATCAAAACCCACCCTGTCCATCTGCCCCTGTGGGGGACTTTTATCACCACCCCTTCCGTGACTCCTGAGAAAGCCCTGGTCAAGACCGAGGTCAGGGTGGCCAATGGTTCCGGGGAAGAAAAGGAGGTGCTGGTAACCGTCAGATTGAAAAACAGTGCCGGCACGGAAGTGGCGACGGCGAAACAAAAAGTGACCGTAAAAGCGGGGGAGACCCAGACCGTCCCACTAGAAACCACAGTGACCGGTCCCACCCTATGGGCCCCTGAGAATCCCGAGCTCTATACGATGGAGGTGCAGATCAGGGAGGACGGCAAAGCGCTTGATTCCGTGGAAGAACGGTTCGGCATCCGAAGCATCGTCTTTTCCGCGGAAGAAGGCTTTCTCCTGAACGGGGAGCCTGTGTTGCTGAAGGGGGGATGCCTCCACCACGACAACGGTCCCCTGGGATCCGCAGCCTTCCGGACGGCCGAATTCCGGAGGGTGAAGACCATGAAAGAGGCCGGCTTCAACGCCATCCGCACCTCGCACAATCCCCCATCACGCCATTTCCTCGATGCCTGTGACGAACTGGGGATCCTGGTCATGGACGAATCGTTTGACCACTGGCAGAAGCCCAAGAATCCGCAGGACTACCACCGTTTCTTCGATGAATGGTGGGAAAAGGATATCGAAGCCATGGTACTGCGTGACCGCAACCATCCTTCCATCATTATCTGGAGCGTCGGCAATGAGATCCAGGAGCGTGCCGACTCGTCGGGACTGGCCATTTACAGGATGCTGTCGGAAAAAGTCAAATCGCTTGACCCCGGCCGGCCGGTGACCCAGGCGGTTTGTGCCTTCTGGGACAATCGGGACCGAATCTGGGACGATACCGCTCCCACCTTTGCCCAAATGGACGTGCACGGTTACAATTACCAGTGGCCGCAGTATGAACCCGACCATGTGAAATTTCCGGAAAGAATCATGATCGGCACCGAATCGGTCCCCAAGGAAGCCTTCGAAAACTGGCAGACGGTGGAGAAATACCCTTATGTGATCGGTGACTTCGTATGGACCGGCATGGATTACCTCGGGGAGTCGGGGATCGGCCATACCTGGTTTGAAGGCGATTCGGCGGTTTTCGCACCCCCCTGGCCCTGGTTCAACGCCAACTGCGGCGATATCAGCATCACAGGCCTTAAAAAACCGCAGATGTTTTTCCGCGATGTGGTCTGGCGTAACTCGCCCCTCGAGATGATGGTCCACGCTCCCCTTCCGGAAGGTAAAAAAGAGCTCCTCAGCTACTGGGGATGGCCCGACGAGTGGAAATGCTGGAACTGGGAAGGCCACGCAGAGAAGAGCTTCCTGGTGTCGGTCTACACCCGCTGCGAACAGGTACGCCTCGAGCTGAACGGTGAGGTGATCGGGACAAAGGAAGTATCAGACAGCACAAAACTCACCGCACATTTTGAAGTGCCCTATCAGCCGGGGGAACTAACGGCCATCGCTCTTTCTGACGGAAAGGAAGTCGCCCGGCAGGTGCTGAAAACCACCGGAAAACCTTTTTCCGTCAGGGTAACCCCAGAGAAAGAGAGCCTCTCCCTGGCCGATGACGATCTGGCCTATTTCACCATTGAAATTCTCGATGAGAACGGAATGGAGGTTCCTGATGCCCAGCTGCCGCTAGAACTGGAGATCACCGGGGGCCGGCTGCAAGCCGTGGGAAACGACCATCCCGCCGATATGCACAGCTTTCAGCAACCCCGGGTAAACAGCTACCGGGGTCGCTGCCAGGTGATCGTCAGACCGGAAAAACCGGGGACCATCACCGTGGCGGCCATGACTGAAGGATTAAAACAGGGTGAAGGAAGCGTCATTATCAAATAACACAAAACTTGGCGGGGAAGTGAAGACATCACACCTGGGAATCCATGCAAGGAGTCAGTTTTGATGGCCTGTGCGGGTAACCACCGGGTAGTTCAGTGTCAGCAACGGATTCCGTTCAGCCTTTAATAACTAAACTTTTTTACAATGAGTAAGACTTTTCAATCGGTCCGTCTCGGTTCCATTGATGTACTGAGGGGCTTTGACCTCTTTTGTTTGGTCTTTTTCCAGCCGGTCCTGATGGCAGTGAGCCAGGCTATGGATGTGCCCTGGATGCACACGTTGGTCTCCCCCTTTCACCATGTTGAATGGGAGGGTTTTGCCTTTTGGGATATCATCATGCCGCTCTTTATGTTCATGGCAGGAGCCAGTATGCCCTTCGCCTTTGCCAAATACAACGGCCGCGACGGTCGCAAAATTCTATACCGCCGCATCCTCAGGAGGGTGCTTCTCCTGTGGCTTTTCGGCATGATATGCCAGGGAAACCTCCTCGGCCTCGATCCACAGAAGATTTACCTCTTCTCAAACACCCTGCAGGCTATCGCCATCGGCTACCTCATCTCCGCCCTCCTCTTTATCCATTTCCGGGTAAGATGGCAGATCCTGATTTCGGCCGGACTGCTTCTCACTTATTGGGCACTGCTGACCTTTGTCACCGCCGGAAATTCCGGGGGAGGGAATTTCACCCCCGATCTGAACCTGGCTGAATACATCGACCGCATGGTCCTGGGACGGTTCCGCGACGGAGTGACCGTAACCGATACGGGTTTGGATTTCGGCAGTTACCGCTACACCTGGATCCTCAGCAGCCTGAATTTCGGGGTTACCGTGATGACCGGGGTCTTCGCCGGACAGATCCTGAAGGGAAAACTGCAAAAAATGGTAAAAATGCAGTGGCTCATCGTGGCCGGGATGACCATGATCGTGGCCGGTTTGGTCTGGGGGATGCAAATGCCCGTGATCAAAAAAATATGGACCAGTTCCATGACCCTGTACAGCAGCGGCATCTGCTTTATGCTCATGGCCCTCTTTTACTACCTGATCGATATTCGTAATGGCGGAAAATACCTTAACTGGTTGAAGATCTATGGCATGAATTCCATCGCAGCTTATTTGCTCTACTCAGTCATCAACTTCAGCAGCATTTCCCACTCCCTGTTCCACGGCACCGAACTGTATCTGGGAGAATTCTACCCGGCCCTGATCACCTTGTCCGATGTGTCTATTATTTTCCTGATATTGTGGTTGATGTATCGCAGAAAGATATTCCTGAAAGTGTAACCTGGGGATAAACAAAAAAACGCGGCTCCGGATGGAGCCGCGTTTTGTGGGTTGTACTGGAGTCGAACCAGTGACCCCTACCCTGTCAAGGTAATGCTCTAAACCAACTGAGCTAACAACCCGTTTGCACCAGGCCAAAGGACCTTTGCGGTGCAAAAATAGAAAATTTTTTTATTCCGGGAGAAAATTTTTCTCAGAGCATAAACTTTAGTAAAAAGAGGGCTGCCAGCACCCAGGTGGTCACGGAAATTTCCCTGAACCGTCCGGTAATCAGCTTCAGCAGCACATAGGAAACCACGCCGAACATGATCCCTTCGGAAATGGAGAAGGACATGGGCATCATGATCATGGTCAGAAAGGCGGGAATGGATTCGGTGAAGTCTTCCATGGCGATGTTTTTGACCGGGGTCATCATCATGGCGCCGACGATGATCAGGGCTGGGGCAGTGGCCACGCCGGGGATCATCAGGAAGAGCGGGGCCAGGAAAAGGGCGGCAAAGAAGAGCAGGGCCACCGTCAGGGCGGTCAGTCCGGTCCTTCCCCCTTCATTGACGCCCGAGGCACTCTCCACATAGGTGGTCACGGTGCTGGTACCCAGCATGGCGCCCACGGTGGTGCCGATGGCGTCGGCAAAGAAAGCCTGCTTGACCCGGGGCACCCTTCCCTTCTCATCCAGCATATTGGCCTTGGAGGAAACCCCCACCAGGGTACCCACGGTGTCGAACATGTCGACAAAGAGGAAGGTGAAGACTACCAGCAGCATATCGAGGGTGAAGATCTGGGACCATTCGAATTTCATGAAGACGGGAGCCAGGGAGGGCGGGGCCCAGTTGGCCGTTCCCGACAGATGGGTGAGTCCTGCAGGAATCCCCAGCAGGGCGCCGGCGACAATGCCGATCAGCAGGGCACCCCTGACCTTGAGGGCCAGCAAGGCTCCTGTAAGCAGGAGGGTGACCAGGGCAATGGCCGGACCGGGGTTCTCCCCGATGGCGGCAATGTCACCCAAGGCCAGAAAAGTGGCCTCATTGCTCACGACAATCCCGGCATTCTTGAGTCCCATGAAGGCTATAAACAACCCAATCCCCACCGAAATGGCGTGTTTCAGGTTGAGCGGAATCGAATTGACGATCATCTCGCGGATATTCCCGGCCGTGAGCAGAAGGAAAACCAATCCTTCGAGAAAGACGGCCGTCAGGGCAAACTGCCAGGTATGGCCCATGCCCAGCACCACAGTATAGGCAAAGAAGGCATTGAGTCCCATTCCGGGAGCCAGGGCAAAGGGCAGTTTCGCCCACAGGGCCATAACCAGGGTGGCAATCACGGAAGAGATCACGGTAGCGGTGAACACCCCTCCCTTGTCCATTCCGGTAGCGCCAAGAATATCGGGATTTACAGCCAGAATATAGGCCATGGTCATAAATGTGGTCACCCCCGCCAGAAGCTCTGTCCTGACCGTGGTATTGTTTTCCTTCAGCTTAAAGAATTTGTCCAGCATGATCGTCGGTTTATAAGGTGTATTTTAAGCCAAGTGTAGGATAGAAATGCAATCCCTTAATCCCTCCGAAATTCCCGGAGATTTCCACTTCACTTCCCACGGAGAAGCTTTTATTGAAGTTGTACCACAGCTGAGGTTCCGAAAGGAAAACAAATTTCGTCTTATCACTGCCGAAAAGGTTGTCTTCTCTCCAGAAATCAGCGAATCCGGTAAAGGAGACCTTGTTGCCCAACAGATGCACAAACCACACGCCGGTGAGCTGCCAGGAAAAATCGTGTTTTCCCCTGATGTACTTGTGCATGGCCTGCAGGGTAAGCCCCCTTGAGAAATCCTTTGCGTTGACGGAATACTCCACCCCGTTGAGGAAAGCATCGTTGATCTGGTAAGCCCCTGATAAATCACCGGCGCTCCACTGGCCAAAACCCCCGTTATATTCGGTATGGAAAGCCACCGGGGCATCCCAGAACTTCAGACCCCGGGCAATCTCCCAATAGGCCATGGATACCCCCTTCACCCCCGGCACACTGCCATAATCCATATCAATGAAGAAGAAAGTACTCCCATACTGGTCGGGTTTGAACATCTCCACCGTGGAGGTCAGATACCCCCTCCCCTCACCAGCATCATAGTGGAGCTGGATATTCTGCGCAAATACCGCGGAAACAGGTAACATAAACAGGAAAAAGATCAGCAGTTTTTTCATATAGTTATCTTTATTAAAGGATTTGTTTGATGGTGGCAAATAAAACACAAAAAAATAAAAGGAAAAATTGTTTATCTTGATACCAGCAAAAAAAAGTAAGGAATGAAGAAGATAGATCGTCGCAGTTTTATAGGTAAGGGGGCTGCCACACTGGCGGGGCTTACGTTGCTGGGCACCGGGGGAAGGCTGGCTGCTGCGGAAATGGATAACGGTTTTACGGTGGAAGGGAAGGGAACTTCCGGGGAGAGGGTTACCGGATTTAGTGATGCTCCTCCGGTTTTTGTCGACAAGGTAAAGCTGGGTAAATCGGGGCTGACAGTGCCGCGGGTGGCCCTGGGCACCGGCTCCATCGGGGGCAACCAACAGTCGAACCAGACCCGCCTGGGAAAAGAGAATTTTAAGAAGGTGGCTCGTCATGCCTGGGACCGGGGCATCCGCTTCTTCGACATGGCCGACTCCTACGGGTCTCACACCTTTGTCAGGGAGGTGCTGAAAGAGATCCCCCGCGAAGAGACCACCCTGCTCTCCAAGATATGGACCACCGACACAGGATGGCAGAAAAGCGGGGATGTAGCCCAGACCCTCGACCGGTTCCGCCGGGAAACCGGCAGCGACTATTTCGACATCGTGCTCATGCACTGCCTGGTCCGCCCGGGCTACCACGAAGAGAAAAAGCTTTTCATCGAAGGCCTTTCCAAAGCCAAAGAGAAGGGAATTATCAAGGCAGTCGGCGTTTCCTGCCACAACTGGGAAGCCATGAAGGAAGCCGTCGACGATCCCTGGGTCGACGTCATCCTGGCGCGCATCAATCCCTTCGGGGTCCATATGGACAACACCCCTGAGGAGGTCTCGGCGCTGTTGGCCCGGGCGCAACGCAACGGCAAGGGGATCATCGCCATGAAGATCTTCGGCAACGGGGACAAAACTGCGGAAACCGAACGGGAAGAATCGATCACCTACGCCCTCAAAAAGGGAAATATCCACTGTATGACCCTGGG
>CAZMMX010000059.1:0-7883 GCA_964567485.1 uncultured Prolixibacteraceae bacterium | reverse complement strand
TCCAGCGCCTCATTCAGGAAACGGTTCAGGGTGGCCACTTCCCTGAAAACTTCCAGGGTGGCAGGAATAAGCTGATCCCCCAGAAACGTCGCATCGGGAACAATGATTCCCACGGCATAGGACTTGGGTTTCAGCAGCTCCATATGGGGGAAGTCGGCCGGAAATCCCTGGGGTGCCGTCTTGAGTTTTTCGCCGTCAAAACCGGGGAATATGCGTTTAAAACCGGGTGCTTCAATGATCGCCATGAACTCCTCAGGCTGATCAAAGATGGCCGTACGCAGGGCCTTGAGCACCTCCTTGGGGGGCATCCAGATGCCCCCGCCCAGGTAACACTCCCCAGGCTGCACATGAAAATAATACCCCGCCCGGTTACTCTTAAAGCCTCCCCGCGAAATGTAACTGCCGAAATGGGTCTTGTAAGGCCGCTTGTCGGGAGAAAAACGGATATCACGGTAAATCCTGAATAAGGCCTCTTTGGGATCCATCGGGGGAACCCCGGGATCGAACTTCCGGATCTCTCCTATCAGCACTTCCGTCACCAGAAGGACCTTGTCCCTGGCCGACTCATACTCCTCCCTGTGGGCATTAAACCACTCCCGGTTGTTGTTCCGGTTGAGGGTCTCAAGAAATTCAAAAACGGACTTCATTTCACGAAGAATGCTATTTTTGTAAAGGCACTGCAAGTTAAAGTTTTTTTGCGGCCTGCCGGAACTGTGGTTATGGAAAAATTTGCACTGATCGTGGCGGGTGGATCAGGAACCCGCATGGGGAACCAGCTTCCCAAACAATTTCTGGATGTGGCCGGAAAGCCCCTGCTGATGCACACCCTGGAGCTTTTCTACCGCTATGATCCCACCATCTCCCTCTTCCTGGTTCTTCCGGAAGCCCACCATGCCCTGTGGCAGGACCTCTGCCGTCACCACGGGTTTACCCTGCCCCACCAGGTGATCAGCGGAGGCGACACCCGTTTTCAATCGGTTAAAAACGGCTTATCCGTGATCCCCGGTGAAGGCATTGTTTTCATCCATGACGGCGTCAGGCCCCTGGTTTCCCCGGAAACCCTCAGCCGATGCCTGGAAACCGCCATAGCTTGCGGAAATGCCATCCCCGTGCTCCCCGTCAGCGAATCGGTCCGCCTCTGCGACGAAGAGTTCACCAAAGGAGGGTCCAGTCACCCCATAGACCGCTCCCGGCTCGTCCTCATCCAAACGCCCCAAACCTTCCTGATCCCCCTGATCAAAAAAGCCTACCAACAGCAGGAGTCCCCGGAATTCACCGACGACGCCTCGGTACTCGAGAAAACAGGGGAAACCATCCATCTTGTTGAAGGAAACCGCGAAAACATCAAAATCACCTGGCCCACCGACCTGCTCACCGCCGAAACATTCCTGGCTGGGAAAGCCACTCTTATGTCAATAAAACCATAAAAATTCACTTTTTAATTTTTTTAAAAAATAACACCTCATTATTTTCGCCCCACGTGTTTACCGATATAATAATCTAATACTCATCACCCATGAAGAAAAAAACGATTTCCGTGCTTCTTCCGGTTCTTCTTGCAGGATTTCTGGTGCTCCTCACCCGAACAATTCTGGTGGCGCAGGAGCTTCCCGAATGGCAGGATGTAAAAGTGACAGGCGTCAACAAGGAACAGGGAAGAGCCACCTTCAAAGCTACAACTCCCGGGGGTGAGCAGTACAGAATGTCGCTCGACGGCATGTGGAAATTCAGGCTATCGGAGAATCCGGCGGTCCGGCCCGAAAAGTTTTACCTTCCCTCCTTCAGCGTCCGTCGCTGGAAAGAGATCCCCGTGCCTGCCAACTGGGAAATGGAAGGGTATGACGTTCCGATTTATGTGAACCACCCCTATGAGTTTGCCGATGCCCGCACCCCCATCACGGAATTCCGCAATGGTCCGGAACCGCCGAAAGTTCCCCTGACCTACAATCCCGTGGGATCCTACCGCCGTGACTTCACGATTCCGGCCAGCTGGGAAGGCCGGGAGACCTATATTTACCTGGGATCGGTGAAGTCGGCCTTCACCATCTGGATCAACGGGCAAAAGGTGGGGTACAGCGAAGGGAGCAAACTCCCCGCGGAATTCAATATCACCCCGTATGTCAACACGGGGAAGAAAAACACCGTGGCCCTGGAGGTCTTCCGCTGGAGCACCGCCAGTTACCTCGAATGCCAGGACTTCTGGCGCATGAGCGGCATCGAGCGGAGTGTCGAGGTGTACAGCCGCCCCACAATGCATATCCGAGACTTCGAAGTGGTCTCCACCCTCGATGATACCTACCGCCACGGAATCCTTAAGCTTTGGGTCACCCTGCTGAACCGTGGCAACACCCTGCAGAACGGGATGACGGAGGTTACGCTTTCCGATGGTGAGCGTCAAATGTTCACCGTCGGGAAAAAAACGAAACTCCCCGCCGGAGAAGAAACGGAAATCAGTTTTGAGGAGATCCTGCAAAACCATATGCCCCTTAAGGGAATCAAACCGTGGAGTGCCGAAACGCCCCACCTCTATACCCTGACCCTGACCATCAGCGATGAAAAGGGGAGCATCCTGGAGACCATCACTTCTAAAATGGGGTTCCGCAGTGTGGAAATAAAACGGGGACAGCTGCTGGTCAATGGGGTGCCCATTACCCTCAAGGGAGTGAACATGCAGGAGCACAACCCCGAAACCGGCCACGTGATGACCGAGGAGCTGATGATGAAGGATATCCTGCTCATGAAGCAGAATAACATCAATGCCGTGCGTACCAGCCATTATCCGCAGCCTGAAAGGTGGGTGGAGCTCTGCGACGAGTATGGCATTTACCTGGTCGACGAAGCCAACATCGAGTCGCATGGTCTCTATTACGGGGAACGGTCGCTGGCCAAAAACCCCGTCTGGGAACATGCCCATGTCGACCGGATGGTACGCCTGGTGCAGCGCGACAAAAACCACCCCTCGGTGATCATCTGGAGCATGGGAAATGAAGCCGGCAACGGCGTCAACTTCTACGCCGGCTACAAGGCCATGAAAGCCCACGACCGCACCGGCAGACCGGTACAATATGAACGTACCGAAATGGGCAGCCGCTTTGCCCTCGAATTCGACTGGAACAGCGACATCATCGTGCCCCAGTATCCCGATCCCCAAACCTTCGAGTGGTTTGGTCAACGGGTGCTCGACCGCCCCTTTATCCCTTCGGAATACAACCACACCATGGGAAACAGCGGCGGTAACTTCCAGGACTACTGGGATGTGATCGAAAAATACCCCCAGCTGCAGGGCGGATTTATCTGGGACTGGGTAGACCAGGGCCTCTGGAAGACCGGCAAGGACGGCAAACGATTCTATGCCTATGGCGGAGATTATGGCACCGGAATGCCCAGCGACGGCAACTTCCTGATCAACGGCATCGTCGACGCCGACCGCACCCCACAACCCGAACTGGCAGAAGTCAAAAAAGGCCACGAATGGATCAATTTCAGGCTGCTGCGACTCCGTGACCAGGTGGCCCGCATCCAGGTCGAAAACCTCTACGATTTCACCTCCCTGGAAACCTTCAGGCTCGAAGCCTCCGTGATGGCCGACGGGAAGATCCTGAAAACCCTGGAAATTCCCCCGCTTGACATCGCCCCCCATTCCAGCAAAGTGACCGAAATTGACCTTCAGGGAATCGCCACGGACCCTGGCACCGAGTATTTCCTACAACTGGAAGCCCGCACCCGCCATGCCTCCCCGGGAATTCCGGAAAACCACCAGGTCGCCCATGAGCAGATCAGGCTTCCGGGATACAAAAAAGAAGAAACCCCGGCTCCCGCAGGAATGGTCACCCTGGCCGAAGACAACAACACCCTGGTTTTCACCGGAGAAAATTTCAAGGCCACCATCTCTAAAAGTGATGGCAGGCTGGCCAGCTACCTCTTCAAGGGTTCTGAGCTGATCCTGCAGGGCTATGGCCCGAAACCCGATTTCTGGCGGGCTCCCACCGACAACGACTTCGGCAACCAAATGCCCTTCCGCAATATCAACTGGAAAAAGGTGACCCTAAACCCCCGGCTCCGGAATCTGACCACCTTAAAAAACAACAACGGCAGCTATTCGGTCACCGCCATCTGGGCGCTCACCGAAACCTCCTCTTCCTTCACCACACAATACATGGTGCAGGGCGATGGATCGGTCAAATTCACCAATACCCTCGAGGCTTCAGCCACCGAAAAATCCGATATTCCCCGTGTCGGTATGGTCCTTTGCCTTCCTCCGGAATTCGATCAGCTCACATACTTTGGCCGGGGACCCCATGAAAACTACAACGACCGTAATGTGTCGGCCTTCGTCGGCCTTTATTCGGGAAATGCAGGGGAGCAAATGGTCCCCTACGTACGGCCCCAGGAAAACGGCAACAAAACCGGCGTGCGCTGGGCGGCCCTCACCAATGCCGCCGGCAGGGGATGGATGGCCGTGAGCAACAGCCCTGGCGTGGGCTTTGAAATGACCGCCATGCCTTACCTGTCGGAAGATTTCGACACCCGCAGCGGCACGGAATACGGTCCGATCGAGAAGGAACAGAAACACCCGACTGACGTGAAAAAACGGGACCTCGTGCGCTGGAACATCGACCTGGGACAGCGCGGCGTCGGCGGCGTCGACAGCTGGGGCTCCCTGCCCCTCGAAAAATACCGCTACCCCTCAGGCCATACTTACCACTACAGCTTTACCCTGCGGCCCGTCGATGAAGATGATCCCAACCATCTCATCCCTTCAAACAAAAAATAGAGATTATCCCTTAATCAATTGCGGCAGGCAGAGTTACTGCCTGCCGCAATTCTCCGTAGATGAAAGGAGGGGGGCCCATGCCCATAAAAAAAGAGGAGCTCAACAGCTCCCCTTTTTCAAATGTTAACCCCCAAACACACAATGTCAGATCGATATCTGACGTGAAGTATTGCAAAGTAAATACATTTTTTTATTATTCCGCCAAAGTTTTAAATAATATTTTAAACTTTATTATTCACCTCACCATCAGCGGAATGCAGAAACCATGGTGCGCACCGTCAGCACTTCATCCAGTTTCTCGGGGGTGAGGGCTGTTTTCAGAGTGACTTTCACCTCCTGTGCCGGCAGCATATCGAAGTAGTTATCAGAGAAAAAGCCCTCCTCATCGCCGGTCTGCAGGTAGACGTTCCTGGCCATTTTATCGGTCGTCAGCGTGATTTCGTACCCCTCGGCGATCTTCCGGGTGGTGAAACCGACCTGGGGATCGGGCAGTTGCAACTCCCTGAAAGGTTTCAGGAACAACAGGTTGGAGGTGAGTATCTTTTCACCGTCCATCAGTTCGGCCACCAGGACCACCGTGGCGAGGTCGGCTCCTGCGGCGAATTTCTCCAGGTTTTCGCCGAACACCAACGTACTGGCATTGGCCGCCGCCGTCACTTCCGTCTCATATTTGCGGACTTCGTTCCCTTCAAAGTCGAGAAGCCGCAGTCGCAGCATCCCCTGCTTTTCCGTCAGGTGGTCATTGATCACCGCCACTTTCACCTCTTCGCCTTCCCTGTAGGGTGAAATCAGCAGCGGCTCAAATCCCTTCTTCACATAATACTGAAGGGCTTTCCACTTCTGGTAGTAGTCGGTGGAACTCCACGAGGCCACCGGCCATACGTCGTTAATCTGCCAGTAGAGGCTGCCCATATTGTAGGGGGCAGCACGACGGTGACCCTCCAGTCCGAACTTGATTCCCTCGGCCTGCAACACATGGTTGGCATATAAAAACGACTCGAAATCCTTCGGCTTGTCGTATTCCAGCAGCATGTAATACTCAATGGTTTCGTTGCCGATCGAAGAGCGCTGATGCGACTTCATCACTTCTGAATAAATGTCGTGGTCTTCAGGTTCGGTGTACTTACGTACCGAGGCTATCTCAGGGAACGACTGGAAACCGTACTCACTCATGAAACGCGCAATATGGGTGGCATAGGTCTCAAAGGGGGCCTTACCCCACCATACGCCCCAGTAATGTTCGTCGCCATTCACCAGGTCGGAGGGAATGCCGGTTCCCGACGAGGGACTCGACGACCAGTAACTGCGTGAAGGATCCAGTTCGCCGACCACTCCGGGAAGGATGGTGTGGAAGATATCCTCATACGCTTTCCATATTTTGGCGGCATTCTCGGGATTCTTAGCCTCTTCGTTCCTTTTCCATCCCCAGCCGTACCATGCCGACAGGATCTCGTTATTGCCGCACCACAACCCGATGCTGGGATGGTTGCGCAACCTTTTCACATTATCGATGGCCTCATGCCTCACATTTTCCAGGAAAGCCTCATCACCGGGGAACATCGCACAGGCAAACATAAAATCCTGCCATACCAGAATCCCGGCTTCATCACAGAGGTCATAAAAAAGATCCTCCTCATACACGCCTCCACCCCATACGCGGATCATGTTCATGTTGGAAACACGGGCGGTCTCTACCACATTACGGTATTTTTCGGGAGTCACCCGAGGCAGGAACATATCGTTGGGGATATAGTTGACCCCTTTCATGAAAACGGGGACCCCGTTGAGCTTGAAGTAAAAGGAGGTTCCCTGGTCATCCTTTTCCCTGACCAGTTCGAGGGTGCGGATGCCGATACGGGTGCTTTCCGAGGTGGTAGCCCCCTCTTTTTCCAGGGAACCCGTAATATTGTACAGATATGCCTTCCCCAACCCGTTGGTCCACCACAGCTCGGGATTTACGATTTCAAAGGCCACATCGTAAAGGTGCATGCCCTTGGTCAACACCACAGGTGAGGAGGCCAGCACTTTACCGTCGCAGGAAACCGTCAGCAGGGCCTTCCCCTCCTCTTCGGCCTCAATTTCAAAGGCGGCCTTCAGGGATGCCTTTTCCCTGGTCACACTTTCCTGGGCAATGTGGAGGTTGCTGATGCGGGCCTCGTCCCAGGCTTCCAGATAAACAGGGCGCCAAACGCCGCTGGTCACCAGCCGCGGACCCCAGTCCCATCCGAAATGGTAGCCTGCCTTCCGGGTGTAAACACTCACCATTTTGCCGCCTTCCACCTCACCGGTCACCGCCTGGTCATTGTCCGACACAGGAATCACAAAGGGATTGGCATCGTATTTCTTTATCCCCTCCACAATGGGGGAACGGAAAAGAAGGGTGAGTTCGTTCTCTCCCTCTTTCAGCAATGACTTGACATCGGCCTTCCACTCCCTGAACATGTTATCAGCCTTCAGCACCTCCTGGCCGTTGACCTTCACCTCGGCATAGGTATCCAAACCCATAAAATGTAAGACAACACGGTCTTTGGCCAACATGGCGGCGTCTGCCCCGAAGGTAGTGCGATACTCCCAGTCCACCTTGTCAATCCACTGCACATCGCGCTCATTCAGCCGGAAATAGGGATCTTCAATCTTCCCGTTGGCTATCAGGTCGGTATGTACTGTCCCCGGAACTGTCGCCGGAAGCCATTCTTCACTGCCAGCCTGGCGGAACTGCCACTGGCCCTTGATCTCTTCAGAGGTCATCATCTCACTCTTTTCGGTGTTACACCCCGGAAACAACGCCAGGACAACAATAATAAATAATAATAAATCTCTTTTACGCATATGATTTGAAAGTTTGGTCCTTATAATTAAAGAGGTTGCCCCGCAAAAGGAACAACCTCTCTCTAAGCTGCCCGGAGAAATTATTTCTTCATCTCCGTATTGATTTTAAAGGGCAGGTAGAGCGGACAAAACCTTAAGACTCCCGTGATCAGCGGAATAAGGCCTATCAATCCCCACCAGTTCCTGTAAATCAATCCCAACAGAAGAATCAAAACTCCGGCAATGATTCTGACCAGTCGGTCGGTCGCTCCTACATTACATTTCATGTGTTTAAATTATT
>CAZMMX010000058.1:0-15237 GCA_964567485.1 uncultured Prolixibacteraceae bacterium | reverse complement strand
TTCATTGCAGCATCAGGGCTTTCGACAGGCTGCTTAACTTTTGAGGTACATCCCATCAGAATAAGGATTAAAGCAGCTGCTAAACAAGTCTTCTTCATCATAATTATTATTCGTTTTTATTAAGTTTCATTTTAATGGTCGACGGTATCCTTCTTGAATGCCCCGTAGTATCCAGAATGACAGTCTTCAGATCTACGTCAGCCAGGGCAGTGCCAGAATGAAAACGCGTGTTAAAGATCTGATGTTTCCCATTTAAGGATATTAAGTAACAGAAAAATAAGGCCGATGCGCTATTTCTGACCGAAATATTTCAGGAGATCAAAACGGGCAGAGTACAAATCGTAAGACCACAACCACTCTTCACCCGTCACCGCCGTCGTGAAGTACATGATTAACTCCTTCTCATTTAACATATACCCTTTACTGTCGGTCAGGATACCGGGGTTATGGTTGCGCGGGAATCCCGATTGACCGGGACCCACGTGGCCTATTTCGGTCCACGCTTCCACCGGTGAGGAGAGATCCTGATCAATGGGGAGGTACCTCAGGGTGGAGTAATTTCCCACCCAGGTGGGGATTCCTTCCTGATAATCCTCTTTGCGCCATTCTTCGCTAACTATGAACATGTAATTTTCAGAGAAGGCAGGATAACTGTTGGAACTCATCCCGGGGATGTATTTTTCCTCACCCAGGACGATATTGTCCAGGTCGTTGAGTTTTATGTCGCGGTACACGAAATTTTTTCCCTTGACCAGGGTGGAATGGTAGAAGAGCCGGATGGTGGTGGAGTCCAGAACGATGGAAGTACTTTGTCCGACGCCCCATTTTGTGGTGTCCTGATAAGAGACCAGGGGATTGCCGTCAAATTTAAGCCAGGGGCCTTCGATGCTTTTGGAGACCGCCAGGCCAATCTGGTTATGGTTAAACCATTGGTCCACACCCAGGTAGGTCATGATCCAGGAATAGGTCTCCCCATGATAGCGGGTGGTGAACTCCCTGACGTCGGGGTCGCAGATATGGATATGGTCCCAGCCGGTTTCCGAGGGGTCCACGATGCGGGTTCCCGGTTGCCAGACATACCCTGTTTCGGTGGGAATGCCTTTGAAGAGATAGACATAATCGATGATCTTAAAAGGATCCCGGTTCTGGCATACGAAGGCATACCTGATTTTGTAGTGATCTTCAATGACGCTGGGGGCATAGTTATAATGCCCGGCGCCGCCGCCTAGTTCATACTGCACCTGTGGGGAGAGCATCTCCGGGGCTTTGGTTTCCCCGGATTGGCAACCCCACAGGAACGGCAGTATGAAAAATAATACCCAATATTTGATCATGACTTGCTGACTAATCTTCGACCTGGATTTTCTTGACCGGACGGATCATGGCGGCGCGTACTTTATGGCCATCGCCCCAACCCCAGACATCGCGGTAACCGCCGGGGTCGCCCAGGGACATGCCGCCGTGGGTTTTACTCAGGGAAGTGCCGCTTCTCACAGCACAGAGCCATCCCCGGTCGACCATGCCGCTTTCATTGCGCCATCCGCTTTGGGGCAGGAAAAGGCCGCCCAGTTGCTTCAGATTATCTTTGGTGGCATTTTTAGCCACGGAAGCCGGCACGCCGATGATCAGGCCATCGACCGAAAAACCGGTTTGGGTTTTGGAAACCCAGGTGGCTCCCAGTTCCCAGAGGGCGACCATTTCGGCAGTGGTAGGAACACGCCATCCTTCGGGTGACGGATCATTCTCGGGGAGCCAGTCGGTGGTTTCATCGACATACTCGGCAGGCCAGTTGGAGGGAGCCGGGTCACCCTGAGGTCCGCTGGGATACCCTACTTTCCGGTTGAACTGGTAGTACATCCCGGCATCGTCGGGAGAAGAGGCGAAAGTGCCGGGCTGACCGATATTCTTCGTAGACCATACCATGCCGTTGATGAGCACTTCATCTTCTCCGAGAATCATGGTCTGTTGCAGCACCCTGGATTTTAAGGTTTTATCTCCCGACTTCACTTCAAGAAAGAGAGAGCGGAGTTTCACAAAGGAGGTACTCGGTTTGACCTTTACGGTGACCACTTTAGCGCCGGTTCCGGAATTTTCGCTTACCGTGCACCAGTCGACGGCGGTACTGTTGGAACCCGTCAGGGCTATGGTCCAGGGCACATTCCCGGTAATCGACAGCTCATACTCACCGCCGTCGGCACTGGCGGGGATGGCCACCGGAAAGACCGCGAATTCATTTTGATTGGAACCGATGACGTAATCGGCATCCTCCTCGTTGCAGCCCGTGAAAGCCACGAGGGCAAAGAGGGCTCCCATCAGGTATTTTAAACTCTTCATAGTGCGCATATTTTCAGTTAGTAATTCTCGTTTTGGTTCAGGTTAGGATTGTTATCCACTTCACTTTGCGGGATAGGCATCCTGATGGATTTGCCCAAGATGAAATTGTTGAAGTCCGGATCACGGCTTTTCAGTTCATCCAGGGATTCCTGGGTGCTGATCCCCCAACGTTTCAGGTCAGGCCAGCGGACGCATTCCATGGAAAGCTCCAGGGCCCTTTCAATCATGATATGCTCCCGGAAGCTCTCCTTATTGCTGGTTATCGTTGCACCATCATAGTAAGTGCTGTTCTGGATATCAGGCAGATTGACACGGTTTCTGACCCGGTTGACACATTCGACGGCTTTGGCAGGAGGAGTAGCGTTGGTTTCATTCAGCACTTCGGCATAGAGCAGCAGCATATCGGCATAGCGCAAAGAGCGGAAGTTGTTGTCATTCCAGTAGTATAGAGGAAGGGCGTTGGTGCTGTACTTTTTAATGAAAACCCGGTTGCCCCAGTCGCTGTTCCAGGGTTTTCCGTAAATCAGCTGGTTCTGGAATTCGGGGAAGTCAGAAGAAGCTCCATCATACCAGAAAGTGTGGAACAAGCGGACATCCCTTTTCCCATCGATGGTCTGTTCGCGTTTGTAATAATCGACCAACCATCTTCTCCCTTCGATGTTGTTCCAGCCGATTCCGGCGGGAGCCTGGTTCATTTCGATTTGGCTTCCCAACTGAGCGTTGGGATCGAGGTAGTTGTCGGTCTGGTCGAAACCCACGCGGTTCACCAGGGAGAACTGGATTTCATAAAGGGATTCCTTGTTATTTTCCGTGGTATTACTGAAGTTATCAGCCCAATTGGGGACCAGGTCATAGTAGTTTTTCCCTTCGCCATCGATGAGCCATTCCAGGCAGCGTTTGGCGTCATTCCATTTGTGGTGTTGGGCATAGGCTTTGGCCAGCAGGGCATAGGCGGCACCTTTGGAGGGACGGCCAAGTTCCTTTTTGTCGCGGGTGGCCGGAAGGCCGGGAATGGCCTCTTCCAGGTCATTTTCGATCTGCGTCAGGACCTCATCGGCGGTACTTTGCATGGGTTTGTCGGAAGCCGAAGAAGTTTTAAGCACCAGGGGCACATTATCCCAGAGGGTGGTCATATGGTAGTAGTAGAAAGCCCTCAGAAATTTGGCCTGTCCGGCCAGGTCGTTTTTATGACTTTCATTGGCGAATTCGATATTATCGATATTGTCGAGGACCTGGTTGGCCCGGAAGATGGCGATATAATGCTCTCTCCAAAGTTTAACGTTGGTTTCCCCGAAGTCATAATTGGTGAATATGAACTTGGTATATTCGTTTAATTCAGTCCATCCGGCATAACTCACCCCATCGTCGGCCATGCCGTTCATCTGGGTATAGATGTTGCGTGTCCAGGTTCCCTGGCGGTAGAACATGTTATAAACGGAGATGAGGCCAGCCTCGATATCGGCTTCGGTTTTCCAGAACACCCCAGTGCTCAGGGTGTTTTCATTCTGAATATCGAGTAAGGTATCATCACAGGAGATCAGAAAGGCCAATGTGATGATCCACAAATATTTCAGTTTTGTTTTCATATCAACTGGGAATTAAAAAGTAAAGGATAAAGAAAATTGGACAGCCCTGGGATTGGGGAAGGCACAGTTATCGGCGCCCAGTGTAAAGATTCCGTTATCGGCGAATTCAGGATCCAGGCCCGAGTATTTGGTGAAGGTCACGAGATTCTGGAAGGTGACGGCAGCCCTGACCTTATCGATACCCGCCTTGTTGATCCACATTTGTGGGAGGTTATATCCCAGGGTGATTTCGCTCAGGCGGAAGAAGGAACCGTCTTCGAGCCAGCGGTCCTGGTCTCCCCGGCTGTTCCGGGAGTCACCGAAGACGATTCGGGGGCGGTCGGTGACGGGATGTTCCTGGGTCCAGGGCATCAATCCGTTGAAGTTGTTCTGGTTGTTGGCGAAGTCGGCAGCCGCAGCAGCGGAACCATTCCAGACTTTTTGTCCGAACCGGCCATATCCGTTAATGCCCAGGTCCACGCCTTTCCATGCCAGGTTCAGGTTGAGGCCCATTTCGAGTTTGGGCCAGGGACTTCCCACCAGTTGGCGGTCTTCCGAGGAGATGATCCCATCATCGTTGTAATCATCGTACATGATATCCCCGGGTTTTGCATTGGGTTGAATGACTTTCCCCTCAGAATTGACATAACTGAGGACTTCGTTTTCAGACTGGAAGATGCCGTTCATTTTATAGAGGTACCACATGCCCAGAGGTTGGCCGATTTCCGATTTGGCCAGGGAGGTATAGTAAACGGTTTGCCCATACCCCAGGTCAACCACTTTATTTTTAAGGTGAGAGAGGTTGATGGAGCCTGAGTAGGTAAAATCACCGATATGGTCATTCCATCCGACTTCCACCTCCACGCCTTGGTTTTCGAGGCTTCCGGCGTTGACTGCAGGGGCGCCGCCTTCATTTCCGGAACTCATCAGGATGGGAAGGTAAACCAGAAGGTCTTCACTCTTGGAATAGAAATATTCGGCGGTCATTCTGAAGCGGTTTTTAAAGGCGACCATGTCGAAGCCGGCGTTTCCGGTGGTTTTCTTTTCCCACACCAAGTCGTTATTGCTCAGGCGGGACTGGGTCATGCCGATCTCTTTGTATTCAGGATCTCCGAAGACTGCCCGGGGAGCGGTGTTGATGGTGGACTGGTAATCCCAGTAACCGATACTGCTGTTTCCCAGGGTCCCATAGTTCGCACGCAGTTTCAGTTCGTCAATGAAGGGAACCTGAAAGAAATCCTCGCTGCTGATACGCCATCCCAGCGAAAGGGAAAGGAAGTCCCCCCAGCGGGTCTCTTTAGGCAGTCGGGAAGTTCCATCGCGGCGACCAGTTGCCTGAATCAGATATTTATCGGCAAAGGAGTAGTTGATCCTGCCCAGATAGGAAATCAGGGTAGATTCGCCATAACTGCCTCCAGCAGTAGTGTTTCCGGTTGCGGCATCCAGGGAGGTGATATATTTATCGCCAATTTGCAGGGGATCCAGTTTGGTGATCCAGCGGTATTCCTCGTGGAATTTATTCCAGGTGATCCCGCCCAGGGCATTCACATCGTGTTGGCCGAATTTTTTCTTAAAGTTATAGGTCTGTTCGATGAGGATGTCCTGGTTTTTGGCGCTGTTGTAGCCCAGATGGGCGGCATCATCGCCCTGTCCCATGGTCCAGTTCCCTTTTTTGCGCAAGGTATTACTGACGCCCATATAGCTTTTGTAGGCTACGTTCAGTTTGGCGTCAAACATTTTAAAGAGGGAGAGCTGTCCGAAGATATTTCCGGTCAGATAATCCTCTTCGTTGTTTTGCGGTCTGAGGTCCTGCATGGCCACCAGGTTGCGTCCATAGGAGTTGGCCCGGTCCACATTACCATAACCAAAACCCCCGGGATGGGTTTCATCATATACCGGAACGGTAGGAGGCATGGCAATGAAGTCGCTCCAGGGATTGCCGTTGAGGTCGAGGCGGTTGGATTTGGTATAGTAGAAATTTTCGCCGTAGGAAAAGATCCCCTTTTGTCCGTTGGTGTTGATGCGGAACCCATATTTGTCATAGCCGGTTTGGTATAATGCGCCCTCATCGACCATCCTGTTCAGGGAGGTGTAATACTTTACGGTTTTAGAACCCCCGGAAAGGGAGACGTTATAGTTTTGGAGGAGGCCTGTTTCGAGCATTTCATCCTGCCAGTCGGTATTGCCCTCATAATGGTTCTGGCGTTTGGAGATACCGGCGACCCCGGCGAGGATGGCTTCGTCGTAGGCTCTGTCGTTGTATAACTTGTAAGTTTCGGCATCCATCAGGTCGTATTGGGGTAACCAGTTGACGCTGACCTGAGAATCGAAATTGACTTTAAGGTCGCCTTCCTTTCCCTGCCGTGTGGTGATGATCACCACGCCGTTGGCGGCCCGTGATCCGTAGATGGCGGCAGAGGAGGCATCTTTCAGGACCTGGATGGATTCGATATCATCGACGTTGACGCCCAGGTCGCTTCCGCCGTAGGCTCCGTCAATGATGAATAAGGGATTGTTATTGGTCAAACTGCCCAGACCGCGAATAATAATAGAGGCGTTAGAGCCGGGCTGGCCGCTGGTGGTGACTTTCACCCCGGAGGTGAGTCCGCGCAGGGATTCCACCACGTTTCCAGCTGCGCGTTCAGCCAGGGCTTCCTCCTTGACCACAGAGACGGCACCCAGCAGATCCTTTTTCTTAACGGTACCATAACCTATGGCCACCACTTCATCCAGTCCGACCGATTCTTCGGCCAGGGTAACCATAATGGAAGTTCTGGCGTTGACGGGTATTTCCTGGGATTTCATACCCACGAAAGAAAAGACGAGGGTTCCGTTGGCGGGGACGCCGCTCAGGCGATAGATACCTTCGGAATCGGTTACCGTACCTGTATGGGTACCCTTCAGATAAACGGAAACGCCGGGCAGAGGAGCATTGTCTGCATCAGTCACTTTTCCGGAGACGGTTAAGTTTTGCTGGGCGAAGGAGGGAGTGGCCATTGCGCAAAACATGCCCAAAACCGTCATCAGCAGAATGATCTGCAAGGATTTTCCAAAGAGGCTTTTCCCGGATGGGGAACCAGCCAAATCTTCAGTTTGATGTTGGACCATAATAGAAATTTTAATTGGTTTGTCAAATTACAGGAGCAAACTTATGGAATAAAAACCAAATGCACAAACGTTTGTGCATAAATTTTTCATTTCTGTGGAAAATTGCATTTTAGCCAGACTTGAGATCATATTTAATAACTGATAACCAATATTTTAAAAATTTATCACAGAATTATGTTTTACTTTCGGGAATTATTACGTATGTTTGGATAAACGTTTGCTCAAATTCAAGGGAATCATGCAAAAGACCACCATCATCGATATCGCCGAGTTGACCGGGTTATCAATCACCACTGTATCAAGGGTTTTAAGCGGTAAGGCGGAACAATACCGTATTGGGAAGAAGTCGCAGCAGCTGGTCCGGGAAGCGGCCAAACGGCTGAATTACATACCGAACCACTATGCCGCCAACCTGAGGTCGGGAAAGAGCGGAACGGTCGCCCTGATCATCCCCTCCCTGAGCAACCCCTTTTTTGCCGGCATTGCCAGTGAAGTCAACGCGGAATTGCGGAAGTACAATTATATTACCATCATCAGCGACAGTGACGAAAATCCGGAAACCGAAAGGATGGAGCTGATTCAGATGGCAGCCCGTAATATCGAGGGACTGATCATCGCCCCTTGTGGTGACCACTGGGAACCGATCATGGAATTGCAGGATCATGGCATTCCCGTGGTATGCATAGACCGCTATTATGAGGATCAGGATATTCCTTATATTTCTACGAACAATTATGAAGGGGCGCTGAAAGCCACGAAATATCTGCTGGAGAACGGACATACCGACATCATCAGTATCCAGGGGTTACAGAGTTCCACCCCCAACCGGCTCAGGGCCAAGGGGTATACCGATGCCATGGTGCAGGCCGGACTGGAGAACATCACCATTGTCGGGGATGATTTCACCTTTCAGAACGGCTATCTGGAAACGAAGCTTCTGCTGCAGCAGAAGAAGTGGCCCACCGCGATTTTCACCTTCAGCAATACCATTGCCATGGGATGCATGAAAGCCCTGAAGGAGGAGAATGTCTCCATCCCCGGAGACATTTCGCTGATCACCTTTGATGACCACCCCTATCTCGACTATCTCTCCTCTCCCCTTTCCTGCATCGAGCAGCCGGTGAGTGACATCAGCAAAATCGCCGTTAAATTCCTGGTCTCCAAAATCCGTAATTTTGAGGTCAAGACGACCCAGGTCCTTTTAAAGCCGACCTTAAAGCTGAGGGAATCCATCCGTAAAATCGGCAGTCCGGCCACCGTTTAAACTCCCTGAGGCGGTCGTGGGTTCGCATATAAGTATCACCGCCTTCCGAGGTGAACGGGATTGTATGTTATTGCATCAAATCACACAACGCCTTTTCAGGTAAAGCCATCAGGAAGGTTATCTCTTCCTGAACGATCTGTATAATTCCAATAGGATAATAATCAGTTGGGTGCAATATTTACGAAAGACAATGCAGCGATTTTAGTATCTTTGTTTTGATATAGAAAATGAGAACATTGATATAGAAAAGTATAGAGATTTAATTGATAATGCTATCAAGTACTTTTGGCAAACACGGAATAATCAGTTAACAAACCAGAGTTCCCGCAATAATCAAGATTCAGGAAACAGAGGTGCTGTGACCGGAGGAAAGCAATTAAACGGTTTTCTAGATTTATTTCGTCAAGTAGCGATTGACACAGGCGTTCCAGAAGAATGTATATTCTTAAAAGGCAACAATCTACCTGGGTTCTTTAGACCTTCCAAAGACTGGGATTTGCTGATTATCTCTCCAAATAAGAAGTTAATCTCAATAATCGAACTCAAATCACAAGTAGGTTCAATCGGCAATAATTTCAATAATCGAACAGAAGAAGCTCCTGGAAGTGCGGTTGATTTATGGACTGCTTTCCGGGAAAGGGCATTTCCAAATCAACCGGCACCATGGCTTGGGTACTTTCTAATTGTTGAGAAATCGAAGAAGTCAACATCACCAGTAAGAATTAGTGAACCACATTTCAACTCCTTTCCTGAATTTAAAGATTCATCATATCTTGATAGATATGAGATTTTGTGTCAAAAACTTATGCTGGAAAGGCATTACAGTCAATGTGGACTACTTTGGTCTCAAGATGACTATTCTTATGGAAATATCGAGCAAAGTATTTCTATTGAAACATTTATTTCATCATTTTCCGGTCATTTAACAGGACATATTAATGAATTTAGTAAGTGATAAAATAAAGAGAAAGACAGGTAGAAATCATGGTGTCGTTTTTACAAGTTCAAATGTTGTAAACTTCATTCTTGATGAAGTTGATTATCGTCAAGATATAAATTTAAGCAATGTCAGAATTTTAGAACCAGCAGCAGGTAATGGATCATTTGCATTAGAAATAGTTAAAAGACTATATAATTCTTCAATAATTTATACGTTCGATTTTATCTCTGCATTTAAAAAAAATGTAAGGTTTGTAGAAGTTGACTCACATAGTTATTCTCATTTAATTGTCAGGATAAATCAATTTTTGACTAAAAACAACATTGATTATCAAATTCACGAAGATGATGAAGTAATAAATACAGATTTTCTTACACACTATTTTTATGAATATTTTGATTGCATTGTTGGAAATCCGCCTTACATAAGACATGAACTAATTCCTGAGAAATATAAAAGAGAGTATCGAAAAAGATTTAAAACTTTTAAGTACAGAGCGGATATCTATGTTTTATTCTTTGAAAGATCTTTGCAGTTATTAAACAAAAAGGGATTGCTTTCATTCATCTGTTCAAACCGTTGGTTGTATAATCAATATGGACAATTACTACGAGATGAGATAGCCCAGAATTATAATCTGAAAAAGATTTTGAACATTGAAGATGCTTCGCCATTTGATGAAAATGTTATTGCATATCCATGTATTACTACGATTGAGAATTGTCCAAGAATGATGGAATTATATTATTTTGAATCATCTTTGGAAGTGATCAATTTCAATTCTCTCGAATTTCAGAAAATTAAGAATCCGACAGATTCTTCGTGGGAAAATGTTTTTTTAAAATATAATATTAATCATACCGCTTTAGAAGGGATCATTGAGCAGGGATTTGAGATTGGGATTGGTGTTGCAACAGGCGCAGACAAAATATTCATTATTAATGAAACCAAAAAAAACGAAATAGAAAATACCAGACTTCTTCCAATAATTACTACAAAAGATTTATTGTCGGAGAGTATAAATTGGAGAAAACAATTTGTCATTAATCCTTATGAGAACGGACATCTGTGCGACTTAGAAAAGTATCCTAAACTGAAACATTATTTTGAAAAAAACAAAGAAAAACTAAAACAACGCCATACAGCTAAGGTTAATCATGAAAAATGGTTTAAAACAATCGATAAAATTAAACCAGAATTAGTTACGAAGCCCAAATTATTACTGCCAGATATAGCAGGAATAAAAAAGTTACTTATTGATAATGGAGAGTTCTACCCCCATCATAACCTTTATTACATAACAGGTCAACCAGTTGACAAATTAAAAATCTTAGCTTCCATTTTAATGTCCGATTTTATCAGAGAGCAGTTATCCCAAATTGGCATTCGAATGAATGGAGGATTTCCCAGATTCCAAGCTCAAATTTTGAAAAAGTTAAGAATTCCCAATATAGGGAATTTGACCTCTGTTGAAAAAACTATCCTCATAGAATCTTATGACAATTTAGACTTATTGATTATTAATAAAATAATTAGAAAATACTGCACCCAGCATTTTGTTTAAATAATGGAAGGGAAAGTGCTTAATATCACGGTTTGTAACCCGATCAAACTGCGCAGGGGTTTGACAGTAAACTACTACGAAATCTGCCACTACTCATACAATTTACCGGTAAGGTTTGTCATTTTTTGCATAGTTACTCGACTTTTACTCGATTTTCTATGCGTAAAATGACAAATTCAGACCATTTCTGTTCCGGCCTTGTGATATTCACCTCTTCCGATAATCCTTAGAGGTGGGTGCGGGAGTAAGGGACGGCGCTCTGGCTGGTGAATTCTCCGTTGAGGAATTTGTAGTAGCCGGCGATGGCGATCATGGCGGCGTTGTCCATGGTGAATTCGAATTTGGGAATGTAGACGTTCCAGTTGCGGTTTGCGGCTTCTTCCTGAAGGGCATGGCGCAGTCCCGTATTGGCGGAGACCCCTCCGGCGATGGCGATTTCGCGGATGTGGCTCTTTTTGGCGGCTTTCACCAGCTTCTGGAGGAGGATGTCGATGATGGTCTTCTGGAGGGAGGCCGCCAGGTCGGTCTGGTTCTGCCCGATAAAGTCGGGATTTTCCTTGAGTTGGTCGCGCAGGAAATAGAGGAAGCTGGTCTTGAGTCCGCTGAAGCTGTAGTCGAGGCCCTGGATGCGGGGTTTGGCGAATTCGAAGCGCAGGGGGTCGCCCTCTTTGGCCAGCCTGTCGATGTAGGGCCCTCCGGGGTAGGGCAGTCCCATCACCTTGGCGCATTTGTCGAAGGCCTCACCGGCGGCATCGTCGATGGTCTGGCCGATCACCTCCATGTGGAGGTGGTCCTTCACCAGGATAATCTGGGAGTTACCGCCCGAGACGAGGAGGCAGAGAAAGGGAAACGCAGGGGCGCGGTATACGGTCTCCTGTTCACGGAGAAAGAGGGCCAGGACGTGGGCCTGGAGGTGGTTGACCTCGATCAGGGGAATTCCCAGGGCCAGGGCGAATCCCTTGGCGAATGAGGTGCCCACGAGGAGGGAGCCCAGGAGTCCGGGTCCCCGGGTGAAGGCCACGGCCGACAGCTCTTCGCGGGTCACCCCTGCCCTCTTCAGGGCCACGTCGACCACGGGGATGATATTCTGCTGGTGGGCGCGTGAGGCCAGTTCGGGCACCACACCCCCATATATCTCGTGCACTTTCTGATTGGCCACCACATTCGACAGGATGGTCTCATTGCGGATCACCGCCGCTGACGTGTCGTCACATGACGACTCGATCGCCAGGATGACCACGTCCTCACTCTTGCTATTATGTTGCTGCATCAAATAAAAAATAAAAATTTGATAACCAATATCTTAAAAAAGCAAATTCCCTTCTGCCTCCCCAGCGGACAACTACCTGTTTCACATAGTTAAGAATCCCGACCTTATTCCTTTTTCCTTTCGCTGTGGACGCCGATGATTTGCCCGGTTTTTGTGTATTTTTGTGAAAACGCAAAATTATCAAAAAAGGCTGGAAAATAGTCCTCATCCCGCTGACGCTCTTCTTTTTGTTGCTGTCGGTGCTTTACCTGGCCCTTCAGAGTGAGGGGGTGCAGACCTATCTGACGCGTCGCATTGCCGGATATTTCTCGGAGCGCCTGAATGCCGACATCCACATCGGCGGCGTCGACATCGCCCTTTTCAATAAGATCGTCCTCGAAGATGTGCGTCTCGAGGAGCCCGGTGGTGAGACCCTGGTGGCGGCATCGCAGCTGTCGGCACGTCTCGACCGTCTCGGCCTAAGGAAGAAGCAGATCGACATCGGCAGCGTCACCATCGACCGTTCCGACGTCTACATTCGCCGTGACAGTCTGGGGCGTTACAATTTTGCCTTTCTTACCGACTCCCTCGGAAAGAAGGAGAAAAGCCCCGGCCAGTGGAGTTTTACCTGCCGGAATTTCCGGCTGAAGAATTCGGGGTTTCACTACGAGAACCGCATGGGAGAGCCCTCGCTCTACACCATTGATGACGTCAACCTGCGTGTCGACCGGTTCGTGGCCACCCCCGACTCTCTGACCATGCGTGTGGCCTCCTTCACCCTGATCGACTCGCGGGGATTCTTCCTCAACGACCTGTCGGCCGACATCACCTCCCGGAAAGGCCTCTTCCGTGTCGACGCCCTCCACCTCGAGACTCTCTATTCGAGGGTCGACTCCGCCACCTTCACCCTGGAGAGCGACACCCTTCCGGGCACCGAGGAACTGCGCAACCGGATGACCCTGACCCTCGACCGCGAGACCTTCAGCCTCGCCGACCTGGCCTTTTTCCTCCCCTCGCTGCAGGGCATGAACCAGGAACTCGAGGTCACCGGAGAATTCACGGGTTCTCTACCCACCAACCTGAAAGCCCGCAACCTGATGGTCACCACCGGCAACAACACGATGCTTGACTGCGACATCTCGGTCGACTTCTTCGACGACATCTCAGAGCCTTACCTCTTCGTCGATATCCACAGGGTGCAGACCTCATTCCGCGATCTGAGCCATATCAGGCTTCCCGACAGTATGACCGGCAGCTATCTCACCTTTTCCCCCACCCTTCTGGAAACCGGCACCCTGAGTTATGCCGGCAACTTCACGGGATTCCCCACCGACTTCGTAGCCTTCGGCACCCTGAACTCGCCGATGGGACAGATACGCACCGACATCTCCTTCGTGCCCGAACGGGGCGACAACATCCGCTATAACGGACAGCTGGTGACCACCGATTTTGATTTGGGGAGCCTCCTCAGGGCCCGGGAAATCGGGAATCTCTCCTTCAACGGAATGGTCAACGGCCTCTACAACCGGAGCCGCGAGACGCTGAACGGCAACTTCCGGGGAGGCATTTCCGCCGTCGAAGTCAACGGCACCAACTACGGAAACATAGAACTCGACGGGAACCTCACCAACCGCCGCTTCAACGGGAATGTGAAGATCGACGATCCGCATCTGAAGCTCGACTTCACGGGACTCCTCGACCTCGACAAGAAGGTGCCGGTTTTTGACTTCACCATGCACCTGGCGGAAGCCGACCTGGTGACCATGAACCTCGACACCACACAGGAGGTAAGCCGGCTGCAGCTCTCCATGAATGCCAACTTCACAGGCAATAACCTCGACAACCTCGACGGAACCATCGAGGTACGCGATGGCCTCTACGAGAACGACAACGACACCCTCACCTTCGACCGCCTCACCATCAACACCAATCTGGGTGATGAGATGAGCCAGATACAGCTCAACAGCGACTTCTTCGACCTGTCGGTGAGTGGGGCTTACCATTTCAGCACCCTTTTGGAGTCGTTCGGCATCGTCATGGCGCGCTACCTTCCGGCGTTAAAGATACCCCTGTCGGGCAGGGAAAACGCCAACAAGTTCGCCTTCGACCTCTACGCCCGCGATCTCGAACCAATCACCGCCGTCTTCGTGCCGGGCCTTCACGTGGAGACCCCCTTCCTGCTGTCGGGGCGTATCGATTCCGGAGAGAGGACCCTGGAAATGGAGACCGAAATACCCGAGATTGTCTATAACAACATGGCGGTACGGGGGGTCACCCTCACCGTCGATCCCGACCGGAACAACCTGGCGGCGCGCCTGCGCTTCGGCGAGTTCCACATGAAAAACGGGCTAAGCCTCTACAACCTGGCGTTGCAGGCCGACGCTTCCGAGGACCGCATAGACACCCGCCTTGTGTGGGACAATAAGCAGGAGCTCACCTATGGTGGGGAGATCGCCGGTGATGTGGTGCTGACGCCGCGTGACACCCTGGGAGGCCCCATCATCGACATCGCCCTGAAATCCTCGAAGATCATCATCGCCGACTCGGTATGGCACCTCACGCCGGCCGCCCTCCACATCGACGGCAGGGAGGTGGCGGTGGAGAACTTCTCATTCCGCAATGGGGAGCAGGAGATCGCCCTCGACGGCCTCCTGTCGGCCGATGAGGAGGAGAGCATCGTGCTGAAGCTGGCGAACCTCAACCTGGGACAGCTCGAGCATTATCTGAAGACCCCCCTGGGCATGGAGGGAGTCATCAGCGGCAGCCTGTCGCTCTCCGATTTCTACCGGTCGCGGCGTTTCGGCAGCGACCTGCACCTCGACGGCTTTGTCTTCCGCGAGCAGACCATCGGCGACATCAGCGTGATGAATGCCTGGGACCGCAGGACCGGACTGATCAACAGCGAGATGAAGATCGTCAAGAACGACCGTCTTCCCCTGGTCGGAAGGGGCTATTTCGATCCCGTGGAGAAGAACCTGGATTTCACCTTTGACTTCGACAACCAGTCGTTGGCCATTCTGGGCACCGTGATCAGAGAGACGCTCACCAACTTCCACGGTGATGGCAGCGGCCGCATCAGGGTGCACGGCACCATGGAGAAGCTTCTGATGGACGGTGCCGTGATGTGCCGCAATGCCGGCGTGACCATCGACTTCACGCAGGTGAGCTATGTGCTCTCCGACACGATCCGCATGGCGGGCGACAAGATCATCT
>CAZMMX010000057.1:8807-15560 GCA_964567485.1 uncultured Prolixibacteraceae bacterium | reverse complement strand
AAGCATTACCGGAACGCCGGTTTACAGCGAGACCCATTCCGGAGTGACCACCGACAAATTCGGTCTGGTGCCCCCTATTTCCTGGGCCTGCACTACGACACGACACAAACGACCTGATGAGTAAAATCTCCCACCAATTTGACTACATCTTATGAAAAGAATCGTGAATAAATTGTCTTGGAATAAGTTCCAACACATTTTCGTTGAACAGGCTTTGGTTTCTGTACGACAATTTTTTGTTAAATGCCAATGCCCCGATAATTATGGAGGGATGAACGTTTAATACCTTACTGCATTCTTTAACTTTGGAAACAGTAAGGTAATTTATACTGGATTCCAAATAAGCCAATATCTCATTATGCTTCAAATGTCTGGTTGCGATCTTGTTGGCTTCATCCTCCAGCTTATCTTTTATTTCCTCCCGGAAGTTATCCAGAACAAAGGGGGTCTTTTCCTTCAGATGTTTTAATATGTGCGCGATTTCATGCGCCATAGTAAACCAAAAGTTATCAATGCGTTTATAACGGGCAGTATAAACAATGACGGGTGTACCCTCCAGTAAAAATGCGGCACCATCCAAATAAGTCTTTTCCAGATGTGGCAATACGAAAAACTTCACTCCACAAATATTCAACTCGTTAATGAATTGTTCTATGCCATTATCCTTGGTGGTAAAATTGGCCATGTCAGAGTAAAGTTGTTCCAAAGCTTGCTTTCTGTATGGCGGGGTAATAAAACTTTGACTGAAGATTTTTGCCATCTGGTACCAGGTCGCAGCATAGGAAACACTGAATTGGTTGTATACCTGTGATTTCTTGCATAAGGGCAGCCATTCTTCATCAATAAAGGAAAACTCCAGGTCCTGGATCCCCCAGAAGTTTTTAACTTCTTTCACTAATTCCTTCATGTCTTTTGTTGAGCTTAGCCATCCCTTTTTTATCATGTCCCGAATGGGCATTCGACTGTAAATGGAGGCCTTGTCTTCCACAACAGAAATCGGAACCTGATTTTCTTGTTCTATCCATAAACGGTAATCGTTATCCAGGTTGAGCCAATATTGTGCTGATGTATTGAAAGCAATGGCCAGTTTCCTGGCGTTTTCGATAGTGATGGGCTGTTTGTCAAGTAATATGCTATTCATATGTTTGGCTGATATACCCAGTATATCAGCCAATTCCTCCTGAACCCAGCCACGAATTTCCATTTGCTCCCTGATAAAATAACCAGGACCAAATTTCTTCGCTGCTCTCAGATATTTAATTGACTCCATAACCTAACACTTTTTAGTCTCCATAATGATTTGAAATTTCAAAGAGATGAAATTCACCGATCGTATTTTCCGGATTCATCCATTTCACTTCCATCTCCAGGCGGTATTTTCCGCTTAACCTTACAGAGTAATGTTTCTCATACTTTTTAAAATTGAGTGATGGATCGGCCCACAAATCATATATATCTCTCGCCGCATCAATTTTCTGTATTGCGGCAAAAAACTTGTCAATTATTTCCGGTCGCAATCTTAACTTTCTTGACTTCCCGGAAGTATAAAGCTCTTTAAGATCCTTATTTACAATGCAAATATCCAATCCGCTCCAAAAAAAAGCAGTCTTACAAATATACGGGTAAAATTTATAAATGCAAAGTACAATTGGAAATAATAAGTTACTTCTATTCTTACACTTTAATAACACCAACCAGATAAATTTAATCCGATTTTTTCCTGGACATAATATCCATCCATAAAAATGGCCTGGACCGTCATGAACGACAGTCCGGGCCATGTCAGATAAATGGCTCCAGGAAATCAACCCCCGGTTGAGCCTGCAAACAAATACCTGCTTATTTACTGACGATCTTGATCAGCTGTCCGACCGCCAAACGTTCGGTGAGTTCCATGTTATTCAGTAAGGCCAGCTCGTTGTACCTGTCGGCAGGAACCCCCAGCGTGCGGAAGGTCTCGGCCACGGTGCCGGCGCGCGTTACCTTCTTCACCCGCAGATAGTCGGGCTTCACGTTGATCTTCGAAGCATCGGTGAGCCTTCCGAAGGAGGTCATGCTCATCTGCATCACAGGAAAGAGCTTGCTGAAATTCTGTGACGACGCCAATCCGTGGAGGACGAAGAACTTCCCGTCGAGATTATAGAAGTATGAAAGCAGCTGGTTGGAGACCTGCTGTCCGGTCGACTGGTCCTGTCCGGTTTGAATAGAGACCGTGGCAATGGCCGGAAGTCCGTTGACGGTCACATTCTGCCGCTCCTGCACGGTCACCCCCAGTTGCAACAGGGCACTGTCGGCAGCCACCTGCAGGTTGCTCCCCGGGGCAAAGGTGAAGAGCATCAGCGCGCTTCCGTCGGCAGGAGCCATCTGCACCTGAATGGGAGAATTCTCAAACTTCCAGCCATTCGGAAAACTATAACGGAACCGCAGTTCCGGATGATAAAATGTATTTCCCTCCACAAAGCCCTGACGCGGGTCTTCACCATACACTAAGCCATCGACCAACTGCAGGTAACTCTCCTTGTTCACTTTCCAGTTTCTGTTCTGCAGGGTCTGCTGCCATTGCGTGGCGTATTGGTTCACCGAATTCTCACGGTCACCCGGATCGGGATGCGTCGACAGGAAGGTGGGCACTCCCCCTTCCGATTCCGACATGTTCATCTTATTGAGCACCTGGAAGAAATCGGCCATCTTATGGGCATCGTACCCTGTTTTCGAAGCATATTCTGCCCCCAGCTTGTCGGCTTCCCGCTCGTCATCACGGCTGAACTTCAGAAAGAGCAACTGCATGCCCTGCATGGCCATCTCTCCCATTTCCGCAAGCTGCGGCGACAGGATCATCCCCCCGATCAGGGCAATCTGTCCCAGCGTCTGCTTGGTCTGCTGGCTCACCGAATGACGCGCCGTCACATGACCCATCTCATGCCCCAATACCCCCGCCAGCTCTGCCTCATTGTTGAACTGCGCCAATATGCCACGGGTGAGGTAGATATATCCCCCCGGAACCGCAAAGGCATTCACCACCGGAGAATCCACCACCCTGATGTTGTATTGCAGATTCGGACGATGCGAAATCTTCCCCATCTCGTTGCCGAGCTGTTGCACGAAATTCTGGAGTTTCTGGTCGGGATACACCCCAAAAGTGGCCAGCACCTGCGGATCATAAGACTGCCCCATGGCGATCTCCTGGGCTTCCGACATCAGCATAATCTGCCGCTTTCCCGTCACCGGATTAATGGCACACGACGGTATCATCACCAATACGGACAGCAGGACAACTACCTTGGCAGTGATATTCAGGCTCTTCATGGTATACTATTTTTGGTTAACCTTAATTTTTCCCCGGAATCCAGGACCCGATTTCCGGAAAAATCGGAGGGGGTTCCGGTTTTATAATATCAAATATGGGGATATTTTCTTTCCTATTCAAGCATTCGTCAGTTTTTTGTTTAGCCCAGATGGTGCATCACCATCCATACCAGCACGGCCACGCCGGCGCCGGCAGCGGGTCCCAGCACCGGAACCCAGGCATAGGCCCAGTCGGTATCGTCCTTCTCAGGAAGCGGCAGCAGGGCGTGGACGATGCGGGGCCCCAGGTCACGGGCCGGATTGATGGCATAGCCAGTGGTGCCGCCCAGACTCAGACCAATGGCGAAGACCAGCAATCCCACCGGCAGGGCTTCCAGGGATCCCAGTCCCACCTTGGCCGAGTCGACCCCGGCAATCTCAAGCGACGGCAGATGAATCAGCAGCACCGCCAACACCAGGATGAAGGTGCCCACCATCTCCGAGAAGAAGTTGTTCCGATAGTGGCGGATCGCCGGCGCCGTGCAGAAACAGTTCTTGCGGGTCCCGGGAGTGCGCGTGGCCCTGAAATGGTCGATGAAAAAGAGATAGACAATGAAGGCCCCCGCCATACCCCCCATCACCTGGGCCACCACGAAGGGCACCACCCTGCCCCACTCAAAGAGCCCCGCCAACGCCAACCCCAGGGTCACGGCCGGATTGAGATGGGCACCGCTGATGTCCTGGGTGGCAAAAACCCCCACAAACACCGCCATGCCCCACCCCGCCGTGATGACGATCCACCCGCCACCATGACTGTAAGTCTTGTTCAAATTAACATTGGCCACCACCCCGTTGCCCAGGACAATCAACAGGAAAGTCCCCAGAAATTCCGCAAAATACTCCTCCATGATACCCCTTTAGTTTGAATGAATAATTGATGATTTTGGATTATCGTAACCGCTTATAAATGATTTAGTCGTTTGTACCTGGGTCCATCGATTATAACCGTATACGTCTGCTATGAAATACATGGCTCCCGTATATAAACGATTATAACCGTTTGCACGGCCCATAATCCCTTAAACCGCACCGGCCCCGTCGGCTAAGGCTTCAGCAGGTACCGCTGGGCCAGCGCCGTGAATTCCTCCACCTGCCGGGCTTCCCACTCCTTATTTTTTCCCTTCTCCCGGGCCATAAGAATGGCCACCACCGGGGCCATGCGGATGCTCTCACGGGCATCGAGAAAAAGGGCCCGCGTGCGACGCGCCAACACATCCTCAACGGTCTCGGCCATCTCCTCCCTGACGGCCCAGATCACCTGGGCCCGCAAAATCTCCAGCTTCTCGCTCAGCCACTCTCCCCAGGCGGGATTTTCGGCCGTCAGAGCCATCATATCTTCCTTGTCGGAACCATAGCAGGCCAAAGCATCGCCCACAGGATCGGCATCGACACGGTAACCATGGATGGGCAGGTGCCTGGTGATGCACTCCCGCTCAGGAAGTCCCCCCAGAATCGCCACCTTCTCCACCACATCTTCCGCCATCTTCCGGTAGGTCGTCCACTTGCCCCCTGTGATGGTCACCAATCCCGACAATGACACGATGATCTTGTGGCTCCGTGAGATCTCCTTGGTCTTGGCCTTTTTCTTCTTCTGGTCGGGTTTGGCCAACGGACGCAAACCCGCAAAGACACTCAGCACGTCGGAGCGCTCGGGCTGCCGCACCAGATACTGTCCGGCCGTGGTGAGCAGAAAATCCACCTCCTCATCCAGGGGCATGGGCTCCAGCGAGTGTTCCTTAATGGGGGTGTCGGTAGTGCCGATGATCACATGTTTCCGCCAGGGCACGGCAAACATGACCCTTCCGTCAGAGGTGTTGGGAACCATCACCGCGGCATCCTCGGGCAGAAATTCCCGGGCTACCACCAGGTGGATCCCCTGACTCGGGGTGATCTTTGCCTTGGCCTCCGGGTCGTCCATATGTATGATCTCATCAACGAAGACCCCGGTGGCGTTAACCACCGCCTTGGCCTTCAGCCGGAACTCCTCTCCTGTGAGCTGATCGACCGCCGTCACCCCGCTGACCACTTCCTCCTCGCGAAGAAGCCCTGTGACCTTGCAGTAGTTGAGCAGTACACCCCCGTGGTCGGCACAGGTCTGGGCCAGACTGACCGCCATGCGGGCATCGTCAAACTGTCCGTCGTGATAGATGGTGCCTCCTTTCAGCCCCTCCTCCACCAGGGTGGGCAGCGCCTCCAAAGCCTCCTCCCGGTTGAGCATCCGCGAGTCGCCCAGTCCGAGCTTCCCGGCCAGAAGATCGTACACCTTGAGTCCCATGGTGTAAAAGGAACTCCCCCACCACTCATAGGAGGGGATCACAAAGGAACGGTTGTACACCAGGTGGGGAGCATTGCGGATCATCAACCCCCGCTCACGCAGGGCCTCCATGACCAAGCCTATGTCGCCCTGCTGGAGGTAACGAACCCCGCCATGCACCAGCTTGGTGCTCCGGCTGGAGGTGCCCTTGGCAAAATCACTCTGCTCGAGCAGCAGGGTCTTATAGCCACGGCTCGCAGCATCCACAGCCACCCCGAGGCCAGTCGCCCCACCGCCAATCACTATAACATCCCAGGTCCCTCTCTTCCTGACTTTCTTTAGGAAATTATCTCGTTTCATGTGTAATTGAATTGAAAGTTTTCGATCAATCTAATAATCTAATTTTTCAGGATTTTGACGACTGTCCCAGACTGTTAGAATATAAATCGTGGAACCTACCCTTCTATAGATAATCAGATAGTCCTTCACAATTTTAACTCTGATGTCCTTGTCAGTTGTTGGTTTTCCAATTCCTGGAAAATTACAGATGATTTTAATTGCGTGTCTTAACAGTTGGTCAAGTTTCTTACTATATGCCTTGGATTGATTTCGCTCATTCCAATAGGTTAAAATAGCTTTCCTGTCATTTTGCGCCCGCCTTGTCCAGATTACTCTTTTAACCATATATCAATTTCATTATCTGCCTGGTCATTGGTCAGAACATCTCCACGCTTGATCTGTTCCATAGCTTCATGAACGGCAAACTTCTGTTCCTCGGAGAGCTCGTAAACCCCTAAATCATTATCCTCCAACTCAAACAGTCGATAAGCCTCCTCAAGTAAACTATCGTTGTCAGTTTTTCGAATCTTAGCGATGAGTCGTTTTTTTATTTCAACTGAAGTCATATTGCCTGTTTAAAAGTCCTGTTAATTAATTCAAAGGTACACAAATCAATGTAATTTGATGGGTACAAACCAGTCACCGGGACTTAGGTCACCGGTCACCGGTCCATCCTTTGGCCCTTTCCACTGCTTTTTTCCACTGAGCGATGCGTTTTTCCATTTCCTCGGGTTCTTCGACGGGGTAAAAGGCCCTTTCCACCTGCCACTGCTGCAGCAACTCGTCGGTTCCCTGCCAGAATCCGCAGGCCAGTC
>CAZMMX010000057.1:4349-8707 GCA_964567485.1 uncultured Prolixibacteraceae bacterium | reverse complement strand
ACCTGCCACTGCTGCAGCAACTCGTCGGTTCCCTGCCAGAATCCGCAGGCCAGTCCGGCCAGGTAAGCAGCCCCCAGCGCCGTAGTCTCGGTCACCCGGGGTCGCACCACCCTTTTCATGATGGTGTCGGCCTGGATCTGCATCAGCAGGTTGTTGACCGAGGCGCCACCGTCGACGCGCAGTTCCGCCACCGGAATGCCGGCATCGTCGGCCATGGTGTTGATCACTTCCATGGAGCTGTAGGCGATGCTCTCGAGGGCGGCCCGGGCGAGGTGCCCCTTGCTGCTGCCGCGGCTCAGCCCGATGATCATCCCCGTGGCGTAAGGATCCCAATGCGGCGCCCCCAGTCCCACGAAACCAGGAACCAGGTAAACACCCCCATTGTCCTCGACCTGAAGGGCCAGCTCCTCGATGTCGGGCGACTTGCGGATCAGCCCCAGCTGGTCACGGAGCCACTGTACCGTGGCCCCGCCCATGAAAATACTCCCCTCGATGGCATAGGTCACCTCCTCCCCGATCTTCCAGGCGATGGTGCTCAGCAGCTTGTTCTTCGAGAGGATGGGCTTGCTGCCGGTGTTCATCATCACAAAACAGCCGGTGCCGTAAGTGTTCTTGACCATGCCCTCCTGCAGGCACATCTGTCCGAACAGGGCCGACTGCTGGTCCCCGGCGATGCCGCCCAGGGGAATCTCCCTGCCGAAGAACTCGCGGGCCGTGGTGCCGTAAATTTCACTGCTGGAACGCACTTCCGGAAGCAGTGACGCCGGAATGCCCAAAAGGGCGAGGAGCTCAGGATCCCATTCCAGGGTGTGGATATTAAAAAGCATGGTGCGGCTGGCATTCGTCACGTCGGTGATGTGAAGAGCCCCCTTGGTGAAGTTCCAGATCAACCAACTGTCGACGGTGCCAAAGGCCAGTTTTCCCTCGTCGGCGAGCTTGCGGGCTCCGGCCACGTGGTCGAGGATCCACCGTATCTTGGTGGCCGAAAAATAGGCGTCGATGACCAGTCCCGTCTTTTCGGCGATCATCTTCTCATGCCCCTTTTTCACCAACTTGTCACAGAGCGCCGAGGTGCGACGGTCCTGCCACACGATGGCATTGCACACGGGTTCCCCGGTTTCGCGGTTCCACAGGATGGTGGTCTCCCGCTGGTTGGTGATGCCAATGGCCATCACCCGCTCCGCGGAAACGCCCTGCTGGCGGATCACCCGCTGCGCCACCGCCAGCTGCGTACGCCAAATGGTGCGCGCATCATGCTCCACCCAGCCGGGACGCGGATAGACCTGCGCAAACTCCTGGTTGGCGACACTCACAATCTCGCCACGATGGTCGAACAAAATAGCACGGTTGCTGGTCGTCCCCGAATCGAGCGACAATATGTACTTTTCCATAGGGTCAGGTTTTACAATCCCTTAAAAATATACATTTTTTAGCATGTGCCACCTTTTCAGCATGGCCTTGTTTCTCATTCTGGGCAGATAATCTTCCAGAACTTCCGGATTCAACGTCGACCTGAGGAAATCCTCATCGAGGCGCAGTTGCTCCATGTCCCCGGCGGACTGGTATTCAGGATAAAGGTAGAGAAAATCGAGAAGTGCCTTTTCAGGCGTCGCCATCAGTATGGTCCGCCCATCACCGAATGGAAGGGGCCGGTACCCGAACATCAGCTCCTTTTTGATGTTCCGGTAGGTATACTCTCCTGAATCGTTCACGAAAAAACCGGTTTTCAGGGTGGTGACACTGGTGACCTGCACCACTCCCTCGGGAATGGCCCCATAAAAGGCCAGGGCGCTCTGCAGACTGACGTACGAAGGACGATAGATGCGGTTGGCAAAATAATGCGCCGCCCCCGGCTGCCTGAGCAGGTGAGGAAAGGTATACCACCCGTTTCTCAGCCGCACCAGCACCCCCTTCTTCACCCATCGCGTGAAATTGTCGGGATGAAACCCGGGGAAACAGAGCTGCACCTGGTCGGTACTGAAGCAAAACAGCACCTCCATCCTCTCCCGGAATTGAATGTAATTCATTTTTATTTCTGTTTTACTGCAAATATAAAGAAATATAGAAATATATCATAGATCCAACCTCATTTAAAAAATTGGTGTAAACGGCTAAACAAGATTAAAAACATTTAAAAATACTTACCACCTGAACACCGGTTTCCGGCCATTCACAAATATGCATTAACTTAGCGGAAAGGTACACCCTTGTCAGAAAACAGGGATCACCTCAATGAAGTCATTTATTAACCCAACAGATCAGAGACTTTAATGCCATGAAGATTTTCACCGCCCGTCAGATTGCGGCCATCGACCGCTACACCATCGACCATGAGCCCATCGCCGACATCGACCTCATGGAGCGTGCCGCCCTGCGGATGACCAACCACCTGGGGGCTTACATCCGCTTCCGTCATCCCCTCTTTTTCTTTGCCGGTCCGGGCAACAACGGCGGCGACGCCCTGGCCATGGCCCGCCTATACGCCGAAGAGGGCTATCCCGTCACCGTTTTCCTCTTTGACGCCGGAAGGCCCCTCTCCCCCTCATGCGCCACCAACCGCCAGCGCCTGGCCGACTTGGGAAAGGCGCGCCTTCACACCATCACCACGGAAGCCGACTTCCCCATCATCCCCCGGCATGTCGCCGTGGTCGAGGGACTCTTCGGGGCCGGACTGACACGCAGTCTCGAGGGGGTGGCCGCAGCCCTGGTCCGCCATATCAACGCCAGCAGCGCCCGCATCTTCGCCATCGACATGCCGGCAGGCCTCATGGCCGAAGATAACCACGGCACCCCCCCCGAAAATATCATCCACGCCTGGGCGACCTTTACCCTGCACTTCCCGAAAATGAGCCTTCTCTTTCCCGAGAATGAGCGGTTCTCAGGCCGTGTCGAAGTCGTCGACATCGCCCTCCACCCCCGCATCATCGCCGACACTCCCACTCCTTTCCGCCTCACCGGCGAGGAGGACCTCAGGGGTCTCTTCCCGCGGCGGCGCCGCTTTGCCCACAAGGGAGACTACGGCCATGCCCTTCTGATCGCCGGAAGCTATGGCAAGACGGGAGCAGCCATCCTGGCCACCCAGGGATGCCTGCGCAGCGGGGCCGGACTGGTCACCACCCACACGCCGCGATGCGGCGTGCCCATCCTCCAGGGAACGCTCCCCGAAGCCATGTGCTCCATAGACCCCCATGAGGCCTTCTTCACCGAAATGCCACCCCTGGAGAAATTCAACGCCATAGGCGTGGGACCCGGACTGGGCACCGCCCTCCAAACGGGCGACGCCCTCAGAGAACTCCTGAAGAACGCCCACGTGCCCATGGTCCTCGATGCCGACGCCCTTAACCTCATCGCCCTAAGTCCCGAAGGGTTATCCCTCATCCCCCGCGGATCGGTCATCACCCCCCACCCCGGAGAGTTCCGCAGACTGATCGCCGGATTAACCTCCGGAGTAACGTCACCAGAGAACACTTCCGGAGAAGAACCTTCCGGAGGCAGCGACCCCATCACCGGGTGGCAGCGCCTGGAACTCCAGCGCGAGCTCTCACGCCGTCATGACCTGGTCATCCTCCTCAAAGGGGCCTTCTCGACCATCACCCTGCCCAACGGCGACGTCTTCTTCAACCCCACAGGAAACCCCGGAATGGCCACCGCCGGCTCGGGCGACGTCCTCACCGGCATCATCACCGCCCTGCTGGCACAGGGCCTCTCCCCCGCACACGCCGCCATCGCCGGAGCTTACCTCCACGGCCTCGCCGGCGACATGGCCGCCGAGAGAATCACAGAACCTTCCATGGTCTCCTCCGATATCCACCGTAACCTCGGCCGCGCTTTCCGGAGATTTTACGGCCACCCACAACAAGAAATTGACTATTTTTGACGTTTTACCATGAAATAATCATAATGAGGAATTTTCTTACCCTTTCGCTGGCCCTGCTGCTGGCCGTGCCCGTCTTCGGACAGAGGTCCAAAAAGAGCACCGAAATTACGCCTGTTCTCCTTTCCGAGGGCATCACCTATAGTCTGCCCCGCACAGCCATCAGGGTGAAGGTGACCGCCACCCGCACCGCCTTCATCCCCGGGCCCTATGCCCTCTACGCCGAAACGCTCCTGGGCATCCCAAACGTGAAAAACCAGGCCCGCATGGTGTGGAGTATCGACGGCATCGAATTTTCGACAGTTACGGAACCCGACCCCGAGCAGCGCTTCAAAACAGGAAACCTGCCAACCCCCCTATTGCAACTGACCCCCGACGGCTGTCTGGCGGGGTTCAACACCACGGCCACTCCCGCCGTCTCTCCGGAACCCCCGGTGACCAACTTCTACGCCCCCGCGGCACCCCCGGTCATGCCGGCCTTCAC
>CAZMMX010000057.1:0-4249 GCA_964567485.1 uncultured Prolixibacteraceae bacterium | reverse complement strand
CCCCGGTGACCAACTTCTACGCCCCCGCGGCACCCCCGGTCATGCCGGCCTTCACCCGCCTGACCAACAGCAACGACCTCACAGGCCGCGCCCCCGTGGAACAACGCGCAGCAGCAGCAGCAGCCACCATCATGAAAGCCCGCACCACCCGCATGGACATCGTCACCGGCATGTTCGATGAGTTCCACCCCGACGGCGAGGCCTACCAGGAGAGCCTCGAAGAACTCCGTAAAGTGGAAAAAACAAACCTCGACCTCTTCACCGGAATATCCTCCTCCTCACAGCATACCTTCGTTTATGACTTCACCCCCTCCTCCACAGGGGCCCACGGCGAGGTGATCTTCCGCTTCGACGAAGCCCTGGGGTTCCTCCCGAAAAACGACTTCTCGGGAAAACCGGTAATGATCGACGTGGAACTTTCGGCACCCGCCACCGCCACCCCTGCGGGAACAGCCGCCACTTCCGGAGGAACAGCAGCCCTAAATGCCCCGGAAACGGGCCTCTTTTACCGGCAACCGGCATGGGCGGAAGTACGCCTCTCCCAGGAACTTACCGTCATCGCCACGACTCGCCTCCCCCTGGCCCAAATGGGTTCTGTGATTCCCGTGCCGGCGGAACTCCTCAACGGCACCTACACCATCGAATTCCACCCCGTCACCGGCGCCATCACCACCGTAACCCGAAAACAATAAACACCGCTCCGGTCCGAATTAATTATTTGGTTACCTTAGCGGCTCAATCCTAAAATTTTTCCATCTTATGAACGACATCAAAAAAACGCTGAGAGATTCAGCGGTGGCGCGGTGGACGGCTTTGCTGCTGATTGCTTCCACCATGTTTTTCGGATACTTTTTCATCGACGTGGTGGCGCCCCTGCAGACCATGCTCGAAACCGACTACAAATGGAGTCCCGAGGTGTTCGGCATGTTGGGAGGCTCCGAGTTTTTCCTCAACGTATTCGCCGGCTTCCTCATCCTCTCGGGCATCATCCTCGACAAAATGGGAATCCGCTTCACCCTGATCACCTCCGCAACTACCATGGTGGTGGGGGCAGCCCTGAAATTCTACGCCCTGACACCCGGATTCGCCGACTCTTCATTCGCCGGGTTCCTCAACTCCTTCATCACCGGAGTGCCGGCATCGGCGAAACTGGCCTTCGTGGGCTTCGCCATCTTCGGCGTGGGTATCGAAATGGCGGGAATCACGGTCTCCAAGACCATCGTAAAATGGTTCAAGGGTAAGGAACTGGCCCTCGCCATGGGCCTCGAAATGGCCATCGCCCGCCTCGGCGTCTTCGCCGTCTTCCGCCTCACCCCCATCTTCGCCGAAAACGGCGGTCCCTCCAACTCGGTATTCTGGGGGCTTCTCTTCCTCTGCATCGGCTTCCTCACCTTCTTCATCTACACCTTCATGGACACGAAGCTCGACAAACAGATCGGCGAAAATGCCCTCGGGGATGAACCCGAAGAAGCCTTCCGCATTTCGGACCTCGGAAAAATCATCCGCAATCCCGGATTCCTCGCCATATCAGGACTATGCGTGCTTTTCTACGCCGCCATTTTCCCCTTCCAGAAGTTCGCCACCGACATGCTGGCGTCGAAACTCGACCTCGACATCAAAACAGCCGCAGCTTACTTCTCCTATTTCCCCATCGGAGCGATGATTCTGACGCCTTTCATGGGGGCCTTCCTCGACTTCAAAGGGAAAGGGGCTTCTATGATGCTCTATGGCGCCCTCCTGCTCACCGTGTCTCACCTCATCTTCGCCCTGGTGCCCTCCGACATCTTCTCGGTGCCCATCGCCCTGGCCACCATCGTGATCCTCGGAACCGCCTTCTCACTGGTGCCCGCCTCCATGTGGCCCTCGGTACCCAAAATCGTGGAGGACCGCTACCTGGGATCGGCATACGGACTGATTTTCTACATCCAGAATATCGGCCTGCTCCTGGTTCCCATTCTCATCGGATGGGCCGTGACGCAGTCCAACCCCGGCGTGGCTGAACAGATCGCCGCCGGCGTGGAAGGCGCCAAATACGACTATACCGTGCCGGAACTCATCTTCGCCGGATTCGGCGTCGCCGCCATAGCCCTCAGCTTCGTGCTCAAAGCCGTCGACAAAAAACAGGGTTACGGTCTCGAACTTCCGAACAAAAAATCATAACAAAAAATTGTATTTATGAGCAAGACAATAAAAGACCTGGACCCGAAGCAGGTATGGAATTATTTCCATGAGCTGACGCAGATCCCGCGTCCCTCGCACCACGAGGAGAAAATCCGCGACTACGTGGAGAATTTCGGAAAGTCACTCGGACTGGAGACCCTTCGCGACGGCGCGGGGAACATCATCATCCGCAAACCTGCCACCGCGGGCATGGAAGAGCGCCAGGGAGTGATCCTCCAGGGCCACCTCGACATGGTCCCCCAGAAGAATAACGACAAAAACCACGACTTCGAGAAGGATCCCATCGAGACCCACATCGACGGAGAGTGGGTACGCGCCAATGGCACCACCCTGGGGGCTGACAACGGCATCGGCGTGGCAGCTACCATGGCGGTCCTCGCCGCCACCGATATCGCCCACGGTCCCCTCGAAGGACTGTTCACCGCCACGGAAGAGACAGGCATGGACGGCGCCAACGGCCTCGAAGCCGGCATCCTCCAGGGCGACATCCTCATCAACCTCGACTCGGAAGACGAAGGAGAACTCTATGTCGGATGTGCCGGCGGCGAAGACGCCACCGTAAAATTCGACTACAAGGAGAAAAAAACCCCCAAGGGCTCGTCGGGCGTGGTGCTCAGCATCACCGGCCTCAAAGGAGGCCACTCAGGCATCGACATCCCCCTGGGCCGCGGAAATGCCAACAAAATATTCTTCCGCATCCTCATGGAAGCCGCCTGTAAACTCGACGTGCGCCTCTCCACCATCAACGGCGGAAGCCTCCGCAATGCCATCCCCCGCGAAGCCTTCGGACTGCTGGCGGTCAAAAATAAGAAAATCACCGATTTCGTGGCCCTGGTCGACGACATCACCGGCATCATCAAAAAGGAACTGGCCGTCACAGAACCCGACCTGACGGTCTCCCTGGAACCCGTCGACGCCCCCAAAATGGTGATCGACCGCAAAACCCAGGACCGCCTCACCCGCGCCATCCTGGCCGCCCCCAATGGAGTGATCCGCATGAGCGACACCATGGCCGGACTGGTAGAGACCTCTACCAACATGGCCATCGTCAAATCAGACGAGAAGAAAAAAGCCATCCGCATCGCCTGCCTGATGCGCAGCTCGGTAGATTCCGCCAAGGAAGAACTGGCCGACCGCATGTGGGCTGTCTTCTCCCTGGCCGGCGCTAAAGTGAAATTCAGCGGCGCCTATCCCGGGTGGAAACCCAACATGGACTCCCCCATCCTGAAAACCATGCAGGAGGTCTATAACCATAAATTCGGGAAAATCCCCGAAATCAAGGCCATCCACGCCGGACTCGAATGCGGGATCCTCGGCGGTAAATACCCCAACTGGGACATGATCTCCCTGGGACCCACCATCCGCCATCCCCACTCCCCCGACGAAAAAGTCAACATCGCCACCGTCGCCAAATTCTGGGACTTCCTGCTCGAAACACTCAAAAACATTCCGGCGAAGAAACCCGCCTGAAAAAGCGAAAATAATTCCGACTTCCGGATTTCCGGAAATCGGGCGAAAAAAAAGGGTGCAGCTTTCGCTGCACCCTTTTTTATTTGTCGTAATGATACTTGCAGGAGATAATCCTTAAGAATTCACTATCGAAAGTAGACACAAGTCTATGCTCTTGAAATTCAGATATTTCGCATATGCAGCCGGAGTGAAAGTAATATTCAACATCGGTTGAACGGTTATTATTTTTCAAGCAGTTGACGTACGTGCTTGTCAAATTCCTGAGCAGTAAATACCACCTTCGGTTCACTTGCCATATTTTCCAGCAAATGTTTCTTATTGGCTTCGCTGGCCAAAAGATAACCGGTCTCGTCCAGTTCAGTCGATATGGTAATGGTGACTGCCTTTCCTTCAAAAAGCTGTTTTATCTTCTTGAGAAGTTCTTCAGTTAATTCACCCGAAGCTATTTTTATGGTTGTTTCCATAGTTATCTCTGTATGGACAAATTTACATATAAAAAGGAAATTGAGGGAGCAGTTCCTGACCGTTTTATAGTTTTGGGTATCTTTGGATCATGCGTCTGACAAAGAAGGAAATAGAGACAATTAAAAAAGTTGCC
>CAZMMX010000056.1:11923-17320 GCA_964567485.1 uncultured Prolixibacteraceae bacterium | reverse complement strand
AAATGCGTATAATCATATTTTCCATATCGATTTTTCCTTTTGCATGCTCTCTGTTCCCGCAGGAACACAGCAGGACTGAGCTCAACACCACTGCCATCAAACATCCCATTAACTTCATCAGATCATTCTTTATATTAATACTTCATCCATTTCGAACTAATCCCATGCCTGACATAAAGCCAGCGAATTTATATGGCCGTCCATATTATTTGCCTGTATTTTCCTTTCCGGGATCCTTTGTGTCGTGTTGATCTGTCTCTTTAACTGTTTCGGCAGCTTTGCCCTGGTTTCCGGCCAAAAACTCTCTGAACAGGGAGGTGATCAGGAGCCCAGGCAGTTCTTCCCCTTCATCGCTCAGGTTGGTCATCCATCCCAGTACCATCTTCTCGTCAGGGAAGATCAGCAGAAGGGCTCCGCTGCCCCTGATATTGCCCTTGGCCGCATAGAAGTTCCGGCCCTCCCTGTTGCGGAGGTATAGCAGTCCCTTCCCGAAGTTTCCCCTGAACTCATTGTTGATCAGGGGCGCCGTGAACATATGCTGACGGGTCGAGTCGGAGAGGAGAGGGGAGGTGAGCAGGGCATTCCCCAGCCTGACCAGATCTTCAGCCGTCGAGAGGTACCCATCCGATGGCAGCCGGTAACGGAGGTCAAGCGTCACCGCATTGATCGTCTGCGCAACCAGATTGCGATCGTAGAAATCACTCCTTCCCTTGATGGTGATCAGAGGATCGTCAGGAACCGTGTTTTTGAGTCCCAGGGTGTCGGTCACCCATTTTTTGATCACTTTGGAAAAGGACTCTTCCGCCGTTTTCTCCATGATCCTTCCCAGAAGATTGAAATTATACATGGTGGAAAGCTGGTAATTTCCGGGAGGGAACAGCAGCGTGTCACCACTGAAGAAGTTGATGCTCTGTTCCAGCGACACATTAAGACCGCGCGCATACTTCTCCTCATTGGTGGGCGGCCTGATCCCTGAACAATGATCGGCCAAATGATGAAGGGCCACAGGATACTGCTTTTCCGGAAAATTGGGAAGATAATACCTGACCTCGGCGTCGGGATCGAGAAGGCCAGCCTCAGCCATGCGCAGATACCCCAGCGAGGTGAGCACCTGCGAGATCTCCCCCATGCGGTATTTGGTAAACCGGGTGGCCGGAACTTCCAGGTCGGTACTCGCCTGTCCCATTCCTTCTGACCACACCAGCTCCCCGTCGATGGAAAGGGCGATCGACCCCCCCGGGACAAAATTGCGCACCATGTATTGAAAGGCTTCCTTGCGCGCCTCCTTGATGACCTTCAGATATTTCCTGTCAAAGACTCTCTCGGGTTCACCGCTTTTCCGACATCCCGCCGGCACAATCAGCAACAGCGCCAAACCCATCCATAACACTCTTGATTTCATCTGCTTCCAATATTATGTTATTCTGGTATTTTATCTCATCAGTATCTATTCTATTAAATAGGTTTCCTGGGCACTAAAATAAAAAATTCCGCTAAATCTGTTTGTGTTGAGGCGAGTAGGGGTAGAGTTTTTCAATGATTTTAAGGATGCATCGGTAAGATTAATAAAATCAATTGTTGCACTCAAGCCGGGGGCCATTTATACTTTCAATGCATCTTGCACCGGAGCAGCGCAGATATTATACCCATCCCCTGAGACGGTAGTAGATCAGGGCTACCGTTTCGCGGGCGATCAGGATTTCGTATTTGAGATGGGTCCACACCTGGTACCTCACCTGGAAGTTCTTCCCCACATCGGGAACCAGCACGGGGTCGCTTCCCAGGTCGTCATCACGGAAGGTAAAGTCGGCTTCCGAAGGGTTCTCAAAAGCGGGGAGTCCGGCCACCTTCGTGAACCCCGCACGGGTGAAACTGAGCACCGAGCGGCGCATGTTCTCAGGCGAGGTAATCAGCAGTATGGAACGCTCCTTGTCGAGCATTCCGGCACATTCCAAAGCCTGGGAGCGTGTGTTGGTGCCCCGGCTTCCGAAGAGGATCCTGGATGGTTCCACGCCCCTGAGCAGCAGCTCCTCTCTGATCTTCACCGGCGTTCCCGAAGTATCGGCGGTATCGCCGGGCATCACCACCACCACGGGAACTCCCGGAAAAGAATGCGCAGCCCGCGCGGCATACCAGCTTCTGATCAGGTTCGACTCACTGGGCATCCCGCTGCCCCCCAGCAACACAATATACCCGGGTGTTTCCACATCCCCCGCACGGCTGGTCCCCAGCCAGTGCAACCCCCAATAGGGCAGGGTGGTGAAGGCCACCGCCACACAAATAAGCGACAAAACCCCGGCAAAGAGCACTATTTTTCGGAACAGTCCCAAAATTTGAATATTTTTGGATAAAATTAGGGATAACTTTTAAATCATCGGATTTTGGACCAAAAAGTACTGGACAAATTAAAGCTTCTCTTCAGGGACTACTCAGGAAAAGAGGCCATAACGGCAGAAATGCTGCCTCACTCAGGATCTTACAGAGAGTATGTCCGCCTCGGCAACGGCGATTTTACCGCCATCGGCACCTGGAACAGCGACGTGAAGGAGAATAAAGCCTTCCTCAGCTTTTCACGCCATTTCCATCAGGAGGGAATTCCCGTTCCTGAAATTTTCATCTGCAGCGAGGACCAAACCTGTTATCTCCAGGAAGACCTGGGATCCACCACGCTTTTCGATTTTCTGAGTACTACCCGGCAGCAGCAGGGATTCTCACGCACCATCACCGAGGAATACCGCAAGGTACTCTCCGTGCTGCCCTCCATACAGGTTTCCGCAGGCCGGGGAATCGACTATTCGGTATGTTATCCGCGTGCCGCCTTCGACCTGCAGTCCATGTTATGGGACCTGAGCTATTTCAAATATTACTTCCTGAAACTGGCCAAGATCCCCTTCGACGAGCAGCTCCTCGAAGATGACTTCCGGCGGTTCACCGATTACCTCCTGAGTGCCGGCAGCGACTATTTCATGTACCGCGACTTCCAGTCCAGAAATATCATGCTCAGGGAAGATAAGGTGTGGTTCATCGACTACCAGGGAGGCCGCAAGGGGGCCCTCCAATACGACCTGGCCTCTCTCCTCTATGACGGAAAAGCCGATATGCCCCAGGGAGTCAGGGATGAACTCTTCGAGTTCTACCTCGACGAACTGGAAAAGATCATTCCCGTTGACCGCTACGAGTTCATGCGCTTCTTCAAGGGCTTTGTGCTGATCCGCATCATGCAGGCCATGGGAGCCTATGGCTTCCGGGGATTCTACGAAAAAAAGGAACACTTCCTCAAGAGCATCCCCTATGCCCTCGATAACCTCGACTCTATCCTCCGGAAGCTCGACCTCCCCGTGGAACTGCCGGAACTGACCAAAGTACTGCATGAGGTGGCCTCGTCGCCCTTCCTCAGGTCGATCGGACAGAAAGAGCATACCCTGACCGTCAGGGTCACCAGCTTCAGCTATAAAAAGGGATTGCCCGCCGATCCTTCGGGAAATGGCGGGGGTTTCATCTTCGACTGCCGCGCCATCCATAACCCCGGAAAATACCTGGAATACAAAACCCTGACCGGAAAAGAGACGCCGGTTCAGCAATTCCTCGAAGACAAATCAGAAATGCCGGGATTCCTCACCCTGGTGACCTCCCTGGTGGAACAGTCCGTCAAAAAATATATCGACAGGGGATTCTCCCACCTGTCGGTCAGCTTCGGATGCACAGGTGGCCAGCACCGCTCGGTATACGCCGCCGAAAAATTGGCAGCCCAGCTGAAAAACAATTTTCCGGTCAACGTTGTTCTTATTCATAGGGAACTGGAAAATCCATAAAGATGTCGAAAAACGCCTGCGAAAAGAGAGATTTCAAAAATAGCGACCAGCCTGAGTATGTCTGCAAAAGATGCGGCGCCAGGGTCAAGAAGGAATACAAGGTCTGCAAACCTGTGAAGTTGAAGTGACCTCCTCTCGCTGAGAGATTTTTCTTAACAGGCCCGATGGCCGTTCCTGTTTTTTTCGCAATTTTGGCCTTTGCTTCCGGAAAGAAAATCCAGGAAGCCAAATCATTGATTATTAACAAACAGAAATAAAACTCCTTTTTATGGGAAGAGCATTTGAATACCGCAGGGCAGCCAAAGAGAAGAGATGGGGCATGATGTCGCGAATCTTTCCCCGGTTAGGCAAGACCATCACCATCGCCGCCAAGGCCGGCGGTCCCGATCCCGATACCAACGCGGCACTGCGTACCGCCATCATGAACGCCAAGGCCCAGAACATGCCTAAAAACAACATCGAGGCGGCCATCAAAAGAGCATCGGGAAAAGATGCTGAGAACTACGACGAAATCAACTACGAAGGCAAAGGGCCCCATGGCGTCCTGATCTTTGTGGAGTGCGCCACCGACAACAACACCCGTACCGTGGCCAACATAAAAAACTACTTCAGCAAATCGGGCGGACAACTGTCACCCACCGGATCACTGGAATTCATGTTTACCCGGAAGGCGGTCTTCCAGTTTGAGAAACCCGAGGGCATGGAAGTCGACGAAGTGGAACTCGAAATGATCGACGCCGGACTCGAAGAGATTGAGGAGCACGAGGGAGAATATTTCGCATACGGTGACTTCACCAGTTTTGGCGCCATGTCGGCAGCCTTCGAAAAACTGGGCATCAATGTCACCTCCGCCAACCTGAAACGCTATGCCAACACTCCCGTCGACTTCACCGAGGAGCAGTTGGCCGACATCGACAAGCTGATCGACAAAATCGAAGAAGACGACGACGTCCAGGCCGTTTATACCAATATCGCCTGATTCCCGTGACGCTCCCCGTCGTCAGGGTCCAGTGCCGTCCAATCCTTTTCTGTCAGGTCTCCACTCAGGGGCCTGGCTTTTCCTGTTGTCCTATTCTCCAGGGACAGTGCCTTCACTGAGCTTCCCCAAGCGGCAGTTTACCGTTTTTTTCAGGCGTTTGGCCGGAAAAGTGCCCATTCAACTCTTTGGGTGAGCTACTTTAGTACCTGTAACTTTAATCACTTTTACATGGACACCGGCCACCTGATCGACCATTTCTCCGGCATCTGGAAAGATGCGCCCGACAGCTTCCCATCTTTTGAAACTTCCTATTCGCACGACGACAGGGCGGAAAGGGAGAAATTGTTTACTACCTATACCGACCGATTCCGCGAACTGAGAGGTAAAGGAGATCACCCGGGAAACGTCGATACCGAAAAGTTCTTCCGGGGATTTCGTAGTTTCATGAAAAACATATACGGCTATTCCGAGGAATCCCTGTCGGTCATCATGGACCAGGCCATGGTCGACGCCTCACGGGCGTTTTTCAGGGAAGCCCGCGCTTTTGACCCCGGCCTCAAAAGGGAGGAGATCTACCAGGGACTGCGCAATGTGTGGATCATGAAC
>CAZMMX010000056.1:8875-11823 GCA_964567485.1 uncultured Prolixibacteraceae bacterium | reverse complement strand
CGGCCTCAAAAGGGAGGAGATCTACCAGGGACTGCGCAATGTGTGGATCATGAACGGACTTCAACTGATGCTCGGCCTTCCGGTGAAAATTACCCCTTCCATTCTGGCCTACAGCCTTCTCTATCCCTATACCGACAACCTGCTCGACGACCCCACACTGTCGGGCCCCGAAAAAGCCGCCTTCAGCGACCGCTTTGAGCAGTGCTTGCGGGGTGGGGGACCCATGGGTAATAACCATAGGGAACACTGTGTTTCCGCCCTGGTAGAGATGATCGCCGGGGAATATCCCCGCAACCGCTATCCCCAGGTCCACCAAAGCCTCCTGGCCATCCACAGGGCCCAGACCCGCAGCCTCCGGCTGTGCCACAACGGCAAACAGCTCACCGGCGACGAAATCCTCGCCATCTGCTTCGACAAAGGAGGAACTTCCGTCCTCGCCGATGGTTACCTGGTGGCCGGAAACCTCTCACCCGAAATCAGCCGCTTTTTCTACGGTTACGGCGTATGGCTCCAATTGGCCGATGACATCCAGGACCTCGAGGAAGACCTCGCCAATAACACCACTACACTCTTCTCAGGGATGCAGGAAAAAGAGAAACGCCTGGCCCTGACCAACCGCACCTTCCACTTCGGAAGAAAGATCATGGAAGATATAAAGTATTGTGAAGGAGGGATTTCACAGCAGTTCGGAGAAGTAATACTTAAAAGCATCGAAACCATGATGATTCAGTCCGCAGGCCTGAACAGCCGCTTTTATCCCCGCGAATACCGCAAGACACTGGAGTATTTCTCCCCTGTGGGCTTTGACTATCTGGCAGAAGCCCGCAAAAAGGGAAGTCCCGGAAGAATGAAAATGATCACCCAACTGATGGATGATCAGATGTAGCCTTCTGCGGAAATAGCACCGACAGGATAATGCTCAGAACAATCACCCCGCCGATGATGACCAGAGAATACCACGACTGGTAACCCAGCTGCTCCAGCCAGTGATGGAAGACCAGCTTGAAGCCCACAAAAGCCAGCAAAACAGAAACCCCGAATTTCAGGAACCTGAACTTTTCCACCAGGTCGGCCAGAAGGAAGAAAAGCGCCCGCAGACCTATGATGGCGAAAATATTAGAAAAGAAGACCACATAAGGATCGCGGGAAACGGCAAAAATGGCCGGTATCGAGTCAAAGGCAAACAGCACATCGGTGAATTCTATCATGACCAGAACCACAAACAGAGGGGTGAAAAAGAACTTCCCGGCTGTGACCATCCAGAACTTGCTGTCGACATAATGAGGCAACAACCTGATATGCCTGCTCAGGAAAACAACCATGGGATGGTTCTTGGGATCCCTCATGCCATGGTCCTTGGCGACCAGCATGTGGATACTCTGATAAATGAGAAATACGCCGAACACCACCAGCATCCAGTCGAATTTCTGCACCAGGGCAGCCCCGGCGAAGATGAAGATAAAGCGCAGGATGATGGCTCCCAGAATCCCCCAGAACAGCACCTTTTTGTAATTCCGGAGTTCCACGCCGAAACCCTGCAACAGCATCAGCATGACAAAAATATTATCGATCGAAAGGGTTTTCTCAATGAAGTATCCCGAAAGATAGTTAATGCCCATATGGTTCTGGTACTCCTGCAGCATCGACTCAAATCCCGTGGTCGAAAACTTCAGCTCCGGGGAGTAACGGGCTACGATCTCCGCCAGCCTTTCAGGGGTTTCAATTCCGTGAAGCAGATGGCCAAACCTGACCAGGACAAAATAAAAGCAGATGGCCAGGGTAATCCACACCCCTGACCAGATCAGGGCTTCCCGGGCATGAATCACATGAGTGTGGCGGCCGACAATCAGCAGGTCAAAGAGAAGAATGACCACGATGAAGAGAATAAACCCCGCCATCAGTAAAAACTCTGTACTCATAAGATATGGTTTTGAGCCAAAGCGGCAAAGATAATCCTTAATCGGCTCCTTTACCCTGTCCTTTCTCAATTTTCAGGATACTGAACTACCGCCCTTCTCCGGAAGATATTAGTTTTGCATAAAACTTTTATGATGGAAAGTAAAGTAGTGGTGATCACCGGGGCTTCCTCCGGAATCGGGGAAGCGCTGGCCCGGAAATTTGCAGCTGCCGGCTCCAAAGTCGTGGTGGCTGCACGCCGCATCGACCGGCTGAAGACACTCGCCGAAGAACTGGGAACCGAAAATCTCCTGTGCGTCGAGACCGACGTTACCCGCGAAGAGGATTGCCGGCAACTGGTGGACAAGAGCATCGCCCGCTTCGGAGGGATCGACATTCTGATCAACAATGCCGGAATTTCCATGAGGGCCCTCTTCGAAGAGGTCGACCTCGGGGTCCTGCACCGCCTGATGGATGTGAACTTCTGGGGTACGGTCTACTGCACCAAATACGCCCTGCCGTGGCTCCTCAAAAGCAGGGGAACCGTGACGGGCATCATCTCCATAGCCGGACATGTGGGATTACCGGGCCGCACAGGGTATGCCGCGTCCAAATTCGCCGTCCGCGGATTCCTCGACACCCTGCGCATCGAAAACCTCAAAAAAGGACTCCATGTCCTGGTGGTCGCACCCGGATTTACCGCCAGCGAAGTGCGCTTCTCGGCCCTGAACGCCAACGGCCATCAGCAGGGAGAATCCCCACGTAACGAAGCCGCCATGATGAGCGCCACAACCTGCGCCAGTCACATCTTCAACGCCATCAGAAAAAGAAAAAGATCGCTGGTCCTCACCTTCACGGAAGGAAAACTGACCGTCTTCCTGGGAAAATGGTGGCCTTCGCTCCTCGATAAACTGGCCTATAACCATATGGCCAAAGAACCCGATTCACCCTTTAAATAAACGGTGAGCGGTGCCTGCGGCCGGTAATCGGTGAGCGGTACCTGCAGCCGGTGAACGGTGAGCGGTGAACGGGGCCTGCGGCCGGTAATCGGT
>CAZMMX010000056.1:6896-8775 GCA_964567485.1 uncultured Prolixibacteraceae bacterium | reverse complement strand
TCTGATCTCGTTTATCTCCCTGTCTGTCAGGAATAAATACCAGCGAGACCGAATTGACACAATGCCGGGTATTCTTATTCGTAAAACCCTCCCCGGTAAAAACATGCCCCAGATGTCCTTTGCAATGGGCACATACAATCTCGGTACGGTGACCATCGGCATCGGGTAAATGCAATACCGCCCCCTTGATCTCATCATCGAAACTGGGCCACCCGCATCCCGATTCAAACTTATCGGCCGACCGGTAGAGTGGGGCGTTGCACTGCTTGCAGTGATAGCTCCCTTTTTCCTTATTCTTGTTATACTCTCCCGTGAAGGGAGGCTCCGTCCCTTTCTTCAGGATCACATACTCCTCAAAAGGTTTTAGCTTCCTGAATCCCTTATCCTGGGCTTCTGTGGTCATAACCATCAATGGTATTATTACAACGATTAGAAATAGTGTCCTCATTTAAAAAAGCAATTTTATTTCAGACGTTTGTAAAGATAAATTGTTCACCACCGGAATGTGTTTCTCCAAAATTTATAATTTAGACAATTATTAATACCCGTCATAATAAACCACACCTATGCTTGAGTATATTATAGGATTCAGCATCAGGAACAAGCTGATGGTACTGCTGTTTACAGCCACCATTGCCGGCTTCGGGTTATACTCCCTGACGCAGATTCCCATCGGGGCAGTTCCCGACATCACCAATAACCAGGTACAGGTGATCACCACCAGCCGTAACCTTTCGACCCAGGATGTGGAACAGTTCATTACCTATCCCGTGGAACTGGAAATGGCCAATCTTCCGGGGGTCAAGGAGATCAGGTCGGTCTCGAAGTTCGGGTTGTCGGTGGTAACCATCGTCTTCGAGGAGCGGCTAGGGACTTATCTGCCGCGCCAGCTGATCGCCGAAAAGATCAAGTCGGCAGCCGAAAAGATCCCCGAAGGCTTCGGGGTGCCAGAAATGGGCCCCATCAGCACGGGACTGGGGGAGATCTACCAGTACATCCTTGACACCAAACCCGGCTACGACTCCCTCTATTCCCCGATGGATCTGCGTTCCATCCAGGATTGGCAGGTAAAGCGACAGTTATCGGGAATTCCGGGAGTGGTGGAAGTCAACACCTGGGGCGGCTATCTCAAACAATATGAAGTGGCCGTGGATCCTGACCGGTTGCAAGCTGCGGAAGTCACCATAGGGGAGCTTTTCAGCGCCCTGGAAAAGAACAGCCAGGTGGCGGGTGGCGGATATATCGAGCGCAACAACCAGAGTTATTTCATCAGGGGTGAGGGACTGGCCTCCTCCCTCGGGGATGTGGAGAATATGGTGGTGACCACCCGTGACGGCATTCCCGTTCTGGTGAAAGATGTGGCCCGGGTAGGCTTCGGCCATGCCACCCGCTTCGGGGCCATCACCGGTAACGGAGAGGGCGAAAAGGTGCTGGGGCAGGTGATGATGCTCAAGAATGCCAACTCCAAACAGGTCATCAACGACGTAAAAGCCCGGGTGGCGGAAGTCCAGAAAACCCTCCCCGAAGGGGTTTATATCAATCCCTTCCTGGAACGGAGCGCCCTTATCGCCAAAACTACCAAAACAGTGGCGGAAAACCTGATCCTGGGCTTCCTGATTGTCGCCTTCATTGTGATTCTGCTGATCGGCGACATCCGCTCGGGACTCGTGGTGGCCTCGGTGATCCCTCTCTGCCTTCTCTTTGGCATCTCGCTGATGTACATCTTCGGCATCGACGCCAACCTGATGAGTCTGGGAGCCATCGACTTCGGCATCATCATCGACGGAGCCGTCATCATCGTGGAATTTATCGCTTTCCGCATGGCAGCGCAGAGCGCCTCCATCCTGGCTCTGGCCAAAGAGGAACAACAGGAGAAAAT
>CAZMMX010000056.1:4603-6796 GCA_964567485.1 uncultured Prolixibacteraceae bacterium | reverse complement strand
CAGCGCAGAGCGCCTCCATCCTGGCTCTGGCCAAAGAGGAACAACAGGAGAAAATCGACCGGATCACCTACGACAGCAGTGTGAAAATGCTCAAATCGGCCATCTTCGGACAGCTCATCATCATGATTGTTTTCATTCCCGTGTTGTCGCTAACCGGTGTCGAGGGCAAAATGTTCAGGCCCATGGCCCTGGCCTTCTGCTTTGCCCTGCTCGGGGCCATGTTTTTCTGCCTCACATGGGTTCCCGTCATCGCTTCACTCTTTCTGAAACCCCGTTCTGAAAAGAAAAAAGAGAATATTTCGGAGCGTCTCATGCGCCTGCTCCAAAAGAGTTATCTGCCTGTTCTGGAATTCTCCATGAAATTTAAACGGCTGGTCCTTGGCACCACCCTTGTGGTTTTCATCTTTTCACTGTTTATTTTTGGCCGCATGGGAGGTGAATTCATCCCCACCCTCGACGAAGGAGATTTCGTGATCCAGCCGGTACTTCCCACGGGAACTTCACTGGGGACCACCATCGACATCACCACCAAGATCGAAAAGATACTCCTGGAATTTCCCGAGGTGGAGCAGGTAGTCTCCCGCATCGGGGCTGCCGAGGTGCCCACCGACCCCATGTCGATGGAGGAATCGGACATCATCGTGACCCTGAAACCGATCAGGGAATGGACTTCCGCGAAATCCAAGGATGAACTGGCCGGAAAATTCAAGGAAGCCCTGGGAGTGTTGCCAGGCTACGAACCCGAATTCACCCAGCCCATCGAAATGAGGTTCAACGAGCTCATCACCGGCGTCAGGGCCGACGTAGCCATTAAGATTTACGGGGAGGACCTCTCCGTTCTGGCGTCCAAAGCCGATGAACTCAGGGAGCTGATCTCAGGGGTAGAGGGGGCTTCTGATGTGACCGTCGAAAAGGTAGAGGGGCTGCCCCAAATGACCGTCACCTACCGTCGTGACCGGCTGGCACGCTATGGCATTCCCGTGGCCGACGCCAACCAGGTGATCTCCATGGCCTTCTCGGGAATGATTGCCGGCACACTCTTCGAAGGAGAGAAACGGTTTGACCTGGTTATCAGACTCGACCAAAAATTCCGCCAGGAAATCGACCATATCAGCAACCTGGTGGTTCCCGCCGCCGATGGGAGCATGGTCCCCCTGCGGGAACTGGCAGAAATCAGATATACCACAGGTCCGGCCAAGATATCACGCGATATGACCCGCCGCCACATCGTCGTGGGCATCAACGTCCGCAACCGCGACATGGAATCGGTGGTGACCGATATCCAATCCCTGGTGAATAAGAACTATGACCTGCCCGCTGGTTACTCCATGACCTACGGCGGACAATACCAGAACCTGCGCAGCGCCCGCCAGCGCCTCCTCATCGCCGTCCCCGTGGCCCTGCTCCTGATCTTTGTCCTTCTCCACTTCGCCTTCCACTCCATCAGAGATGCCCTGATGATCTTCAGCGCCATTCCCTTATCCGCCGTCGGTGGCATTCTCCTCCTGTGGGCCAGGGGAATGCCCTTCAGCATCTCGGCAGGCGTGGGATTTATCGCCCTCTTCGGCATTGCAGTACTTAATGGAATAGTTCTGATAGAACACCTGAAGGACCTTAAAATGAAGGGGATGACGGATTTGCATCAAAGAATTCTTACGGGAACACGGGAACGCCTCCGTCCGGTAGTGATGACGGCCGCGGCCGCAGCCCTGGGCTTCCTGCCCATGGCCATTTCCACATCTGCAGGGGCTGAGGTGCAACGCCCCCTGGCTACGGTGGTCATCGGGGGACTGATCACTTCCACCTTGCTGACCATGATCATCCTGCCCCTGTTCTATTCCATTTTTGACCGCCCCGAAAAAATATACGGCAAGAAAAAGAAGAGCCATCTGCCCCCGCCCATGATGCTGCTGTTGCTGCTCTTGCTGCTGGGTTTTGGCGGTACCGCGCAGACCCGGGAAACCCCTGCCGCATCCCCCTTGGGAACCCCTGCCACATCCCCCTTGGGAACCCCTGCCGCATCCCCCCGGGAAACCCCTGCCGCATCCCCCCGGGAAACTCCAGCCGTAACCCCCCGGGAAACCCCTGCCGCATCCCCCCGGGAAACTCCAGCCGTAACCCCCCATGGTGTGCTCCTTTCGGCTGATGAAGCTGTGAAAATGGCTCTCGAAAAGAACCCCTCTGTACAGGCGG
>CAZMMX010000056.1:0-4503 GCA_964567485.1 uncultured Prolixibacteraceae bacterium | reverse complement strand
GAAAGTCTCCCGGCTCTGGGCCCTCGATTCTCTATACTCCATCGCAGTCGGCCACTCATCCCTGATGTTTTCAACGGGAGAGACCTCCCGGCTGGAAAAACTGATGGCCGACAGCCGGCAGCAACAAGCCCGTCTGGCCATCACGGAAGCCCGCAATAACCTGCTAACAGCCACCAGGGAACTTCACATACTTCTCAATTCTACTGAAGAATTCTCCTTCCCTGATCAGATTCCCCCCGTGGCAGTGGTGAACCCCACCACAACGGGCAGTTATCCGGAACAAAAAATGGTCGACCTGACCGGAATGAGTGCTGAAGCTTTGCTTCAACTGGAGCGGAATAACCTATTGCCTGACATTGAACTGGAGTACTTCCAGGGAACCAACAGCTCCCCCGGTTCTGACATCTACCGGGGTTTCACCGCAGGTGTGGCTATCCCTCTCTGGTTCGGAGAACAAAAGGCCAGGATCAGAAGTGCAGGACTGGAACGTGAACTGACGCAACTTGAAAAAAGCAGCCGCCTGAGGGCTGCTCAGGCCCAAAAGGAACGTCTGCTCCAGGAACTGACCCTTCTGGGAACCTACCTTGACCAATACCGGGAAAACGGAAGAGCCATAACGGAGGAACTCAAGAAAGCGGCGACCCTGGGCCTTTCCAACGGGGATATCGATTTCTATCAATACCTCTTCAGCATGGAGAGTGCCGCAGATCTGGAAAACAGTTACCTCGACAGGTTGCTCCGGTACAACCAGGCCGTCTACGAATTTAATTACCTGAACCCATGACCGTTAGATGGTATCAATGAAATAAAAAATATGGAAATGAAGAGGCTAGACAACATCCTGAATTCGCGGGAGGCCATTTCCCGGCCCCCTGGCCGCAGGGTATCCGAAATGACCATCCCTTTCCTCCGGAAAACGGGCTTTTTCCTGGGACTGTTGCTCCTCGCCGGAGCAGGTTGCCGTTCCGGGGAAGAAAAGGGAAACAGCGCAGAGAATAGTGCCCCTGACGACGGAATGCTGACCCTGTCGGCGGAGCAAGTGAAAGCCAACGACCTGCTCCTGGGGCACCCTGAGAACTACGAGTTTAAGAGTGTGGTAGAAGCCAGCGGTCATCTGGAGGCACTCCCCCAGAACAAGGCCACAGTCCATGCCATCACCGGCGGCATAATCAGGGAACTAGATCTTTTACCGGGAGAACGGGTCACGCGGGGAGAGACTCTCTTCCGCATTGAAACCCAGGAGATTCTGCAATTCCAGGAAGACTACCTCACGGCCGGCGCCCTCCTGGAATTCCAGAAAGATGATTATGAGCGCCAGAAGGTGCTGGCAGGCGAGAATGTGACGGCCCGGAAGAGCTTTCTGAAAGCCGAAAGCGACTACCTCTCCACCCGGGCAAGGTTCAACGCCCTGGAGGCCAGACTGGCCATGCTCCACATCAATAAGGCGTTATTGCTCGAAGGCCGCATGGTGACCTCGGTACCTTCCTTATCTCCCATCAGCGGATACGTGACCCGCGTTGAGGGCGGCAACGGCACCCACGTGACCCCGGAAACCCCGGTGCTGGAAATTGTGGAGACTTCTCCCCTGATGATCAGCCTGCAGGTATTCGAAAAGGACATTCCTGAAGTGCACGAAGGACAACAGGTGCGCTTTACCATCCCTGATGTGTCTACAGAACTCCTGGAGGGTATGGTGACCAAAACGGGAAAATCACTCGATGACAAAAGAACGGTGAATGTCCATGTCCTCTTTGTCCCGGAGAGCCCATCTCCCTTTCTGCCGGGAATGTTCGTGAAGGCAGAAATCATCACCGGCAGCCTGACAGCCATGGCCCTTCCTCTGGCAGCCCTCGTCTCCGAAGAAGAAGGGGAGTATGTCCTGGTTCTGAACAACCCCGGACAAGAGCCCTGGCAGCTGCAAAAAGTGAAAGTGGCCACAGGCATGAGAGATAACAAAATGGTGGAAATCAAAGGTCCAGACCTTCTCACTGCCACCGACCAGGTGGTCATCAGCGGCGCCTTCAGCCTGCCCCGGTGATCTCTCTGTTTTTTTCTGATCTCAAATCATATACGATGGATGTGAAAATCGAAGAGTCGTGGAACCGGTCTCTGGCCGGCGAGTTCGAAAAACCCTATTTTGAAGTGCTGACCCGGTTCGTCAGGGAGGAGTATGCAAACCATAAGATCTATCCCCCCGGGAAACTGATATTCAATGCTTTTAATCAATGCCCTTTTGAACAAGTCAAGGTGGTGATTCTGGGCCAGGATCCTTATCACGGTCCCGGACAGGCACACGGTCTCTGTTTTTCGGTTCCCGAAGGAGTCGCTTTTCCCCCATCTCTCCAGAATATCTTTGCCGAGATAAAAAGTGATCTGGGGATTTCGCTGCCCCGCAATGGGAACCTGGAACGGTGGGCCCGCCAGGGTGTTTTCCTCCTGAACGCCACCCTTACCGTCAGGGCCGGACAAGCGGGATCTCACCAGAACAAGGGGTGGGAAACGTTTACCGACAGGGTGATCCATCTTCTGGCAGAAAAGAAGGAAAACCAGGTATTCATGCTGTGGGGGAGTTATGCCCAGCAAAAGGGCAAATTCATACAACCTTCGCGCCATCTGGTTCTCACCTCGGTGCATCCCTCGCCATTATCGGCCTACCGCGGCTTTTTCGGAAACCGTCATTTCAGCAAGGCCAATCAATACCTGTCGGAACACGGGAAGGAACCCATTAACTGGTAACCCCGGAACCCCTTCTCCGGGTCAGCTTCGGGGGATCCTCCGTTGCACCAGCCTGAGAAGAAAGATCATGGCCAGGGCGCCCACGGCTGGAAGAAGCGGAAAATAGCCGATACCGGCACTTCCCGCCAGGGTTCCGGTGAGGTAATTTAAAAGGGTATTGCCGGTGAGGGCCATGATGATGACGATGCTGAAAGCCGTGCCCGAGAGATGGGGATAGCGCTCGGCAGTAAATCCCAGAATGACAGGAAATCCGGCGGCGAACCCCACGCCATAGAGGACCATGGCGATACCCACTGCCGGAAAGGAATGCCCCAGATAAAGAATCAGCGAGGCCAGCAGGATGACCCCCAGCGAGAGGAAGAGAACCCCGGCAGGTGGGTATTTCCGGAGGAGCCGGCTCAGCAGAAGACGCGTGATGACCAATCCGGCCACCTGGCCCGAAAGGGCCAGCAACGCCTTTTCGATGTCGAGGCCGCGGCTCTCCAAAAAGGTGGTGGTCCAATTGCTGATCATCCCTTCCACGCCACTTTCGAAAAACAGAATCGCTCCCAGAAGCAGCAAAATGGGGTGTTTCAGCAGGGCAAGCCCCTCCTTCAGGGGAAATCCCTGTCTTTGCTTGGGATCGGGAAAACGAAGAAACAGAAACCACACCAGGGGAATCAGCGGAAGAAGCCCGAGAAAAGCCACAAGGGTATCATACCCCCAGAAGCGGGTCAGCCATCCGATGACCAGAGGCATGGTCAACGCCCCGATGCCGAAAAAAACACCCAGAAGGCTTAGTCCTGCCCCTTTACTGTCGGCAGTGACATCGGCGGCCAGGGCATTGGTAGCCCCATTGAGGGTTCCTCCGCCCAGTCCGATCAGGAAAAAACTGGCCTGCAGAACCAACAGGGAGGGGGCAAAGGCAATGGCCTCCAAAGCCACCACGATCAATACGGTGGCCCCCGTCAGAAGATATTTATAGCCATACCGGTCAGCGACGGGACCAAAAAACAGAGAACCCGCCAGCATCCCAAAGGGGAGGGAAGAAGCCAGCGAGGCCGCCTGCATCGACGACAGCGCGAACTTGTCCTGGATAAAGGTGGAAATGGTCCCCAGCGATATAAAGGCAATCCCGAAAAGCAACATACCCATACAGGCAGCCGCAAATACCCTGGAACGATTGAATCTCTCCATAGATGGTCAGGTGATGTTAGGAATAGGTCTTTTCCGGTAAAACGAACCGGTTCTCTTGCAATGTTACCACAAAAGAGGCAAAGTTGGAAATATTAACCATCCTAATCCCTGAAAATTTGCGTTTCTCAAACTTTCGCCGTAACTTCTAACACAATAAAACTTCAGGCCATGAAGAGGATATCTGTCTTATTGGGAATTGTATTAATGTGCTTGTATTCTGGCATTTGTTATTCACAGCAGGTGGTTTCTTCTGCCGGCGGGCAGGGTTCAGGAACCAATGTTCAACTATCATGGACCGTCGGTGAACCGGTGATTGAGACCTTTGCCGGACCATCGGCGATACTGACCCAGGGATTCCACCAGAGCAAATTGCTCGTCACCGCCATCAACCCCCTGGTTTACCCCGGAATCAGCCTTGAGGTTTACCCCAATCCGGTGACTTCAGCGTTGCAACTGCAAGTGAAGGGGGAGGATATTCCGGAGCTGATGGTGAGGCTTTTCGATATGAACGGAAGATTGGTATATGTCGAAACGGTGGAAGCACTGCCCGGCATGATCAGCATGGAGAAATTCACCCCGGGAACCTACCTG
>CAZMMX010000055.1:5698-17394 GCA_964567485.1 uncultured Prolixibacteraceae bacterium | reverse complement strand
TGGTCGGGTGGACCACCCACCATTCCATCGTGGAGTTCAAGGGTAAATGGTATCTTTTCCACCACGACAGTGCCCCTTCAGGTGGAAAGGCATGGCTGCGCAGCCTCAAGGTGGTGGACCTGGAATACAACGCCGACGGCTCCATAAAAACTATTGAGGGTAAGGCGGAATAAAACCCGCCCGCACCCACTCTTGCGGTTCCATAATACACCTTCAGAACACCGCGGAATAGCCTCCACCTCGCGAGGTCCTGTAGTTTACTTTTTGGTCGCTGGACCAGTCAGACCATTGGGCAGTTTTCTACCGGCAGATCTCACCTCTCCGCCGGGGACATTGCATCATCTGACAGCGCTCCCTGCCCTTTATCAAAGGCCGGAGGATCCATACAGGGTCCCCCGGCCTTTTTTTTACCTCAGCAACAACCGTGGACCTGTCACTGCTGAACTTTTTAAAACATTGTGGATTCAGTTATGGTAGGTGTTGAAATATCCAACAGAAAATTCCTGGAGGTATTGAATTTTCCATCATTCTTAAGTAATTTTAATCAAAAATACTTAACAGGGACCAACTCAATTCCCGGAACCATGAAACCTCCCCTTTTTATTATTTTAAGCCTGTGCTTTACGTTACAGAGTTTTGGACAGCTCTATAAAACCGTCGATGTACCGGCTGGTGGCCTTCACATGGCTTTGACTGCCGCAGAAAAGAGCTCCATCACCCATCTCACTGTTACCGGAACCATCGATGCCCGCGACTTCAGGATAATGCGCGACAGCATACCCTTGCTTTCTGCTCTGGATATCACTGGGGCCGCCATCTCTGCCTATTCCGGAGAGGAGGGAACACGCCCCGGGTATTATGAATACCCCTCCAATAAAATTCCGATTCTGGCCTTCTGCTCCATGGTCCCCAATATCTACGGCGGATATTATTTCTACGGCAAAGCCTCCCTTCAAAGCGTGGCCTTCCCAGCCACTTTAACGTCTATCGGCGATGCTGCTTTTTATAGGTGCAGCGGATTGAACGACGTCACCCTTCCTCCTTCGGTGCGTGAAATCGACAACGGTGCCTTTGAAGAATGTACAGGCCTCCTGTCCATCACTGTCCCGTCGGGTGTGACCATCTTAAGTGAAAAGGTCTTTGCAGGGTGCACGTCTCTCACGACAGCCGATATCCAGGCCGGAATCACTGCTGTCCCCAATAATCTCTTCGATGGATGCACTAGCCTCAGGTCGGTTATTTTCCCTCCCACCATAGGCAGTGTCGGAATTATGGCCTTCAATGGGTGCAGCAGCCTGGCCACTTTTCCTCTCTCCGAAGGAGTTGTTACCATAGGGTATCAGTCTTTTGCCGGATGTTCGGCACTTACAGAACTGCGCCTTCCTTCTTCGGTGACGACCATTGATCAGATGGCTTTTAATATTTGTACCGGATTGAAGTCCCTGGTCATCCCCTCCACCGTCACCTCTGTCGGAGAACGGGCCTTTGCCATTTGTTACAGCTTGGAGGATATTGATGTATCGTGGAGTGAACCCCTCGATCTGAGTGGCTCTCCCCAGGTGTTCTACACCCTCGATCCTTCTGGCTGCACATTGCATGTGCCCTCCGGAACGCTCTCCCTTTATGCCGCGGCTGACCAGTGGGGGGATTTCACTCACGTGGAGGAGAAGCCAGGGCTCTCGGCATCGCCCTCCCGGCTGTTTCTGGGAGGAGGGACCGGAACTGCGGAAGTCACCATTTCGGCGAGTATGCCCTGGACGGCCACGTCTGAGGATTCCTGGCTGTCGCTGAACCCTTCTTCCGGTATGGCAGGAACGACTACCCTAACCCTGGCACTCCCTGAAAACACTACCGGAAGCACCCGTACCACCCAAATCATCCTCTCTTCCCCGGGATTTGAAAATTTGCTGCTCCCGGTGAGCCAGTATGCCATGGTTGACGTTACGCCGGGAACCCTCCGGGATCAACTGGCGCCATCGGGGATGCTGGAACTGATGACCCACCTGGCCGTAAAGGGCACCATCGACGCCCGTGACTTCAAAACCATGCGCGATGAAATGCCCCTGCTCATTTCCGTCGATTTGCGGGAGGCGACCATTGCGGCATATACCGGAACCGAAGGTACTGGTAGTTATACTAATCCACCCCCTGTGATCTTTTATGAGGCGAATACCATCCCCCAATATGGTTTCAGCAATCGCATCAACCTGACCACCCTTCTTTTCCCTCCTTCCCTGACGGCCTTCGGAGAATACTGTTTTTACTATACCGGGTTTACCCATATGGATATCCCCTCTTCGGTCACCTCCCTGGGACGGGGAACCTTCGCCAATTCACAACTTTTGGAGTATGTTACGATCCCGGAATCCATCACCCGCCTTGAAAATGATGCCTTTGCCGGATGCAGCTCTCTCTCCGGCATTGTGATTCCTTCAACGGTCACCGCAATCGGGGATTATGCCTTCAATGGTTGTACTGCCCTGACTTCCCTGGAAATGCCAGCGTCGGTGACCTCGGTCGGGACCTTCGCCTTCCAGAATTGCTGGGAACTGACTTCGCTGACTGTTCCATCGCAGATCACAGAATTGCGCAATGGAACTTTCGCCGGGTGCAGGAACCTCACCGCAGTTCAGCTTCCCCCTGGTTTGAAAGTGATCGGGGAGGGGGCTTTCTCGGGATGTACCCGTTTGGCCACCCTGGTCATCCCTTCCACAGTTGGCATCATCAAAGCCAATGCCTTTGAAGGATGCCAGGGGCTGACTTCCCTGCACATTCCGGAGATGGTAAAGGCCTTCAGAAGGGAGATGTTCATGGGGTGCAGTGGGTTGACTTCCATTTCCATATCTGCTTCGGTAACGACCATCGAATCCAGGGTCTTCGCCGGATGTACCGGTCTGCAATCCATCATCGCCGGGGCCGTGGAACCTGTCTACCTGATGGCTTCGGAAGGTGTGTTTGACCAGGTCGACAAGTCAGCGTGCATCCTTCATGTTCCCTTCGGGTGTTCGGCCAGCTATAAAGCTGCGGTTCAATGGAAAGAGTTCACCCTGATCACTGAGGAACCCGGGATTTTCGTTTCCCCTTCCATTGTTCAGGTTTCTGCTTCCGGGGGCAGCCAGGCCACGGTGACTGTGGCCTCATCTGCCGAATGGCAGGTGATATCAGGTCAGGAGTGGCTGACCGTGACCCCTCTCTCTGGAGGTCCCGGCCAAACGGTCATCACCATTACCGTGGCACAAAATAGCGGAAGCACCCTTCGCCGGGGAGTCCTGACCTTTTCGGCTTCCGGACTGGAAGATCACACGGTCACCATCGAACAAAGCCCGATGATCACGGTTTCCGCAGGAACCCTTAACGATCTCCTGACCCAGTCAACGAGCCTCAACACAACCCATGCCCTGACCCTGTCGGGAACCATCGACGCCCGCGATTTCAGGACCATGCGCGATGCCATGCCCGAATTGGAATTCATTGACCTCAGCAATACAGTCATCATGGCCTATGAAGGTACCGAAGGAACCGATATGTCAGGCACTTCACAATCCAACTGGGCGATTTACCCGGCCCATTCCATCCCTGCCTTTGCCTTTTGCACCAAGGTGACCATTGATAACATCTCCCAGTATTTCGGGAAGAATACCCTGAAGAAATTTCTGCCTCCTGCCGGGATCACCGCTGTCGGGTATGCCTCCTTCTTCAACTGTAAAGGATTATCCGATTATTTTATCACTTCCCTGGTGGACTCCGTCGGCGTGTCGGCTTTTGCCGGATGCAGTGCCTCCCTGACGGTGGCCAATGACCATCCCCGTTACTCTTCCGGAAATGGAATGCTCTTCAATAAGGAGAAGACGCTCCTGATCCAGTGCCCTGTGTCCCTGACCGGGAGTCCTGTTATTCCCGCTTCTGTAGAGACCATCGGCACGCAGGCGTTTTTTTCATGCAGTGGGATGACGGCCCTGGAGATTCCCCCGACGGTCTCTTCAATCATGGATGCTGCCTTTGTGTACTGTTCGGGATTGACTTCCATCATGATCCCGGAAACGGTTACTTTACTGGGAAACACGGTTTTTCAAGAGTGCCAGGGACTCGCTAATGCTGAGATCCACACCCGGACGGTCAGCTTTCAGGCTTTTTGGGGCTGTTCTGCCCTGACCACGCTGATTTTGGGGCCCAACATCAAATCGATTGAAAGGTCGGCCTTTGCGAAGTGCCAAAACCTCATCAACCTGACCATTCCCTCTTCGGTGACTTCCATCGGCGAAACGGCATTCATGGAATGCAATGCACTGACCCATGTGACCATTCCTGCCTCTGTGGCTGTCCTGGGCCGGTATGCCTTTTACAATTGCGCGGGTCTGCAAACTGCCGACGTCTATTCCAGGGTTATCGATAACAGCGCCTTCTCACGATGCGCACAGTTAAATACCGTTACCCTCTATTCTCCATGGCTCTCGCTCGATGATTATGTGTTTTTGAACTGCGGGAGTCTGGTCTCTTTGAAGGTCCATGCCGTTATCCCTGCTGATTTGACGCCCTTTGAAAACGTATTCAGGGGAGTCAGTCCCCTGGGCTGTACCCTATACGTGCCCACGGGGTCGGGGCCAGCCTACCGCGCCGCTGAACGGTGGAAGGATTTTCTGAATATCGTGGAAATGGCAGGTTTATTCGTCAGCCAGTACAAGCTCTGTGCCGGAGAGGCTGCCGATACTCTGGAATTATCCGTCACCTCCAGCGGCAACTGGCAGGTGACATCAGACCAGCCCTGGGTCACCTTCGTTTCACTGAAACGCTCTTCAGGGATCATCCCGCTACAACTGTTTGTGGAGCCGTTTTCCGGCCCGGGCAGCCGAACCGCCTTCATTACAGTCACTGCTGACGGACTGGAACCGCAGATCGTCAGGTTGACGCAATACGGCAAACTGGAGGTCACCCCGGGAGGACTCGATGACCTGATCGCAGGTATGGATCCCCCGGAATACCTCACCATTAAGGGAACCATCGATGCCCGGGATTTCAAAACCCTCAGGGATGAAATCCCTGAGGTCACCGTCATCGACCTCAGCGAAGCGGTCATCGTGGCTTACACCGGAACGGAAGGGCCTGCCGGGAACAGCATGGTCAATTATCCTGCTGATGCCATTCCTGAATCGGCCTTCTATGACTTGTCAATGTTCAGGGGGTTAAGTTTCCTCCATACCTTCCGGTTTCCGCCTTCAGTCAAAACCATTGAGAAAGTGGCCTTTATGCAATGCCATGAAATAGCGGATGTAGTCTTCCCCGGGGAACTCACTTCCATCGGTGAACAAGCCTTTTATTGGTGCAACAAACTGACAAAAATGATCATTCCCGGGAATGTTACTGTCATCGGGGCCAGTTCCTTTGAGCATTGTACAAACCTGGTATCGGCGGAGATCCGTTCCGGAGCGGTCGGCGTTAATGCGTTCAAGGATTGTGAAAATATAACCACGCTTTCCTTGTACCCTGCGGTGACGGCCATCGGAACATCGGCTTTTCAGTGTAGGGGGCTTTTATCCATATTTGCTTATCCTGGGGTTCCGATCGATTTAACCCCTTCCCCCAATGTCTTCTTCGAGGTAGATAAATCTCTCTGCGTTTTGCATGTTCCTTATGGTTCCCTGGCGGCCTACCAGAACGCTGACCAATGGAAGGATTTCTTCCATATGGAGGAATTCTCCCCACCCGAGACCCCAATGCCCATTCCTCTGACCCGGGGATGGAATATTTTCTCTTCACCACTGTTGCTGACTGAATCTGACCTGGAAGTGCTCTTTCAGCCTCTGATCACCGGGGGGCTTCTGGAGAAGGTCCAGGATGAGGCCGGGAATGTACTGGAAGATACCGGTTTTAGTGCGGGGTGGACCAACACCATCGGCGATTGGACCCTGACTGAGGGGTACAAGGTGAAAGTCACCGGCAATTGCATCCTGCCCATCAACGGCACTCCTGCGGTATTGCCCCCAAAGATACCCCTCAAAACCGGCTGGAATATCGTCAGTTTCCCAAAACAATCCCCGGCAGAGGCCATGGAGGTGGTCCAACAACTCATTGACCGCCATTCACTGGTTAAAGTACAGGACGAAAAAGGTAATGCCATCGAAGATTTTGGATCCTTCGGCGGCTGGCAGAACAACATCGGTGCCTTCATCCCTGGAAAAGGGTACAGAATGAAGGTCAACACTTCCGATACCCTCACCATTGAGAATGCTGATGTTAAATCAGGAATAGTCCCCTCACGGTAACGGTTGTTGGTTAATTAAATATTAAATTATGTTATTCCGGAAGCAGATCCCCATGATGGGTTGAGTTATAATTCCTACTTTCCTGACGGAGAAAGTAACGTACGGACATGAATTATACCTCTGATTATCAGGGTTTATTGAAAGATCAAGCACTATTGCTTCGTTTTTTCGGCGGATATACGACCTTTCCTGAAGAGAGATTCATCAGGGAATGGGTGGAGGAATCTGAAGAAAGATTCCGATCCTTCATGTTTGAAAAGATGGTCTTCGACGCTGTCTTCCTGTACTTTAACAAAGCAAAACTTCCGAAGGAAGATCCACTTGCTTATGTGCAGCGAAAGGAAAGTCGTATCACTTCCGAAAGTCCTATTTCATGGATACCCTCCTGGCTTTCTGGTTTTAATTGAAGTTCAGCGTATTTTTCCCGCCGGCTACCGTCAGCGTGAGGCAGCCTTCTTTTTTCCTATGTAATATCTAATATTTATGCCTATGTGATAAATGACCCAATGAATCGCAGATCCTCGGATTGAGGATAAGAGAGCCTTTTGATAAAGGTTTTCACAAACCAGCCAATCAAAATTTGTCTATTAATCAAAAAATTACAAGCTTATGAACAATTTGCAGGGTGTAATTCTAAACAGAAAAGAGCGCATGTATCCTTTTTATGAGGTCATGCGGACTACCCTCATTTTATTATTTACCGTTTTTTTCAGCGCCATGTCGGCTCCGGTCAGCGCAGGAAACGGGATTTTTAGTTCAGATTCCGGTTTTCCGGCTTTTCTTGCCGGTACCGAAGGTGGTGCAGAGGGCTCCTTTGCCCAGCAGCAGAAAAAAATTATCTCCGGAACCATTAAAGATTCACAGGGAGAATTGATCATTGGAGCCAATATTGTCGAGTCGGGAACGACACACGGAACGGTTACCGATGTGAACGGCAGGTTCTCCCTCGAGGTGGCGAACAACGCATCAATCAGGATCTCCTTTATCGGTTTTTTGGAACAAACCATTAGCACTGAGGGCCGAACCACCTTTGATGTGGTGCTGGCTGTAGATTCGGAATATCTTGATGAAGTGGTTATTGTAGCCTACGGAACACAGAAAAAATCCACCTTTACCGGTTCGGCATCGGTGGTCAAGTCGGAGCAACTGGAAAAAGTGATGGGAACGGGCTTTGCTGAATCCCTGCAGGGGATGTCGGCCGGGGTCAATGTCGTGAACGTGCAGGGGAATCCCGGTGGGAATACCCGTATTGAGATTCGTGGTATTTCCTCGATGTCGGGGAAAGCTGACCCTCTCTATATCGTCGATGGGATGCCCTATGACGGGGATTTGAATCAGATTAGTCCTTCGGACATTGAGGCCATGACGATTCTGAAAGATGCCGCCGCCACTTCACTCTACGGTTCACGTGCCGCCAATGGCGTGGTCGTCATTACTACCAAAAAGGGAAAATCGAGCGGTCCCCAAATCAACTTCCGCGGAGCCTGGGGAACTTCCGACAATGCCGTTCCGAACCCTGTGAAGGCCAATCCTTACCAGCAACTCGAAAATACCTGGTATGCCCTTTATTATGATGCGGTCTATTATGATGGGATGACTCCTCAGGCCGCCGGGGATTACGCTTCCAATAATGCTCTGAAAAAACAGGTCAAAGCCATCACCAATTCAAAGGGGGAAACGACCTATGTGACTCCGTTCAAATATATCAATGAGAACTATGTCCTGCATGATGGCCAGGGAAATCCCTATATGAACCCCAAACTGGAATATGCCTGGGAGGAAAGTGATTGGGATGTTTACGGAGCCATTTTCTCGCGTAAATTGCGCCAGGACTACAGCGTCGACGTGAGCGGAACCACCAATGACGGGAAAACCACCTATTTCTTCTCGGGGGGGTTCCTCGATGACCAGGGATATGGCAACAGCCAGTTCTACGAACGCTATTCCTTCAGAACCAACGTCACCACCAAACTGAAAGAGTGGTGGAATGCCGGAGGTAGTCTTTCCTACTCGAGGAACCGTCAGAATATCTCTGCCGGCGCTAGCCGTGCCGCCAACTTTACCACCACCCTTTCCTCACCCTGGTTGCGGAACATCGATAATACCGACTGGATCTATTCCGAAAAAACAGGGGAAAGAATGTATGACTATGGCAAATACACCAATAACTTCTTTGGGATTCAGGTCCTGAATAACGCGGGGAATTACTGGGATAATGACAATGACGACAGTTATGATTCCAATATGGGCCATATTATGTCGTCACAGTTCTTTATGGAGTTTGTACTCCCTGCCCATCTCAATTTCAGGACAGCCCTCAATAGTGATGACTACTGGTACCGGTCGATGAATTACAGCTCTGCCGTTCATGGAAGTGGACAGACTGCTCCCTACGGGATTTCGATCCTGGCCGACGGGGGGTATGCCAGTCGTTATGACTACAATAAGAGGTCTCTTACCTGGAACAATGTATTGTCGGGCAACTGGAGCTTTGGGGAAAACAATGTGACAGCCATGGTCGGACATGAGTGGTACAAATGGGATGACCATTACGAACAGGGCTGGGGTTCAGGCATCATGGAACTGGGCAAATACGAACTGGCCAATACGACCAAGGAGTTTGGCGTGTGGGGAGGACATGACAACTATGCCCTGCTCTCCTTCTTCGGAAAGGTAGACTATAACTTCATGAACAAGTACTACCTCTCGGCTTCGGTGCGTGAAGATGGTTCTTCCCGCTTCAGCGCTGAGAACCGGTGGGGCACCTTCTGGTCGACGGGAGCCTCCTGGAGAATCTCAAAAGAGAGTTTCCTGGAAGATGCCAAATGGCTCGACAACCTGGCCCTCAGGGGAAGTTACGGTACCACCGGCAATGACCGCCTCATCGTTCGTAATGCCAGTAACGGCAAAGCCGGAGGTGAAGTCCTTTATGCCTACCAGGGAACCTATACCAGCGATAACCTTTACCTGGAACCCGGATTAAAACCCGCCACCTACAGCACTCCTGACCTGAAATGGGAAAGTAACCACCAGTGGAATGTGGGCCTTGATTTTTCGGTCTTCAAACGGTTAAGCGGTACGCTGGAATACTATTCCCGTACCTCCAAAGATCTCCTCTTTTACAAGGAGCTGCCGGTTTCAGCACAGGTGGGCGACGCTTCTGGCTACAACACCAACATCGGCGACCTGCGCAACAGCGGCTTTGAGTTTACCATCAATGCCAGTATCATCAACAAAAGGGATTTCAACTGGACCATCGATGCCAACGTGAGCACCCTGAAGAATGAGGTGACTTACCTGCCCACCGGCTCTTATACCTATTCGGGAACGGCCTGTACCTACAAAATGGAAGAGGGTAAGTCCATCTATGAATTTATTGCCCCTCAGTACGATGGCGTCAATCCCGAGACCGGGTTGCCCGGTTGGCTGATCAAGGAGAGAGACAGCAGTGGCGAATGGACAGGTCAGTGGAAACGTACCGAGAGTACCTCTGCGGTGACTACCGATGATTACGTCTACTGTGGTTCTGCCCTTCCCAAAATGTTCGGTGCCATCACCAATAGTTTCCAACTGAAAGGCTTCGATTTCTCCTTCATGTGGTATTTCTCCCATGGATCGAAAATCTCGGACTATACCTACAAGGAACGCATCATGAACCGTCCGGGGATTGGTATGGTCCAGGACCTGGTGGAGAACAGATGGCAGAAGCCCGGTGACACGGGAGTCGATATTCCACGGTGGTCTTATACCCAGTATTCTGCCACCGTCAAGTATGCCACCAACTTTGTGTTTGACAATCCTTACTGGCGTCTGAGAAACCTGACATTGGGCTATACCCTGCCCAAAGCGGTCAGCCGCAGGATGATGGTCGAGAACCTCCGTATGTATGTCACCGGAAATAACCTGATCACCCTGGGACCTGCCGCTAAAAGGTATACCGATCCTGAAACCGGCGTCATGGGGAACAGCTATAACGGAAACGCCGATACCGATAACGGGATCCAGGGATCCAGGAGACTCTACATGTTTGGTGTTCAATTATCATTTTAATTCTTAAAAGGAGAAGATTTATGAAGAATCTAAAATACAAACTCTGCATTTTACTGCTTGTTTTTACCATTGCGGGATGCGAGGAGTCGCTGACGACCAGTCCTTCCATTGAAGTGTCTGATACCGAAGTATATAAAAATGTATTTCAGCTTGACAAAGTCCTTACATCGGCTTACAAGCAGCTGCTGTTTAACTCCCAGGGGACCGACCGTGTTTTTGCCGGGCTTCCCGGATTACAGATGTATGTGGACCTGGGAGGCTCCGATATTATCTGCCATACCAATATGGGCGGCGACCAGCTGACCTCTTACCAGTATTCCAATGCTAAAACACAGGCCGATGGAATCGCTGGAAATATCTGGAAGATGTGCTACAATATCATCAACCTGACCAATATTGTGATTACCAATATCGATGATGCCACTGGAGGTGAATCAGAGAAGAAGAACATCAAGGGTCAGGCGTTGGCTATTCGCGCCATTGCTTATTTCCATCTGATTCAGAACTACCAACAGACCTACGCCATCGCCAAAAACAAAAGAGGGGTGATTCTGCGCACCTCATCGAGCGATGATGCCCATAAGGGTTTCTCCACGGTAGAAGAGGTCTATGCCCAGATCGTCACCGACCTGACCGATGCCAAGACGCTGCTTCAAGGTTATGAACCTGCTGAAAAATGGTTTATCAATCAGGAAATCGCTTCCGGAATCCTGGCCCGTGTTTATTTGGTGATGCAAAACTGGCAGGGCGCGTATGCCGAAGCCAAAAAGGTCTATGACAACCACAGCACTTTGATGACGCGTGAAGAATACCGGTCTGGCTTCGATGAGATGATCTCGGGAGGATATCCCGAAGTCGTTTGGGCTATGCAGTATACCAATGACAATAACCTGGGCGGAGGAACCCAGTACAACTTCTGGTTCAACCAGGATGAGAGTTATGGGGAAGGTTATTCCGACGGTCCCATCTATTCCTTCCTTGATTTCTTTGCCGACAGCAAGTTTGAGGAACTCTTTGAAAAGCAAGACGACCGGTATCAGTTCTGGAAAAGGACCAAAAATGCCGATAATGAAATCAATACCAAATGGGCCTTCGACAAGTACAAACATTATGGTGCTGACGGGGGGAGTGTGATTGGAAGCGCGACCCGTCCGGAAGTCTGCCTGATGCGTGGTGCCGAGATGTTGCTGATTATGGCCGAAGCGGCAGCCAAGAGTGGGCAAGAGCCTGAGGCACTGATCCTGCTCAACCGGCTTCAGACCGCCCGCAATGCCACGCCGACGACGCAGGCTTCAGGGACTGACCTGCTGGAGAAAATTTACGTCGAACGCCGCAAGGAGCTGATCTGCGAAGGCCAGACGGGCTTTTATGACCTGGTACGCCTCC
>CAZMMX010000055.1:0-5598 GCA_964567485.1 uncultured Prolixibacteraceae bacterium | reverse complement strand
TGCGAAGGCCAGACGGGCTTTTATGACCTGGTACGCCTCCAGAAAAGACTGGTCAGGTATGGCGCATCAACCACCAACCCCGGTGGCCATTATGTGTGGGGTTTGCAGTTCCTGAACGGTTACAACGTTTCCGACACAAATCCCATGGCGTTCCTGGAATCCAACGACTATCGCTTCTTCTGTCAGATTCCCCAGATGGAGGTTCTGAACAACGATGCCATCAGCGAGGATGACCAGAACCCCTGGAGTGGACAGTGACCCTCTTTTAAGTTAATAAATAGTATGGCTCCGGAGGGGGAATTCTCCTTCCGGGGCTTTTTTTACAAAAGAAACAGTGATGAAGAAATTAGTATTTGTTTTAGCCGCCTGGTTGCTCTGTTTTTCCTCTTTCGCACAGATTTCCCTTCCTGCCGTGATCGGTGATCATATGGTGCTGCAACGTAACAGCGTGGTCAGCCTGTGGGGAAAAGCAACTCCCGGTGCCCGCGTCCAAATTGAGACCTCGTGGAACCAAAAGAGTTATTCGGTCATGGCAGGGGAAGACGGTACCTGGAAAACCGGAATTGACACCCCGGATGCCGGAGGACCCTACCAAATCACCCTGAAGGAGAAAAACGTGATGCTCCTCAATGATGTGTTCATTGGAGAGGTTTGGATCGCTTCGGGGCAATCGAACATGGAAATGCCGGTCACCGGCTTTATGGGACAACCCGTGGAAAATGCCCTGTCAGCGATCGCTGAAGCTTCGGAATACCCCGGAATCAGGATGTTCACGGTCGCCCGTCATTCCACCGGAACTCCCCAGGAGGAGTGCCAGGGCGAATGGAAATGCGCCAATGCCCAAAGTGTGGGGGAATTCAGCGCCACCGCCTATTTCTTTGCCCGGCAGCTGCACAAAATCCTCGGCATTCCCGTGGGTATCATCGCTTCTCACTGGGGCGGCTCTTCCATTGAGGCCTGGATGCCGGAAAAAACACTCGAAACAATAGCCGGACTGGATCTGGTGGCGGCAAAGTCAGGAGAATCAGAGGAATCGAAACCCGGACTTTTATATAACGGGATGATTCGCCCCATCATTCAATATACGGCCCGGGGGTTTATCTGGTACCAGGGAGAATCCAATCTCCATAATTTCTATGATTATGACAAACTGATGGTGGCGCTGGTGAATCAGTGGAGGAAGGAGTGGCAGAATCAGGAGATGCCTTTCTATTATGTTCAACTGGCGCCCTACACCTATGAGGGAGTTGAGAAGATTGCCCTCCCCCTGCAGGTGGAAGCCCAGTACAAAGCCCTGGAACAACTCTCCCACGCCGGAATTGCTGCGACCAATGATATCGGTCATCCTACCTGCATCCATCCCCCGAAGAAAACGGAAGTGGGACAGCGACTGGCCTTCCTGGCCCTCGACAAAACTTATGGTCTGAAGGGGTTCCCGGCCATGGCACCCACGATAAAAGAGGTCGTGTTTGATGAGGCAAAGGCCATTCTGACGTTCAACCATCTCTCGGGTGAAAACCAGTTTAATGAAATGAACAGTTTTGATTATTACACCGGGAAAATCGAAGGTTTTGAATTGGCCGGGGAGGACCGGAAGTTCCATAAGGCCAGCGCACGGCATCTCTGGTGGAAAAACCAGATCGAAGTGCAGTGCGCCGAAGTGCCCAAACCCGTGGCCGTCAGATATGCCTTCAGAAATGTTCCGGTAGCCAACGTCAGAACGACCATGGGGTTGCCCCTGGTCCCCTTCCGCACCGATCAATGGAATGAGGTGTGGTAATTCTGTGGTTACGTCGTCGCTCTTTACTATTTTTATAAAATCATAAAATTTGAACCATGCTCGTTTCCCGTTTTAAAAAGTTTTTTACACTCCTGCTCCTGCTGGGTGCCTCCATGATGGCTCGCAGTGAAACGGTTTATCTGAAGGATTTTCTTCAGGGCATCATGCCCGGGGAAGATGCCGGGTACGCCCTGACCAGAGCTCTGAACCATTGCCGGGCCACCGGGGCCGATAAACTCGTTCTTCCGGGAGGGACCTTATTCATCACTCCTGCTTACCTGCCCGAACAGTATGCCTTTGTCAGCAACAATGACGAAAGCCTGAAACGGATCGCCTTTAACCTTACTGGAATGCATGGTTTTACCGTCGAAGGCAACGGAACTACCCTGCTCTTTTCGGGTTATGTGACGCCCTTCCTGATGCAGGACGCCTCTGATATCACGGTGAAGGATATTTCCGTGGATTATGTGCGGACTTTTCATTCCGAAGGGGTGATTGAAGGTTCCGGAAAAGACTATCTGGATATCCGTTTTAGCGATGATTATCCCTGGACGGTCACCGAAGGCCGGTTGAAATTCCACGATAAGGAGAACAACGACTATCCCTATACCAATCTGCTGGAGTTTGACCCGGTGAAACGCGAAACGGCCTTCATGGCCAAAGACTACTGGATTTTTTCGAATGGCTCCATGCCCGCAGAAAAGCTCGAAAACGGAAGCGTGCGCATTTTCAAGGAAAACCTCACCGGAAAAAACGGGAATATCCTGGTCTTTGGGGCTGGCGACAGGCTGATTCCCTGTTTTATCGTCTCTGACAGCCGGAAGATCGACCTCAGACATGTAAATATCTACCACTGTGGCGGTATGGGGGTGATTGCCCAACGTTCGGGGGATATCACGCTCGACCATGTCCATGTTACCCCTGCACCGGGCAAAAACAGAATTATCAGCATCACCGCCGATGCCACCCATTTTTCCAATTGCACCGGCACCATCCAAATGCTGGACTGTATCTTCGAGAACCAGAAGGACGACGCCACGAATATTCATGGCATTTATGCCGTGATCGACACTATCCTGTCGCCCCAGGAGATGATTATGCAGCTCAAGCATTCCCAACAACATGGTTTTGACTTCCTCAAACCCGGGGTCTCCCTGGAACTCACTGACGCCAGAAGCCTGATCGCTTATGGACACCTGAAAATCAGAGAGGCCGAACGGTTGAATAAGGAGTTTACCAGGATCGTTCTGGAGGCCCCGCTTCCTACGCAGGTGAAAGTGAAGGATGTGGTCGCTTCCACCGATACCCACCCCGATGTGATCATCCGTAATTGTAAGATGCGGGGCAACAGGGCCCGCGGATTGCTCATCGGCTCCAGGGGAAAGGTGTTGATTGAGAATAACTATTTCCACATTGCCGGGGCTTCCATCCTTTTTGAAGGCGACGGGACCTACTGGTATGAGCAGTCGGGAGTGAGGGATGTGACCATCAGAAATAACCTGTTCGAGAACTGCAACTATGGGGTGTGGGGAAAGTCATGCATTGAGGTGGGATCGGGCATCAGGGCCGACCGCGAAAAAAGCCGGTACCATCAGAATATTCTGGTCGAGGGGAATACCTTCCGGGGTTTCGACCCGCGCCTGGTGAATATCTATGGCGTTGATGGCTTTACCTTCAGAAACAATTCCGTGGTGAAAACAAACGACTATCCCTATATCCATGAGGAGAAACGCCCCTTTGTGACGGAAAACTGTGACAGGGTGATCATTGAAATGAAATAACCTGAATCCCGGTGAGCGTGTTCCCCGCAGGTTCTGCCGCGAGGAGTTTCCAAAGACAGGGCCTCCCCCTGGGAGGCCGAAATAACCCATAACAGGGTGCCGCCGGAAAACTGCCGGTGGGCACCGCAATAACCTGATAACGATGAACAAGAGAATCGCCCTTCTTTTTTTCCTGATGATCAGCCTGGGAAGTTATGCCCAAACCCTTCCCGAGAATAGCCGCTGGCAGATCCATCCTTCCGGAGGAATCACCTGGAACGTGGAGCGTGCTTTGCCGCACCATGACCATATCGAGATGAGCGGGGAGCAGATCTCCGTTGTTCTGCGCTACGGTGTGGACCATCTTCGGGGATTTGTATTGGAAAGGAGTTTTGTATGGCCCATGCTGCGGACCATCCCCAATAATACCCATGCCAGCCTGATGCGCCGCCTGGGGTGGGACCTGCCGGGAGGGTTGGTCACCGTCAACGCGCGCAGGTTGCCTCAGGAAGTGGTCACAAGAATCTCCCTTGACGGTATGATGACGGTGGAAAGTGAATTCTCGCTTCCCCGGAACGGAAGGGTAGGGCTGACCCGTTTCCTTTTTCCTTCCACCCGGAAAGCCGCCTGGTGCGAGAAGTATGTCCTGCGCAACCTGGGGGAGGCTTCCGTGATGGTGGAAATTCCGGAGGCGGAATCGGTGACCCGTACCGACCCGGCAAAGGGCGTGGATGGCAGCTATCAGGTGGTGGCTTCTCTTTCCGGCGTTCCCGGCATGACCCTCCCCGGGGGCGATTCCGTGGTTTTTTATGCCACTTTTAAGGCTTTCAAAGAGGGCGAGGCCGGGGAGCCCCTCGATGTGGAAGTCGAATGGCGGGAACGCAGAGCCCTGGTCGACCAGTTATGGGATCACCTGGTGCTGGAGACCCCCGACGCGACGCTGAATACCATGTTTGCTTTTGCCAAAATCCGTGGGGCCGAAAGCATCTACAGAACCAAAGGGGGACTGATGCACGGTCCGGGTGGCGAATCCTACTATGCCGCTATTTGGGCCAATGACCAGGCTGAATACATCAACCCTTTCTTTCCGTTTCTCGGATATGCGACGGGGAATCAGTCGGCCCTGAATTCCTTCCGGCATTTTGCCCGCTTCATGAATGAGGCGTACGAGCCCATTCCCAGTTCGATCATTGCTGAAGGTGGCGATATCTGGAATGGTGCCGGTGACCGTGGTGACGCGGCCATGATTGCCTATGGGACGGCACGGTATGCCCTGGCCCGCGGCGACAACCAGGAGGCTGAAGAGTTGTGGCCTCTGGTGGAGTGGTGCCTCGAATACTGCCGGAGAAACCTGAACGACGGGGGGGTGGTCGCCTCCGACTCTGACGAACTGGAAGGCCGTTTCCCCGCCGGCGACGCAAACCTGTGCACGTCATCGCTTTACTACGACGCCCTGGTCTCTGCCGTTTATCTCGGCCACGATTTGGAAAAGCCCCGGAAGCAGCTGGCCGCTTACCGGAAACAGGCCACGGAACTGCGGGCTGCCATCGACCGCTATTTCGGCGGCGTGGTGGAGGGGTTTAACACCTATCGCTATTACCAGGAAAACGACATCCTGCGCTCCTGGATATGCATCCCCCTGACAGTGGGGATTTATGACCGCAAGGCGGAAACCCTCAGGGCGCTGTTTTCTCCCCGGCTGTGGACGGAAAACGGATTACTGACCCAGGCAGGCAGCGAGACCTTCTGGGACCGCTCTACCCTGTATGCCCTGAGGGGCGTGCTGGCCTGCGGCGAGACGGAAAAGGGCATGGACTACCTCTCTTATTATTCCCGTCAGCGGCTGCTGGGGGAACATGTCCCCTATGCCATCGAGGCCTGGCCCGAGGGAAGCCAGCGCCATCTGTCGGCCGAGAGCGGCCTCTATGGACGTGTGATCACCGAGGGCTTGTTTGGCATCCGCCCTACCGGATTGCACTCCTTCACCTTCACGCCGCGGCTGCCTGCCGCCTGGGAGAAGATGTCGCTGAAAAAAATCAGGGCCTTTGGCACCGAATT
>CAZMMX010000054.1:16260-17458 GCA_964567485.1 uncultured Prolixibacteraceae bacterium | reverse complement strand
TGTGGTTAATCATCACTGTTGGTGCATAATCGTGCATGGTCATTTCATGTTGTTTCAGGTTAATTCTCAGGTTGATTCGTTTTTTCATTAGCCGTTGGGTACTTGAGGCGTTACTGCGGAGCCTGGATTTTTGAAATCAGCATGAAGGTGGAAGTCAATTCATTGTTTCCGTGACAATCATCTCATTGTTCCGGCGTAAATCACAAGGGCCAGTCCGGCCATGAACAGGGCGAACATAGCGGTAAGCAAGCCGGAAGTGCCTTTGGAGTCTTTGAATTCTTTCCAGATGAAAACGCCCCAGAGGGCAGCCACCAGGGTGGCTCCCTGTCCGAGCCCGTAGGAGATGGCATATCCCGCTTTTCCGGCGGCGATAATGCTGAACATCATGCCAATGCACCAGATCACGCCTCCCAGGATACCTGTCAGGTGTTCTCTGGCAGATCCCCTGAAGTAATCGTGCAGGGGCACCGGAGATCCTTCGAAGGGTTTTTTCATGATCAGGGTGTTGAAGATGAAGTTACTGGCGAAGATTCCGAGCGAAAAGATGAAAACTGCCGTGTAGGGGGTCAGCAATCCTGCTTCGGGAGTCTCATACACCGGAGCCATGGAGCTGGTCACGAAGCGGTAGAAGAGGGCCATCAGGATTCCTCCGGTCACCGACAGCAGAATTCCCTTAGCGGGTATTTTGCTCGACTGGACGGCTTTTTTCCGGTAGGCCAGGGCATCGAGGAGGATGGCGATGGTGATCAGGGCAATGCCTGTGAACAGCCAGAAGGGATTCCCCTGTGGTATGGCCAGGTAGTTGATGACCACGCCCAGCACCAGTGCGATGCCGATGCCCACGGGAAAGGCTACCGACATTCCCGCGATGGAGATGGCCGCAGCCACTAGGATGTTGGCGGCATTGAAGACAATTCCGCCGAGGAAGGCATTCCCCAGGGGTCTCATGCCGGCCTGTGACAGATCTTCCAGAAAACCCCGTCCCTGGGATCCTGCGCTCCCCAGGGTGAAGGCGAAAAGGAGCGACATCACTACGATGCCGATCACATAATCCCAGTAAAAAAGCTCGTAACGCCACGATTTCTGGGCCAGCTTCTGAGTGTTGGCCCAGGATCCCCAGCACAGCATGGTCACAAAGCACAGGATGATGGCCAGGGCATATGAATTGACAATGTACATTGGATTTTGGATTTTGGAT
>CAZMMX010000054.1:11172-16160 GCA_964567485.1 uncultured Prolixibacteraceae bacterium | reverse complement strand
GGATGTCGGATTTAACAGGTTGTTATTCAGGACAATATTGCAATAAGAATCAGCATATTGACATTACTGAAAGGAGAACCGGTGGGTTTCGTTGGTTTTTGGAGCTGTATGGAATATCACAGCCTCTGAGACATATACCCTCGCTCCCTCCGATTCAGGCCGTTTTTCCCCAGTTACCTCCACCTGAAGGGTATGGATTCCCGCAGGGAGTCCGGTGATATGGAAAAGGTTCATGTTCAGGTGTTCCTGACCGGCATAATGAAAATACAGGTCGATGCGTCGTTGGAGAGTTCCGTCGATATAAATATTGGCAATGCCGCCATCTTTCACCCAGTTGCCCACCAGGGAGACACCGGTTCCCCCGAAACGGAAGGTGATTTTATCACCGGCATGGTTGCTGAAGAGTGCCTGTTCTTTTGGGGGTTCCGCAGCATGGGTGTTGGTGCGGCCGTATTTTTCCCAGTGACCTTCTGACTTCCAATAGGTCGTGTCGGAAACCGGGACTCTTTTTTCGAAAACCAGATCGGGGAAAGATTCTTCAAAGGGCAGGGGTTGCGGATCCTGGATATTGATTGTGAGAGTTTCTCCGGACTGTTTTCCTCCGTTGGCGATGATCAGCTGACCGGCATAGGCCAGGGTCTGATCCACGGCTTTGTTGAAGGAATAGTCAGTATGGATAAAGAGAGAGTCTCCGATAGACTTAACCGCTTCCTGCCACTCAGATGGCAGTCCGCTGAATCCTGTGATCAATCCCAGCACCGCCATGGCGTTGGAGGGGTTGCAGTCGGAATCCTGTCCGCAGCGTGTGGAAATCTCCAGGGTTTTCAACGGATTCCCCTCCCCGTAAAGCAGTCCCATGACAATGTAAGCTCCGTTCAGTTTGGCGTCGATATTGAAGGCGGTTCCCGATTCGCAGATATGCACTTTTCCCCATTTGGCATCCAGTTCGTTCCAGGCTGCCCGCCAATCGGAAGGGAAGTGGTGGTGCAACAGGATCACATCCCTGATGATTTTGGCATAGTCGCATTCGGCGGGAATGGAAAGCAGCGCTTTTTCGATGATCTTCGGAATGTCATTTTCGAAAAAGGCTTCGGCATAAAGGGCGGCCACGAAGGCTCCGCCGTACACTCCATCGCCGTAATTCATGATATGTCCGGTTTTGTCAGCCAGTTGGTTGGCGGTGACCGGCATTCCCGGGCACAGGAACCCGATGTAGTCGGCTTCGATCTGGAAGTCAATGTCATCGGCATGGAGGTTATCATCGGGGTGCCCTGACTGGGGTGGAAAGATGCTATCGAAATAGTTCTTCCTGGCCTGCACATTGGCATGCCAGAGGGGGTAGCCGGCTTTGGCGAAGAGTTCCTGGTATTTTTTTGCCGGGGCGTCCATGCCATAGCGGTCCATGGTCATCAGGAAGGTGAGCTGGACATAGATATCATCCTGCCAGAGGGCACCTTTGACGTCACCGGGAACCCAGAGGATGGAGTCTTCATACGTCTTCCCCTGGGCCCTGAATTCGGTGGGGGCGCCATAGGTCACCCCGATCATCTTGCCTGCCCAGCCTCCGGCGATTTTGTCCTTTAGGGTATCTGCCGGTATTTCCCGGAATTGACGTGATGATTCACGGTGGCAGGAGGTCACAAGGAGCAAAAAGCAAAAAATGAGAAAGATGTTACGGTACATGTGTTTTGATATAATATTCGTTTTAAATACGGCAGATAGCCTGTCGTTTCCATCTGGTCCTACGTGGTGGTTGGTAGGTTGACGTGCTGGGTTGTAGTTCCACTCAGGCATGGTCTACGGGAAATTTGACGGAGTGACTTCATTTCTGAAAGGCAGGGATATTCCGGGAGCGGAAAAATGAGGGGTGGGCACCACCATGTCGGTGTTGCTGCTTCCGCAAACCATGATCCTGGGAGGTTCCATCTACTTTTTCATTTCAATTCTGATCACCGTGTCGTGGGGAACAGGTTTTTCGGGGGAGTCGCCGGTGTTGATAAAGAGGTTCCCCTCATCCATGTTGCCCCACCAGTTTTTCACCCAGGAGAGTTCAGCGCCCGAATGGAGCATAAAGATATTTTTCACTTTGCCGGCAGGAACGCCGCGGGTGTTTAACTGTCCGATGTTGGGGTGCATCCAGTGGGCGTAGAGGTTGTTCCCTTTCCGGGTATAGCGGCCCCAGTCGGGTTTGGCGAGTTTACAGGAACCTGCCCCATAGATACTTTCACTATTGCGTTTCATCCATTTTCCCACTTCTTCCAGAATCGCGATGCTCTCGTCGGGAATGAGCCCCCGGGCATCGGGACCCACATTCAGCAGGAGGTTGCCGTCTTTGCTGACGCAGTTCACCAGGCTCTGGATCACCAGTTCAGGAGATTTCCAGTTTTTGTCGAGTTCATGGTACCCCCAGTGGTTGTTTAGCGTCAGACAGGTCTCCCAGGGAATGGGATTCCCATATTGGTCAAAGATGGGGCCGTCGGGGATGCCCTGTTCGGGAGTCTCGAAATCGCCGAGGAGACTGATATTCCGCTTTCCGGCGGTCAGTCCGGCGTGGGCTTCCAGGCGGTTGTCGAGGATGATGCCTGGCTGGTGCCTGCGCACCATGCTGACCAGTTCTTTGGCTTTCCACTTCTCCCCGCTGTAGTCGTCGAAGGAGTAGTCGAACCACATGATGTCGAGTTTGCCGTATTGGGTGACCAGCTCTTCCACCTGTCCGTGCATGTATTTCAGGTAGTTGTCCCAGTTGAAATTCCGTTTGCCATATTCCTGGTCGTCACGTTGGGGGTGGTTGCCCACATTGGGATAGTCGGGGTGGTGCCAGTCAATGATCGAAAAGTAGAGGCCCACCTTCAGTCCTTCGGCCCGGAAGGCGTCGAGGAATTCCCTGACCAGGTCGCGGCCGTCGAAACGGGGAGGGAGTTTATAATCGGTAAGTTTGCTGTCGAAGAGGCAGAAGCCGTCATGGTGTTTGGCGGTGAGTACGGCATACTTCATGCCGGCGGCTTTGGCCAGGCGCGCCCACTCCCGTGCGTCAAACTGTCCGGGATAAAAGGTGTCGATGTACTTCTGGTAATCTTCGGAAGTGATGCGCTCGTTCGACTTCACCCATTCTCCCCGGGCAGGCACGGCATAGGCTCCGAAATGGATGAACATCCCGAACCGGGCGTCCCGCCACCACTGGGTGCGCTCCAGCACCTTGTTGTAATTCTCAAGGTACTCTTTTGTGGGTTGCTCCTGGGCCGTCAGAGAAAAGGCCGGTATCACCATGAAAAACAGTAAGAAAGCCAATAAACGTCTCATAATGGTATTTTGATGTTTGAATTATCCTTGCCAGTTAGTATTTCCGGTTGTCTTAGTATTTCTCAGCCATAACAGTATGTTGCAAGTCGCCTTCTTTGTCATACAGGTTTTAATGGCGGTCAGGGCATATTTTTGGCCGCAGGCCTGGTCACAATGTTTACTGGCGCTGCAAATAGGTTTATGCATACAATAATAGGGATATTAATCGGGAAAACAGCAAAACCCAAGGTTCCAAAGAGCCAGGGAATCGCGAATATTTACTATTTTTAAGGACGAATCTTCAAAACTAAAACTTATGACAACTACGCGGAGGGATTTTTTGAAAACCGGTGTATTAATGGCGGGGGGCGTGGCGCTGGTCCCGGCCTGGGGCTGTTCTACGAACAAAAAACAGGAAGCTGCCAAAGCTGCCCATACCATGGCGCTGCAGTTGTATGGCGTACGTGACGCGATGGGAAGCGACCCTCAGGGAACGCTGACCCGGCTGGTGGAAATGGGATATACCCATGTGGAGCACGCCAACTATGTGGACCATAAATTCTATGGCTGGACGGCCGAAGAGTTTAAGAAAGTATTGGATGACCTGGGACTGAAAATGCCTTCGGGCCACACCGTGCTGGAAAAAAACCACTGGGATGAGGCGCTGCAGGATTTCACCGATGACTGGAAGAAACTGGTCGATGATGCGGCCTATATGGGGCAGCAGTATGTGGTGAGTCCCTGGCTTGACCAGAGCATGTACAGCGACATGGACACGCTCCTGAAATACATGGAGGTTTTTAATAAATGCGGGGAGCTATGCCAGAAGGCCGGCATGCGCTTCGGGTACCACAACCACGACTTCGAATTCAGCCACAAGATCGGCGAGGAGATGCTCTTTGACCTGATCATGCAGCATACCGACAAGGACAAGGTAGTGTTACAGCTCGACACGGGGAATATGTACATGGCGGGAGCCCTGGCCAAGGACTTACTAGCCAAGTATCCCGGAAGGTACGACAACATCCATATCAAGGACATGATTGCGCGGGCCGACGGCCAGGGGTATGAAAGCACCATCCTGGGAAAGGGGGTCCTTCCCATCAAGGAAATTACCGATATGGCCCGCGATTCCGGGACCACCCTTTTCGTCATAGAGCAGGAAGCCTACCAGGGCCTGGCACCCCTCGACTGCATGAAAGAAAACCTGGCCGTGGTCAAGGGTTGGGGGTACTGACGCTCTTCAACGCCCTAATTTCAGAGGGCCTGTGTCAGTTTGAAGACCCAGGCATGTTGGCAGGGCATGTTCCCGGGGTGGATAGCCGGCGGGGTGAGGGTCACCTTTCCACCCGACCAGCGTGATGAAACGGGAAGGGAACTTCCCAGCATAGTAACTTTTCCTGGTTTTCCCACTCCGGGAACCACCACCGGTTTTTCGGGCCAGCGGGTGCAGATCACATACAGGTCCCTGCCTTTGGCCGTGAAAAATAGGGATGGCTCTTTGCTGGCGTTAGGTTCCTTGTGAGCGGTCTCCTCCTTCCCTGCAGCCAATCCCTTCTCCGTGGCCGGCCGGTTTTCCCAGGGCTGGGTGCCATAAATGGCTTCGCCGTTTATGTTCAGCCACTCCCCCATGTCGAGGAGCCGCTGCTCCATGATTACCGGGATAAGGCCATCGGCCGTGGGCCCGATATCCAGTAATAGGTTGCCGC
>CAZMMX010000054.1:0-11072 GCA_964567485.1 uncultured Prolixibacteraceae bacterium | reverse complement strand
ATTACCGGGATAAGGCCATCGGCCGTGGGCCCGATATCCAGTAATAGGTTGCCGCACAGGTCACGGTGGGGACCGATGTCCACGCTGTTCCAGTTGGGGCTCTGTGCGCTGGGCCATAAGGTGAATCCTTCGTGATGCTTCGATGTGAGCACCACATAGCGGGCCCCCGACCGCTGAAACAGCCGGGCCCACTGTCCGGGATCGAAATGCTCCGCCCGGAAATCACCGGCAAAATCCTGGTAATAGAAATCTGGGCCATATCTTTGGTCGTGGTATTCCCTGAAAAGCTTGCCTGCCGGGCTGTTTTCATGGATGCGCCACCAGTACCACTCGGCATATTTGGCATAGACCCCAATATCGGCGCTGGCCGGGGCCCAGGCAGGAACGGAGTAAAGACCCCAGTGGATGAAAATGCCGAATTTAGCATCGGAAAACCATTGAGGCACCGGACGGCTGTCGATCGAAGCCCAGTCGGGCGTGTAAGGCTGGCTGAACAGAGGTAGGCTGCTCCCCAAAAAAACCAGGAAGAGTAAGTTTAACACGGTCCGTTTCATAAGGTGATCCTTAAATTAAATATCCCATTCAGGAAGGCAATTTACTGAATTTAGGCCAGATCATGATCTGATAAAATGATTTGTTCAGTTGATGGTTTTTTATGGTAATTTTCCGATATTTGTCAGTGTAATACCTTTGGATGTTTAGTCTTATTTCGGATTCGGTGCGATAACTGACCCGGGTCTACGGGTCAGCACAACAACAGATCTCTGGCAATCTCCTGCCGGAAGTGTTTTTTATTTCCTTTATCAAAGAACAATCATTTAATTAACGTTGCCTTTAACAAGCGGTTCTCAGCTTTTTCAGGTTACATAAAACTTCATCATCATGAGCAACGAAGATAAATCCATCCACGAATTCGATTTCAATCTGATCTGCGAATATTTTTCTTTATTGGAACGGCAGGGCCCCGGAAGTCCTGAGGAAACATTAAAAGCTCTGGGCTTTATCGATCCTCTGAACGAAGATTCACACATCGCCGACATAGGCTGCGGTACCGGGGGGCAGACCATGGTGCTGGCCCAAAATGCGCCGGGGAAGTTCACAGGAATGGACCTGTTTCCCCGGTTCATTGACCTGTTTAACGCCAATGCCCGGAATTCCGGGCTGGAAGAGCGGGTGCATGGCATCGTGGGCGACATGAATAGCCTCCCCTTTCAGGAAGAGGAACTCGATCTGATCTGGTCGGAAGGGGCCATCTACAACATCGGATTTGAGCGGGGCATCACCGAATGGCGGAAGTTTCTGAAGCCCGGTGGCTTTCTGGCCGTTACCGAGGCTTCCTGGTTCACCGAAACCCGCCCTGCCGGGATCCATGATTTCTGGATGGACGCCTATCCTGAAATCGGTACCATTCCCGCGAAAGTCGCACAGATGCAAAAGGCAGGTTATATCCCTGTCGCCACTTTTATCTTGCCCGAAACCTGCTGGACCGACCATTTTTACGTGCATCAGGTGAAGGCCCGGGAGATCTTTCTGGAAAAGTACCGGGGAAATCCCATGGCGGAAGGATTGGCTGCCAATGAACGGCATGAAGCAGAACTCTATGCCCGCTACAAGACATATTACGGATATGTCTTTTATATCGGCAGGAAAATATAGATCGGTACCTTCCTGCCGGTTTTCCTCTTTCCCGCAGAGGTGTTTATCTCTTTCCCTATTCGTTGACGCTAGAAGGACAGTACATTGTAAAGAACCTGGTGCTTCTGAGTGCTGGCATTGTTTTGGGGGCCACGGTCAGGGGAGGCCGCCTTGACCCCTCAAAAGGAGAATAGAGGCCTTCATCAGGAATATGAGCAATGACTGTAATGAATTTAAAAAATTGATTATACTTCGCCATATCTCTGTTTTTTCAGGACTTATGGCGAAGTATAATGAAAGCTTCGCGATAAGATAGATTTCAGCAACTATCTTTTCTTCATCGGAAGGACAAGCGGGGGCATTCCCATCCGGTAAACCATATTGTTTACAAGTTCCCTGAAATAAGGCCATAACAACATGCCAACAGTCAGATCAGAAAAAACCTTCATAAACGCTTTGGTAACCTGAACCTCTCTGGTAATTTGGTAACGGACGATATATCTGGCCTGCAGGAAAATACCAGGCTCATCCATTGATTCATCCTTTGCCGTCAGTTTAAAGTTGTAAGAGACTTTCAGTGTATTATTTTCCTGTGAAAACAGTTCTTTTTCATCTACATCAAGGTGAAGCGTTTGGGTAAGGAACTCTTCCCTTAATCTGGAAGATATTTCGCTCAGATAGAGTGTGTCCAGTTCAAGGGATTCCAGGATATGGCGGTATTCCTCAGGTGATATCTTTGGCTTCATATCTTACTTTTCATGCGGTTTTTAAATAAGGTTCCTGATAATCAGCAGACCAGGTCCGAGAGGCACCTACCTTGTTCTTTTGGTAATTCAATTGTTTGGTGACCTCGAAATGGTGCTTCTCCAATTGACTACATAATTGAGATAACTTATTTATGATCTGATGATCATTCTTACGCTGCTCCACGGCAGCAGAAAGAATCTGATTCAGATACAGGTTTAATGAAATGCCCATCTCCTTTGCCTGCTCAACCATTTTGGCATGAATAACCGGAGATGTTCTGATATTAAATACACCGCTGAATTTGTCATATACAGGCGAGGGCTCCGGAATATTTTCTCCTTCGTTAAACAGAAATGCTATGAAAATATCTTTTTCTTGATAAAACCTTTCAATGGCCTCTGTTGCGGTGTCACCCTGGCCATAACAAGCATACTTCCCGAATGCGCTGGTGTATGCAATATACCAACTCTCTTCACCTTCTTTTTGCTTTTCAACGATAATAGTATAGTCCAGGGACATGTAATAATTTAAATCATTCTTTGACATTGTAGTTATTTCTCCAATAATTCGATGATGGTTAGTAATGTAGGATAGAGTATCTTATTGAAATCATTTTTTCTTATCAGATCCTGGTTTCCTCCTTTGTGTATTTTATGTATTTGAAAATAACCATGATAAAAAGGGTGCGGATCCAGAATTCTGTGCCTGAACCTCACACTTGAACCGGATGCAGGAACCTCAATGGCTCCAAGAAATTCAATAATTTTCTGTAAATGGTTAAGTGGAATCTCAGTAATTGGTGCGGCTCTGAGGTTTTCCAATTCAAGACGAATGTCACTAAAAGATGTCTCTTCATTGATTTTTATCTTGAATTTCATTTTATGTGGTATCAAAGGTAATACTATTTGAAATAAAAAAGATGAATCAAAATTGATTTTTTTGTTTTCTTAACAGTTGAGTTGGTGGTTATCACTTTGGATTCTCTAAGTTAATCTGTTTTTGAGTTTTTGAAGTGACAAGATGGGTTTAATTTCAACAATATACCTTAAAATCTTTTGTCTGATATTCTATTTATCATCATAATAGCGTCAAGTTTGCGGATAATCCTGTAATTCTTAACTTAGCGGTTCGATTCTGAAAACCTCAGTTGCTTTAATCCATCGAATCATGGGCATGAATGAGAGCGAAACCCGCTTTTTTCTGATAGACCCTGTTTTACGTGAAAAGGGGTACACCGACAACACCAGATTGAAGCTGGAAACGCCGGCTCCGGTGGAACCTGTCGGGTTTAAGGGGCGCAGAAAAAGGGGAGCTGGCCGCACCGACTATCTCTTGTGCGTACAGGTTGGAAAAATGCCTAAACCACTGCCAGTTGCCGTGTTGGAAGCCAAGAAGGAGGATGAAGATCCAGTCAAAGGAATGCAGCAGGCTAAAAACTATGCGGATTGTGACCGGTTTGACACAAAATATGTTTTTGCCACCAACGGGCATTTATATGGTGAGTTTGATAAAATTTCAGGATTACAAAGTGGTCCTTTTCCGTTCGCAGATTTTCCTTCCCATCCTGATTTGTCGGATCGGTATGCCCGGGACACGGGAATCGATATCTCTGCCCCGGAATCCCGGCTCCTTTTTATGCCTGACAGCCCCGCATGGAACCAGTCCCGTTATTACCAGGATGCAGCTATCCGCGCTTCTTTTGAAAAAATCCTGTGGTGCCGGCAAAAGGGAGAACCTGCCCGTGTGCTGTTGTCTCTGGCAACCGGTTCCGGGAAAACCATTGTGGCGACCAATCTGCTCTGGCGGATGCATGAAGCGGAACAACTTCCCAAACCGGCTCTTTTTGTTTGCGACCGGGATGAACTGAGGGAACAGGCTTTTACCAAACTCCGGGCTGCCTTTGGGGACAATGTGCGGATAGTTCAGCAGGTCAGGGGCGAGAATGCAGCCAGGAATGCCCGGATTCATATCGCCACTTACCAGACTCTTGGCATAGATGAGGAAACTTCAGATGACCAGGTGGCCAGTTTTCTCACTCAGTTTTACCCCGACAATTCATTCAGCGTGATCATCATCGACGAATGTCACCGGTCAGCATGGGGCCGCTGGTCGGAAGTGCTGAAACGGAATCCAGATGCCGTTCATATTGGTTTGACCGCCACTCCGCGGCAGTTGTATGAATCGAAAGATACTACTCCCGAGGACAGCGAAATCACCGCCAATAACCTGAGGTATTTTGGTAAGCCGGTGTATGAATATACCCTGGTGGAAGCCCAGGAGGACGGCTACCTCGCTGCCTGCGAAATAGTCAAAAGAAAAGCATCTATAGATTCCATGGTCTTTACCAAACAACAGATTATATACGCCGGAGCGATTAATATCAAAACAGGTCTTAAACTTACAGAAGCTGATCTTACCAAAGAAAAATATACCGGGAAGGATTTTGATGATGAATTGTTCATTGAGTTGCGAACTCCGGCCATGTGTGCCGATCTTTTTGAACAGCTGTGTCTTAACGGAGGACCAGAGCAAAAAGTCATTATTTTTTGCACCCGGGAAATCCATGCCGACCGGGTAGCCATGCAAATGAACAATCTTTATGTGCAATGGTGCCGGAAAAGTGCCCGTACTCCCAAAGACCATTATGCCTTCAAATGCATGGGTGGCGCCAATAACGGTTCCGACATGATCGAACCCATGCGCGGCTCCGGGGAAAGGGCGTTTATTGCCTGTACGGTGGATCTGCTCGAGGCCGGTGTGGATATCGAACGGCTGAATGCGGTGGTTTTCTTCCGCTATGTAAAGTCCTCCATCAAATTTTACCAGATGCTGGGCCGGGGTACACGAATCCACGAAGAAACCGGAAAGTACAAATTCTGGCTGTACGACTATACCGATGTAACCGGCTTATTTGGAACCGATTTCATTACCCGTCCTTCAAAACCAGGAGCCGGTACTGGCACAGGCCCGGGAGGCGGAACAGGTGGCTGTGATGACCAGCCGGTAATGGGACAAGTCGGAGGGTACCTGGTTCACATTACCCCGCAGGGTCATTTTATCCTGGCTGCACGTGACGGCAGGGAAATACCCATTCCGGTAGAGGAGTACCGGAGGGAAATGATCGGACGGGTGATTGCCGAAGCGCACAGCCAGGATGAATTCCGGCAGTTGTGGATTGAAACCCGGAAAAGGCAGGCCTTGATCAAACACCTGCTGGATTCCAGCTTTTCGCCCGATGTGGTCAGGGAAATCGATAAAATGACCGACTATGACCTCTATGATTTTTTCAGCTATCACGGGTTTAAGGCCAAAGCCTGGAAATTGTCGGAAAGGGGCCAATTGTATCTCCGGAACAATGAGGAATGGTTTAGCTCCATGGATCCAGGGGCTGCGATTGTTTTAAAGGAACTGGGTCACCAATTTATTCTTGGGGGTACCCCGGCGCTGGAAACCCCGGCTTTGTGGCAAGTGCCGGAAATCCAAATAGCGGGTGGAATGGATGCCTTAAAACCATTGGGGAGGCCATACAATGTAATACTCAAAGCAAAAGGGAGGTTGTTTGCAGCATGACATGGATAAAAGATAAACTTGGTAACATTACTTCGATATTAAGTGGTACAACTCCAAATTCGGAAGAAAAAACATATTGGAATGGATCCCATGTTTGGATAACACCCACAGATTTAGGGAAACTTGAGGACATTCTTATCTATTCAAGTGAAAGGTTAATTTCAGAAGAAGGAGTTAAAAGTTGCAATTTAAGTTTGGTCCCCCGCGGAGCTGTTGTCATGTCTTCAAGAGCGCCAATTGGCCATCTGGGAATTGCAGGAGTTGATCTCTTTACGAATCAGGGATGTAAGAGTTTTGTGTGTACCTCGTCAATTGATAATGAGTTTCTTTATTACCTGCTAAAGTTACGGAAGAAGGATATTCAAGGTATGGGAAGTGGAGCTACCTTTCCTGAAGTTTCAAAAGGTGCGCTTGAAAATTTTGAAATTGTATTTCCGGAAAACATTCAAGACCAAAAGAAAATTACCGAACAACTTAAAGCCCAACTGGCAGAAGTGGAAAAAGCCAGAAAGGCAATCGAAATTCAATTGCAAGATGTTGAAAAATTGTTTTTGCAAACTTTGGAAGATATTTTTAGTGGATTAGAAACTTATAAAAAGTTAAAAATCGGGGATTATGCCCCGACAACAAGCGGTTCAACCCCGTCACGGGGACAGAAAGATTATTGGGAACCAGCTGAAATACCCTGGATTAAAACCGGGGAGGTGGCTTTTTCTCATATTACCAAATCTGAAGAGTTTGTTTCACAAAAGGCGCTGAAAGAATGCTCTTTACAGCTTCTTCCCACAGATACGGTATTGGTGGCCATGTATGGTCAGGGAAAAACCCGTGGACAGGCAGCCATATTAAAAATTGAAGCCACCATTAACCAGGCTTGTTTTGCTGTTTTACCAAATGATACCTGGGAACCGGAATTCTTGTTTTACTGGTTTCGGAGCTCCTATGGTTTTTTAAGGAAATTATCTGCTGATCGTGGTGGAAATCAATCCAATCTTAATGGGGGAATCATGAAGTCGCTATCTGTACCAGCTCCTTCAAAGCCAATACAAAGAGAAATCGCACAAAAAATCAATACCAGAATTGTAGAAATTAATAAGACTAAAACGAGCTGTGAGCTTAATTACAATGAAATTAAGGTATTGCCGGAAATTCTTTTAAAGAAAGCCTTTGGATAGCACGTGTTTTAAAAGAGAAATCAAATATGAAAAAACAAGATATTACCAGGAATCAAAGATCAATTTCTTCAACCCAATCCCTCACCTCATTTGTCAAGACCATCTGCGATATTATGCGTCGGTCGAACTGTGCCAGCGCGCTGCAGTATGTGCCCGAGCTGACCTGGATTTTATTCCTCCGCATCCTGGATGCGCAGGAAAGCCGCGACCGGGACGAGGCAGAAGCGGTGGGCAGCCCCTATTCTCCTGCGCTGGCGGAGCCTTACCGCTGGCAGGACTGGGCGGCTCCTTTCCGGGAAAGCCCGGACCATCCCCTTACGCAGGAAGGTAAACCCTTCGGATGGAAACGGCAGGAACTTTTTGCCAGGGGTGACGGTAAGCTGTTTGACTTCATAAACCAGGAGTTGCTTCCCTATCTCCACGGACTGGATATCACGCCCTCGGGACTGCCCAATCCTTCGGCCAGCCGCAAGCAGCGAATCATCGGCCGGATTATGACGGCGGTGGAACGGGTCAGGGTCGACAGTGAAACCAATTTCCGGGATATCCTCGACAAGGTCGATCAGCTCAATATCGATCATGTCGATGACACCCATTTTTTCACCCTTTCCCAGGTGTATGAAGATCTGCTCCTCAAAATGGGGGAGAAAAATTCCGACGGCGGTCAGTTCTTCACGCCGAGGGAAGTCATCCGCGCCATGGTCCATACCCTCGATCCGGAGCCCGGAAAAAGCGTGTATGATCCCTGCTGTGGAACGGGTGGTTTCCTCGCCATCGCTTATGAACACATCCGGAGAGGGCTTGGCCAGAACATCACCGGCACCGACCTGGATACCCTGAAACACGATACCTTCTTCGGAAGGGAAAAGGAAAACCTGGTATTTCCGATCGCTTTGGCCAACCTGATCCTCCATGGTATTGACCAGCCTAATATCTGGCACGGAAATACCCTGACTCAACGTGCCACCTATGGCGCATTATTTGAACATGCTCCCAAAACCTTTGATTATATCCTGACCAATCCGCCCTTTGGAGGGAAAGAGGGTAAGGATGCCCAGAAAAACTATCCGTTTGAAACCAGCGCCACACAGGTGCTTTTCCTGCAGGAAATCATCGCTTCCCTGTCGGAAGGAGGAAGCTGCGCCATGGTACTGGATGAGGGTTTGCTGTTCCGCACCAATGAAAGCGCTTTCGTGGAGACCAAAAGAAAACTGGTGGATGAATGTGATTTGTGGGCCATTGTAAGCATGCCGGGTGGTGTGTTTTCCACCGCAGGGGCGGGAGTCAAGACCAATCTCCTGTTTTTTACCAAAGGCAGGAAGACAGAGAAAATTTGGTATTATGACCTTTCACAGGTAAAAATCGGAAAAAAAACACCCATGACGCTGGCTCATTTCGGATTTGGCAGAAACGGTGAAATATTGGACGATGATATATTGCCTGCCGACCTGGTGGCAGAATGGGCAGAAAATGAAGACAATAAAGGGAAGGTTTTCCCCTCTTACGCAGGAATGTTAGCCTACCGGGGAGCTTCGACAGGGGAAAGCAGTTTCTCATGGACCGTGGACTTTGCCCAACGCAGAATTGATGCCCGAGATGAAATGCAACCGCATCTGGACAAGGCTGGCGAAATTAAATTGGAAGTGGTTGGTCTTAAAGAAAAGCTAAAGGTTTTAAAGAAAGTAAAAGCCAAAGCACAGGCCTTCGGGGACTTGGAAGAACAAATCAGGATTCAGGAAAAAGCGGCCAGGGAAGAGGAAGCAAAAGCTATGGAAATAGATGCCAAAGTATTTGATCTGAAAGCGGTCAACCCCAATGCTGTGGCCAAAACCGATACCCGATCTTTAGAAGAGATCATTCAGAATATTGAAAGTCAGGGCAGGATCGTGGAAGAAGCGATGAAAAAGCTGAGGTCTTTAATTGATGTGTGTTTTTAGGATTTATGGCAAGATATAAGTTAATAATTTGCCATTATATATTATAAGCAACAAACAAGTGATTTTTATCTAAAATACTGACTTAAAGATATGGCTAAATGATCTTTCAGTAATTCAGGAAGGGTAATGTGATTAATGCCCAGTATGTCGCATATAGCCGGCAATTTCTTGAATATCTTTTTATCATTTTCAACCTGGGTTTCTTCGGTAACAATCACTGGTTTATCCAGACCAAGAGTGTTTTGGTCTTTTAAACAATAGAGGATCAATTTTGCATCTGCTGATTCAAGGAATTGATTCCTGTTCAAGAAATACTCAACATCGCTTAACTTGTTTTTTTGGATGCCAATAGCAAGTTGATTGTCCAGAATTCTGAAGAATTTTGGCTCAGGGAGAAGTTCATCTGTTTTATAATGTCTTGATTCGTTCTTGAGAAATGGTAATTCTTTGATTATTATTCCTTTAGAAACGTATTTTGATTCTTCGTACACTTTATCGAGGATGATGATTTCCCCTTGATCGATTTTCTCCCTAAGAAGATTCTTTAAAGCATCATCTTTCTCAAATGGCAGATAATATCTGACCAGTGCGAGCAGGGAGCTGGTATCGATCAGAACTTTCATTGATAAGCCAATTCAATTTTATCAGGTTTTAGGTTTAACCGTCTGCAATATTCCATTTCCCCTATGATTCCATCAAGATAAGCCGATTGCAGTGTTTGAATAAATAAAGGTGAAATTATGGGTTTTGGTGCAGATCCTTTCTTTTTTACCTCTTCTCCTTCTTTCATATCTTCTTTCAACCGTCTTTCATCTTCCCGGTCTTTAATTGACTGAAGGATTTCTGATTTTACCTGATTATAGTTATTAATTGATATCTTCTTGTTCAACAGAAGTCGGGTATAAAGCGAAAGCATACTCAGGTGAGTCCGGGATGAGATCTCATCCAGCAAATCATGATGATAATCATTTCTGGCTGAAGCAGTATCTATTTTCAGGAGGTAAGAGTCAAAATCCTGAATTAGAAAATAGTAGGCGAAATCATTGCACCACTTTTCGACTCTGTTTAATTTGTCATATTCGAAGGGATCAAGTTCAACTTTTTCATCAATCTCCTCGACATTTAAAAGATAATGACCTAATTCGTGTACCAGTGTAAATATTTCTCTCCTTAATGCCTTCTGCTGACGTTTTAATACTATCGTATTGGGGGCTAGAAAAAATCCTTCTACATTGGCTTTATTTTTCTTATTCCAGGTTTCAATAAATTCAAAAACGAAAATTTTGTTTTCTGCCAGTTGATAGATAAGTGACTTTAAGAATTCTTTTGTCTTTGGGTTGAATTTTGGAAATAATTCTTTCCTAATATTAGAAGCAGTTTCCTTTGGACTGTCATTTAGCGTAAACTTTGGAAGGACCCGGCTTAAACTCAAATCAGAAAGCTTTGCCAGAGAGGTGATTCTGATTTTTTCTTCCTCAAAGTGATTGACTATTTTTTTTGCAGAAAGATTTAATAAGCCATTGAAACTCTCTTTTCTGAAAAAAATACTTTCCTCCTTTGACATCCGGGGCTCTTCCGGATCAATATAGTAACTTAATCCCTGGTTAAAAATGTTATCCACCTTTTTGAGATGGCTGATTTTAATATCAGTTTTAAATATATCACTACGGGTAATAAGCTTTTCCCGCCCAATATTTAACTGATGCAAAAAATCCGCTTCCGAAAGCCCAAAAAGCTTTAAAAGGTGATTTAATCTGTTGATATTTAGATCAATTGTTTTCAAGAATATGGTGGAATAATCTTCGAAATTAAGAAAAATAACATGATAATTAAAACGGAAAATCAAATCACTTTGTTACAAACGGTCTGAATTATTAACTCTCAAACGAAAGATGTCGGGTTTCTGTGGCATAAAAGCTTTTTCAATATACTTAACTAAATTATTCCGGCGTAAATATTTCCCGCAGTTCCTTGTTGCTCAGGTTGCCGATCCAGCTTTCTCCGGTGG
>CAZMMX010000053.1:0-18469 GCA_964567485.1 uncultured Prolixibacteraceae bacterium | reverse complement strand
CCGGTAACTAACAGCGACCAGGTTGAAACAGTGAATATAAATTACTAAAACCAAATCCAAAATGTAATGAGAACGATTGTCTTTGTGTGTTTGACGGTGCTCGGGAGTATGTTGTGGCAGATTTCCGGTGCGCAAACGAATGTGGTAAGGGGTCAGGTCACTGATTCCCGGACAAACGAGACCCTTCCGGGTGTTTCCATTGTGGTGAAGGGCACCACCGTGGGGACGATCACCAATCTGGACGGGAGCTATCAGATCAACGCAGCGCCAAATGCCACGCTGGTATTCAGTTATGTGGGTATGCGTGCATTGGAGGTTGCGGTGGACGGCCGCAGTGTGGTGAATGTATCCCTGGAGTCGACGATGTTCGACGTGGAGCAGATCGTCGTGGTGGGGCATGGTACCCAGAAGAAGGCCAACCTGACGGGGGCTGTCTCTTCGGTGGATACGAAGATCCTGGAGGCGCGTCCCATCGCTGACGTTGGGCGAGGTTTACAGGGGTCCACGCCCGGTTTGAACGTGGTGATCCCCAGCGGGGAAATCGGTTCTGATCCGATTCTTAAGATCCGCGGGCAGTATGCCTCGATGCGCGGGGGAACCTCACCCCTGATCCTGATGGATAATGTGGAGATTCCCTCCATTCAAATGATCAATCCCGATGATATCGAGTCGATTTCGGTGCTGAAGGATGCTGCTTCCTCCTCGATTTACGGAGCAAAGGCCGCCTTCGGGGTGATTCTGATTACCACCAAGAAAGGGGCCAAAACCGAAAGTGTCAATGTCTCCTATTCGGGCAACCTCTCTTTCCAGAATATCTCCAAGAAGATGGAGATGGGGGGTCTCGATGCCCTGGAGTACACGATGAGAGCCTTTGAGAGGGTCAATGGAACCGTGGCCGGTGCCTTCTGGATGGTGACCCGCGAGGGATATGAAAAGGCGGTCGAATGGGAGAAGAAATGGGGGGATGTGGTCAAACCCGACGATCCCATGCTCTATGGCCGTGACTGGTATGTCGATGCCAACAACCGCAAGATCGGGTTGAGGACCTATGACCCTTATAATTACATGGTCGATGAGTGGACGCCCACGCAGACCCACGGGCTGACCGTCAGTGGCAAGAGCGGACGCACCGAGTACAATATCGGGGTGGGTTATCTCGACCAGGACGGGATCATCAAACCTTCCAAGATCGATGATTTCAAGCGTTATAACGGCTCCATCCGTGTCGGGACGCAGGTCAACGACTGGCTAAAGGTTTATGGAGGCGGACTTTATTCGAAGCGCGACAAGCGTTATGGTTATGCCACCAGTTCCACGACTGCTGACCCGTGGCTCTATATTTACCGCTGGGGTCCTACCTATCCCATGACTACCGAAGACGGAGATCCCCTGAGGAGCCCGGCTTACGAACTTTCGGCCGGTAACACCGCTTTCCAGGAAACCAACTATACCAGTATGAATGGGGGCATCACCATCACCCCGCTCAAGGACTGGACCATTAATCTGGACTATACCCATGCCAACCAGGAGTATATCACCAAACGGCCGGGAACCCGCTTCACCGCCAGGAATACCTGGACGGCTCCCATTGCCAAGAACGATGAGAACGGGAATAGGATTTATGTCAACGATGCCGGAGAGGTGGTATCACAGGGAGCACCCGGAGCGATGCCCGCTTACCGTCTGGCCATGGATACCTATACTGCTGTGGGCTCCAATCCCGACCATGTGTACCGCTATTCCAAAAATGACATGTGGAATACCCTGAATCTTACGACCAATTATGAGAAGACCTTTGCCGAGGATCACAATACCAAATTCCTGCTGGGGATGAGCCGTGTGGCCTATGAAAATGCCTACAACTGGTCGCAGATCACCCAGCTGATTGATTACAACAATCCGCAGTTTGACCTGGCCACCGGAACCCAGACCACCAGTGGCGGAGAGTATTGGGAATCGCAGGTGGGCTTCTTCGGACGTGTGAACTATGATTACAAGGAGAAGTATCTTTTGGAAGCCAACCTCAGGTATGACGGAACTTCCAAGTTTCCTACCGAATTACAGTGGCGCTGGTTCCCCTCCTTCTCGGCAGGATGGCGTGTGGAGCAGGAACCCTGGATGGAGTGGGCGGCGCCCGCACTGAGCGCCCTGAAACTCCGTGGTTCCTGGGGAACCATTGGAGACCAGTCGGTACCTAACTCTCTCTATATCCCCACCATGAGCGGATCGTTCAATAACTGGCTGATCGGAGGCAAGCTTTACCAGTTCTCCACTCCCGGTGCCGTTTCCACCTCGGTCACATGGCAGGATATCACGACTCTTGACCTGGGGTTGGATGCCCGTCTCTTCAATAACAGTCTGGGCATCATCTTTGACTGGTATCGCCGTGATACCGAAAACATGATCGTTCCCCAGGAGGGACTTCCCGCTACCTTTGGTACGGGAGCACCCCAGAGCAACTATGGTTCCCTGCGTACCAATGGGTATGAGGTGCAGGTTGATTACAACCATCGCTTCAACAACGGTTTGGGCATCAATTTGGTGGCTACTTTCTCCGATGCCGTGACCAAGATCACCGAATACGGCACTACCAACAGTATCGACCAGTGGTATGTGGGCAAGACCTACGGTGAGATCTGGGGTTATGAAACCGACCGGCTTTTCCAGAAGAGCGATTTCGAGTACGACGGGGAAGGCAAGCTGATTAAGATTACCGTACCCAACGAAGCGGGGTCGGCCAATTACACCATTTACAAGCCGAGTGATCCCAAGACCCCGATCCAGGGAAGGCAACAGTCGGGCAACTTCCTGTTCGGACCCGGCGATGTCAAGTTCAAGGACCTGAATGGTGACGGATACATCAATCCGGGGAACCGCCTGCTGAAGGATGCCAATGGCAATCCTGACTATGGTGACCTGAAGGTGATCGGCAACTCGACGCCGAGGTATGAGTATGGTTTCCGTGCAGGTGCGGATTTCAAAGGGGTGGATGCCTCCTTCTTCATCCAGGGGGTCGGCAAGCGCGATGTCTGGGGTGACGGTTTCCTGGCCATTCCCGGCTTCAATTCTGCTGATGGTGCCATGCCGCAGGCTTTTGCCGGGGATTTCTGGCGTGAGGACCGTACCGACGCTTTCTATCCGGCGCCCTACAACCAGGCCGGGAGCGGAACCACCCTCAACATGCAGGTGCAAAGCCGCTACCTGCTGAATATGGCCTACCTGCGCTTCAAGAACATCACCCTGGGGTATACCTTCCCCGCTTCCCTCACCAGAAAAGCCAATATCAGCAAAATCAGGGTGTATACTTCATTGGAGAATTTCTTTACTTTTGACAACCTGCGTGATCTTCCGATTGATCCGGAGGCGATCTCGGGTTTTTCCATGTGGAATAGCACGAACTATAACCTGAGCCGCACTGGGGTGGGCGTGCCTACTTTCAAGAGTGCTTCGGTGGGTTTACAGTTGAACTTCTAAAATGTACCATACCATGAAAAAGAATATTATCATTTTATTATCGGTTGTGGCGCTCGTGATGAGCAGTTGCGAAGAGTTCCTGGACCGGCCCTCCCTCACCACCATGGATGACGTCAACTACTGGACGAGCGAGAATAACCTCAGGTTATTTGCCAATGGTTTCTACCAGAACTATTTTGTGGGCTACAATGCGACCTGGGGGGTGGATTACGCTCCGCTGCGCGGCTATTATTTCTGTGACGATTTCACTTCCTCGGGCAAACAGGGCGGATTCGAAACCCAGGCTCCGGCGTCGCGCACTTCGACCAGTGAGACGGCTGATTGGATGACCACCTATGCCGGTCCTACCTGGAATTTTGCCTGGGTGCGCAAATCCAACCTTTTCCTGGAACGCATCGAGGGAATGAAAACTGAATACCTCACTGACAATGCCTACAAACACTGGAGTGCCGTTGCCCGTTTCTTCAGGGGATACGAATACTCCCGGTTGGTGAGTGTTTTCGGGGATGTGCCCTATTATGACAGGGTCGTTGGTGACGGGGATCTTGAAGAACTTTACAAGGACAGGGATTCCAGGACCCTGGTCATGGACAAGGTCTATGATGATTTTGTCTATGTGCTGGAGAATATGGCGTTGAGTGATGGCAATAACCAGTATCTTAACCGTTATATCGCTGCCGGTTTCATCTCGCGCTTTATGTTGTTCGAGGGGACCTGGCAGAAGTATCATCTGAACAACGCCGAAAAGGCCAAGAAGTACCTGGAACTGGCCGTAACCGCCGCCAATGTGGTGATGTCATCGGGAAAATTCGCCTTTACCAGTGATTTTCGTTCGCTCTTTGGCTCTATGGACCTGGCTTCCAACAAGGAGGTGATCATGTACCGCCATTACGATGCCGCCCTGGGGGTGACTCACCATGTGGCTTCCTATTCCAATACCACGGAAAGCCAGGGTCCGGCACCTAACCTGTCGCTGGCCAAGTCGTTCATCTGCAACGACGGCAAGCCCTGGAAACTGTCGGCGGTGGAGAATGCCGATAAACTGGATATCAAGAACATGGTGGCCACCCGGGACCCGCGTTTTGAGGCCACTTTCTGGGATGCTCCCCTGAAGGAGTCGGCCACCCTCCTCTATGCCTGCAAATTTATCGACAGGGTAGGACCCACCTATTACGGAAAGACATACCCTGCGCAGTACGGTTCCAATACCAACACCAACGATTATCCGGTGATGCGTTTGGCCGAGGTGGTTCTGAACTGGATCGAAGCCAAGGCAGAGCTGGCTGCCCTGGGGAGCGGTTCCGTCTCCCAGGCTGATATCGACGCTTCCATCAATGCCATCCGCAACCGTCCATTGGATGCCACGGCCCTTGCCAAGGGAATCGTCAAGACCGCCCCGCTGACCCTGGCGGCCCTTCCCGATGATCCCGACCGCGATCCCGATGTTCCCGCACTGATCTGGGAAATCCGCAGGGAAAGACGTATGGAGTTTGTCTTCGAACACACCCGCCTGATGGACATCAAACGGTGGAAAAAGATCACCTACATGAGTGGTACGACCAATTCCGACAATCTCCTGGGATTGTGGATCAATTTCCAGACAGAGTATCCGGAATGGCTGGTGGCTGCCAAGGTCAACAAACTGAAGGTCAAAAAGGCTGACGGGAGCATAGTCACCTATGACGGCACCAACGGGGCCGACATGGTCGGATATTACATTCCCGAGAATGTCTCTGACAGAGATCCCTTCACCGACAGGGTTTACCTGGCACCGGTGGGAAATACACAGATCAGCGAGTATCTCGACAAGGGATTCACGCTGACCCAGACTCCCGGTTGGTAGTGCAGGTAGTAGGCGTTAAGGAGGCTTTTTCATGCCTCCTTAACGCCTTCCTCGCGGGGAGGAAATCATGAAGAATAATTGGAACTCATCCTATTGAGTAAGAACTTATGGAAGAAATATTCGGAAAGATCCCGATCAGCCAGACGCTGAGCCAGAAGATAGAACGTAAGATCGAAGAGGCCATCAGGCAGAAAAAGTTGGTTCCCGGCGCCAAACTCCCCTCTGAAAGGGAGTTGTGCGAGAGTTTTGCCGTGAGCCGGACAGCCTTGCGTGAGGCGTTGAGGCGGCTGAGTGCCCGCGGGCTTATTTCCGTGCGCAAGGGTAGCGGAATGTTCGTATCGGAAATCAAAACCGAAGACGCGATCAAATCGCTCAATCTTTATTATGACCTTAAATTTGATTCTAATCTCATCAGTCAGATCATCGAGGTGAGGCGCCTCTTCGAGCCGGAAATTGCCCGGCTGGCTTCACGCAACCGCTCGGAAGAAGATGTTCAGCTGCTCAGGAACAACATCCTCGACCTGATCAATTGCGATCCTGACAATACCCAAATGGAAGTGGACATGATCAACCGCTTTCACACAAACCTCTCGAAGGCTACCGGGAACCCCATCATCATGATTACCATGGAACCTATCTACACACTTCTGCCCCGGATGCGTAACCTTATCTATGGGAACATCGAAGGGGAAAAGGAATACACCGTCAGGCTGCAGCAGAAGATTATGGAAGCCGTGGAAATGAAGGAAGACCAGAAAGCCTGGCAATTCACTGTGGAGCTGCTGGAGAGGAATATGGAAGTATATAACAAATATCTGAAGAACTGAAAGGTTTGTGCAGATTCCGGCTGTCGCCGGCGCACAAGGTCATCCGGAGCCAACATCCGAATGACCTTTTTTTTATTTTTACCGTATATTCCGGAGATGAATCAAGTCAACGTGAAAGTTTAGCCGCATGAAATATCCACGCCATCAATTTCTTTCTGCCGTGAGGAAACCACTCTTCCTGATGTTTCTTTTGTCCGTTGTCCCCTGGATGTTGGGCGCCCAGTCGTTCAGTTTTGCCCATGTGACCGACACCCATGTGGGGGGTGCCACCGGGGCTGAGGACCTGGAAAGGAGTGTGGCCGATATCAATTCTCTTTCTGAAGTGGCGTTTGTACTGGTCACGGGAGATGTGACGGAATTCGGCTCCCGTAAGGAATTGGAGGAGGCGCGCAGGATCCTTGACGGACTGAAGAAACCCTGGTATGCTGTACCTGGAAACCACGACTCCAAGTGGTCGGAAAGTGGCTGCAACGATTTCGTCCAGGTTTTTGGCGCCGAGGAGTTTTCTTTTGAGCAGGAGGGCATCCTGTTCATTGGTACGGCCAGCGGTCCCAATATGCGCATGGCCCCTGCACTGGTTCCCCGTGAGCAGTTGCTCTGGCTCGACTCTGTGCTGACGGCCATGAGGGAGCCGGTGCAACCCGTGGTTTTTATTAACCATTACCCCCTTGACGAGTCGATGGCGAACAGCGACAAAGTTCTGGATTTGCTGAAGAACCGCAATGTGAGGGTATCGCTGATGGGACACGGACATAACAACAAGTTTTATGATTTCGGGGTTCTTCCCGGCGTGATGGGGCGTTCCAACCTGAGGGCAGGTAAGGACACAGGAGGGTATAATATCGTCACGGTCACAAGTGATACCCTCTATTTTGCCGAAAGGGTAACCGGCCGGGAAACACTGCCAGTGTGGTGTAAAATTCCGCTTAAGGGAGATTTCCGAAGCAGCAGTTCTCAGGGGGAACAAAAACGCCTGTCCGGGTTTTCGGCTTCCTCGACCGCTATTCCCACACCCACTACCGCATCAGACTCTGCTTCTGTCTCTCCCTCTCCCTCGCGTTCCTCCGTCACCTCCACCTCCCTCTCTTCCGTTTCCTCCGGGGCCGGTGTGCCGGTCCGGGTGATCTGGGAGTTCACCGATGATAGCGATATCGGTGCCGGGATGGCTGTTCGGGGCAATACCTGTGTTTATTCCCGGACCGATGGGCATATTATCGCCCGTGATATACGGGATGGCAGGGTCCTCTGGACCTTCCGGACAGGGGGCAAGGTTTTTTCCACGCCTGTCATTCGTGGAAACCGGGTGGTGTGTCCCTCTACTGACGGACATATCCGGTGCCTACACCTGAAGGATGGTTCTTTACTGTGGGATTATCCCACCGGCAAGCCCATTGTGGCTTCCCCGGTCATTGGGGGCAATCAGGTTTTTACGGGGTCCTCAGAAGGGGTTTTCAGGGCCCACCGGCTGAAGGACGGAAAACTGGTTTGGCAATATGACCGTATCCTGAATTTTGTGGAAACCCGGCCGCTGCTTTACCGGGGTGCCGTTTATTTTGGGTCATGGGGGAACAGCTTTTATGCCCTTGATCAGAAAGAGGGGACCCTTTTGTGGAAGCGTGAAAAATATGCCAACCGGATGTTCTCTCCGGCTGCCGTTTGGCCGGTCGCCGCAAAGGGAAAAGTTTTTATTGTGGCTCCCGACCGCAGGATGACCGCCCTGGAAGCATCTTCCGGGAAGGAGATCTGGGATTCCGGGAAATGGTCGTGCCGCGAATCCATCGGCCTCTCTGCCGATGGGGAAGAGGTTTACATTAAAAATATGACCGAAGGAAATGTCATGGCCTTTGACACGCGCTGCGACAGCCAGAAGGTGGTGTGGGAGTGCGCAGCCGGACTGGGCTATGAAATTGCCCCCTCACCCGTTACCCAAAAGGGAGATCTGGTATTTGTCCCCACCACCAGCGGGTTTATTTATGCCATAAATAGAAAAGAAAACAGGGTGGCTTGGGAATTCGGCATTTCTGAGGCTCTGATCAATCATATCTTGCCTGTTGCCGGGAACCGCTTGCTGATCACCACCTTTGACGGGAAAGTGAGCTGTCTGGCCTATCGCTAATGTTTTTTGTAATTTATACAGGTACTCCATAGCTACTATCCCGTTTTTTTTTGTAAATTACTCTTCAAATTTATGAAAATGAGCGGTTTCAATGGAAAAGGGCATCATTCAAGTACTCCTTATCCTTCCCGGGGAAGATAATAACCTATTTTTGCTGAAGGAGTTGTTCGGTACGGCCGGATATGCGGTTACCCATGCCGCCAGTCTTAATGCTGCCGTCAGAGTCATGACGGAGGTCAAATCAGATTTGGTTATTTGTCAGCGGGAGTTATCCGGCATATCGGGATTCCGGATCTATGAGAACCTGCGTCCCTCCCTGTCAAGGTGGAATATCCCGTTTTTCTTGCTGATAGAGGATTTTCAAAAAGAAGACATCCTGGTAGGGCTAGAGATGGGGGTAGACAATTTTATCTTCTGCCCTATTGATAAGATGTCGGTGTTGAACAAAACGGAGAGGCAGCTGGAAAAGGGTAACAGGGCTTTCATGATGCGATCGGATCAGTACCGGTTGGTATTTGATATCTCTCCGATTGCCCGTTTCATAATGAAGAACGAGCAGATTATAAAAATCAACAAGGCCTTTACCCGGCTGACCGGTATTGTGGAACCTTTTGAAGGCCATACCTATTTTAAGGATTTGTTTATTCTGGAAGAAGGGGGCGTAAATAAGCTGGATTACTACCGCTGCATGAACGGGTTAATTCCCTGCTGTCTGCTCAAGTGGGTTCCGTTTCGTTTAAATTCCAACCAGGTTTTTGATATTCAAATTGTGTGCAATAATCCGGTTGGTGAGAACAGTTCCATTGTGGAGGTCATTCCGGTAGCGTCGTATCCATTACGGGGCGGTGAAGCGCTTGAGACCGGTGTAGGGCCTTCGCATTCGGGCGCCAACAAAATGCGTGAATTACTTACCCGACGGGAGGAAGAGATTCTGATTATGTCGGCCAAAGGATTGCCAATTAAGCAAATTGCCCTCCGTTTGCAGATATCGGATCGTACGGTGGAGAAGCACCGTGCCAATATCATGCAAAAAACAAAAACTACCAGCATCATAGAAGCCATTTACCATCTGCAGTTGAACACAGTATGATCATCCCGTTGGTTAGGATGGATGAAAGGTAAGTATATATGCTTACTTGTTTAAAAAATTGCAGAAATCACCCATTTCCAGTTATAATTTATCTCCATAACTTTATTTTTAGTCACATTCCGAAAAAGGGAATAACCTTATACGGGAGCTGTGAGTGAATTCAAAATGGTAACCTGTTTGCCCGAACTAAAGCCAAAGAAAAGAATGTGTCCTGCCCTGGCGGGGGTGGTGGGGTAAGTCCTTTGAAACCGACTGCTCACAAGAGATTTTGCTTCTAATCCAAAAAGCCGAAATATGAAAAGACAATTTTCCTTTTGGAGGGTTCTGTTTCTTCTCCTGTACCTCGTCATTTCCGGGTTAGGAGTCATTCAGGCCCAAACTACGACTTTTGCCGTGGTTACAGATTATGGTTATGCCAACAACACCACGGTGGCCAACGTGGCTAACATGGTCAACGGATGGGATCCGGAGTTTGTGGTCACCTCAGGGGACAACAGCCAGGGGAACACCTGCGACGGAGACTGCTATGCCAGTGTGGTGGGAGCTTATTATGGTCAGGGTGCCGTTGCTTCGGGCCGGACGGATTATGTCACCTCCGGGAATTTCTGGCCAGTTCCGGGCAACCATGACTATTACGCTCCCATCAGCAGTTACCAGGCTTATTTCAATTATCTGCCACCGGCGGAAGCCTCATCGGGAGCCACAGCCCTCTATTATGATTTCGTGCGCGGGCCGGTTCACTTCTTCATGCTCAACAGCGGTCAGAATGACAATGCTGACATGCCGGATCAGACTTTACAACAGACTTTTCTTCAAAACGGTTTGGCTTCGTCTACAGCGGCCTGGAATATTGTCGTTTTTCATAGGCCTCCCTATACCAGTGGGACCTATCACGCAAGTGACCCTCATCTGCAGTGGCCTTTTGAAGAATGGGGTGCCGATTTGGTGATTACCGGGCATAACCATATATATGAGCGCATATACAAGGATGAAGGGGAATTGCGTTACATCACTGCAGGAGCGTCGGGCAATGACACGCGCACCGGCAGCACTTCTTTTGCGGGGCTGGAGGCCTACTATTTCGGCAGCGAGTCGGGGGCCTTGAAGGTGGAAGCTACCACCACGACGCTTACCTTCCAGTATATCACCATCAATTCTTCAGCGACCACTGAAACGGTACAGGATTCGTACACGCTGACCAGTGGATCATCTGAGGATCCTACGGTGCTCACCTCACTCAGTTCGCTTTCCGGTTTTACCTCAGAGCCCGGGGTGCCGTCTCTTCAGAAGAGCTATTCGGTATCGGGGGTGAACCTGACGGGAGACGTGACCATCACCCCGCCGGCAGGATTTGAGATTTCCACTACCAGTGAAACCGGATTTACAGCCGCTCCGGTCATTCTTACCCCTGTGGAGGGGACCCTCCCGGCCACTACTCTCTATGTACGGCTGAACCATCAGGAAGAGGGAACCCTCAGTGGTAATATCACCCATACCAGCACAGGTGCCCTCACAAAAAGCGTCCAGGTTTCAGGGGCGGTCACCCAGCAAACCACTCCTACTTCCTGGACGGCATACAATGATATGTCGGGGTCGGGTTCATCAGCCAACACAACCTCGTTCGGACTTGATTCCTCAGAGGGAATGCTCATCAATTACGATGATGGCAGTGAGACCGGGGTGACTGTAACTGTAAGCTCCCAGGGTAGTCCATACGACTATACCGACGGAGGCAGTATGCCTGATGAGGGTACTGACGCCTATGAAATATTCACCGGAAAGGTGAACCTACAGGGGGTCATCATGTCGGCAACCTCTGATCCGACCGATTACTGGGTAGATGTCACCTTCTCTAACCTTGATCCGGCTGCCACTTATACTTTTGTGGCCACCGCCAACAGGGATGGTACCGGTTCCGGCGATCCTGCCTATACCGAAAGGTTCACGCGGTATACAATTTCCGGAATGGATGCGGCGACAAATGCCAGTTCTTCAGGGGTGGCTGTTTATGATCCCGAAGGGTATTCCGTCTATTTCTGCACGGGTTACAATACGGAAAATGGCTATGTGGCCCAATGGAGAAACATTCGTTGCGGTGATGACGGCAGTTTTACCGTCAGGGCCCAGCCCCAGGATCCTGAGAGTCCAAGAACCTATGCCTTTGGGGCATTCATGTTGGCCGCCGATGAGCCTGATATACCGTCCCTCCGTATAACAGGCACCTTGAATCCTTTCCGGACGCCCCCGGGAACAGCCTCATCGGCCCAGACTTACGCTGTTAGCGGGTCGAACCTGGTAGGTGATGTTGTGATCACCGCTCCCTCGGGTTTTGAAATCTCCTTAAATGGGGCGGCTTATTCCGGACAGCTGACCCTGGCAGCCTCAGGAGGCACGGCTGCCGGTACGGTATATGTACGACTAACCGGAACAACAGAAGGTACCTACAATGGAAACATCACCCATACCAGTCAGGGAGCTTCAGCACGTAACCTGGCTGTCAGCGGTACTGTGGCTATGACGGCTTCCTGGGTGGCTTACAATGACCTGGTGCTGATGTCAGGACAACCTTCCAACCAGATCACCTCTTATTCCATTCCGGGGGATGACCGTGTATCTTCAGGTCTTCTGATGGATTACAACACAGGAGAGAACACAGATATTACCGTTGCTGTCACCGTAGACGGCTCTCCTCAATACCAGGATTATGACGGGGAATACTCTGGTTCGGAGGCCGCATCGGGGACCGATGCCTACGAGACCTTTCACGGCATTGCCAACAGTACTGGACTGATCCAGTATGGGTCCTCCAGTGGCTGGTGGGTAGATCTGGAATTTACGGGACTGGATCCTTTAAAAACCTATGCCTTTGCCACTACCGCAAACAGGAACGATGACAGTTACACTACCCGGCTCACGATATTTACGATCTCAGGTGTTGACGATGCCGTCAATGCCAGTACCAGCGGGGTGACTGAAAACAGCGACATGTCGGTACAGTTTTGCACCGGCTATAATACGGTGGATGGGTATGTAGCACGGTGGACGGGCATTCAGGCAGGAGCCGACGGCAGTTTCAAGGTACGGGCTGAAGAAGGTGGTCCGGATAACAAAGCCTATGCCTTCAGTGTGTTTATGCTGCAGGAAGAAGCCGGCAGTCACTCCACCATCCAAACCAGCGGTACCCTGGTCCCCTTTGCCAGTCAGCCCGGTATGCCCTCTGCATCACAGAGTTATTCGGTTTCAGGAGTCCATCTCAGCGAGGCTGTGGTTCTGACGGCCCCTGGCGGTTTTGAACTTTCTTCAAACGGGGCCACCTATGCCGAAACTCTTAGTCTCGTTCCCACAGATGGCACTCTTCAGCCGGTGACCGTTTATGTCAGACTCAATGCCCCCACCAGCGGTTCCTGGCAGGGGAATATTTCCCACACCAGCAGCGGCGCCGGTGTGGTCAACGTCGCTGTCAGCGGCACAGTAAACACATTAACCGGGGATGCCCTGGGTGATGTTAACGGCGACGGGCTGGCCAATTCAACCGATGGTCTGATTATCTTGTCGTGCGATGCGGGAATCAATGTCTCCTCCTTCTGCCCAATGAATGCAGGGGATGTTAACGGCGATGGAATGGTCAACTCCACCGACGCCCTCATTATCCTTTCCTTCGATGCCGGACTTTCCGTTCCATTCCCAGTGGGACAGACAGGTGACCTGCCTGTCAGCGTAACCCCTTGTCCCGGATGTAATCCCTAATTCAATCCCATGATAGATTATTCAAATTAAGCAGTAAAATGAAAAATATCTCCATTTATTTCCCGTTTCGTTCCGGCCTGATTTATATGGCTTTTCTCCATGTCATGATGAATCTGGCACCGGTGGAGGGGTATGCAGGGCAAACTTCACCGCATACGGCCCGAAACGAAACCATGGCCATTGTGGCCAGTTCCCCGGAGGAACTCATCCTTCCGCTCTTTGCCTGGGAAGCCTACAACGATTGTGCGGGGAGCAACACCATTACGAATACCACCAATATCCTGGGACTGACAGGTTCAGGGACTATCAAGGATTCCGGGAGCGGGGCTGATCTGGGGATCACCGCCACTTTTACCTCTACCGGTTCACCTACTCTTCAAAGTTCCATTGGCGCCATACCCGCGGAGGGGACTGATGCCTACAGCCAGTTCTACGGAAAGGCCAGCATGGCCGGAATGGTTCAGTATGGAAGTTCTTCCGGTTGGTCGGTGGTCCTTACCATATCTGGGTTGGATCCATCAAAAACCTATACCTTTGCCACCACTTCCAACAGAAATGACGATGGGTATGATGACCGGATAACCAGGTTCACCCTTTCCGGCATCTCGGCGGCTGTCAATGCCAGCAGTTCAGGGGTCACCGTTGTCTCGAACGAGTCGGTGGCTTTCAGCACGGGCGACAATGGTACCACAGGTTATGTGGCGCGGTGGACAGGCATTCAGCCGGGTGCCGACGGACTCTTCGAGGTTACCATGGAGCCTCACGGCACGGAGTACCGGGCATACGGACCGGCTGTTTTCATGCTGGCTGAGGAGATCTCCGGGGATGAGCCTCTCATCAGCACTTCAGTGAGCCATCTGCAGTCATTCCGCACCTGGCCCGGGATTCCCTCTGATGTTCAGACTTATACCGTAGCAGGTCATCATTTGGAACAGGGAATTGACATTGGGGTACCTGGGGGTTTTGAAATCTCATTGGATGGCACTATCTGGATAGATCCCTTTGAAAGCTATATTACGCTTTCTCCGGAATCGGGAGTAGTCTCTGCCACTACCCTCTATGTGCGTATGACCGGCGAGGGCGAAGGAGAATTCTCAGGTTCTGTCAGTCATATCAGTGCCGGGGCTGAACCCAGGAATGTGCTGGTTTCAGGAATTGTCAGCAATGCAGCGGTGAGCTTTTCCCAACGGGTGGATCAGAGCTCAGATGATGCGGAAGAAGCAGAAAACGACGGTTCTGTGGATCTGACCAGCACTGACCTGGAACTGGTGGAAGATAACGCGACCGGTGGTCCGGGCAGACAGGTCGTGGGAGTGCGTTTCGGGGGAGTCGAAGTCCCTTCCGGAGCCGTCATTTACAGGGCTTATCTTGAATTTGAAACGGATGCTACTGCCACCAGCCTGGAGAGTGCAACCCTAATGATTTACGGACAGGCTGGGGATAATCCGGAGACGTTCACCGCCACAGATCATAATATCACTTCCCGAGTCAGGACCTCCTCTTCCGTAAGTTGGGTACCTGAGGCGTGGCCAACGGTGGATGAAAAGCACCAAACTTCAGATATTTCCGCCATCGTTACGGAAATCATCAGCAGGCCTGGCTGGAACAGCGGACAAGCCATGGTCTTCATCATTACCGGTGAAGGTACGCGTGAGGCCGAGGCCTATGACGGAGAAACAGCGGCGGCACCCCTTCTGTTCATTGAATATTCCATGTCGCTCCTGCCGGAAATAGCGATTCACAGCACTATGACACCCTTCAGCAATCCGGTCAATGCGTTTTCCGCCGAACAGTCCTATGCCGTGACCGGTCGCAACCTGACAGAGACCATTACGGTGACTGCTTCTGACCATTTTGAAGTTTCCCTTGAAGGAGAAGGGGAAGGTTTTGGTCCTTCCGTTACACTTCTCCCTGCCGGTGGTACCGTATATGTCCGTTTCTTTTCCGGCGACGTCTTCACTGTCACGGGAACCATTACGCATGAAAGCGGAACGCTCTCAGAGACCACGACGGTGAGCGGGACCGCTTATGAACAGTTTTTGCTTCAGGTTTCCACGACCGGCAACGGTTCGGTAACGTTGGATCCTGAGGCTCCTGCTGGGGGGTATCGGGGAGGAACAACCGTAACGCTGGCTCCACTCCCCGGAAGTGGTTTTGAATTTCATGCCTGGGGTGGGGCAGATGGAAGTGATATCCAGTCGACAGGAGGCCTATTCACCCTTCTGATGGATGAGAATAAAAATATCAATGCAGAGTTCATAGAACTGGCCCAGTTTACCCTGACCCTTACTGTGGATCCCCCCGGTTCGGGATCAGTCACTCCGGACCCGGAAGGGGGTGTATACTTTGCAGAAAGCGAGGTGGAGCTCACCGCAGATCCGGGCCTGGGTTTCCTTTTCGACCATTGGTCGGGTGACCTGTCAGGAGCGCTGAATCCTTCCGTTGTGGTGATGAATGGGAACAGGAGCGTCACGGCTCATTTTGTGGCCGCTCCCCCCTTTGTGGCGTACAACGATGTGTCGGGTTCCAGTACACCTGAAAATACCACTGAGTTTACCATTGGGTCGAGCGCCGGTAACCTTCTGGACTTTGAGACAGGGGAGGAGACCGGAGTCACGGTGACGGTATCCACTTCCGGAACGCTGACCAATAACACCACCACAGGAGCTGCTCCCAACGAGGGTACTGACGCCTATGAGACGTTTAATGGAAAGGCCGATATAGTTGGGGTGGTGCAGTATTATGTGACCACTCCGGCAGATTGGTGGATGGATCTCACCTTTAACGGGTTGGACCCGTCGAAAACCTATGCTTTCGCAACCACCGTCAACCGCAATGGCTCCTCCTATACCGACCGGATTTCAAGGTATACCCTCTCCGGAATAGAGGGCGCCACCAATGCCAGTACCCTGGGGACGGCTGAATACCTGGGCAGTTCCTATGCCGTCTATTTCTGCACGGGGTACAATACCGTCAACGGGTATGTAGCTCGCTGGACAAACATCAGGCCGGGAGAGGATGGGAGTTTTACGGTCAGGGCTCAGCCCCATGATCCTGAAAAACCTGAGGCTTACGCTTTTGGCGTGTTCATGCTGGCTGCGGAACCCCCGACCATCACTCTGGCACCTGGTTCGCTGAACTTTTCGGGGTATTCCGGGGAGTATTCGGCAGAACAAAGCTATTTTGTGGCAGGAACACAGCTCGAGGAGAACATAGATCTTACCGTTTTAGGAAATTTTGAGATCTCGGCTACTTCAGGCTCAGGATTCGGATCTTTCCTTTCCCTGCCTCCGGAAGGGGGAACGGTTTATGTGCGTTTCCTGGGGCCGGTGCCTGGTGATTATACCGGGTCGGTCACCCATTACAGTGAGGGTGCGGAAGATAAGGTGTTAAATATCAGTGGTTCCGTTGTTGACCATCCGGGAAGTATCGTGAAAGAGGTTGACAAGGAGATTGCCGGGCCGGGCGAAATATTGACCTATACGATCAGGGATGTGGTTTGCCAGTCGCGCGAGTTTCTGGAGGATGCCTTTATTATGGATGTCATCCCTGAAGGCACCATATATGAGTCGGGCAGTGCCACTCCCACCGCAACTTTGGATGGTGAAGATCTGTTTTGGGCTGTTGGGAGCAATACTCCCGGAGTTCCGGGAGAATCCACTGTCGGGGGAGCTGGAAGCGTGAGCATCTCCGGAGCTCCCACGACGGGCACAGCGAGTTATGTGAGTTCGTTGACTTTCAGTCATACGACAGGAACGGAAGCGGACCGTCTGCTGATGGTCGGCGTATCGTGGGGTGGATCCAGTTCAGCTAAAAACGTGAATTCTGTGACATTCGGTGGAGAGGAACTGATCAGGAAGGGATCCTACACCCAGAGTGTCGGGCGTCAGGTGGCGATATACTACCTGTTGAACCCGCCGGTTTCGACAACTGCAGATGTTGCTGTATCTTTCAGTGGAACAGTCAGCGGAGTGGCAGGAGCTGTTACTTTTTCGGGTGTCGATTCCGATAATCCGCTGGGTGATTTCTACTCTGCCGGAAGTTCCTCCGGTTCAACCCCATCTGTGGATGTAGCCGCTGAACCTGATGATCTGGTTTTTGATATTGTCACTGTTGGGGGGAGCTCCTCTGCTCCGACCTTAACGGTGGATGCCGGGCAATCAGAAGTATGGAATGCTTCTGTGCCCAGTGGTTCCACAGGATATCCCTACCTGCGTAGCGGATCAAGCTTTGAGGTGGCTGCCGCTTCAACTGTAGCCATGAGTTGGACTGCCGGGGCCAGCGGATCCTGGGCCATCGGGGCAGTCCCTGTCAAACCGGCACCAGGAATCCATCTGACAGCAGCTGTGTCGGCATATAATACCCTTGTTTCAAGTGGTATGCCCATTATTGTGGAAGCAGTCTTCACTAACCCGGGAGGTGATGTCACGGAGGTGACCCCAGGGACGCTGACGCCTGTGACCAGTGGTGGGGTAACCGGGGTGCAGATCCTAACCGGACCCGAACCTGTCAGTGCCACGATACCTGTAGGCGGAATCGCTGCATTTACCTGGCAGTGTTCCGCAACAGCCACTGGAATCGGAGGTGTTTCCTTCATTGCGGATGCCGGAAGTTCAGGATTCCAGTATCCTGATGCGACCTCCAATTCGGTGTTAGTGGTTCCCGAACTCAGTTTCCAGGTAGAAGTGGATACTGATCCCGGAGTTGAAGTGATCGAGAACAGCGCAAACCTGGATGATTCGAAGCTCTTCCTGAACCCCAGAATGAGCAATACGGTGACCACCTTGTTAAGCCAGGGCTATACCCTTACAACGACGGTGTCCCCCTCCGGGAGCGGAATAATTTCCCAGGAACCCCAGAAAGTGAGTTACAGCGAAGGTGAAATTGTCACCCTCTCAGCCATTCCTGCCGCGGGTTATGCTTTCGGGAGCTGGAGTGGGGATGCTGCAGGAAGCACGGCCACTACGACGGTAACCATGGAAGGGAACAGGAGTGTGACGGCCAATTTCACTGCGGAGAGTTACACATTGACGTTGAGTGCCAGTCCCTCAACGGGTGGAACCATTACCAGGAATCCTGACAAGCCGGAGTACGACAATGGTGAGGTGGTGACTTTAGCGGCGGTACCGGCCGCGGGTTATGCTTTCGGGAGCTGGAGTGGTGATGCCACGGGCACTTCCGCCGAGACAACCGTGACGATGAATGGGAACAAGAGTGTGACGGCCAATTTCACTGCGGAGAGTTACACATTGACGTTGAGTGCCAGTCCCTCAACGGGTGGAACCATTACCAGGAATCCTGACAAGTCCACCTACGGCAATGGTGAGGTGGTGACTTTAACGGCGGTACCGGCCGCGGGTTATGCTTTCGGG